>DATJNV010000171.1:0-17524 GCA_035507705.1 Acidobacteriaceae bacterium
ACCTGGAGAAACTTTGGTCCGAGAACAACCTGGCAAGCGACGGAAAGACCCGGATCGAGAACGAGTATTTGGAAGTGATTGGGACGCGGCTCTAGGCACGGAACAAGTGCCTGGAGTGAAGTGGGTGGGGCCGTGAGGCCACCAGCCGGGAAGGAAACTTCAGATTCCTCGGCTTCGCTCCTAATGAACAAAACTGTTTGGCCGGATGAGCAAACAGCAGGTCGCTCCACTTCGCTTCTGGATGACATTCTGTTGTTGACCGTTCAGGGCCTCTTAACTTACCGGATGGGACAAGTCAGGTGCTCGGAATGACAAAGTGGAGCCTTGTGGCTTTGAGTGAGTGCTGTGGCTGAATAGGCAAACGGGAGATCTCACTTCGCTGGATCAAATTCGCCCGTAGTTCTACTGTCCGCACTCGGCCAGGGGGGCCAGGTTGCGGCCGAAATGACGCAGCGATGTCTGTAGCGTTGCTGTGGTATGCGCCCAGGTTTCATCCGCCTCGTCGACACGGCCATGCAGGCCGGTGAACAAAACCGCTTTGTTGATGCCACATACCTCGACGCGCTCGACCGGGTGAGAAGGCGACAGCTTATCCAGCAATTCAGCATCGCCCCAGACAGGCTCACCGTCGATAGTCACCAGCGTCACCTGGGCGGCAGTCGCGTGCGTGAGCGTCCACCATGCGTCATGTTTCGGTCCCGCTGTCTCCGGACGAATCACTAACAGGTCAGCGTCGTGACCGACCTCAAGTGAACCCAGGCGATTGCTCAGCTCAGTGATCGCAGCCGGGATAGAAGTCGCCATGGCGACGAGTTCGCGATCGGTGAAGGGATGCGGAGTCTGGGTCTCGTTCCAGGCAGCAGCATAGTTCAGTTCGGCAAGCAAACCGTCGCTGCCGGTGGGGCTCCAGTCAGGCGAGAGGGCTATCTGCACGTGCGCCGCTTTGGCGGCCGCCACGTCGGCGGTGTTGCCGTACAATTCGAGATTGCTGCGCGGGGACCAGATCAGGCTTACACCGTGAGCGGCCATCTCTGTGAAATTCTCGGGCTTCAAAGCCACGCCATGAATGATGGCGACGCCGGGAATCAGCAAGCCTCGATCTTTGAGCACGGTGAACTCGTGCGCTGAAGATGCATCGGTGTGGCTGCCTTCGCAGAGATGAATCAGAAAAGCATGTAGCTGGTGATTTTCCAGGCGCTGCCGAACCGCCGCAGTTTCGCTGTCTGTCATGCGCAAGGGAAACACGTTGTAGGCAACCTGAAACTCGTCTTCCGTGTCGAGATTGTGGACCAGTCCCTGGCTGCAGGCGTCGGCCAGGCTGCCGACGGCGGAGGTTTCGCCTTCGGAGATCGCTTTGATCTCGGCATAGCGCTCCATCTCGCATTCCAGGCCCTCCGCCACCATCGACGCATGCGGCGATTCAAGGATGGTCTGGTAAATTTCCTTCTTCTGCCAGTCGTAGCGGCTGCCGAACTCCTGATTCGGATGCCAGCGGGGAAACACGTTCCAGGTGAGATGGTTGTGCAAATCAATGAGACCGGGGGCGATGATCCCATTCGTCTCAATGGTCAGTACATTTTCCGGCACCTTCACCTTAGGGCCAACGGCGGCAATTTTTCCCTGCCGGATAAGGACCGTGCCTTTCTCGACGATGCCACTGGGCGTGATCAGGGTGCCGCGCAGTGCCAGATCATCGGCGGGCGACTGGGCGAACAATCGAGCCGCAAACAGAACAATCCCCAGGACGAGCAGCCGTTTTGCCATTTCACCCATGGTACATCGACCCATTGACCACCCTGCGCTAGCCTGAGGAGCCTCTACACTTGAGGAGAGTCTCTTCTCTTTATGGCCAAGCGCAGCGCGGGTCTGTTGATGTACCGTTTCGGCGAGGATCACGAGCTGCAGGTGTTTCTCGTACATCCCGGTGGCCCCTTCTGGGCCAAGAAAGACCTGGGGTCCTGGTCGATTTGCAAAGGGGAATACGCGGAGGGTGAGCCTGCTCTCGAGGCGGCGCGGCGAGAGTTCCAGGAGGAGACCGGATTTGCGGCAGAAGGGAATTTTCTGGAATTGGGCACAGTAACGCAGGCCGGAGGTAAGGTGGTCTCTGCCTGGGCGTTCGAGGGAGACTGCGATCCGGACAAGTTGGTGAGCAATCGCTGCCAGATTCCGTGGCCGCCCCGATCGGGCCGCACGATCGAGATTCCCGAGGTGGACCGCGGCGATTGGTTCTCTATCCCAGAAGCTCGCAAGCGGATTCTGCAGAGCCAATTGGTTTTTCTGGATAGACTGTCTCAGAAGTTGATCTGAGCGTATGCGTCTTTTTGTGGGAGTTCCGCTTGCGTCTGCGCTGGTCGAGGAGCTTTCAGCGCTTTCCTTGCGATTGCAGTCGCAAGAAGACGGCATGCGCTGGACATCGCCGGAGTCCTGGCACATCACCCTGCAATTTCTTGGTAACACAGCGGAATACGATTGCATCGTGGCTCGGCTTCATGAACTGCGCTCGCCGCCGGTTGCGATTCAATTGGACGGCCTGGGATTCTTTGATAGAGCTGGCGTTTTCTTTGCCGGCGTTGCCGTGAGCGAAGAGCTGACGCTGCTGCAGCAGCGTGTTGCTGCTGCGACCGGCGGTTGCGGGTTTGTTCCCGAGACGCGTCCTTACCATCCTCATATCACGCTGGCGCGGAACAAAAGCAAAAGCGTCGGCCCCCTCCGCGAGTTGAAGGCCAGGATTCATCGTGAGCCGAAGTTCAGCGGCTTTGTGGCGGAGGAGTTTGTTCTTTACGAGAGCCACCTCAGATCTACCGGCTCGCGGTATGAGGTGAGGGAGCGATTCCCTCTGAAATTGGCCTGACAGAAGGGGAACAGGGTGGCGTGAGAAAGGAACTTCAGTCTGCAGCGAAGTCACTCTTGCGACGAAAGGGGTTTCGTGAACGAGGAGGTGGAGGACTTTCCGGCCGGTAGACAACCGATGCCGGCACCTGCAGGTCGACCTGCGTTCCGCCGTCTTTCGTTCGCGCTACGCGCAGGTCGCCGCGCACCTTATTGGCTCGTTCGCGCATCCCGGGCAGCCCCCAGTGTCCCGCGCGAGAACCCGTCCTGAGAACTGCTTCATCGATGCCACGCCCGTCATCGCTCACGCACAGATGCAAAGCACTGTTCTGGTATGACAATTCGGCCACGATGTTTTGTGCTCCCGAATGGCTGAACGCATTGGTGAGGGCCTCACGGCCGATGAGGAGAATTTCTTCCTGCACGATGGCATCGAGCGGCCGCGGCTGACCCAGCACCGAAACCCGGAAATGTGCTGGGTGGATGGCACGGAGTTGATTGCCAATCTCTGTCAGGGCGTCGGCCAAACTCGCGCTCTCGGTGCGCCGCGCGCGAAGATTCAAGACCCGTTCGCGCCCCTCCTGCATCACCCTGTCGGACTGCTGCAAAGCTTCATCCAGAGCGTCGCGCGCAGGGTCGCCCAGCGGCAGTTTGGCGGCAGCGGTATGGAAGCGCAGCGTCAGGCCGAAAAGACTTTGCAGCAAAGTATCGTGCAATTCTCTCGCGATTCGCTCCCGCTCCGCCATTCGTTCAGCGAGCCGCTCTTGAAGCTGGTGCGCAATGCTGCCAATCCGCAAGCGGATGGCCCACCACAACAGGACGGCTATCGCACATGCCGCCAGCAGAATGAACCACCAGGTCTGATAGAAGGCGGGTTCGATCGCCACAGCCACCGTAGCGCCCGTCTCGTTCCAAACCCCGTCGTTATTGCAGGCTATTACGTGGAAGCTGTAGCGACCCGGGGGCAAATGAGTATAGAAGGCCTGTCGCCGGGTTCCTGCATCCTGCCAATCGGGGTCGACATCATCCAGTTTGTAACGAAATAGGACCCGTTCGGGCATGGCCAGGCTGAGCGCCGTATAGTCGATTTCAAGCCTGTCCGTGTGCGCGGGAAGTCTCACGTCAGTCGAGCCGGGATAAGCCCTGCCATTTGAAACAATGGAAGTAATGATTACCGGGGGAGGCAAGCGATTGAGATGTTTGTGTAGTGTCGAGGGATCGAGCCAGGCGATCCCGCGGGTGGTGGCGAAATATAAGCGGCCGCCGCGTCCTTCCGCGAGCGAAGGCTCGGGAACCCGCTCAGCTGACAACCCAGGAAGCCCATCCAGAGCGGTCAGTTGTTCAGCGGAAACGGGATAGGCCGGATCGCGCAGCCATTTTGCCAATTCGCTGGCAGAAACATGCGTGATGCCCGAAAATCCGTTCATCCAGAGATCACCGGTTTCTGTTTCCAGCACGCCAGAGATCCGGCCAGGTAGATTAGGGTCTTTCCACTGCATCACGTAGAAGTGAGCTTTGGTGAAGAGAGAGACGCCGCCCGTTCCACCCAGCCAGACGTGGTCACCGCGGACATCTATTGTGGTTTCGGAAACACCTCGCGTTCCGTTGGGGAACGAGAATCGGTGAAACCTGCTGCCGTCCCACTTGACCAGGAAGTTGGAGAAGCCAAACCAGACGTTGCCGTCGTCATCCCCTGCCAGCGCGCCCAGAACTCCGGCCTTCCTGGCCAGCGTCTCATCTTCACGGTCCCAGCGGGCTCCGCCGAGGTGATAGGTCCCGCCGGCCGCGGTGTTGATCCATAACTCGTGATTGCGATCGACAGCAAGACCCATGACCGGACCGAACTCCTCTTCGGGATAATGCAGAGGCACAAAGCCTGATCCGGAGGAATGCCACAGGAGGCCCGCGCCCGCAGACCAGATTGTTCCATCGGGCAATCTACGCACGCAGATGGTGCCTCCGACCCTGGGGTAGCTGGTTGTGGCGCCGTCGGCAGCCACGTGCGTGAGAGGCAAGCTACGATTGCCGGTCCAGATGGAACCGTCTTCTCCAGCAACAATGCTGAAATCGTGCTCCTGGGCCGGGGGAAGGGGAACGACGGAGAGAGGCGTTTGACGCAGACGGTCGAGGCCAGAGTTGGTCCCTACCCAGATGGTTCCCTCACGATCGATCATTACTTTCCACACAGCATCCGAACTGAGTCCCTGCTGTGTGGTGAAAATTTCCCCTGGAGCATCGGCAGCGGCTCTCGGCGTGGGCCACCGATCCACGTGATCGAACCGTCGCAGGCCCTTATCGCTAACCGCCCAGATGGCTCCGTCTGGGGCGAAGGTGAAGTCACCGAAGGGCATGTCGACGCCCGAGGATTTGTCAGTTGGAGGCTGCGGGATCGGGGCGCCTCCACGTCCGGTGAGACGCCGAAGCCCATAGTCGTCGGAAATCCAAATCGAACCGTCCGGCCCCTCATGGAGAAAAAAAGTATTGTGAGTGGCCGCGGCCAGAACGAAGGTTGGCGAGGCTGCGCCCGGATCGTACTCAACGCGCTGGAAACTGGATTGCCCCAGCGGCATTGAGAGCAACGCGCCGCTCAGCGTTCGTACCCAAACTGTGCCTTCGCGATCGACCAGGATGGCCGCAGGGAAGCCGCCCGTGTATCCCTGTTTTGGGCCGACCTCTTCGCAAACAGACCCATGCAAATGGAACAGGCCGCCCGAGGTTTGCAGCCACAGCGAACCATCGCGAGCCTCGGCGATGCCATTCATTTGCAGGACAGGCGTGCAGCGGCGGTCAGCATAGGTGGTCAGATGACCGTTTTTCCAGAACAGCATGCCGGCGGCGCGGGTCTTCATCCAAAGCCCACCGGTAGACGAGAGGTACACGGCGTGAATTTCCCTGTTACTGACTGCGCCGTTGGTGGCTTCTTCGACGGATTCGAAGCGCACTCCATCGAATCGGAATACGCCGGTCGAAGTAGTCAGCCAAAGGTACCCGTCCGCCGCCTGCTGGATGTCCACAACTGCACCCAGCCCGTTCTCCGAAGTCCACATGGTGTGGTGAAAGTTCGTTAGCGCAGGAACTGCCGCAGCGACTGATTGCGCGGCTGTGCCTGCCACGAGGAGGACGGCAGCGAATACGTATGCGGTTTTGTGGAGCAATGTCCGCATAGAGAAAATTCAGGTTGGCTTGCTACCGCGGGCTCAAAAGTATTGTAAACGGAATGACTCGATGGCTGCGTTACGACACCTTTTGACAAGAGGTCGCGGCGTGGCATTTCTCAGTTCCATTTGGAACACTTGTGAAAACGAGGTTAGCGTCTTTCATCCAGGTTGGCCCATTCTCCAACCTGGATGAAGCTGGCCCAATAGAAGGGATGCTCGCGTCCCTTTCGATGCAGCATTGCCAGTTGAGCCTGGCGGAGCGCTTCGCCTCGGCCTAATCCTGACTTGAGCCCGCGGTAATAGCCGGCCATCAGTTCACGGGTGACGTAGTCGCTTACCGGCCACAGGCTCATGACTACGGTTTCCGCCCCCGCGATGAAAAACGCACGGCGAAGCCCGTAAACTCCTTCGCCGTTTTTCACTTCTCCGACCCCCGTTTCACAGGCAGAAAGGGTCACCAGTTTCGTTCCCCAGAGATTGAGGTTTGAGGCCTCGAGCGCGGTCAATATCCCGTCCTCACTGCCATGTCTGACAAAGTTTGCGCCGGCCAGCGCAAGGCCCGAACGCAGGAGAGGGTTTTCCGGTGTGGGCATAGCGCCTTCGGATCCAGGGCCGCTTGTGGAGTCCGTCTTGTCTTGTCCACCCTCGCCGAAACCTCCAAGGTAGAAACCATGGGTAGCGATATGAAGGATGCTGGGAGGCTCCAACTGCTCAAGCGCTTTCTTGCTGGCCTGGATCCCGGTTAGAACTGTGGCCTCGGGAAACAGAGACTTGAGTTCTCCTGCCTCGAGGCCGGTGCCAGTGAGAGGAGCGAAGTAGAGCTCATTTCGGTTTCCGGCAGTGACGCTGCGGCGAATCGCAACCTCGCCGGCCGGTGAGAGCCGGACGGCGTCCGATTTTGAAAACTGAGATTCCTCCGGATCCCCGAAGTATGGATTCGCAATGACTACGGGTGCATTTCGGCTCGTACGCGCGACTTGCATTCGCAACAGATCGCGTCCTGTGGTGACGTAGCTTATGGCAGAGTTCTCCACGAGGTAGTGTCCCTGTTCGTCGAGCAAGGATTCGAAGGACAAAAGATTTAATTCACCGTCGGGCGAGACGATGAGGTGTTTACCCTGGATGCCCAGCGCTCGTAAAGGCTGCATGATCCGGGCGTCGAGCGCCCGCGCAAGCCCACGCACATCCGTGTGCCTGGGGTCCCGCAAGGCTTGCCGATAGGCCTCGACCTGCTGATCGATTTCCTTCGCATCGCCCAAATCTTTGCAGCGCAAAACGCCCTGCGGAGGAATCACGTATGCAACATAGCGGAGCGGCTCGTCTTCTTCATCTCCATCGAAGCGGCGGAAGCTGTAAACCTGATAAACCGCGAACTCGACCAGCACGCTGTCTACCGGGATGGCGTTGCGAACTGCTGCCAAAGTGACCGCGTCGGTGGGTTGATAGTAGCCTGCACTGCGGCGGCTGATCTCGGTTTCCAGCCTCTCCTTCTGTTGCTGAAGTGCTGCCAACTTCGCTTCGTACTCCTCGGGCGCGGTTTGACCTGGGCCGTGTAGAGCCGCTTTGGCTAGTGCGGCAAGGGTGTCATTGAGTTCCTTGAGCAGCTTCTGATCGTCTGGTTCCAGTCTTTTGCGTAACGCGCTCATGCTGCCCGCGACTGCGTCCAGCACCCGGCCTTTGCGCTGCAGGATAATCTCCGCGGCGAGATCGGCCGCAGCCTGGTCATTGGGCGCTTCGGAGAGATTCAGCGAGACAGTGCGGGAAATCTGATAAGAAAATTTGTCAGCATATACCAGCCGTTCGTGCTCCGAGCCAATCGCCAGATTAAGTGAAAGGTTGGTCTCTGCTGCAGCGTTCGCGCGCGCCATGTAACGAATGGCATCGGACGGATCGTTCTGCGCAGCGTAGACTCGGGCAAGGTTGCCCAGCGTCATCATGGTCCATTCGTGATACGGTCCCGCAGACCTCTCCAAAACCGAGAGGGCATGCAGATAAGTTTCTGTGCTGCGCCGGTAATCGCCTTCCTGGCTATAGACGTTGCCGATGTTCACCAATAATGCGGCTGTCAAAGGATGCTGGGGGCCGAGCGCATGTTCTCGTAGTTTTTCCGCGCGCCATAAGTATTCGAGAGCGAGAGGGAATTGCTTTTGGTCGCGGGCGATGATGCCTAGATTCTGCAAAGGGTGGGCGTTTAGGGGATGATTGGGACCGAGCTTCTGCTCCGTGAGCTGGAGGGTTTGCTGGAGAACCGGTACGGCGTGTTGCAGGTCCACCATTTCGAAGTATAGGTCTCCCAAACTGTCCATTGCCTTGAGCGTCGCCAAGTCATCAGGCTCAAGTTTTTCCTGATCGATTGCGAGAGCGTGCTTGATCTCTGTGAGGGCGCGCGGGTAATCTCCGCGCCTCTGATGCAACAGCGCCATGGCCACGAGGCAATCCGCAACAGCGGGGCTCTCCGGACCCTGATTGCGTGTGTTGATCTGGATGGCCCGGGCAAGTGCCTCCTCGGCTTTGGAGTAGTCGTTGGCGGCAATATAGACGTTCCCAATTCCCTGGAGTGCCGAGGCGATCTGCGGGTTGTTCGTATCCGCCATTGTCCGGTCGATGGCTATTGCACGCTGAAATGCAGCGGCCGCTTTTTCACGGTCTCCAACAACGAATTCGGCGGAGCCGAGCTTCTCTGACAATTCACCGACATAAGGGGCATTCGGTCCAGTTGCTTCCTCGCCAAGTGCGAGCGCCTTTTGGGAAAGCTCGAGCGCTTGTGGATAGTTGCCGGCGAGATTCTGCAATCTCGATTGCGTGCTCAATTCCCTGGCCTTGAACAGGAGTTCATCCTGATGCGACATGTTCCGCGTGCTCTGCAGGACAACGGTGAATGCTGCAGCAGGATCGTGAGCATATCGGGCTCGCACCTCTACCTGATAAGTTCCAACAGCCTCGGCGATGAACCCGATCTCTTCGGTGCCTTTTGGCCTGCTTTCGCTGTCGTAATCCGCCAGCAACCTGGCCGCTGGATCCAGAATCCGCACCACGACGTTGATCCCTTTTTTCTCTAGAGTGATCTCGGCGAGTTGGGCTTCTGACAGCGATACACGATAGGTGCGGCTTTGTCCGCCAGCCAGCGGGCAGGTGACCGCCTTACCCGGTGCGAGCAGGGGCTCGCCGGGTGCGCATTCAGCGCGAGCGAATGTGCCGGCGAAAAGAAAAATCGCCCACACCAGTCTGAATAAGGGTGTGATCCCGCACCGCATTGGCTTCAACCCCCGGATTTGCTTTTTTGAGGGCCTGTTAACGAGTCACAATTCTGAAAGAATAACTGCTCACGAATTCGGCTTCAGCGTTGGCCGACTCTCCTGTCAGGTCTACCTGGTAAATTCCCTGGGTCAAAAGCTTAGCCGGTACTTTTACAGTTAGTGCACTGCTCTCGCCTTTTGTTACCGGGGCCAGGTTGCCGCTCCGCCATAGAGGCCGGTCTGATTTGAGGTTCTTGAGTGTGACTCGGTAGTGGGGGAAATCATTCGCTTCAAGTTCCAGGCGGAGATCCACGCGGCCGGTTCCCAGCGGTAGCTCGAACCTGGGTAGCTCCGTTCCACCTCTCATCTGTGGCGCGAGGACAAATGCCACGACGCTGACAGGGATCTGCGGCACAAGCGGTGTGGCGTTCTTAGCCGTGGACGTATTTTCTGATGGCGTCTTGGGAGGCTTTGCGCCTTCCGGCTGCTCAATACCTGCTTGCCGCGCCACCCGTTTCACCGCGACCTGATTCTGGTTCTCGCGAAGATGCATTGTTTCGACCAACACAAACCCACCGACCAACAGCACTGCCAAGCCACCCGCGAGCGCGACACGCGGCAACCGGAAGATATCCAGCCACGACGCTAGCGCCGGCTTAACGGGAGCAAGACGTACGGGATCCTGCGATATATGGGGTTTCAGGCTTTCGGCGAAGGCGACTCGTTGCCGGAGTTTGACGGAAGATCGATAGATTTTCTGAAATTTCGCCAAATCGTTTCCGGACAGTTCTCCACGAACGTAGGCATCTACCAAGTCAGTTTCGACGCTGTCGAGACGGGCAGCAAAATCATCATCGACGATGCACAATTCATCCAGGCGCTCGATGTCGTCGGCAGGCAAGTCTCCGAAGAGATAGGCCTTCAGGGTTTCATCGTCGACGCTCTGGCGTGAGAAGCGCATCCTTCTGTTCCTATTCCTATAAGAAAAAGCGGGGAAAACATTTCAGTTTGCCCTGAGAACCTGGTACCGCCAGTCGGGCCGGGCGAATTCTTTAGAGTGATGCTTTCATCCGCCTGCGGTAGAACAGTCTTTAACGCACAACTCAAGTTTATTGCGGATGCGGGATGCCCGGATCGTGAGCGCGTTTACGCTGAGGCGCAGCGCCGTCGCCAGGCTCCGGCGGTTTTCTATTTTTGTTCGCTGTTCGCCACGATAATACTCGAGAATCAGCTGCCGGTCAGGCGAGACGAGTTTTTCCAGGCATCGCTCCAGGCAATCCGAGAGATGCTCTTTGTTCTCGGCGTCATTGTCTTGCCGGCCAGATCTGCTTAAGGCCGAATCGGCTTTGTCAGGTGACATCTCCTCCAGGCTGGCGCCTCCACGAGCGTGACTGCGGAGATACTCGAGGAAGACAAATTTCGCCGTCACGTAGCAATACTGTGCCGGAGTTGTCCCGGTGATGGAGCCTACTTCTTCGAGCCGCTGTGCCACACGGTTCAGTGTTTCATCTGCCAATTCGTCGGGCGATACACAATTCTTTCGATCAAAGTAAGCCACCAGCCGGCGGCGCATTTCAAGGTACTTCTCGCCGTTCGAATCGACGCCCGCATCAAGCCAGCTCAAAAACTGCCGGAAGCCGAGCGCGGTGCCCGACGAATCTCGGTCTGTCCGCCCTTTTGCGATGCGACCCTCCACCATTGTTGAAAGATTTTCCCGCTCTTGTCTTACCAAACTGAGAGGCCCGGCGACAGAGCAGGTGGATCCGCTGCGTGGTCAGGGTAGCAGCAACCCTTTGCTTCTGTCTGTCGTTTGCTGATCTCAAAGCAAGAGGAGCAAGCACATGTTCAAATCTATATTGCGCACGACGGTAATCTGCGTGGCCATGCAGAGCCCGATTCTGCTGGCTGCGGCCTCCAACCCCGTATCTTTTGACCGCCCGCTGACGTTTGAACCGAATTTCGGCCAGGCGCCCTCTCAGGTTTCATGGACCGCTCGCGGCCAGGGGTATCAACTCTATTTGACCGCGACCGGCGCGACGCTAGTGATGGCCGAGCCGGCATCGGCATTTCCTGGTAGCGCCGCCCCGAGTGCAGGGAGACCAGGAAGCCTGCCCGGAGGTCTATTCGGTGCCCGGATGAGCGTAATCGCCATGAATTTAGTGGGAAGCCGCGCCTGGACCAGCATTGACGGACTGGAGGCGACTGGTGGCATAAGCAATTATCTGCTCGGCAAGACTGCAAAGAATTGGCACAAGAACATTCCGCAATATGGCCGTGTTCGCGTGAACGACGTTTATGACGGAATCGATCTGGTGTTCTACGGCCGCGGACATGAACTGGAGTACGACTTTGTGGTTCGGCCAGGAAGTGACCCTAATCGGATCCGGTTGGCATTTGACGGGGAAGAGTCAGTTCGGGTGGATAGCCAGACTGGCGATCTGCTTATCAAGACGAAGTCCGGCTCCGTTATGCGGCACGTTCGTCCCAGGGTGTACCAGATGACCAACCGCGGCAAAGTGGAAGTCGCGGGTGGCTATCAGGTACTCGACAACGGTCAAGCAGCTTTCAGGCTCGCTCCCTATGATCATCGCAGCGCGCTCATCGTCGATCCGAGCGTCGAATTCACTACTTTTCTTGGAGGTACTGGGGAGGACTACACAACCGGCTTGGCTCGGCTTGGCGCCGGCTACACCTATGTGACCGGACAGACGTTCTCCACCGATTTCCCGACAACCACGAAAACAACCGGATCTTCCGTAGCCAAATATTGTCCTGATAACGTTTGTCCCGCCTACATCTTCGTCGTCGAGCTTTCTCCGCAGGGCAAGGTTTTTAGTTCAACGCTGATCGGCGGCAGCGATACCGATACGGCAACCGGAATTGTGGCCGATTCTAATGGAGTCTGGATTACGGGTACCACCGATTCCCTGGACTTCGCCACTAACAACGAATACGGATATGGGTATTGGAATGGGTTTGTCGCCAAATTGAACCCGGATTTGGGTCAGCTGGATTGGTGCGCTACTTTTGGCGGAGTCGGTGACCAATATACGAATCAAGGTTCCAACGCCATCGCACTCGATGCGAATGATGCGGTCTATGTGGCCGGGAATACCTCTTCCGCCAGCTTCCCGACATCAGAATCGCTTTCGATGCCGCACGCGTCGAAACAAAAAAACCTGGGTGGTACTCAGGATGCTTTCGTAGTAAAAATCGGCGCAGACGGAAGCTTGAATTCAGGGTATTCCACATACCTGGGCGGGACAAAAGACGATGCAGCCTACGGGATCGCTGTTGACGCGTCCGGTCATGCATACGTGACGGGATACACAGGGTCGACGAATTTCCCCACCAATGGTCCTACATCCCACGGGTCTGTCGCCAATGGGGGTACGGTGGCTTTTATTATCGAACTCTCAAAGGACGGATCCTCCTCGATCTACTCGGTCTTACTCGGCGGAACAAAGTCCGTGCAGCATCCATATCCGCTGGACCAAGGCAATGCGATCGTTTTGGATTCGAGTGGTGAAGCTTATATTACCGGCACATCCTGTACTTCTGATTTTCCGACCGATGCTAACTCATTTCAGAAGATGCCTCCTTCGGCCTGCTTACCTCAGACCGCGGGGCAATACTTCACTAGTGCATTCGTTGCCAAGTTGAGCAGCGCTGGTTCGCTGCTTTACTCAACCTATCTTGGCGGCACAAACGGCGCCGTGACTGGTAACTCGATCGCAATCGATAGTGAGCAGGATATTTATGTCGCCGGCCTCACCGCGACCGGCCTGTTTCCCGGCGCCAATCCGATCACAGTAAATCCCAGCGCGGGATTCCTGACAAAACTTCACCCCAAGCTCTACACCATTGATTCCACGGTCTTCCTGGGCGCTGCAATCACAAATATCGCGGAGTTTGAGCCCTATCTCACGCTGGTCGAAGGTAGTGACACGCAACTGCCAACCGTTCCCACGATATTGACGGCGGGTTACCGGTATCGGTCAGGCGCACCCGCACCCCTGAGCCGCTACCTGGATGCCTTCGTGGTGGAAGTTGCATATCCGCCGCCTACGGCGCCGTAGAGGGAAGCGGTCCCGGAGAGGATGATTCATTTGTGTGATGGTTACATTTACGGATTGCCGGTTCTCTTATTGTGAACAAAAGCCGCCTGTGCCTGGTGGTCGCAAACGCGAAGACCAGGCACAGGCGGTTTTGCCGTTCAGAAGCGCCGGTCCAGACGCGGATACCAGGTAATTTGAAACGTCACCCCGGTATCGGATCGCCGGCCAACTTTGTAGATGGGGATAAGCCAGCGTTCGTATTGTACGTTTGCCTTAAGTTCGACGTCGGGAGTCAGCCGCTTGGTCACGTCGAAGCTAAGGTCATTCTGCGTGGTTCCCCCGGGGATGAAGTCTTTGGAGGCTTTCGCGGTCCGGTAGTTCAACTGCAGCCACTCTCGTGGCGAAAGATGATAAGTGAGCCACGCCTGGCCGCCCTTGCCCTCGCGCCCGATCCAGTCTCCCATCAGCAACCCGTTGCTGGTGTAGCCATTTCTTTGTACCACCTCGATATACATGTCCGCGCCCCCGTTGCTGAGTCCTGTGTCGGGGTCTGTGGAAACCCCTTCGACACGCAAATCGAGTTTCGGCGCGCCAGGGAAATGGGACAGGTAGAGGCCAGGGCGAACAGCTGCATGGCGCGGCGCAGTAATAGGGAAGACATCATCGTGAACTTCCGAATCGGTATACAGTGTGAGCCACTTGCGCAGATAGGGCAGGCGGTAGGAGAAGTCTACGGAGCTGAAGCGAGCGCCGGGATCGCGGGGGGAGAATTTCTCGTCTCCGTTGGTGTCGCTGATGCTGTAGAAACTGCGCCAGAAAGTTCCCAGGGTGACCGGTTCATGACCCTTGCCACCCCAGATGACTGTGCGCTGGAAACCGAATTCAAAGTTCGGCGTGGGCTTGAAAGCAATCTTCTCCGCATGCACCCAGGGGCTCACCGGATCGTTGTGGCCTTTGAGCGGACCCACGAAAAAATCGTAGCGGATGAGTCCCGCGATACGCGAAATATATGGAATATAGAGTGGCTCAACCCGATTGATGCGAAAGCTCCAGACGTTTTCCGCATTGTTGCTCCAGGCCATCCCGCCACCAATGCCCGGCCCGTACCAGTTGTCCATTTTGCCGAAGGAAACTTCGTTCCCCAGGATGTGCGCGGAAACGTAACCTTCAAGGACCGTCAGGTTGTTTACGGAGGAGACGGGACCCAACGGGATGGTTGCGTTGCCCGGCAAAGGGACCATGGAAAAGGTGTCGAAGTCATCGATCGCGGCTAACGTTTCCGCAAGATTCAGTGGGTAGCCTTCCCAGGAAGGTGCATGCTGGAATTCTGCCCTCAGATAAATAGAAAACATCCCATAGCTGGCCCGCGCGCTCAAGCCGCTATAGCTGTTGAAGCCGCTGGCGTAGGGACGTCCAAAATCGTTGATGTCGGTCTGGCCCAAATGAAAGCTGTCCCGAAGGGGCGTGCCGCCGATCCCGAGGACACGTTGATAAACCGAGTCCAGCCCGGCCCGGCCGAATCTCTGGTCCAGAGGAATGCGCATGTCCGGCTGCAGGTCGCGTTCAATCGCTGCGAAAATTTCAATGGCCTCGTCATTGTTACTGCTTGTGATGCGGTCGGAGCTTGCCTCCATCATGTGGGCTACACTCAGGCGCGTCCACGGGCGCATGCCCAGGAAGACCGTATCCACGAAGCCCATACTGTACAGCCGCATGACCGCCGGATAGATCCAGCTATCGAGAGGAATATAGGTGGAGCTCATGCCCTCGATGGATTTAAGCGGCTCGTAGGGCGCAAAGCGGATGTTCTCGCGAGGGGGCGGAAGTTGATCGGCAGCCGGGGGTGCGACGCCAGTCGATGCTGGAGGCGTTTGCTGAGGAGATGATTGTGTATCCTGTTGCGATATCGAGGCCGGAACAGCGGTGGTTGAGGCGGCGGAAATTCCAGTGGTCATTACGGCCAGCACACACAGAACAGCGGGGAATTCCACTTACACCTCAAATACGAACGCGGTCATAACCGGGGATGCCTGGCAGATAAGTCGAATGGGCTCACCTGTGTTCAAGCTAACCAAACCCAGACTATGGGTCAATCATTTGCAACAGCCTGTGAAGCGCGAAGATAACGGGTAGTCTGCAGGTCAAGCGTCTGGATGGCATCGTCCAGTTCTCGGGAGAAGCGTTGTATGAGCTGGTTCTTCCAGTGCCCGGTGAAGAGCTTTTTGGCTGAAAGATAGCGTTCCATGTGTATCAGAGGGTCGCGCTCAGTGCGACGCAAGGCTCGGCCATCCGGGCGATAAGTCCTTGCTTCAATCAGCACCGGGCCGCCGCCGCGGCGCACGCGGTCCAGGCTTTCATAGGCCACGCGGTAGACAGCAACCACATCGTTACCGTCGACAGTGATGCTGGTCAAACCATCAATCCCTGCTTTCAGGGGAGGGTACAGCCGACCGTTGTTTGCATGGGAGAGCATCCAGGGATTGTTCTGCACGACGAGGACGAGGGGTAGACTACGCCGGGCGGCGAATTTCAGCGCAGCTTGCCACTCCTTTATGCCGGTCGCCGCCATGCCGGCAAACGCGACGACGATGTTGCCTTTGTCCTTCTCCTTGTTCACGATGGCCGCGTTCGTCGCCAGTTGAAGGTGTTCATAACGACCGGTTGCGGGCAGCAGAATGCGACCTTTCCCGATATCAGGTTCTCCGGCATACAGGTGGGATAGCAGGTGCTTGAGCGCTATGCCCTTGACGAGTGCGGCGATCGGGTCGCGCATGGCCAGCACGACCGTATCCTCTGCTCGCAGATCGATCACGCATCCGGTAGCAATCGCTTCCTGTCCCAGCGATGCTGAATAGAGATTGCGTCGCCGGCCGTGCAAGCGGAGCGCGTGTTCGGTGAGCAGTCGGCATTGCAGCATGGTGGCATAAAGCTGCCTTAGTTTTGCTTCGCTGATCAGTGAGCCGCCCGTTGAACTTCCTGCCATGCTCGGGTGTTCTCCTAGAGTGAGTCAGATGTGGAAAGCGGCCGGGAGTTTTTCACAGATGTGTGAATAAGCCTGTGTATTTCCCGGTCGCAGATCACGCGCACTTCATGAATCAAAGGGGTTTCTAGCAGTCTGCACAGCTTTTGATGCTGAGTCCTGAAATGGTTCTCACGTGGAGTAATCCGCATTGATCCGAATGTATTCCGTGGTAAGATCCGTGGTCCAGAAGCGGCAGGTTCCCGGCCCCACTCCGAGGTCGACCAAAATAGTCAGATTCCGTTGTTTCAAATAAGCGTGCGCAGCGGCTTCATTAAAGCGTGGAGAGAGGCCACCGTTGTGGCAAATCTCCAGATCACCGAACGAAATGTTGATGCGAGCTGGGTCAATGGCCACGCCCGCGTAACCGATGGCGGCCAGAATGCGGCCCCAGTTGGGATCGCATCCTGCCCAGGCAGTCTTAACCAGAGGCGAGTGCGCGATGGAGCGAGCGATGCGTAGTGCATCGGTATCCGTGAGCGCTCCGCCGACGACCAATTCGACTACGTGCTGAACGCCCTCTCCATCGTCCACGATTTGTTTTGCTAAAGACAGGCAGACGGTGTCGAGAGCAGCGGAGAATGCAGTGGTTCGCTGATCTGCCACCGTGCGCGCGGTGTCGTGGCTGTGGCCGCGGATACTGATGCCACTGGCCCCGCTTGCCAGCAGCAGCACAGTGTCATTGGTAGATGTGTCGCCATCGATGGAGATGCGATTGAATGAGCTCTCGACAGCATGATGGAGCAAGTCGGAAGCAACTGTGGGCTCGAGCTCTGCGTCGGTGAAAAGGTACACCAGCATGGTAGCGTGAGGGGGGGCCTGAGCTGCGGATTGCAGTTGCGGATGAATCATCCCCGCACCCTTGGCAATTCCGGCAATACGCACGCTTACTCCGTCGGCTACAAATGTGGCTGCGGCAGCCTTTGGCCGCGTGTCCGTGGTCATGATGGCGTTTGCCATCTGTTGCAGATGGGCCGCGGAGGAGCCCAGTCCGGTATGCAATGCGGGTAGGGCCTCTGCCAGTTTCTCGACTGGAAGCAGAACTCCGATGATCCCGGTCGATGAAGGAAAAACGGCATGCGGATCGCAGTCGAAGACAGCACCCGCCTTCGCACAGCATTCCTGCGCTGCGGCCACCCCAGCCTCGCCCGTCGCGCAATTCGCGTTCCCGGCATTGACCAGGACAGCGCGCAGGCGATGCTCGCTTCGTTCCAGATGCCGTTG
>DATJNV010000172.1:0-91267 GCA_035507705.1 Acidobacteriaceae bacterium
GTGGAGAGATCTGCGGTTGTTTTTCCTCGCTCCCCATCCCCCAATCCCCCCATTTCGTACTATTTCGCTTGTTCATCCCAGAAAAACTTGTTTAGGTAGCATGATCGAGGAATAGGGAGATTCGCAATGATCGGGAGGATGGTCGCATTCCTGGGAATATGCGCCGTATTGGCGCCCGTTGCGGGAGCGCAGATCACCGGTGACAAAATCGATCTCTACTTCGGCGACTGGCACGACGCCACTCCGCGCACCGTGCGCGGATCACTTGAAGAGCGCGATATCCTCACCCGCGGCGACGCAACCAATCCAACAAAAAAGGGCGCGGTACTTCGCTACGTAAACTCCTACACCTACGACACCCTGGCTCCGCAGGCGTCCACCAAGCCAACACGGCTGGATGGCCAGCAGGAAATCTACTTTGTCGAATCCGGCCAGGGAACGATGACGGCGGGCGGTCAAACCGCCGACTTGTTTCGCAACATCGCCGTACTCGTACCGGCGAATCTTGAGTTCACCATCAAAAGCACGGGCAGTGAGCCTCTGGCCATGTACGTGGTCAATGAGCCCACGCCGCCCGGCTTCCGCCCAAATACCTCATTGCTCGTAAGGGATGAGAACAAGCTTCCGGTGACCACAACCACGAGCTTGTGGTGCCACATCGTCAAGACGATCTTCACCACCGACGATGGCCTGGGCACGTTGCAAAGCGTGTTGACCGTGACCTACGATCCGCTCACCATCGGCAAGCCCCATGTGGTGGACCATACCGATATCGAAGAAGTATGGACCGCGCTCTACGGAACCAGCATCGCCTTCGTCAGCAACGCGCTGCGCAAACAGACCCCTGGAATGGCGTTCTATCATGTGCCCGACAATCTGACTCCCCATACCAACATTAACCAGAACGAAGATTCGCAAGTAAAATTCTTCTACTTCGCCCGCTACCATCCGCATGAAACCCGTAAGTAGGATGAGAAGGGAGAGGGTGAATATGCGGCCTGCCACAATCGCTCTTGCAACTGCGGCCTTTGCCCTTTCGTTGAGTTCGCTGGCGGCGGCGCAAACTGTCCCGCAAAACAGCGGCACGAAGAACGCCATCAACGGCATCAACTCGTACCCGGGACCGGGGTTGGTCAAATATCAAAACACGCCCGATCCGCTGAACCGCCGCATC
This sequence comes from Acidobacteriaceae bacterium, assembly GCA_035507705.1. Lineage (GTDB taxonomy): Bacteria > Acidobacteriota > Terriglobia > Terriglobales > Acidobacteriaceae > PALSA-350. The sequence continues at coordinate 1,175 of DATJNV010000172.1, forward strand.
GATATGTTCATCAGCGACTGGCATCTCTCCATGCCCCGCGTGGAGCACGGATCGTTGATACTGCGGGACATTCTGACCAAGGGCGACATGTTCGACCCGCCGGAAAAAGGCGCGGTCCTGCACTACACCAATTTCTTCGCCTATGGCCGCCTCGCTCCGGGCGCGTGGACCACTCCTTCGAAGCTCGTGGGGCAGCAGGAGATTTATTACATCCTTGGCGGAGACGGTGAGATTACCTCCGGCGGCGATACTGCCAAGCTACATAAGAATATTGCCGTGCTCATGCCTGTAGGGGTTGAATTCGTCATGCACGCGACCGGCGATGACCCGCTGACCATGTACGTCATCAACGAGCCTCTGCCCGACGACAACGGAATTGTCGGCAATCCGAATCGCGTTCCTTTTCACCCCAAAACCAAGATGGTGGTGAAAGACGAAGAAGCCTCACGAATCCGAACCCCCGCGACGGCTGATCCCTTCATCGTCGGCGGCGCTTCGGGCCATTGGGCCCATATTGTCCGGGAAGTATTCTCTCCCGCAGATGGGCTGGCAACGGAACAGAGCGTAATCACGGTTCAGATCGACCCCAAAACAATGGGCGAACCCCACCCCCATCGGCCAGGCCAGGAAGAAGTGTGGGCAGCCATTGACGGCACCAGCCTGGTGCTCCTGGGTACGGAATTGCGGGTGCAGAAGCCGGGAATGGCGTATATGTTGCGGCCGGATGCAATCACGGTGCACTCCAACATCAACGATGGCGACAAACCGGTGAAGTTCCTGTACTTCGCCCGCTTCCCTCAAGGTGACAACTGGACACACGCGGTCCTTCCTGCCAAGAAATGACATAAATTATTCGCAGGAATTGACGGCACGGCCAATGCCGCGTCCCGACCGACAGGGTTCCCTTCTTATGAGAAACAAATACATCACCGTCTGCCTGCTTTTTGTTCTTGCGATTGCAGCGTCTGTCTGCCAAGCGCAGGCAGGCGACTTCTACATGTACTTTGGCACCTACACCGGCTTCAAATTTGTCAGCCACAGCGCCACCGTCGGCGTGGGCGATAGCAAAAGCAAGGGAATTTATGTCAGCAAATTCCACTCGGCGACGGGTGAATTCAGCCAGCCGGAGTTGGCCGCTGAAATTGTCAATCCTTCGTTTCTCACTATTTCGCCGAATCACGAATTTCTCTACGCAGTGTCGGAAGATCCTCTTTCCCTTGGACCTCCACTCGATCATGCTTCCTATGTAAGCGGTTTTTCGATCGATCACGCGACTGGGAAACTTCGTCTTATAAACACTATCCCCACGGGCGGCACCAGCACCTGCTATCTCTCCATGGACAAGACCGGCAGGTATGTGCTCCTGGCAAATTTCGGCAGCGGCAGCATCTCCGTCGTTCAAGTGAATGAGGATGGCTCGTTGGGCCGGCAGACTGCTTTCGTGCAGCATCTGGGCCATGGCAGTCCGAGTGTTCCCGTCCAATCGAGCCCTCACCCGCATACGATCCTTGTTTCCCCAGACAACCGCTATGTGATCGTGTCGGATCTCGGAACAGACAAGGTCTACATCTATCACTTTGACGACAAGACGGGAATGCTTTCGCCGCTCGACCCCCCGACAGCCAAGGTCGAGCCGGGGGGCGGCCCCCGCCGTTTCATGTTCGATCATGAAGGCAAATACGGCTATCAGCTCAACGAGATGGGAAGCACGCTGATCACCTATGCGTGGGATCCGGCGCAGGGCACCCTGACCCAGCTCCAGGAACTCTCGATTTTGCCCCCCGGCATCCGCAATAACGGCGCAGAACTGCAATTGAGCGCCGACGGACGTTTCCTCTACGATTCCAATCGGCTGAGCCGCTACAACGCACAGGATCACACTAAGATTGATCGCCTGCCGGGCACCATCGCGGTGTTTGCCATCGACCCGCAAAAGCACACACTGACAGAGCTTCGGCAATTCCCGTCCGGGGGCATCATGCCGCGCAACTTCGCCATCGATCCCACCGGCCAATATCTCTTCGCGCTCAACCAGGTTTCCAACAACGTAGTCCAATTCAAAATCAATACCGCCACCGGCATGCTCACCAATACCGGCCGCGAACTCAAAGTCGATACGCCCGTCTGCCTGCAATTTGTACCAGTGGTATAACTTGATCCTGACCGCAAGGAGGCCACCAGCCCAGTGCTAAACGCCCGGTATTTGCTTTGCTTCGTATCCTTATTTGCGTTGGCCTTGGTGGCCGTCGGCACAGCCTCAGCGCAGGACAAAGACTACTTCGTCTATTTCGGAACCTATACCGGTTTCCGCTTCGTGCGCCACAGCAAGACGCAAGGCGTAGGCGACAGCCACAGCAAGGGAATCTACATGAGCCGGTTCAACGCCTCGACCGGCACCCTCAGCGAGCCAGAGCTCGCGGCGGAGATCACCAACCCATCCTTCCTTACGGTTTCTCCCGATCATCACTTTCTCTATGCGGTCACCGAGGACCCGCTCTCGGTTGGGCCGCCCCTCGACCACGTCTCCTTCGTGAGCGCTTACGCCATCGACCAGGCAACTGGCAAATTGCGCCTGCTTAATACGCTGCCCACCGGCGGAACAAGCACCTGCTTCATCTCCACCGATAAGACTGGCAAATATGTGCTGATGGCTAACTTCGGCAGCGGTAGCGTGACTGTCATCAAGCTGAAGGATGATGGCTCGCTGGGAGAGATGACCTCGTTCATTCAGAACATCGGTCACAGCGTGAATCCTGCCATCCAGACCAGCCCACACCCGCATTCGATTCTCGTCTCGCCCGACAATCGCTACGTCATCGTGTCTGACCTGGGACTGGACAAAATACAGATCTATCACTTCGACGAGAAGACCGGAGAGCTGACTCCGCCCAGTCCACCCTTTGCGACGGTTAAGCCGGGTGGCGGCCCGCGTCACTTCACTTTCACCCCGTCGGGAAAGTTTGCCTATCAGTTAAGCGAGATGAGCGGAATGGTCGATGCTTTCGCCTGGGATCCCACCGCCGGCACTCTGACTCATCTGCAGAGTTACCAGACCATTCCGGCTGATTTCAAAGGCGACAATCACAGCGCGGAGATTGCCGTCTCCCCGGATGGAAAATTCCTTTACGAGTCGAACCGGCGCAACACCGGCGATACCGGATGGGGGCCCGACACCATCGGCATCTTTGCCATCAATCCGAACAAAGGGACCCTGACGCTGGTAGGCCAGCCGCTGAGCGGCGCCATCATGCCTCGCAATTTCGCCATCGATCCTACGGGATCCTACCTGCTGGTCGCTCACCAGTATTCCAACGATGTGATCGTGTTCAAGATCGATCAGGCCACCGGCAAGCTGTTGAAGACTGGTAACGAAATCAAGCTGGATGTCCCGGTCTGCATTGTCTTCGTTCCCATTCACTCGTAGGGGTTTCGCACTATTTCGCTTGTTCCCTCGGGGAACAGGGCTTAACGTTTGGCTCTAGGCTCAAGATGATCTCGGCGCGCGGAAAATATCTCGGTTCGCTGGCCCTGCCGTTCTTCGGCATGGCATTACTTTCCGGCTATGCGCAAGTAGTTGCCAAGCCTCCGGTCAAAACACCGGCAAGTGGAGGAAACAGCTTTCCCGGGCCGAACGCTATCCGCTATGAGGACGGCACGGATCTGCAGGATCGCCTGATCGACCGCTTCATGGGTGACTGGCACGACTCGATGCCGCGCCACGAACATGGCTCCCTGGTACTGCGCGATATTCTGACCCGCGGCAACAACCTCGCTCCCCCCCAACCAGGGGCCGTGCTTCAGGCAGCGAACTTCGTTGCCTATGGCCGCCTGCAGCCGCGCGACATCACCACGCTGGAAAAGCTCGAAGGCGAGCAAGAGGTCTATTACATCGACGGCGGGACTGGTGAAATCTCCGCCGGCGGGAAGACCGCTGCCCTGCACAAGGACATCGCCGTTTTCATGCCCGAAGGGGTCGAATTCAGCATGAAGAACACCGGCAACGATGACTTGACAATGTATGTGGTCAACGAGCCCGTTCCCAAAAACTTCACGCCGCGCAAAGACATGCTGGTAACCAACGAAAGGGCTGTGCCCCCACGAACCCCGATGGAAGCCTCGCCCTACACGCTTCCCGGCGCTTCCGGACACTGGGCGCATATCGTCCGTGACCTGTTCTCCCGCGCAGATGGACTGGCAACCATAGGCGACCTGATTACCGTCACCATCAACCCTATGCAGATGGGTGAGCCGCACCCACACAATCCGGGACAGGAAGAGATCTGGGTCGCCATCGATGGAACCAGCCTGGCGTTCATCGGAACACAGTTACGAGTTCAGCCTCCAGGCATGGCGTACATGATCCGTCCCGATCAGACGATGACCCATTCCAACATCAACTCCGGCGACACTCCGGTAAAGTTTCTGTGGTTCGCCGGCTCCTCTCTTCCGAAATGAGGCTGTTGGGCAAGTCTCGAGCTCTGGCGCTCCTCTTTCTGGTCACCTTCCAGGTAGGCTGCCACAAGAGCCCGCAGCCGCTGACCATACGGGTAGCCGGCGACGATTGGTTCCTCAAGAGTCTCGTCGAGACCGGAATGATTTCCAGCTACGAGCAGAAGACCGGCGAGCACATCGAGATTCTGAATCGGAATGATCGCACAATCATGAAGGACCTCGACGGTGATGCGGCCGCAGAGCATGCACCCTATGACCTCGTCGTCATGCGTCACCGCTTGCTGGGGGCGCTCGTACAGAAGCATGAGATCCAGCCCATCGATTCTTTGCTCACCGACCCGGCGCTACATGATCCCAGCTTCGACCCCCGGCAGCAGCTCTTTCCCAATTGGTGGCGCGAGCTGAGCTGGTATGGAGACAAGATCTACGGATATCCCTACACCGGGCTGACGGCTTTCCTTTGCTATCGCAACGATCTCCTCGAAGATCCGGAGAACCAGCGTAAGTTCAAAGCGCGCTATCACCGTGACCTTGCGGTTCCTAACAACTGGAAAGAGTACGACCAGGTAGCCGAGTTCTTCACTCGCCCGGCGGACCACTTCTACGGAACCTACATTTCCGGCAAGCAAGGCCTGGCTCTTTGGTATGAGTGGTTGAACTTCGTCTACTCCTTCGGAGGAGACATCCTCGACACGCAGCACGGCTGGGAGTACAGCGACATTGTTGTCAATTCTCCGCAAAACGTCGCCGCAACGGAACAATATGCGAAGCTGATTGCCTACAGTCCTCCGGACACGCTGACCTATGGATGGAATGAAGCCCAGGCAGCGCTGCAGCAGGAACATGCGTTCATGGGCCTGCTGTGGAGCGACCAAGCCTATCTCCTCGAAGATGCCAAGTCGAAGGTCGCGGGCAAAATTGGGTACAGCCTGGTTCCGTCGGACGGTGAGGAAAAAGCCAGTCAGATGGAAGGACTCACCTACCTGGTCCCGACCGGATCGCCCCACCCGAAAGAAGCCTACCGCTTCCTGGAGTGGGCTATGTCTGACCAGGTTCAGGTCTCACAAACCCTGCATGGCAGCACCTCGATCAGACAATCGGTATACGAGGATCCAAAGGTAAAACAGCTACCCTACGTCCCAGCCTTTCTGGCCAGCGTTCCGATCGCCAAGGAAAAGCCAACCATTCCCGAGGCCTCGCAGATGACAGACGCTGCCGAACGCCGTCTGTCTGAGATTCTCACCGGCAAAGAATCCGCCAGGAACGGCCTGGATGAACTCGCCCTCGATCTCCAGCAGATCCTGGGCAGCAAAGCGAAATTGCGTTACCCGGTTCATGGCAAATCCTGAAACCACAGCATAGAGTTCCCGGAGGAAAGAAACATATGAAACCGCTGAAATTACGCTTGATGGCTGCTTCCCTGCTTCTATGTGCAGCCCCCGTCTTTGCCGTCGCACAGGATATGCCGGCCGGCGCCTGGGCCGGTACCTGGGTGGCGAGCGATGCAAAATCCAAATTTCCGGGCCCACCCCCGAAGGTGGACCAGGTCACCATTCAGCCGGATGGCTCGGTAGCTGTCCACGTCGTGAGCTCCGATGGAAAAGTCAGCGACTGGTCGTACAAGCCGCAAGCCGGCAAGGCCGTACCCGTGGAGGGCAGAGACAACACCACGGTCGAAGTCATTGAGGTCAGCAAGTACCGCAACAATCACATCTGGACCCACGACGGCAAAGTCACCCGCACCCATTCGACACTCTCGAAAGATGGCAAAATCCAAACCTTCTACGGAGCTCCCGGCACCTACAGGGCTCCCGGATCAACCGTGGCGAAGCCCTTCAGCGAAGTCGTTGTCTACGAGAAACAATAGGAGTCGAGCGCACATGAAAAGCAGCCTGAAAAAAGCAGCCATCACCCTCTTAGCGATGCCCGTGTTTTTGCTGAACGTTCCGCATCAGCTCAGCGCACAGGACGTCCAGGCCGGCCTTTGGGCAGGCACGTGGAAATTCAATCCTGCAAAGTCAAAGTTCCCCGGAAATCCTCCCCAGGTAGACCAGGTGACGATAGATCCGGACTTCACCATTACCGTGGAAGAGACCAGCTCCACCGGAAAGCAATCGAAATGGTCCTACAAGCCCCAGCAAGGCAAAGCAGTGCCGGTCACGGGGCGCGGTGAAAATGTAACTGTTATTGCCACCAAAGTCAGCCCTTACAAGACTACTCAGGTTTGGAACTACAACGGAAAACCCGCGAAGAGCTATGCCACTCTTTCCAGGGACGGCAAAACTCAGACCTTCCATATGTCCGGCACCGACAAGGACGGCAAGCCCTTTACCGAACTCGTCGTTTTCGAAAAACAATAGCGGATTTGGGCCGGCCCGCCGATTGTGGTGGACCGGCTCCTGCTACCCCCCTTCGTACAGCCGCCGAATCGATTCCTGCCATCTCAGTATTGTTTGTATCGTTCTTTTAGGTGGGCTTTCTGCTCCGCCTAAGAAGGATTGGCCTCCGTGCGTTCTCTCGCTTTGTGGGCGGCGCTGCTTGTACTCACTTACGGCGTTGAAGCCGACGGTCAAATCACTGCGGTTGTTCGCACCCGGCAGACCGTCGTGCACCTCGAAGCCGCAACGGATACCCCGCGGCTGAGTCGTCTGCAATACGAAGGTTTGCCTGCCTGGATAAATACCGCCTCCGAGCCCCTCATCGCTACGCTCGAAACGGCAGGCCAGGAAATTCCGCTCCATTGGACACTCAACCGCCCGCTGAGCCGCGTGACCCCGACCAGCGTAACCTTCGTCTACGACTCGGCATCGCCACGCCTGCGGCTGAGCTGGGAATGGGAAGCACGTTCCGAATCTGGCCCAGTGGAGCACTCGATTCGCATTGAAAACCTCGATGCTCACGAAATATGGCTGCCACTCCAGGACAGCTTCGACTTCCACTTACAGGTGTCTCCGCAACAGTCCCTCAGCGAGATGCACATCGATAAGGGCGCAGGGAAGCCCACGAAGATCGGGACACATCTCGACGATGTGCCCTCAGGCTATCTCTGGGAAGGAAAATCCAGCAGCTATGCCCGCGATGGTTCTGATGAAATCATCCCCTGGTTCATGGTGGAACGCGAAGGTCCTTCTCATGACGGCTGGTACGCCGGCATCGAGTTCAGCGGACGCACCCACCTCGTGCTTCAGCGCGATTCTGCGTCGCTGTATGGGTCTGTGGGCCTTGATCCTGATCCGGGTCCGTTCCGCACCCGTTTACGGCCGAACGAAGTGTTCCAGTCACCAACGGTGTTGCTTGGCGGTTTTCGCGGCGGCCCCGATGGTCTAGGCAACATCTTGCGTTCCTGGGTGCGCCAGGTATTGAACAATCCTGAAACCTGGAAAAATCCGGAGTATCCCCTGCTGGTCAACAACACCTGGGGAGCCGGCATGCAAATTGACGAAGCGCACGCCATGCGCATGCTGCGCGACGCGTCAGCGCTCGGCCTGGAGATGTTTCACATCGATGCCGGCTGGTTTCGCGGCGTCGGCGACTGGTATCCCGACCCTGCAAAATTCCCGCACGGCCTCGTCCCGATCGCCAACGAAGCCCACCGCCGTGGAATGAAGTTCGGCATCTGGGTGAACTGGGCGCAGGCGGGGGTGGACACCAATCCCGGAGCCCTGAACGCACGCAACCCCGCGATCAGAGACTGGCTGGTTGCCGATACGCCACCAGGCTGGAGCCCAAAGGAGTTCGTAGGGCGCACCATGGACCTCGGCGTTCCAGCGGTGCAATCCTACGCGCAGCACGAAGTCAATCGCATCGTGACCGACTACGACCTCGACATGCTCGAGCATGACGGATACCTGGTGGCCAAGAACTGCGCCCGAACCGATCATCCTCATGCAAACGCGAGCCCTCCACAGATGTCGGTGGTCGGGGGCAGCGGCATTGCGATGCCCGACGCTTCCAACTCAACCGATGTCGACTATCACACGGTGAACGCTTATTACGACATCTACTCCGGGTTGCGGCGCAAACATCCCGGGCTGCTACTGGAGATCTGCAATGACGGCGGCCGCATGGTGGATTTTGGCACTGCTGCGCACGGGGATTATTTTTCCATCACCGATTCGTATGATCCTCTTTCGAACCGCCGTGCCTTTTACGATGCCAGTCATTTGCTGCCTCCTGCCATGCTGGAAGCGTATGTAGAGAAATGGCCTACCTCGAGCACAGAGCAGTTCCTCTATATGCTCCGCAGCGGCATGATGGGCTGGCTGACCATCATGCAGGATACGACTGCATGGACCCCGGAACAGCACGCCGCAGCCAGGATCGAATTCGCCCTCTACAAGAAGGATCTGCGCCCGCTCATACGCGACGCCGAGCTATACCATGTCTCTCAGCGGCCGGACGGCATTCACTGGGACGGCATCGAGTATTTCGACCCGAAGCGCGGGAAGGGAGTTCTCTTTGCTTTTCGGGGAACTCAACAGAACGATCCTAGCCACTCCTTTGTCCTGCAGGGGCTTCGCCCGGATGACAGATATCGCCTGAGCTTTCGCGATCACTCCGACGCTAACCGCATTGCCTACGGCCGCGATTTAAGCACACAGGGACTGCGCGTCGTCTTGCGCCAACCGCAGACATCAGAGCTCGTTTCTGTGGATGAACTGGCCTCACATCCAAATTGATTTGAGGGTTCAGGCTCACCCCAAGACCGTCGCGCCAGGTCGTCCACTACAGGCTTCATGTGGGCCAGATCATCATGCTGGCCAAACATTACGCGGGGCCGGCATGGAAGTCACTGAGCGTGCCTAGAAATCAGTCCGCGGAGTTCAATCGCGATGTGACGGCCGGAAGGCGAAGCCAGAGATAAAGTGTGACGATCGGAAGGGTTACAAAAGTACTAACGGCGACTCTCCTCGTACCATTTCATCAAGTCCCTCCCCCGAAAGAATCGATGAAACGTTCCGCGGAGAATCGCCGCTTGTTGATGAGAATAGCTGGTTTTCAGGAATTAGCTATGGCTCTTGGGTAACAGTCGGCCGAATTGTAGTAACTCCATCTGGGTAATCCCATGGAGCGGCCACGGTTTCTTGCACCCGTTCAATGAGTCATGGCGTAAACGACGTAGTTGATGCCGAGTTTCATTCCAAGATCCGAGAATTCCAGAGGGTACTCAGGAGTGTCCGACCATTCCCAGGAGTCACCGATGTCGGAATTCAGGGAAATCGCCACCATGATGCGGCCTTTGTCGTCGTAAATGCCCTCCCAGCGAGCGACTTTTCCGTCTTTCTTGTACCCCGTAGCCAGGTGTTCGGCCCCGGTGATGCGGTACCGATGGTCCAAATCGAAAACAGTGTGAAAGATGGGATCGTTATTCGGAATATCCACGATCGGACGCTCGGGGAACACCATTTTCATGGTCTGCTCGAAGAAGGCTTGCTCCTCGGATCCGTGGAAATCGTCCGCCATGAAGAAGCCGCCCCGCAACAGGTAGTCCCGCAGTTTCTTCGCCTGAGCGTCCGTAAGGCCCCATTCGCCGACCTGCACGGCATAAAGCCACGGCCAGTTGTAAACCTCGTCTCCATCATCGAGATTTACGGCCTCTTCGACGGACCGCGCGTCCACGCGGGTCAGTCGGCGTACCGCTTGCGCAAAGGCGCGGTCAGCCCGCGGGTAATCCTGGGTCCAGAGCGAGAGCCCCTGCCGCCAGTCGCCTTGAAATCTGGGACGGTAGCCATCGAGCGGCCCAGGAGGGTACATCAGCCGCGCGAACGTCCACTCGGCCTGCCGGTTCCAATCCCTTGGCAAAGGCACAGATTCTCCGTATTCCACCGAGGGATATTCACGAAATGGGCGTTGTGCATACAGGACGCCCAGCAGGGTTCCGGCAACAACCAGCCCACAGGCTGACCGCCGCAGAACCTGCCCGGCATTCATTTGAATCCGCCGACGATAGCGCCCAGCAAAAAGACCGAGGCGACTAGCACCGCCACAACGCCCCACAAGCCAATCCGGAGTACGCCTTTCAGCAGCGGAGCCGGATTGTCGAAGTCGTCTTCCTCGAAACGATCCGCTGCCTGAGGTGAGAGCTGCCGTGTCAAGGAGCGTAATCCCAGTTGCTGCGAGAGCCAAACCAGGCGGCTGCCCTCCTCTTCGGCGAGAATCAACTTGGTCTTTTCCTTACCCCCACGTTTGCCGGCAGTGGGTGCCGGCTCGTCACTTACCTTCTCTGCTGCCGCCGCTGCAGCCTGCCGTCTGGCCCACTCCTTCTTGCCCAGCCGCCAGGCTAGAGCCACCTCTGCTGTGGGCGCGGCCCGTTTTGGAAACTTCCTCTCGTACGCGTCGATTGCCGACTGAATCTCCAGCATGTCCGTCGGTTTGAGAGTCATACACACACCATCCTTCAACTCTGGGCAAATCGCCGGTTGGCCAACTAGTCACCCATTCTCTTCATGGTAATAGTCTCGGTTCGCTGAAGCGAGCAAGCACCCGGCTCATCTTCATTAGACGGCTTCTGATTGATGCCGTTGTGCACAATCCACGAGCAGACAAGCATCGGTTGCTGAACTGGAATTGAGCACGTAAACTACGTGCAGCACGTACAGCGACCATGTCGACGAAAACCAACATCACTCTGAAGATAGATGCGGATTTACTGCGGGAAGCTCGCGTGCTGGCGGCTCAGGAGGGTACTTCTGTAAGCGCCCTGTTGGCGGCAAGGTTAGCCCAAGAGGTGCGTGAGCGTAAAGGATACGATTTGGCTCGCAAACGAGCAGAAGCCCGCCTGCGAAAGGGCTTCGATCTGCGTTGGAGCCCGCCTCGATCGCGCGACGAGTTGCATGAACGATAAGTTCTTCGTTGATACCAGTATCCTCATATATGCTCACGACACTTCAGCAGGACCGAAGCACCAGCGTGCTCGTGCTTTACTCGAAAGTCTCTGGAGTTCAGGTGGTGGGGTACTGAGTACCCAGGTATTGCAAGAACTGTGCATCAACCTTCGCCGAAAGATCAGTCGTCCACTTCCCCTGACGGAAGTACGTCTTCTCATTCGTGACTATCTTGCCTGGGAAGTCGTAATCAATACCCCCGAGGCTGTGCTCCAGGCACTCGATTTCGAGGCGCGTTACAAGACATCCTTTTGGGACGCACTGATCCTTCAGGCGGCTGAGAGTTCGGGTGCGTCTGTCCTCTACTCGGAGGACCTGGCAACCGGAGAGCATTACGGTGCAGTTCAGATTGTGAACCCGCTGCTTGATCAGAGTTCTCCAACCCAAAGCGGCTGATTTGCCCACTTGCCGGCAAGTTAAGGGAACGAAGAACCTGGTGTTGTTTGTATCAGGGCACGGCTTTTAGCCGAGCCGTAACAAGCCCGGGCGAGAAGGTTGGGCTGAAAAGCCCCCTCCTCCCGAACGAGTATGTTCATCCAGAGTTTCGCCCCACCCAGATTGCGGACGCACCGTAGTGGTCTCGCTGCCGCACTCGAGTTTTGAACAACAAACCTGCCCATCACGTTTTTTTCCGTTTACGCATCGCGGCGTTTCCCATGTAGTCTCAGAGGGCCATGTACTTCCGAAAGGATTGAGCCTTGAAATAAGGGAGGGGACCCCTGTGACTGGAAGCAGTCGCATCTGCATCTTTGCCGCCTTATTTGCCGTTGTCACCTTCACACTTCCCGCAAACCATGCCCGCGCCCAGTTCGGGCCCAATCCGCAATCGAGCGCCTTTCTCGGGGCCTGGTGTCCCCAGGGGGATCTCACCAAGCATGCATCCATCAGCGCCAATGGCCCCATGCTTACCTTGACAAATGAGAATGGCGACACGTCGCCCGGCCAATTCCAGGGTCAGACCGGCATCGTTGCGCCTGGATGGCAGTTCGTCACCGGCACTCTCAGCCCTGATGGCAGGCAAATCAACTGGTCCAACGGCACCTACTGGGCACGGTGCAACTCAGGCGGCGGCGGCGGTGGCCGCCATCGCCTGAACCTGACCGGAACCTGGTACGCACAGGGCGATCGCTCCCGAGGCTGTTCTATCCGCCAGCGCGGCGGCAATCTACAACTGAGCAACGAGTCCGGCAGCAGCGCTAGTGGCCAACTGAACGGAAAACGCACCCTGACGACCAACTGGAATGGCACCACGATCGGCGGAACCGTCAGCTCAGATGGCAACCGCATTAACTGGGACAATGGCACCTACTGGATCCGCTTTAGAGTTTACGCATCGCAAAACAACTAAACAGGAGGAATTTTGCGTCAATTCTTCATCGCGACCCTTGGTTGGTTTGCTCTAATTACGGTTACGAATGCAGCGGAGGTGCCTGCAACCACCTACGTGCAGGCGGGAAAACTGCTGGACGTGCGTTCCGGCAAAATGCTTACGGATCAGGTCATTGTGATTCGCGGCGATCGCATCGAACGCTTCGCTCCCAGCAGCCAGGTGCAGATCCCGTCAGGTGCGCGCACGGTGGATCTCTCCCATGCCACCGTGCTGCCAGGCCTGATTGATTGCCACACCCACATCATGCTGTCCGACACCGATGATTCGCACTACGACGAGATTCTGCTCAAGCAGTCGTGGCAATACCGGACGATTCTCGCCACGCTCAACGTAAAGCGAGATCTGGAAGCCGGCTTCACGGCAATGCGCGATGTCGAGACGGAAGGTGCAATGTACAGCGATGTAGACGTACGGAACGCCATCAACCAGGGCCTCATCCCCGGGCCGCGGCTGAAGGTCGCTACCCGAGGAATTTCAACGACCGGTGGCTACGGACTCGAGGGCTACTCCCCGGAAGTCACCGTGCCCATCGGCGTACAAACCATCGACAGCCCGGCAGAGGCGCGGAAAGCGGTGCGTGAGCAATTCAATTACGGCGCCGATCTGATTAAAATCTACGGAACCGACCGTTACAGCTTTCTGCCCGACGGCAAAATGGTGAGCGTTGCCGATTTCAGCCTGGAAGAAACCCAGGCCATCGTCGATGAAGCCCGCCTGAAGGGCATCAAAGTCGCGTGTCACGCCTATGATGGACCCGGACTGCACTACTGCATTGACGCGGGAGTCGCCTCCATCGAGCACGGCATTGGGCTGGATGACGATGCCATTCACAAGATGGTGGCCAAGGGCATTTATCTCGTCCCCACACTCTACGTTTACTGCTGCGCGTTGGAGAAAGCGGACCTGGCTATGTCTGGTGGAAAGACCAGCCGCCTCGCTATCCACGAAGTCAGTTTTAAGAAAGCGCTGGCGGCAGGAGTCAAGATCGCCTTCGGCACGGATGCCGGGCCCTTTCCACACGGTACGCAAGCCGTCGAGTTCGAGTGGATGACCCGTTATGGAATGACGCCTCTGCAAGCCATTCAATCAGCAACTATCAATGCTGCCGACCTGATGGGTTGGGCCGACCAGATCGGAGCCATCGAGCCCAACAAATATGCCGACCTGATAGCTGTAGACCAGAGCCCGCTCGACGACATCAAGCAACTGGAACACGTACGATTCGTAATGAAAGGCGGAGATGTGGTGCGCAACGACTACGCTAAATAGGAATAACGGGACAGTCCCGAAGGGACGCATGAACCAAACCCCTGGATGCAATCCCGAGGGTGCACCCGGGGCCCTAACTACACCTTCACCCGAGCCAGCTTCGTCACCCGCCCGGACACATTCCAATCCGACACGTAAATATTCGCTTCCCGATCGATGAAGCACCCATGCGCCGCGCTGAAATTGGCCGGGGCAATATCTGCCGGCTGCAACTTGTAATTGGCCCATTGCTCTTTATGCGGATTGTCCCCCAAAAACGCCACAGGCACATTGTCTTTATCGAGAATAGTGACGCGGCCCTCGAGTTCCGACACCACTGCGTAGTCCCCCCAGAAGCTCACCTGGCAAGGCCGACGCATATGAAACGTAACGTTGCGCACAAAACGCCCGTCAAAATCGTAATGGCTGAGACGCCGATTCTCCCGGTCGCAAACCAGTAACAGCGGCTGATCGTATCGCGTGTCCAGCGCCATTCCGTGGCTGCAATTGCACAGGCCGTCCGCGGTTCCTTTGCCGGAATAGGCGGCCTGGTAGTTGCCTTTCTTATCGAATTTGAAAATGCGCGAGTCGCCGTATCCGTTGGCAATATAGATGGAGCCATCCGGGCCGGGAACGGCCGCAGTCAACCGCCATTCGTTCGGAGCCTGAAATCCAGCTTCGCCCGGAGCCGTGATCTTCTGCACCACGGTACCATCGGTCTTCATTTTGACGAACAGCCAGTTCTCCTGTGGCGTCCCCTTCTGCACTGTCACGTAGAAGTACTCCACACCATCTTCATTCGCGTATACGAGGGAATGAATCTCAGGGTATTCATTGGCGATGGTCTTCAGCAGTTTCCCATCCCGGTCATAGACCAACACACCCGTCGAACTCTGTGTGCTCACGTACAACAGGCCGCTCTTGTCGGTCGCGATGCCGCCGTGAGTGCCGCCGAATGCTTTTCCTTCCGGCAAATGCCCCCAGTTCGAAACCACCTGGTAAGTCCATTCGCCGTTGCCAGTCTGCATCTGTGGTGAATCCAAGTGACGCTCCTCCGATCTTGCATAGGGGCCCATCAGGCTGCTCAACGCAGCAACCCCGGTCATCGCGCAAAATTCGCGGCGGTTCATTGTCCCTGCTTTCCAGCCGGCGCCGGCTGGGCTGGTGTGTCGTAGAGATACAGATGACGGAGAGTCTTCATCGCGGTCAACGGCGTAATCGATGCCTGCGTCACCTTGGTCTCACTCAGGTTCAGATAGTTCAACTGCGTGAGTTGCGTGAGGTTGGCCAGGCCGCTTCCGGTAATGCTGGTCCCATCCAGATGGAGCGCGCGCAGATGACTGAACTTGCCCAGCGTGGCCAGGCCGGCGTCCGTCACAGAAGTGCGTGCCAGTTCCGCCTCCACGATGTAGGGCGCAAACGGGAGCAAGCTCGCAAGTTGCTGATCGCCAAATTTCGATCCGGCATCGGCAGTGTTCAATATAAGACCATCTCCCAGGTTCCGGGATACGGGCACAAGTGTAATCCCTTCTGCCTTCTCTGTCCTCGCGATCTCCGGCATCAGTGCACTGTAATCTCCCACCTGCGGCAGAGGTTCATCGTCGGGCAGGTAGATCCCCACCAGCGACCTCACCTGTTCCGAAGCCCCCTGCTGAATCCAGGCCCGAATCCAGGCAATCTCCTCCGGCTTCAGTGCCGGCCGTCCATCCGACGGCATGAATTTCTTATCCGAAGGCGGCAGCGTGATGCGCTTCAGCAGGGTGCTCCTATCCGGTTTTCCGGGAATCACAACAGCGCCGTCCGATCCGCCTCGCATCAGGTGATCGTAAGTATCGAGCCTTAGATGGCCCTTGACCTTCTGCTCCCCGTGGCAGACCACGCAATTCGAATCCAGGATCGGATAAATGTGCCGCGCATAAAACGAGTCAGGATAGTCGAACGCCTTGGCCTGCACCGTTCCCAGGCCCATCATGCGCTTGAGCGGACTCGGCATGTACTCGGTCAGGTACTTATCTCCATGGGTGAGAGATCCTCCCTGGTGAGCCGTCCACGCCAGCAGGCCCAGCACGCAGGCCAGCATGTACGGATAGAGTCCCCGCGCTCCGCCGAAAGAGCCGCGAACCAGCGCGCAGCCGAGAACTCCAATTGTCAGTGCAATGCCGCCCCACATGTGGCGCGCGACGCCCGCCCCGGCATCACCGCTTCCGTAGGCCAGCAGATAACCGAGAACCAGCGCCAACAGGCAGCACACCACGCTCAGCGACAGCACAAACATCGCCCCTTCGAGCAGCGCCGGCCGGTACCTGCCCGCGATTTCCAATATCGGAACGAGCAGAATCAGCCCAATTGGAAGGTGCACGACCAGGGGATGGAACCGGCCCAGGAACTGCTGCCAATCTGCATGCGGTTTGCCGTCAAGCCTGAAGACAAACGGCAAGATCAGCAACAATACGCTGACTACGAATGCGGTCGCCCAGAGACTCTTGCCCGCTCCCGGCGCCAGGGCCTTAGCTTTAAACATTACGCAAGCAGTTGATTGACCACGCTCGCGGGTGTCGTGCCGGTCAACTTCTGATCCAATCCCTGAAATTTGAATGTCAACTTGTTGTGGTCGATTCCCAGGCAATGCAGAACGGTGGCGTTGAAGTCCCGCACCGGCACCGGGTCTTTGACCACGTTGTAGCTATATTCATCGGTCTCGCCGAAGCTGATTCCCGGCCGTACTCCGCCGCCCGCCATCCAGGTGGTAAAGCAGCGGGGATGGTGATCACGTCCATAGTTGTCCGGCGTAAGGCCGCCCTGGCTATAAACGGTTCGCCCAAATTCGCCGCCCCAGATCACCAGGGTGTCGTCCAGCAAGCCACGCTGCTTCAGGTCGGTTACCAGCGCATAGGTGGCGCGGTCCGTCTCCTGGCACAGGATCGGCAGGATACCGGTCACGTTGGTGTGCACATCCCATCCGCGCTTATAGACCTGGATGAAGCGCACTCCGCGCTCCGCCATCCGTCTCGCCATCAGACAATTGTAGGCGTACGTCCCCGGCTCCTTCGCGTCCTCCCCGTATAAATCCCACGTGGCTTGCGGCTCCCGGCTCATGTCGACCAATTCCGGAACCGAGGTTTGCATCCGGTACGCCATTTCGTATTGGGTAATGCGCGAGTTTGTCTCGGGATCGCCCATCTCCTCGTACGTCTGGCGATTGATCTCGTTCACCGCGTCCAGCATCTTGCGGCGAACCTCGCGGTCCACCCCCTTGGGGTCGCTCAGATACAGGACCGGATCGCCCGCAGATCGCAGCCCCACGCCTGCATATTCCGACGAAAGGAAACCGCTGCTCCACAGACGCGATGAGACCGGCTGGTTATTTTCCTTCGGGTTCAGCTTGCTCAGCAGCACCATAAAGGTCGGCAGGTTGTCGTTCATGCTGCCCAGCCCATAAGAAAGCCACGCGCCGAGACAGGGCTTTCCCGCGTTCATATTTCCCGTATTCAAGAGCATGATGGCCGGCTCGTGATTGATCGCATCGGTGTTGGTCGATCGGATGATGGTGAGGTCATCGACCATCCGCGCGGTGTAGGGTAGCAGGTCGCTCACCCAGGTGCCGCTCTTGCCGTACTGTTTGAATGCCCAGTGCGACGGCGCAATCGGGAAACGCGCCTGCCCGGCCGTCATCCCGGTGAGCTGCTGTGCTCCGCGCACCGAATCGGGAAGATCCTTGTCGTAAAGCTGGGCAAGATTTGGCTTGTAGTCCAGCAGGTCCATCTGCGGCGGAGCGCCGGACATGAACAGATAGATCACCCGCTTTGCTTTGGGGGCAAAGTTCGGCAGCCGCAGGCTCTCAGGAGAAGGCACGACATTGGCCGCATGCGCTTGACTGGTCAGGACACGATCGCCGCCCAGGCTTGCCAGCGCCGCCCAGCCGAGCACTTTCCCCGCCTTGCCTAGAAAATGCCGGCGCGTCTGCAGCCCGGCCCATTCCGCCTTCAGCCCTTCCGCAATGGGAAGGTCCATGATGGTTGGGCCGGAATCAGGATCAGTACACAGCGGATGTTGCTTCAAGCCAGTTCTCCTTTACTTATTCAATGCCTCATCTGTATTGAGCACTTCGCTGACCACCATCGTCCAGGCCGCCAGTTCCGGGGGCGGAATCGCGGGATCGCGCGGTTTCTCACCCACCTCAATCAGGTCACGGGCCGCGGAAGGATCCGCCTTGTAGTGGGTCTCCATCTGGTTCAACGATTGCTCCAGCACCGACTCCATCTTCGGGCTTGGGTCGTGGGAAAGAACCAGCTCCGCCAGGTAGTCGATGCGCTGCTCCGGCTTTTTTCCGCCGTGCTCGATCAGCCGCTGCGCCAGCACCCGCGACGCTTCCACCCATTGTGGATCATTCATGGTTACCAATGCCTGCAGCGGCGTGTTCGTTCTCTGCCGCCGGGTGCAGGCCGTGTCTCGCGTCGGAGCGTCGAATGCGTCCATGTTTGGCGGCATGGCCATGCGCTTCCAGAAGGTGTAGAGACTGCGCCTATATAGAGCATCGCCGTGGTCCTGTTTGTACTTGGAGGTATCGCTGGTCGGGTAGCCAATCTCCCAGACCTTCTCCGGTTGATACGGCTTCACGCTCGGTCCGCCAATCTTGTTCACCAGCAATCCACTGGACTGGAGCGCGATGTCGCGGAGCATCTCGGCGTCCATGCGGAACCGCGGACCGTGCGCCAGCAGCAGGTTCTTCGGATCCCTGGCCAGTTGCTGCGGCGTGGACCTCGCGCTCTGGCGGTAAGTCGAGGACATCACCATGAGCTTGTACATGTGCTTCATGTCCCAGCCGCTTTCCCGAAACTCCACCGCCAGCCAGTCGAGCAGCTCGGGATGTGACGGGCGCGAGCCCATGATTCCGAAATCTTCCGTTGTTTCGACCAGGCCGGTCCCGAACAGCTCGTTCCACATGCGATTCACGGTGACACGCGCCGTCAGAGGGTTCTCCGGGCTCACCGTCCAGTCCGCCAGCGCCAGCCGATTGTGCGGCCGCCCTGCGGGCAACGGAGGAAGGAAATGCGGCGTATTCGCTTCCACCCTTTCTTTCCTCGCGGTGTAGACCCCGCGCGTCAGAACATCCGCGTAGGCTAACGACGGCCTCTCTTCCGCCACCAGAGTCACCGGACCGCCTTCAGCGAGCTTGTCCAGTTCGGCGTCCAGCTTTTGAATCTGGCTGCTCAGAGCCTTTGCCGATTCATCCACGTCGGCGAAATAGAACTGGCTCACAGCATGCCATTGATCCTCGTCCCATTGGCTGGCCGGCTTGCGCGTAATTTCGTAGACATAGTCTTGCAGCGGCAGGCGTTTCACTTCCTCGGGCGTCAGTGCGCGCCCATAAACACGAATGTCCTGGTAGCGCGTGTCTCGCGCGGGCTGCTCATCGGGATACTCCCGTCCGAGCTGCAGCGGCGCTGAAGTCCGTATGCTGCCCTTTGCCAAAGTGTCGGAAATCGTTTTGGTTTCTACCGGCGCGCCGTTCACGTAGAGTTTCACGCCCGCCGCTTTGCCTGAACCGTCGTAGGTAAAGAACAGGTGATCCCAGTGTCCGTCCGTTGGCAAAGGCTTCGCGGTCGCCACTTTGATCGCTCGCATCGGCGTTCGATCTTTTGGCGTCTTTACCTTCGCAACCTCCGGCTCGGCCTTTACCGCCTTGGTCTTGGCGCCCTTCTTTGGCTTGTCAGGCTTGGGCTCTTCTTTGGGCGCCTGATCGGCCAATTGGAGGATGATGATTCCCTTCTCCGCTGCCAGGTCCCAGCCGCGGTAATGCCGGGTCGAGTCCATCTTGGCGATCAGCGCGCCCGAAACACTGGAAGAGGTGAAGTTGGGCGCGGACCGCAGCATGATCCAGCCCCCACCCGAAAAGGGCTGGTTCGTGTCAAAGTCGCCCGTCTGCCCCAGGTTGATCCGGGTACTCGTGTCCATACGGAAGTCGGGCCACAACCATGTGGTTTCGCCCCACTGCGGCTTGAACTTACCGATGGGGAAAACCTTCGGGTTTGCGTCGGGTGCGCTGTTATGGACAACTTCTCCGCCACCTTCATCCAGCTTCAATCGAAGCTGCAGCTTGTCGCTAGAGACAGCCTGGGGAGGATTCTGCCCGGACTTGAGCCAGCGCTCCACCAGCGTCCGCTCCTGCAACCGCGCGTCGTCGAGTTGCTTCTGCAACCCAGCTCGCTCGGCGAGAATCTTGTTATATGCCGCCAGATTCTGCGCTTTCGGAATCTGGATCACCGGCGCCCAGTTCGGCTTGTCCCCGTTGAACGGCTGCTCCTCAATGTTGTTGAAGAAAGCGCTGAGCTGGTAGAAGTCTTTCTGCGTCGTGGGATCGAATTTGTGGTCATGACACACCGCGCAACCCACGGTTAGTCCCAGGAAAGCAGCGCCGTAAGCTTCGGTGCGCTCCCGGGCGATATTCACCCGCAGTTCTTCGGGAATGGTGCCGCCCTCATTGCTGCTGACTCCGGATCGGATGTATCCGCTGGCAATGATCTGATCGAGGTTCCTGGGCGGCAGGAGATCTCCGGCAATTTGCTCCCGGGCAAACTGGTCGAATGGCTTGTTTTCATTGAACGACTTGATCAGGTAGTCGCGATACGCCCAAATGTAACGGCTATTGTCAAAATGCAGACCGTACGTATCCGCATACCGGGCATAATCCATCCAGTATCTTGCCCGCTGCTCGCCATATGCGGGACTGGCCAATAGCCTGTCAACCACGCGCTCATAGGCCTGCGGAGATGTGTCCCGGACGAAATTGTCCACCTCTTGCGGAGTAGGGAGCAGCCCTGTCAGATCCAGCGTTACGCGCCGGATGAGAATGTGCTTGTCTGCCTCAGGCGAGGGCTGCAGGCCTTCCTTCTCGATGCGGCGGAGAACAAACGCGTCGATGGGCGTTTTCACCCAGCTCGCCGGCTGTACCTGTGGAACTGGCGCTCGTTCCGGCTTCTCAAATGCCCAATGCGGCCGGTAGTGCGCGCCCTCGGCGATCCATCGCCTCAGGATCGCAATGTCTTCCGGCTTCATCGGCTTCGCGTCGCCCTGCGGCGATTGCGGCATCAGGTAGTGAGGATCCTTGGACTCAATCCTCTTGATCAACTCGCTCTGGTCCGGATGTCCGGGCACGATCGCGTCCGGCTTCCCGGGCCGTTTGCGGAAAGCAGTCTCTTCCAGGTCCAGCCGGAGATTCGCTTTCCGCATTTCCGGATCAGGCCCATGGCAACTGAAACAGTTGCTGGCCAAAATCGGCTGTACATCCTGGTTAAAGTCGAGTTGGTCGCGAGATTGGGCCACACGGGAATGCTTGCTGTGGCATCCCGCGCTTGCCGCCAACAGGGCGACCGCGATCACCGTGGATGGCAATCTTTTAATCACCAAGGAGAAAGACTCCGCACCGTCGGGGGAACCGAAGAGGTCGGACCTTTAACGCTAGTCTTGCCTGCCAACCACTGTCAACGATTCGCTTGTCCCGGTTTCAGGGACCGTGACCCGACTCTTTGCGCCCTTGTAAGTCTCTGAAATAAAGCGACTTCTAGAGTTCAAATAGGAAAACAAAATTGCTCTTTCGCGAGTTGGTTTGGGCAAAGTCTGAGGAAACACAGGTATATTGTTGGGGAATCGAATAAATAGGGTGATTTATGGTCAATCGTCGTGAGTTTCTCGATGTGCTGGCAGTAGGAGCAGCCGGGCTGGCAATTCGCGCCAACGCCAAAAGCTATGCTCAGATTCTCGGCTCCAATAACAGGCTCAACTTTGCAGTCATCGGCCTGAACAGCCGCGGCTACGCACATCTGTCGGCGCTGCAGGCGAACAAGCAAAGCGCCTGCATTACCCACGTCTGCGATGTGGACTCGAGGATTCTCGACAAGTTCGCCGCCGCCACCAACCAGGCGATGGGATCGCCGCCGGCGGCCGAGAAGGATTTTCGCAAGGTCCTGGAGCAGAAGGACGTGGATGCGATCAGCATTGCCAGCCCGGATCACTGGCATACGCCGATGGCCATCGACGGACTCCAGGCAGGCAAGCACGTATATGTGGAGAAGCCCTGCAGCCACAATCCCGCGGAAGGCGCACTGCTGGTCGAGGCGCAAAAGAAATACGGCAAGCTGGTGCAGATGGGAACCCAGCAGCGTTCCTCGCCGCACACCATCGAAATCGTCGGAAAAATTCATGAGGGTCTGATCGGACGCCCTTACTACGCCAAGGCCTGGTACTCCAACACCCGCAAGTCGATCGGTTTCGGCAAGCCGGTGCCTGTGCCGCCCCAGCTCGATTGGGATCTGTGGCAAGGTCCGGCGCCGCGCAAGCAATATACCGACAATGTGCACCCGTACAACTGGCATTGGTTCAAAATCTGGGGCACCGGAGAAACTCTGAATAACGGAACCCACGAGGTCGATGTCTGCCGTTGGGCGCTCGATGTCGACTATCCGGAAAAAGTGACCTCCACCGGGGGTCGATACGCGTACAAGGATGATTGGCAGTTTTATGACACGCTGGTAACCAGCTTCAACTATCGGGACAAGATGCTTTCCTGGGAAGGCAAGAGCTGCCAGGGCATGAAGTTCTACAACCGCGACCGCGGGTCAGCGATCATGGGCACCACGGGAACCGTCGTAGTGGACCGCGATGGTTACGAAATCTACGACCTTAAGGGTGTCAAGACCAGCGAATTCAAAACCGGGAAATTGACCTCCTCCTCTGACCTTCGCGGTGCGGACGCCATGACCGACGCGCATTTCGCAAACTTCATCGGCGGCATCACCAAGGGAGAGAAGCTGCATGCGCCCATTGCCGTCGGCAATGTCTCCGTTACCACCATGCAACTCTCCAACATCGCCTGGGAAGTCAGCCGTGAACTGGTGATCGACACCGCCGATGGAAAGATCAAAGGAGATTCGGAGGCGATGAAGTACTGGGGACGCGAATACGAGAAAGGCTGGGCTCCGCACATCTAGGAGGCAGTTGAAACCAGGCTGGCGCGTATGGTGAGGCTTTGGCTTCGTTTGTATCAGGGCACGACTTTAGCCGGGCCGTAGATACTCGAGAATAGTTTGGGGCTTTAGCCCCAGCAGGCATGTTTACAGAGCGAAACAACAGGTTATTCCATCATGACCATGAACCTATCCCGTCGAAACTTCGTTCGCTCCGGCGCTCTCGCTGCCGCGGCGCTTGCTACATCTCCCACGCTGAAGGCAGCGGACGGTGAAACAACGTCCCCAGTCCGTTTAGGTCTGTGCAGCTATACCTTCCGCAATTTCGACCGTGCCCACTTGATCGCCTATATGAAGCAGCTGAACGTCTATGGCCTGAATGCAAAAGACGTGAAAGACCACCTGCCCATGGATCCCACGGAAGAGGCCAAAGCGCTCGACGACTACCATGCCGCAGGGATTCAGCTCCATGCCGCGGGCGCGATTTACTTTCCCAAGGACGACGACGAGGATATCCGCAGCAAATTCGAATATTGCAAGCGCGCAGGGGTCAAGGTGATCGTTGCCGGAGACCCAGCTCCCGCAACGCTTCCTCGCATTGAGAAATTCGTGAAGGAGTACGACATCCGCTTCGCCATCCATAATCACGGCCCGGAAGACAAGATATGGCATTCTCCCCTGGATGTTTTGAAAGCTGTAAGCAATATGGATCCACGCATGGGATGCTGCATCGACGTCGGGCACACAGTACGTGCTGGGACCAGTGTGGTGGAAGCCATCAAGCAAGTCGGACCGCGTCTGTTTGACATGCACATGAAAGACCTGACCAACTTCAGCTCAAAGGAAAGCCAGGTCGCAGTGGGCGACGGCTTAATGCCTGTGCGGGAGATTTTTGAAACCCTGATCGCTATCAAATACCCCGGCTTCGTCGATCTCGAATACGAGGTTCACGCCGACGATCCAATGCCCGGAGTTATCAGCAGCTTTGCTTACATGCGTGGTGTCCTGGCCGGCATGGGCTACTCCACCCCCAAACAAATGTAGAGGCGAACCCAAACCGCGAAGGAGTAGGGGTTATTGGCGAAGAAGCATGGAATTGAAATAGTAATTGATACATTTTGCGAGGTTTGAGCCGTCCCCTAAAGGGGGCTCGGTTTCCTGTTGTTCTGTGCAGCGCCCCCTACACAATCCGCATCGTCATCCCGCCATCGATGACCATATTCTCCCCGGTGATGAAATCATTCTCCACCAGCGTGGTGATGAGGGCCGCCACGTCCTCCGGCTTGCCTTCCCGGTGCAGCGGAATGCGATTCTCAACATTATTCTTCGCCTGTTCCGGCGACATCGCATCATGAAACGGCGTGCGAATCACACCGGGCGAAACGCAATTCACCCGAATATTCTGATCCGCTAGCTCGCGGCCGAGGACGCGGGCGAAATGCGGCAGAGCGCCCTTGACGACACCGTAGGCGAAGGCGCCCAGACAGCCCCGCATGCCGGCCGCCGATCCAAGCAGGATGATGGCTCCGCCATCCTGCTTCGCCATCTGCGGCGCGACCGCCCGCGCCAACCAGAAAGCCGAGTGCACATGCACCGCAAACGCGTTCATCCAGCTCTCTTCGGTCACTGTATAAAAACCGCCCGGCGCCGGCCCTCCAGCAGAATGAATCAGCACATCCAGAGCCCCAAACTCTGATACCACCTCATCGACGCATTTGCGGCAAGCTGCAGGATCGGCAACATCCGCCTTCACAAAACTCGCCCGCATTCCGTGGGCGCTGACCGCCGCAAGCAGGTCAGCCGGCAGAGGCAATGGCCTGCGCGCAGCGACCGCAACGTGCGTCCCTTTGCCTGCAAGTGCGAGAGCAGTGGCGGCCCCAATCCCGCTGGAACCACCCGTTACTAAGCAGACCTTTCCCTCTAAGTTCATTCGCCCTTTTCCTTTTGCAGTTACTGCGTTGCCGGCAACAGGATCATTTCCGGAATGGAAGCGCGCAGAGGGAGTTTCGCCACATGCAGGATCGTTTCGGCTACATCCTCTGCTTGAAGAGCCTTCGCCAGATCTTCCGGCGATGGCTTGACTGGCCTATACGCTAAAAGCTCGGTGTCGACCAGACCCGGGCAAATCACGCACGTACGAATGCCGTTTTGCTTCTCTTCCATCCGGATCGCGTGCGCGAGGCCGAGCACGCCACGCTTTGCGGCCTGGTACGCTGCGCCCGAAACGTCGGGCAGGACCCCGCTGATCGACGAAATATAAATCAGATGGCCAGAACCGGCTTCGCGCATGGAAGGCAGAAGAGCATATGTCGCATAAAAGGCGCCATCGAGATTGACGCTCACCAGCGAATCCCAAATCTGTGGCGTCAGGCGCTTCATCGAGCGATCGGGTGTATTTATGCCGCTCGCCACGACCAGGATATCGACCTTGCCGAACTGCTGGAGCGCCAATTGCGCCAGTTGCTGCATGTCCTCAGGGTTTGAAGCGTCGGCTCGCTGCACGGTGATCTTGCGCTGCTCTTTTGCCAACTCATCTTTGAGAGATTGCAGCCGGTCCTCACGCCGCGCAGCAGCGATCACATTCACGCCTTCGCGCGCAAAAAGAACCGCGGCCGCGCGGCCAATACCGCTGGATGCCCCCACCACTACGGCCACCTGACCGCTTATCGAAACAGCCATCGTTTCTACAGCTCCATCGTTTCGTATTTCATTCCGCTAGTAGTCTACCTAAGCACAGGATGACCAAAAGGGGGAGGCTTGCCTTCAGAGAGCAGGAATGACGGATAGGCTTACCCAAGCTTGTCTAAGACTTATAAAACTTGATAAATTTCGCGATTTTCGATGTACCTGCGGGTTTCCGGGCTCGGGGAGCCGTTTGCGATGGGCGACGGCTAGCCCGGGAGGCCGGGCAATTTCATAAATCTGCGTAAAATTCGGGTTTTTTCGACGTTGGTGGCGATCGGCCGGGCAGCCAGCCTTGCCCGATCCGGAGTAAATTCGGAATTATTTGTGCGAGAAAAGCGAGATAACCGAGATAAGCCTCCCCGCGATGCACCGATTGGCTGGCAATCCGGCATTTGGGCGGGCGCATGGGCGCAGAAAAATGCGCCCGAAGCACCTAACGCCGGGGCAGGATTCAGTTGTCAAATACTGCTCTATAAGGAGCGCGCCTGAGCGCGACCTCGCTTGCTGCCCCTGGTTGCGGAGCGCCGCTCACCCGGAGCGCAATTGCGCATTTTGTCTCTCTATTTAGATCCCGGTGGAAGTGATTTTGGGTGGTGACCGATAGACTTTCTTTGGTAACAGGACTGACCGATGGAAACGCAGGCCGACCACGCAGCGCAGTGCAGTGGAGAGACCTTGGGTTTGCGACCGGATAGCTGTAAAAAGCATCTGCCAATGAACTTCGCTGAGATTCCCTCGGCGATGCTGCCTCACGAATGCGCTTCAGAGCTTTTCCGCTACAAACCACAGGGGAAATTAGTCAGGTGCGTTCAGCGCATTGCAAATCCAACCCGTATTTCCACACTACGCGGCATGTAAGCTAAAAGAATCCAGGTCTGTCATGCCGTTCGATTCCCAATTGCAACAAGCGATTGCCGCACATATGCAGTACCTGCGTGATCTTGGTGTCTACGACTTCTACCGGCGTGACAGCCCAAACCTTGCAGAACAACTTACCACCGACATTCAGGAGCCCGTCATTCCTCGAGCCAAGCCCGTCGTAATACAGCCAGAAATAGGCTCCGTCGTACCTCCAGCGAGCCGCCACGCCGCGCTGCATGCTATTCAGCGCGAAATTGGCGACTGCACGCGCTGCGCTCTCAGCAGGGGCCGAAACAAGATCGTCTTCGCCGACGGCGACCCAAACGCGCGCCTCATGTTTGTAGGGGAGGGTCCAGGAGCCGATGAAGACGCGCAGGGCTTGCCGTTTGTCGGCCGCGCCGGTCAGCTACTCAACAATATGATTGCCGCCACCGGCCTAAAGAGGGAACAGGTCTACATCGCGAACGTCGTCAAGTGCCGTCCACCCCAGAACCGCGTTCCGGAACCCGAAGAAGCCAATACCTGCATGCCTTTCCTCTTCCAGCAGATCGATGTGGTTCGTCCCGAAGTAATTGTCGCTTTGGGTTCCACGGCGGCTACGTATTTGCTGGGCGTCAAATCATCGCTGAGTGGATTGCGGGGACGGCTGCATAATTGCCGGGGCGCCAAGCTGGTCGTTACCTACCATCCCGCATATTTGCTGCGCGATCCACGGCAGAAAAAAGAAGCCTGGCAGGATCTGAAACTGGCCATGGCTGAGTTGGGACTCTCTGTTCCCGCCCGTTGATGTCCATCTTCTGTGACGTAGTGCTACCGGTGCCACTGGACCGGTTCTTTACCTACAAACTCAGAGATGTCGAACCGCCTGTGGGCGGTCGCGTTGTCGTCCCATTTCGCAGCGAGAAGCTGGTCGGCGTGGTAACCCGCCTCCACGACGAAGCGCCTTCCGTCGACACACGGTTGATAGAAGCGATCCTCGACGAGGAGCCGATAGTGAGCCCGGAGCTCATGGAACTGGCTGCCTGGATGGCGCAGTACTATCTGGTCCCGCTGGGTGAAGTCTTGCGCACCATGCTTCCGTTGACGGCTGAGGTGCGTCGCTCCATCAATTACCGCATCAGCGATACGGGCCGCGCCGCTTTATTCGAAAGCGCCCAGCAGGGTTCCTCCCGCCGCACTCGCCGCAGCCCCGAGGAGCAGAACATCGAGTATCTGGTGTTGGAGTATCTTTCCGATGGAGAACCAGCCAGGAGCTCCACTCTCCGGACCGCCACTGGCGCGAGCAAGGAGTTGTTGACCAGCATGCTGCGCAAAAAGTGGATCTCGCGCGAAGCCGAAGCTGCGCCGCGCGATGCTCGCCGCCTGGTGCGGTTTGCCGTGCTTGTGCCCGACGTGCGTCCCCCTAAGCTGAACGACAATCAACTGGCCATTCTGGCTGAGCTTGCCGGCGCGGGCGGAGCGCTTCCGGTTCCCGTGTTGCGCCGGCTGGGCAAGCCTGCTTCCACCCTGCAGACCCTGGTAAAGCGTGGCCTGGTCGTTCTCGAGGATCGTCCGGCGGCGTTCCATCTTTCCGCTGCCACGCCTCCGGCGCAGCACCCGCTCAATCACGATCAGCAACACGCGCTGATACAAATTGTGGCCGCCCTGGAAAGCCAGAGATTTGGCCCCGCCCTGCTGTACGGAGTGACGGGCTCGGGCAAAACCGCGGTTTATCTGGCGGCGATGCAGCACGCGTTGCTTGCCGGGCGATCGGCAATTCTACTGGTGCCAGAAATTGGCCTGACCCCGGCGATGGCTGGGCAACTGCACAATCTCTTCGCAGACAATGTGGCCCTTCTTCACTCCGCACTCACGCCGGACGAACGCGCGGAACAGTGGTATCGGATCCGTCGTGGGCAGGCGCGGGTCGTTGTCGGCACGCGCTCCGCTGTGTTCGCCCCAGCCCAGAACCTGGGCCTGATCATCGTTGACGAAGAGCATGACTCTTCTTACAAGCAGGAGGAGATCCCGCGCTACCACGCCCGCGATGTTGCAGTGATGCGGGCCAAGATCAGCAACGCTGCGATCGTTCTTGGTTCAGCCACTCCGTCGCTCGAGTCCTGGCGCAATGCGGATACGGGAAAGTATGCCCTCATCGAAATGAAGGAGCGGGTCAATCGCCGTCCGTTGCCCGTCGTCGATCTTGTGGATATGCGCCGCGAGTTTCAGGAGACCGGGCAGGAAAGCATTTTCTCTCGCGCCTTGCTGGAGCGCACCAGGGCAACGCTCGATCGGGGTGAGCAGGCCATCATTCTCCTCAACCGGCGGGGATATTCCTTTGCCGTCTTATGCCGGGCTTGCGGTGAGAAGCTGCAGTGCGAGAATTGCGCCATCGCCCTCACGCATCACAAGCCCATCCTTTCCAATGACCCGCGGGATGCGGTCATGAGTCCTACAGGCCAGCGCCTGAAATGCCACTATTGCGGATACGTAAGAACGGTGCCCAAGCACTGCCCGAAGTGCGAGAGCGAGCATCTGTTTTACCTCGGGGCGGGTTCGCAGCAGGGAGAAGAGCGCCTGCAGGAACTGTTTCCCGACGCCCGCATCGGCCGTATGGATCGCGATACGATTCGCAATCGTTTTGATATGGAGCATTTGCTGCAAAGGCTGCACAGCGGGCAAATCAATCTGCTGGTCGGCACGCAGATGATTGCCAAGGGCCACGACATTCATGGAGTTACCTTTGTCGGTGTGGTGGGCGCAGACCATGCTCTGAGCCTGCCTGATTTCCGCGCTGCCGAGCGCGTCTTCCAATTGCTCACCCAGGTTTCAGGCCGGGCCGGCCGCGGAGAGCTGCCAGGCAACGTCCTGGTCCAGAGCTACTATCCGGAGCATTATGCGATCCAGTGCGCCGCCCAGCATGACTTCAGGGCCTTCGTAAAAAAGGAAATGCAGTACCGCAAGTGGATGCACTACCCGCCCCACACCGTGCTGGCGAACATTCTCATTCACAGTCAGCGATTGGAAGAAGCGGCAGGGTGGGCCGCCAGCCTGGGCAAGTGTTTCACGGCGGTACAGCAGGAACAGATTCGCGTGCTGGGGCCGGCCAGCGCTCCGATCGTGCGCATCAAGCGGATTTATCGTTTCCACATCCTGCTGAAAGCCACGCAGCGGCAGGTTCTCGGCCGCGCCCTGCGCGCCGGTCTGGCGCAAGCAGAGGCGCTCGGCATTCCCCGGCGCAATATCATTGTCGACGTCGACGCGGTCAACCTGATGTAACAGCCGCTTTAGCGGAATAAATCCATCACACTGGTGCCCACAAACGGAGCCGGCAAAAACGTCAGCGCGAGGATCGCCATCGCCACCAGGCAGAGCCACCGGTAGTTGTAGGGCATCAGGGGGAAATACGGAACATGCGGGTGCCGCATCGCGGGCAATAACAAAATCACACCCCATAGCACCCATCCGGTCCACAACATTACACCCATCACCAGCAGAATTACGGGCACGACGATGGTGAGCGCCCTATGCCACCGCGCCGAAATCGCATACAGGATGTGGCCCCCATCCAGCTGGCCGGCAGGAATGAGGTTGAGCGATGTAACGAACAGGCCAACCCAGCTAGCGATCAGGATCGGATGGGGAATCATGTTGTCGAGGGTAGGCACCCAGGGAAAAACCAGCCGTAGACCACGATCCAGCAGAGCGATCGTCAAAGGCTGGCGAAACTGGACCAGTGCAGCGTGTGTTCCGGCCCCGGCCGGCTTGGAAAGGAGCAGCCCCAGCACAGTTGTGAACAGTGCGACCACATATCCCGCAATGGGTCCGGCGATACCCACCTCAAGGAGTGCCCGGCGTGAGGGTATGCGAGAACGGATCCGGATGACCGCACCAGCAGTTCCACTTAGGGTGGGAGCCGGCAATACGTAGGGCCAGGAAGCGCGGATCTTATGCCGGCGGCAGAAGAACAGGTGGCCGGCCTCGTGTGACAGCAGAATGCCCAGCAGAGCCAGCGAAAAAGACCACCCACTACCCAGAGCCGATAGATGCTCCCAGATCCAATGGAGTGGGAAAAGGTCGCCCTCATTCACCAGGGGCGGCTCACCCAAACGGAAATTTTGCATCAGCAGAGCCCCGGTGCTCGCCGTGGTGATCAGACTCACCACCAGCAAACAAAGCGGCACCCAGGCAATCCGACGCCGCCTTCCCAGACCCGTCTCCCATTCGTCTACGGGGCCCGGGAGAAGCGGACGATCCGCTGTGGTCGGCATTGTTACTTCTGTCAAAGGAGTAAGGCTACGAGTCCAGCAGATGAAGCTCCTTGCCTGGCTTGAAGCGAACAGCCTTGCCTGGAGTGATGGTCACTTCCGCACCGGTTCTCGGATTGCGGCCGATTCCGGTCTTCCGCGGGCGGACATTGAATACCCCAAAGCCTCGTAACTCTATCCGGTCGCCGGACGCAAGCGCCTTCTTGAGGCTTTCAAAAACCGTATCGACCGCTGCTTCCGCTTTGTTCCGGGGCAGTCCGGTCTTTGCGATCACTTGATGGATGATGTCCTGTTTAATCAATGCCTTTACCCCGAGGGATGAATAGGTAACAGCAATGGCCGGAGCTACGTCCTCATCGTATAGCGTGTTTCCGGGTTGGTCCAGCAGCTTTGGCGGGGATCAAGATTGTCAAGTAGCCCAACCTCCCGTAAGATGCAGTTTCCAGCAGAAGGATTTTTAACCTCGATACACCGCGCCAGGGATCGCCCTGCCGGTTTCCCCAAGGAGTTGCATGTCGATTCAGTCCGACCGGTGGATTCGCGAACAATCGCTCAAAGGGATGATTACTCCGTTCAGCGAAAAGCAGGTTCGGGAAGGGGTCATCTCTTATGGCCTCTCCTCGTACGGTTACGATCTCCGCGTTTCCGATGAGTTCAAGATCTTCACGAACGTGAACAGCGCCATTATCGATCCTAAGGCGTTTGACGAGCGGTCTTTCGTCACTGTCACTGCTGCCTCGGTGCTGATACCGCCGAATTCCTTTGCCCTTGCCCGGTCGGTCGAATACTTCAAGATTCCCCGCGATGTGCTGACCATCTGTGTGGGCAAATCGACCTACGCGCGTTGCGGCATCATCGTCAACGTCACCCCCTTCGAGCCCGAGTGGGAAGGCTATGTGACGCTGGAGATTTCGAACACCACGCCTCTGCCGGCCCGGGTGTATGCCAACGAAGGCCTCTGCCAGATTCTGTTCTTCCGCTCCGATGCGCCCTGCGAGATCAGCTATGCCGATCGCAAGGGCAAGTATCAAAAACAGCAGGGCATCGTCCTACCTAAGCTCTGATGCCAGAGCCGCCGAAACACCTTTCCCGCTTGCGGGTGGCTCTGCTTGAGCCAGAGCCGATACGTGTGCAGGGATTTGTCACACTCTTCCAGGATCATCCCCGCATCGAGTTCGTGGTGTTTGAGCTAGCTCAGTTCCTGGCCGATCAGGAGTTCAAGCTAGCCCTGATCGGCCTGCATGGGGAGCACCTGCCGCTGCCGTTGGTGGGCACCATCCACGGTTTGCGGCCCGACGTCAAGCTGATCGTCATGGGCCCGGATGCGGATGATGAAGTTATCCTGCAGGCAATCAGCGCAGGGGCCAAGGCCTATCTTGAAGCCAGCGCCACTCCCCAGCAGGTGGAGCAAGCGATCACAATAGTGAATCAAGGGTCGATCTGGGCGCCGCGCCGCGTGTTATCCATTTTTGTCGATCGCGCCACCAAAGCCTCCCGGACGGCGGCCCCCTCTTCGGCCCAATTCACGGCGCGCGAGACGGAGGTCCTCAAACTTCTCGTCGCGGCTCGTTCCAATCGCGAAATTGCTCGCTCCTTGGGCATTGAGGAGCGGACCGTAAAAGCTCATGTGGCCAAGCTCATGCGCAAAGTAGGAGTTGAGAATCGAATCGCCCTGTCTATCTACGCGGTGACGAACTCGATTGTCACCCCTACTCAGGATTGAAGCCGCGCGGTACTTAAGTGCATAGTACCTCGGTGACATTGCTTGGTTACCTCCCATGGCCGAAAGTTACTTTAGAAACAACGCAGATCTGGGGACGGGGCTTCTGATGGCGAAGTTTGCAATCACCAGCCCCAATTTTTTGTTTCGGCTTTTCTGATGTTCACGGCGTCCCGGACGCCCTCCAGCGAACAACCCACCGCCACCGGCGATTCCTGCATCACAGCAACAGCGCTGCGGTTATATTCGATATTGGTTCGGGCCCCCGGCTTTGACCAAACCTCCGTTTTAACCAACGCGAAATCGCTAACGTGGGATAGATCCCATCTGGAGCTTTGAAAGAAATGAAACAAATTCTGGCTGTTCTTTGTTTGTTTGGACTGTCCTTCACCACTGTTTCTGCGTTCGCCGCCGAAGATAAGGCAACCCTGGATGCCCGTATTGAGAGCGCGAAAGACGTGCTGGACGCAATCATGGCGACCCCTGATAAGGCAATTCCAAACCAAATCATGTCGCAGGCCACCTGCGTCGGTGTGATTCCGAGCGTGAAGAAGGGTGCATTCCTGGTTGGGGCCGAATATGGCCAGGGCGTTGTGACCTGCCGCACCGGGCATGGCTGGAGTGCTCCCGCCTTTATTCGCATCGCCGGCGGCAGCTTTGGCTTCCAGATCGGTGGCCAGGCGACCGACCTGGTGCTGGTAGCTGTAAACGACAAAGGTTTTCAGGACCTGTTGAAGAACAAGTTCAAGATCGGCGGCGACGCATCGGCCGCGGCGGGGCCTGTCGGCCGCGATTCCCAGGCGGCGACCGACTGGAAGCTGAACGCCGAGCTGCTCACCTACTCACGCGCCAAGGGCCTGTTTGCCGGCGTTGACCTCACCGGCGCGGTCGTAGATGAGAATGTGGATGCTACACGCACCTTCTATGGGGTTTCCTATCCCAGTGCTCAAATTCTCAAAGGCCAGGTTGCGACTCCTCCGGATGCGCGCCCCTTTGTCCGCACGGTAGCCAAGTACTTCGCCGAAGTGCGTAAGTAGCCAGGTGTCTTCCGAAAACCATGCCCGGCTCAGTGAGCCGGGCGGTTTTTTGCTCGCCCTGATTCTCGATTTAAACTAATTTCAGTTCTATCAAAAGGGGCCAGCAGTGGAAGAGGATGCGGAAGCGACTGGAATTCGTACTCGTGTGGACTGTGGTCAAGATTCTCGGCCTGCCACCGAGAAGTGTGGCTCGATCCATCGGCGCGCTGGTCGGCCGTATCGCTTTCTGGATCACCCCGCGGCTGCGCCGCGCAGGTGATCTGAATCTTCGGTTGGCTTTTCCGGAAAAGACTGACGCTGAGCGCCAGGAGATCCTGCGCAAGCTCTACCGTAACCTGGGCTGGTTGTTGGCCGAGTTCTGCCAGATGCCTGGTTACACCCCAGGCAGGACGCATAACTTTATCCGCTATGAGGGGCTGGAGCATTACCTGGCGGCTCGGGATCAAGGCAAAGGCGTCCTCGTCCTGACGGGTCACCTTGGCGCATGGGAGCTATCCAGCTTTTATCACTCGCTGATGGGCTACCCCATGAGCATCGTGATCCGGCGGCTCGACAACCCGCTGGTCGACAACCTGGTAAATCAGATCCGCTGCCTGCACGGCAACCAGGTTCTGCACAAGGACGACTTCGCGCGTGGCCTTCTCGCGTCTATGCGCAGGGGTGAGACGGTGGGCATTTTGATGGACACGAACATGACCCCTCCCCAAGGGGAGTTCGTGGATTTCTTTGGCCACCAGGCCTGTACCGGCTCGGGTCTCGCGCGCGTGGCCCGCAAGACGGGGGCGCAGGTGCTTCCGGGTTTTCTGTTGTGGGAGGAGACAACACAGCAGTATGTTTTGCGATTTGGCGCGCCTCTCGATCTTCAGGCCACCGCCGATGTGGAGGCCGATGCGCTCACTCACACTGCCCTGTTCACCAAAGTGATCGAGGGTTACGTTCGGCAATATCCGGACCAGTGGCTGTGGGTGCATCGCCGCTGGAAGACGCGTCCGCAGGGCGAAGCCGCGCTCTACACTTGATTCATGCCCATGCCTCTGAGTGCGTTGGCCGTGCGACTCGGCGCGAAAGTCGATGGCCCTTCCGTCGATCCAGCGATTGCGGGAGTTTCGAGCATTGCTGCAGCTACAGCCACCTGCCTCGTATTTGCTGAAGATGAAGGCTCCTTTGCGGCCGCCCTTGCGTCCGAGGCGGCCGCTGTTCTGGCCGGACCGCAGAGTGCGACTTCCGCCGGAAAGCCGGTGCTGCGCACCCCTCAACCTCGGCTGGCTTTCGCTCGCGCCGCCGTCCTGCTGCGCGAACCTCAGCCCGCGCCGTTCATCCATCCCACAGCGGTGATTGCTCCAGAAGTTGAGATTGGCGAAGATGTCTCGATTGGGCCGCACGCCTCTATTGAGGAGGGGGCCTCGATTGGCGCGGCGACTGTTATCGATGCCGGCGCTGCGATTGGCGCCCGGGTGCGTATCGGCGCGAACTGCCATATCTATCCGCGTGTGGTGATTTATGCCGGCGTGCTGTTGGGTGATCGCGTTGTGGTCCACGCCGGAGCTGTTCTGGGGGCCGATGGCTTCGGCTATGTCCGCGATCGGTCCACGGGCCAATACACCCAGTTTCCTCAGCAGGGCAGGCTAGTTATAGAGGACGACGTGGAGATAGGAGCCAATACGACGATCGATCGAGGGGCGCTCGAAGAAACCCGCATCGGCCGCGGGACCAAACTGGATAATCTTATCCATATCGGCCACAACTGCAGCATCGGCAAAGACGTCGTCATTGCCGCTCAGACGGGCATCTCAGGGTCCAGTGCGGTCGGTGATGGCGCGATTCTTGGCGGCCAGGTGGGCATGGGCGATCACGCGCTGGTTGGTCCCGGAGTCATTCTTGGCGGGCAGGCCGGGATATTACCGAAGAAGAAATTGTTTGGTCCAGGAATCGTCTTTTGGGGAACGCCGGCCAAGCCTCTGCGCCAGTACCTCAAGGAATTGGCAATGGTGTCCCGGCTCAACAGGAAAGAGTAATGGCGATCGTCGTGGTTGGCGGGCATTCACGGAGCGTCGGAAAGACCTCTGTGGTCGCCAACGTGATTGCCCGTCTCCCCCAGCGGAACTGGACCGCTTGCAAGATCACTCAATTCGGGCATGGATTCTGCACCGCAAACGGCGAGCCTTGCGATTGCCAAACGGACGAGCACACGATTGCAATCACGGCTGAGCGTGATCCCGCGACGGGAACCGACAGTGCGCGTTTTCTGGCAGCAGGAGCGCGGCGGTCCCTTTGGGTGCGCACGCGTATCGGGCGCCTGGGAGAGGCCATGCCCAGAATTCGCCAGGAGATCGAAGCCGCGGAGAACATCATCTTCGAATCCAACAGCCTGCTGCAATTCCTCCGTCCGGACCTTTATCTGACCGTGCTGGACCACGCGACTGCGGACTTTAAGGATACTGCCCGCCTGTTTCTCGATCGTGCCGACGCGGTGCTGCTAAGAGCGTCCGGACAGCAACTCACACCGCAATGGAACCAGGTCTCGCTCAAACTGCTGGCCGGGAAACCGCGCTTTCTAGTGAGCCCCCCGGACTACATCGGAGACGATCTCGTCGCGTTTGTAGAGGAAAGGTTGGGGAAGAGGAGTTAATTACGGGAGGCGGCCTGCCGTGCGAGACCTAGCAGGAAGCACCGATGTCTCGACTACGCTACGCCATGTCGACGAGAGCCGGAGTGGAGAGATCTGCGGTGTAGTTTCCAAACTCGCAGAATCGTTATTTCAGTGGAAAGGGCTCAACCTTGAGAGAACCGTCGCGTTGCTTCAGGAGAATCTGAACCTTGCTCTCCGCGTTGTCTAATTCCTCTTTGCATTGCGCGGAAAGCCGCATGCCCTCTTCGAACATCTTGATTGAATCCTCAAGCGGCAAATCACCACGCTCGAGTTGGGCCACGATGGATTCCAATTGTTTTAGCGACTCTTCAAACGTTGCCAACGCGTGCTCCCTGAGGCAGTACGATCTCCAGGATCTCGACTGCACATGAATAGCGTCCGAATGGAGCGCTCACCTGCACTCCCTGGATCATCGGGCGTGCGGCGGCCAGCATTTCCCGGGCTATCTGAATACCTTCCGCGCGGGCGCGATCCGGACTATCCGCCTTCTGCATACGCTGCATGATCTCGTCCGGCATCGAAACCCGCAGATCGTTCTTCATGAACTCCGCATTGCGCAAGCTGGTCAAAGGCCAGATTCCCGCGATGACCGGAACTCGAAATTGCTCGATACGCTTGAGAAAAGATTCCAACAGCTTCAAGTCAAATACCGGCTGCGTGATCGCGTACTCGGCCCCCGCTTCCACCTTGTAAGCGAACCGCCGGATCTCAGTGTCCATGTCCGGCAGCCCAGGATTGGCCGCCACGCCGATCGTCAGCCCGGCGGACACACCAACCGGGTTGCTGCCCAGATCCAGACCATGGTTCAACCGCCTGACGATATTCACCAGTCCAATTGCATCCACATCGAACACGGCCGTTGCATCGGGATAATTCCCTAGCTTGGGTGGATCCCCAGTCAGGCAGAGAATATTTTTGAGCCCGATCGACGAAGCTCCCAGCAGATCGGACTGGATGCTCAGCAAATTGCGGTCCCGGCAGGTGTAGTGCAGCAGAGTCTCCATGCCAGTCTGCTGCTGAATCTGGATACACAGGCTCTGGGAACTCACCCGTGGGGATGCTCGAGACAGGTCGGGCACATTGATGATGTGCACTCCGTTTTGCACAAGCATGCGCGCCCCTTCGAGCTCTTTCTCGCACGAGAGCCCCTTGGGGGGAACCATCTCCACCATGGTGACAAACGTGCTGGTGGATATAAGGGCGCCAAGACGTGATCGTTCAGCCATTGGCGCGGGCTGAATTTCTGATGCCGCTGGGCTGTCTTTCACCTCGTGAGGAGCTATCTCCTGAACTCCCATCGCCCGCAGCGAGGATTTCATTGAGCGGATGTGACTGGGGGTCGTGCCGCAGCATCCGCCCACAAACTGGACTCCCGCCTTGATCAACTTGCGGGCAAAGCTTGCCATGTATTCCGGCGAGCACAGATATATGTTGCGACCGTCCACTGCGCGAGGCATGCCTGCATTTGGCATGGCGACCATCGGCAGGTTTGTGGATCCCGCCATCCGCTCGATGGCTGTGAGGACCGTCGCCGGTCCTACGCTGCAGTTGCAACCGATAGCATCCGCTCCCCAATCGGTCAGACGCGCTGCCGCGGTTTCCGGAGAGGAACCATCGAGGCAGATGGCGTCCTCATCCACGGTCACCATTACCAGCACTGGAAGGGAAGGGGCGACGGATTTCGCGGCAAGGATGGCCTGTTCCGCTTCATTCAAAGCGGAAACGGTTTCGATTACCAGCATATCGACTCCGCCCGCTGCCAACCCGCGAATTTGCTCTGCGAAGGCTTCCCGGGCCTCGTCCAGGCTGGTTTTTCCCAGCGGCTCCAGTCGCACGCCCAATGGGCCGACTGCACCCGCAACCCAGGCTTTGCTGTTTTGCTTGTCGGCTCGCTGGCTTACCGCCTTACGCGCGATCTCGGCGCCCGCGCGATTGATTTCGAAGACCTTGTCGGCAAAGCCATAACGCTGCAAACGCACAGCGTTGGCGCCGAACGTATTGGTTTCGATGATCTCAGCGCCCGCCTGCAGATATTCTTCGTGGATGTTGCGCACGAGTTCCGGCTGGGAGAGATTCAATTCGTCGTAGCAACGATTGATAAAAACCCCGCGTGCGTACAGGCTGGTACCCATCGCTCCGTCGCATAGCACGTTCCGCGTTCCAAAGATCTCTGTAAGCCGATTCGCCATTGGGTAGGTCTAAATATGCTAAGACACCCGGCGCGCGAATGCCAATCGCCGCTTTGTTATACTTGGCCTTTCCCGCATGTCCGCCGAGTGTTGATTCTGGTGAGGTTTTAGTTGAAGAAAAGAAGTTCCTGGTCTCTGTGTGCCCTCTTTACCATAGCCTGTGTCTTCATTTTTCTGGCGGGATGCGGCCAGAGCTATTACTTCGGTGGGCGGGCCTTACCCCCTAGCGGAATCCTCAATCGTGTCCTGATCGCGGTTCAGAATCCGGGCGCTCTGACCAAGGGCAATCTGCAGATCGTAGACGCGTATTACGACATTCGTCACAGTTTCAACAATAGTGTGGCCTCTTTTAGCATCGCCGGATATGCGGGCGCCGATCCCATCACCATTCAAAACATGCCGGAAGAGCAGGCCGGCGCGGTGTATGGCGCGGGCGACGGAAGCTACGCCCTCCTCAATTACGGAAGCGAAAAGCAAAACACGACAGTGACTCTTCCCGGAGCTTCTTCCAGTGTTTTCATCTCTCATGATCAGAGATACGTCTTTGCCGCGAACCAGGCGGCGCACATTCTGACGGTTCAGGACCGGTCTCTGGGCACGAGCTATGGACTGAACGTGCCGAATGTGTATCGTGTGTCGATCAACCCTAGCGGTACCGCTGCCCTCGTTTTTGTTCAGGATAGTAACGCGGTCTACAGCGTGTATAAATTGCAGGCTAATCAGGCGACTCCTTCCAACGCAGTGGACTGCGAGCCGCAAAACGTGCCGGTTTATTGCGTTCTGCCGGTACCCGGTAATTTTGACCGTCCGACGAAGGCTGTCTTTTCTCCCGATGGTACGACGGCGTGGATTCTCAACTGCGGTCCGGAATGCGGCGGCAACCAGGCTAGCGTGAGCTTCCTTCCCGTAGCGGGCATCATTATCCAGAGCGGCGCTCCAGTTCCTCCTGGCGCGCCTACGGCCGTCACCGCTACAGTGCCGGTTCCCGGAGGGACGACGGATGCGATTGCTAACGGGAATCTGCTCTACCTTGCTGGACAGCAACTACAGCCGGATGGCTATTTTTCCGGATATCTTTCGATCCTGGATACCAATGCCAAGCAGGTCACCGGCTCGTATTCGATCGCCGATGGCACGCACCTAAGAATGCTGTTCGGCGACGACAACACCCTATGGATCGGATCGCTGCTCTGCACTCAGGGTGAGCGCTACCACCAGGGCGCCACGACCAATCTTGGTTGTCTCACCATGTTCAATACCTCAAGCAATTCGGTCACCATGATTGATTCCTATAAGGGCGACGCCACCGGGATCGCTGCCGTGACTGGGCTGCACAAGGTTTATACGGCCGAGGGTGGGCAGGTGTACATCTACAACACCACCAACGGGACAACGCTCGACAATTCGCAGGTGACGGTGACCGGCACGGCTTACGACGTGGCCTACATGGACGCGCCCAGCGATGACGACAACACCGTCTATTGATGTTCTCGCCATCGCCGCACATCGCGACGATGTGGAGCAAACCTGCGGTGGGACGCTGCTCCGCATGCGTTCCCTTTCCCTGCGCACCGCCATTCTGGACTTGACCCAAGGGGAATCCGGCACCAGGGGGTCGGCAGAGGATCGCGCACGAGAAGCCGAGGATGCTGCAAGTATTTTGGGTGTCTCGTGGCGGGGCGCTCTGGACATTCCAGATGGCCGCGTCGAGAACACCTGGGAGAATCGCATCAAAATTGCCGGAAAGCTGCGCCAGTTTCGACCGCGCGTGGTCATTCTGCCCTATTGGCAGGGGCGTCATCCGGATCACTACAACTCCGCGACCCTGGGGTATGAAGCCTGCTTCTTGTCCGGGCTGGCAAAAATTGAGACCGGCGACCCACCGTTCCGACCGTACAAAATCATCTATGCCAGTCTTTACGCGGATGTCCGGCCCAGTTTTGTGGTGGATATCACGCCGTTTATCGAAGACCGCCTGAGGGCTCTGCTCGCCTATCGTTCGCAGTATGCCGACCAGCCGACAGGGGGAGCCCTGTTCGTTCCTCACGATGAGATTCGCGAGCGCACTTTCTCCCTGGCGCGTCACTACGGCTTGCTGGGTGGGGTACGCTACGCCGAGCCATTCGTGCAAAAGGAAGTTGGGCTGGTGGATGATTTGACTCTTCTTCCGGTAGCCTCGATCTAAGCTCTCTTTTCCGGTTTTGGCACACCCCAAGCAGATATTTCGAACCTCCAACCCGTCATGCTTGGGGCGAAATGCCTCGCAGATCTAGGGTTACAGCGTTACGGGAACAGGTTCAACCGGACAACATACAATCGCATGAGGTACAGCGCGATGCAGCAAACCTGGGATGTCTCCCGTTATTCCGGCAACGGCCGCTTTGTGGCCCTGCTGGCCGAACCGCTCGTGGAATCCCTAAACCCTCAGGCAGGGGAACGAATTCTCGACCTGGGCTGCGGAGATGGCTTTCTGACTCTGCGTATTGCCGAATCGGGCGCAAAGCTCGTTGGAGTCGACAGTTCTCCGCACATGATCGCCGCGGCCAGGGAGCGCGGAGTGGACGCCCACTGCATTAGTGGAGAAACCCTTCCGTTCGAACAGGAATTTCACGCTGTGCTCTCCAATGCCGCTCTGCATTGGATGAGCGATCAGGATGCCGTGCTCGAGGGCGTTTACCGGGCGCTCAAGCCGGGCGGCCGCTTTGTCGCGGAATTTGGCGGGCAGGGGAACATTGCCGCCATCCGGGTAGCGTTGATGGCAGTGCTAGGCGCCCGAGGCATACCTCGGGAAAAGATTGAAAATAATAGCTTTTTTAGTCCGGGAGACTACCGCGCGCGGCTGGAATTTCACGGCTTCCAGGTGGAGGATATCGCCCTGATTCCGCGCCCGACCCCATTACCGTCCGGGATGGCTGCGTGGCTTGAAACTTTCCGCAGCAGCGTCCTCGAGCTTCTGCCCCCAGCAGAGCGGCAGGTGGCCGTCGATGAGATCGTCGGTCTGCTTAAGCCCGTTCTGTGTGACCGACAGGGTCACTGGACAGCGGACTATGTACGTCTTCGTTTTCTGGCGCGGAAGCCGTAGAGTCGGCCCGAACGGTCGCCGATGCCGGGCCCAGGGCAGGGAGGAAGACCCGCACGACGGCTCCAGGAAATGCAGGATCGGTGCTGTTCATAAGCTCGATGGTGCCCCCGTGTTTCTCTATGATTCCCCGGCTGACCCATAGCCCGAGACCCGTTCCTAATTCTCCCTTGGTGGTGAAGAAAGGTTTGAACAGCTTGGACTGGTAGCCTTCGGGAATTCCAGGACCGCTGTCGCTCACGGTGACCAGAGCGCCGGAGCGGTTGTCGCCTGGCAGCGAATTTTCGAGCGCAACCTGGAGCCGCCCGCCCGCTCCCGCTGCTTCAGCCCCATTGGTGATCAAGTTGGTGAAAACCTGCCGTAATTCGCCCGGAAAGCCATGAATCGAAGCATTTTCTTCAATCTTCCGCTCCACCGTCACGGAATGATCCTTCAGCTGCCGGTCCAGGAGCAGAAGCACACTTTGCAGCAAGTCCTTCAGATTCACTTCCACGGGCGCCTTAGGTTCCCGGTACAAGCCGAGCATCGCGCGGCTGATTTGCAGGGTGCGGTTCAGTTCCTGCTGGGCCATGGCGAGATATCGCTGCTGCAGAGCCGGATCTGACTCTTTCTCCATCAGGTAGTGCAGGTTGGCGACCGAATCCAGCGGATTGTGAATTTCATGGGCGATGCTGGCAGACAACCGGCCCGCAACCGCGAGCTTTTCATGTGCCATCAGGGCCGCTTCTCTCTTGCGCACATCGGTCACATCACGGAATACCAGAACGACTCCGGCCGCCTGTCCCCTGGCGTCCTGGATCGGGGCCGTGTTTTGCTCGATCAGATACTCAGCGCCGTCCCGGGACAGCAGCAAACCACGATTTTTTGCCGGCAGTCCTTCCAACTCCATACCGGGGTTTTTCAGTGGTTCGCGGGTTTCCTCATCCACGGTCTGGAAAACGGCTTCGAGTCGCCTGCCTCTAGCCTGCTCGATTGTCCAGCCGGTCAGCCGCTGGGCCACAGGGTTCATCAGCTCAATGCGCCGTTTGTGGTTGCAGGCAATCAGCGCATCCCCCACCGAGTCGAGCGTCGTCTGGAGCCATTGCCGGCTTTCGATCAGCTCGTCCGCACGCTGGTGAGCCTCTTCGAGCGAGGTTCTGAATGCAGCCGAGACCTGTTTCATGTTCCGCTGCATGAATATTCCGAGGACGATGCCTACGCCAATCGACGAGGCCAGCAGCACCGTCATCAACGTCCG
Organism: Acidobacteriaceae bacterium; assembly: GCA_035507705.1. Taxonomy (GTDB): domain Bacteria; phylum Acidobacteriota; class Terriglobia; order Terriglobales; family Acidobacteriaceae; genus PALSA-350. The sequence continues at coordinate 43,817 of DATJNV010000172.1, forward strand.
AACCTGGAAATTGGTTGACTCGACCTCTTCGTCGCGCCGCGCGACTTCGATGGAGGTCATAGTGCCAATTTCGGTTCGCAGGGCGGCCATGATTTGAGCTCCGTTCAGGTCCAGCCCGGTGTCTCCGAACAACTTGCCGGCGCGCATATTATCCAGCGCTTTGCCCGCAAATCCCATCCATTGCTCGTGGCTTTCCCGGATCTTGCGCAGCCGGGTTAGTTGGTCGGGATCGTCCCTGACCAGGAGCAGGAGGCGGTCCAGCGTCCCATGCAGAGCGAATTCTGCATTCTGGTATGGCTCGAGCGTGGTGGAATCATGAGTGAGCTGGTATCCTCGCAGGCCGGTTTCCTGGTCCACCACCAGTCGTTCCAGTTCATTCATCTGCGCCGTGATACGGTCGGTGTGGTCGATCCGCCGTTGCTCCGCTAACGTGCGCTCAATCTGCCATGCCAACACGAGCGCAAGCAGCAGGAGCAGTACTAACGGCAGCAGCACCGTGATGATCAAAATTTGCCGGAACTGGTGGAGATTCACCTGGGGCCGCCTCGTCCTTCAGAGGCGCCGGCCTGGAGCAGTCCCTTCAGTTTGTCGACCAGCGCAAACGCCCCGTCGCCTTTGGTGGCGGAGACGCTGATAACCCGCATCACGTTTTCAGGAAGGGCCACATAGGCCGAGAGCATCATGATCGGAACATCCGGCCGCCGGGCGCGCAGGGCCGCCGCAACCTGGCCACCGTCCATGCCGGGCATGGCGTAATCAAGGATCACAGCATCCACCTGTTCCGTTTCGAACATGGATATGCCGCTCTTGCCGTCTTTGGCGGTGAGGACGGTAAACCCTTCGCGCTCCAGAACCATCTTCCGGATCTCCAGGCCGAGATCTTCGTCGTCAATACACAAGATGACTGGGCGCAAAAGGTGACCGTCCTAGCGGACTAAAGCTTTAATCTACGCTGCCTTAAGGTAGCTCGTGAGTGGCATGTTCGGAACTTGCTCTTACGGGGGATGCCGGTATTTCCCCAATATGACCAACGATTCACCGTAGTTTTGCAATCCTATGCCCCTTATGGGTTACGCTTAACGCAACCGCGCAGTGCCGACCGGCCCGACACCTGAGCGTGGCCGTACTTTGATCGGCTCATACGCGAGGGAGAACCAGTTGAGCCAGACCATTTGTGTCCTCGAAGACGACCCGGATATATCCCGCCTGGTACAGCATCATTTGGAAGCCGCCGGTTTCGGGGTTCGCCTCTATAGCACCCCCGCAAACCTAGTGCCAGATTCTGAGCGCCAGGCGCCTGTCCTTTTTATGCTCGACATCATGGTCCCGGGGGGAGATGGGCTCGATGTTTGCCGCCGTTTGCGCAGCAATCCAGCCTTAAGCACTATCCCCATCATTTTTCTTACGGCCAGGGCCGGCGAGAATGACCGCGTCCTGGGCCTGGAATTGGGCGCCGACGACTACATCACCAAGCCGTTTGCCACGCGGGAAATGGTGGCCCGGGTAAAAGCCGTCCTGCGACGGTTTGAGCGGCCCACGGCGCCCTCCATCATCTCTTTCGAAGACGTGGTTATCGATGCCAGCGCCATGCAGTTGAAGGTGCGCGGCGAATTGACGACCACCACTGCCACGGAGTTCCGCCTGCTGGACTACCTGGCCCGCCACCCTGGCCGGGTTTTCAGCCGCGATCATTTGCTCGATGCTGTCTGGGGCGACGCGCGCTTCGTCACTCCGCGCTCAGTCGATGTTTACGTCCGCCGCATCCGTGAGAAAATTGAAACCGACCCGGAGAGCCCCCGTTTCCTCAAGACTGTGCGCGGCGCGGGTTACCGTTTCGAGGTCCCAAGGCTGGCGGAGGAAACCCGCAAAACGGCCTCATAAGCCCTTATGTCAGAGAATAGCCGCGTGACGGGCAGAGTTTTCACAAAGCTATTCCTCTCTTTTGTTGTGGTCCTCTTCCTGGGCATGGTGGTGCTGGACGTCTCCTTGCGCCAGGTCATGGAGCACACTCTACGCGCCCAGGCGGAAGAATCGCTCGCAGCAGAAGCCCGGCTCCTGGCTGCCCATATCCGGGCAACGGAGCCCCTTAATCCAGCGGCTCTGGAGGAGATCGCCCGGCTGGATGCGGCCGCTGCCGGGGCGGACCTGTCTTTCTTCAACGCTCAGGGCCAACTGGTGGCCAGTTCCAAAGAGCAGCCCGCGCAAGGCAGTGTCCCTTTGCCTCCTGAGGTTAGCGCGATCATAACCGAGCATCAGACGCAGGGGCGTGCCCAACGGGGAGGCACCTTTTATGTCGCTGTTCCCGCTGGTTCGCTGGTGTTGCGGCTGGACGCCACGTTCCCCATCAACATCCCTGCTCCGGTGCATGTACTGCGCCGCGGGATCGTCCTGGCTTCGCTGTTCTCATTGGTCATTGCCACCTTGCTCGCAGCTTTGCTGGCGCAAAGAGCGGCGAAGCGGTTGGCGCGCATTGTGGTTTTCGCCAATCGCATTGCTTCCGGCGATCTGACCGCCCGTGTGGAAGAAGGGAATCTGGATGAGATTTCTGCGGTGGCCCATGCCCTCGACGTGACGGCAAGCCGTCTGGAGCAGAGTTTCCACGCTCTCGAGAGCAATCGTAGTGAATTGACCGCGCTATTAGACAGCATGCAGGAGGCGGTCATTGCCATCAATCCTCAGGGGCAGGTGAGCTGGTGCAACGCCGTCATGCAAAAGATTGCCCTCAGCCCGGTGCAGGAGGGGCGGGCGCTTGTCCATTCAATTCGCGACCCCGAGGTGCTCTCTTCGGTGGCTGCCGCCTTGACGCAACGTCAGGCCAGCCGCCGGCGCGCTATTTCCGTGGCTCCCGGAAAGATATTCGAGGTCAACGCCGCTCCCATGCCCGGCGGCGGCGCGGTTGCTGTGCTTCACGACGTTTCAGAGAAGGAGCGCTCGGAAACGACTCGCCGCGATTTTGTAGCCAACGTATCGCACGAATTGCGCACTCCGCTCACATGTATTACCGGTTACGTCGAAACCCTTTTGGACGACGAACGTCTGAGCTCGCAGGCGCGCGAGTTCCTGCAGATCATTCTCAAGAATGCGTCGCGGATGAACCGGCTGACGGAGGACCTTTTGGCCCTGGCGAGCGTAGAGTCAGGGGACTACAAGCTGCGCCTGCAAAGGGTAAAGGCGTCGACCCTGTTAGAAGAGGCCGTGGGTTCACTATCGGGCTTGGTCCTGGATTCCGACTTGAACGTGGAAATAGGCGAGACGACGGACGAACCGGTCATGGCCGATCTCGACGCCCTTAGCCAGGTATTCGGCAACCTGGTCGAAAACGCAATGAAATACGGCAAGGCTGGAGGCCGGATCAGGGTTGGAGCGCGCAAACTGGAAACGATCGTCGAATTCTACGTGCAGGATTTCGGGCCCGGGATCGCGTACGAGCATCTCTCTCGCATCTTCGAACGCTTCTACCGGGTCGACAAGGCGCGCTCCAGAGAGTCCGGGGGGACAGGGCTGGGACTGGCTATCACCAAGCACATCGTTCATGCACATGGCGGCGATATCCGGTGCGAAAGCGAACTCGGATTTGGGGCCACATTCCTCTTTCGATTACCGCGGATAGCATTGGCTACTCCCGCGCCCGCTTCCGGAGGAGTTCCGGCTGCAGTCCCGCAAACCATTGAAAAGTAAACGGATTGCGGCCCGTTAAGGGGCGCTTTTCTTGTCATATTCACCAATTTGTAAAGATCCGTTCACTTACCCCGCTGACAATCAGGTTGGAATTTCACTGAGGTGGAACGTGAGAAAGACGATCTGGTGGTTAGCCGCGGTCCTGACCCTATCGGTCTGCGCCGGGCATGCACAAAAGCTGAATGGAGCCGGGGCGACCTTCCCCTACCCTATTTATTCCAAATGGTTTAGTGAGTATTGCGCGGCGCATTCCGGGGTCCAGATCAATTACCAGGCAATCGGCAGCGGTGGTGGTATCCGCCAACTCACCGCCGGCACAGTCGATTTTGGCGCTGCAGACGTACCCATGACCGACGAACAGTTGGCTGCCGCCAAAGTCAAGATCCAGCACATACCCACGGTTATAGGGGCCGTGGTTCCCATCTTCAACATCCAGGGTGTCAGCGATCTGCGCCTCGGGCCGGACGTTCTGGCGGATATTTACCTGGGCAAGATCTCCAAATGGGATGACCCTCGGATCGTCAGGGATAACCCGGGAGTCAAGCTGCCCTCACAGGATATCTTTGTGGTCCATCGCGCGGACGGCAGCGGCACCACTTTCATTTTCACGGATTATCTATCGAAGGTGAGTAAGGATTGGGCCAGCGGTCCGGGCAGGGCCGCGGCGCCAAGTTGGCCCCGGGGCATCGGCGCAAATCAGAATGCCGGTGTAGCCGGCTTCGTCCGCCAAACGCCCGGTTCCATCGGGTACGTCGAACTCATTTATGCGATGCAGAACAAAATTCCCTTCGCTTATGTGAAGACTGCGGGCGGAATGTGGGTGAAGGCATCGATCGAAGGAGTTTCCGAGGCGGCGGCAACAGTTAAGAATATGCCTGCCGACTACCGCGTCTCCATCACCAACGCTCCCGGGAATGGGTATCCGATTTCGAGCTTCACCTGGCTCCTCATTCCTGACCCTGCGAAGGATCCCACGAATGGGAAAGTACTCGTGGACTTTCTGAAGTTCATGTTGCAGCACCAGAATGAAGCAGCTTCGCTTTACTATGCTCCGCTGCCTTCTTCGGTGGCGGAAAAAGTCAGCGCGACGATCAACACCCTCAAGTAGCCTCTCACCCGGCACACACCCATCGCTGGTGCCGGGTGGTATTCTGCTGTTTCTTCCCTCCTGACTGCCACGCGGGTTCTTGTCTCAAGAGGGTCAGTGAAGCGATTGGTTTAACCTCAGATTCACTAAGCCTCGCTAGGGTATGACTAGTGAAATCAGATACTCAGGTGCCGCGAATGTCAGGCGAGGCTAATGAGAGCCAGACGGGTGGCGGCAGTACGACCCCCGGTGCCGAGGCTGCTCAGTCTCCGGTTCGAGCGTTCCTGCTTTCTCGCGGCAACTCAAAGCTTGCCGATGGGGTCTTCAGCGGGCTCATGCTGCTGTGCGCCCTTAGCATTTTCGCGATCGTTATCCTGATCCTGGTCGAGCTGATCTCGGGCTCCAAGATGACGATCCAGAAGTTTGGCCTGCCCTTCTTCTTCGGATCTGCGTGGGATCCGGTGAATGGTAACTTTGGGGCGCTGCCGTTCATTTACGGCACGGTCGTATCTTCGATTTTGTCTCTTGTGATTGCCGTCCCGCTGGCCTTAGGAGTGGCGATTTTTCTCACCGAGATGTGTCCCCCCTGGCTGCGCAGCTCTCTTTCCTTTTTCACCGAATTGCTGGCAACGATTCCCAGTGTGGTATACGGCCTCTGGGCCATCTTCGTCCTGATTCCGCCGCTACGCCAGTACGTGAATCCATTCCTGATCAAGATCCTCGGGTGGACGGGCTTTTTTGTTAGCCCCAACTATGGATTTGGGATGTTTGCGGCGGGTGTGATTCTGGCCATCATGATTTTGCCCATCATTTCATCATTGACCCGCGAGGTGATGTCGGCTGTTCCGCGGGCACAACGGGAGGCGGTGCTGGCCCTCGGAGCGACCCGGTGGGAAATGATTCGCATGGGGGTGCTGCGCAACGCACGGATTGGCATTGTCGGCGCAATCATTCTGGGGCTTGGCCGGGCTCTGGGCGAGACGATGGCGGTCACGATGGTTATCGGCAACCGGCCTGAGATTGTGCGTTCCCTGCTGGCTCCTGCCTACAGTATGGCAAGCGTGATTGCCAACGAATTCAGCGAAGCCTCGGACCAACTGTATTTGAGCGCCCTGATTGAGATCGGCCTGGCCTTGTTTATCGTCACCATCATCGTCAATGCGCTGGCCCGTGTATTGGTGTGGGCGGTCACTCGCGGCGCGCCGGTGAGAGGGACCTAGCGCATGGCTTTTACGACTGCGATGCCGCCGCTGCGCGCGGGGGCTACCAATCGATTCATTCGCGTTATCTTTAATCATCTGGCTACGGTGTACGCCATTGGGAGCACACTCCTGGTGATGGCGCCGCTGATCGCCATTTTTGCCTATCTCCTTTTTAAGGGCGCCAGTTCGCTCAATCTCAATTTCTTTACCCAGGTACCGAAGCCGGTTGGTGAACTAGGCGGAGGGATGGCCAATTCCATCCTGGGTTCAGGGATTCTGTTGGCGATAGCCAGCCTGATGGGTGTCCCAATCGGTATCGCCGCCGGAATCTATATCGCCGAGTTTGGCCGCGATAAGCGCTTGTCCAACATGGTCCGATTCACTGCGGACGTGCTGAACGGCGTGCCGTCGATCGTGATGGGGATCGCGGTCTACACTCTGATCGTCGTGCCGCAGAAACACTTTTCGGCTCTCTCGGGTGGTGTGGCCCTGGGCATTATGATGATTCCCACCATTACGCGCACCACCGAGGAAATGCTGCTGATGGTGCCGCTGAACGTGCGTGAAGCAGCGCTCGGGTTGGGTCTACCTAACTGGCGTTCCGTCCTGTCCATTACCTTGCGCACTGCGTCGCCCGGTGTCATCACCGGCTGCATGCTGGCTTTTGCCCGGGTGGCCGGAGAGACGGCGCCGTTGCTCTTTACCGCGTTCGGCAACCAGTTTTGGAGCACCAGTATCGATCAACCGATCGCGGCCTTACCGTTACAGATTTACGTCTACGCACTTTCCCCTTACGACGAATGGCATCGTCTGGCTTGGGCGGGTGCCCTGGTGCTGATTGTGCTGATTGTGGTTTCGGTCGCGTTGGTCAGGTATGTCGCGGGCCGCGGAGTTCTGAAAGGGGCAAGCTAGTGGGTGTAGGAATTGATGTTTCGGATCTGAATGCATGGTACGGCGCTAACCACACCCTGCAGAACATCAGCCTGAAGATTCCAGCGAATCACGCTACCGCGCTGATTGGTCCTTCGGGCTGCGGCAAGTCCACATTCGTGCGCTGCCTGAACCGCATGCATGAGACCAACCCGGTTGGACGCGTCACTGGTTCGGTCCGCGTTGGGGACACGGATATCTATGCGCAGGCTTCGCCGGTGGAGATTCGCCGCCGCATCGGCATGGTCTTCCAGCGTCCAAACCCATTTCCTACCATGTCGATTTACGATAACGTGGCCTCGGGTCTCCGTTTGAACGGATTCCGCAATCGCAAAATCCTCGATGACGTGGTGGAGCGCTCATTGCAGCAGGCCGCGCTCTGGGATGAAGTGAAGGTCGATTTGAAGAAGAAGTCCGGCGCCAGTCTTTCCGGCGGCCAGCAGCAACGTCTGTGCATTGCACGTGCTCTTGCGGTAGACCCTGAGGTCATGCTCATGGATGAGCCGGCATCTGCGCTTGACCCTGTTTCGACGGCGAAAATCGAGGATCTGATTTTTCAGTTGAAGTCGCAATACACGATTGTGATCGTGACCCACAACATGCAGCAGGCCGCGCGTGTGGCCGAAAATACAGGCTTCTTCCTGAACGGTAAGCTGGTGGAGTTCGACGCAACGCATAAGATCTTCACCAATCCGACCGATAAGCGGACTGAAGACTACATCACGGGCAGGTTCGGATGACCACGCGAATTCGCTTTCACCGCAAACTTGATGATCTGAAGGAGCGTTTGCTGGTGATGGCCGGCATGGCCGAGCAGGCGATCCAACGAGCAGTGGAGGCGTATCGCGTGCGCGATCTCTCTTTGTGCGACCTGGTGGAGCGCGGGGAGACTTCCATCAATAGCTTCGAGCGCGAAATCGATCAGATGGCGCTCGATCTGCTTGCCATGGAACAGCCCATGGCCATCGATCTTCGCTTCATCCTGGCGGTAATCAAGATCAACGCGGATCTGGAACGTGTCGGAGATCAGGCGGTAAGTATCAGCGACCGTGTACGAGACCTCCAGGCGTTTCCTGTCGTTGATCTACCGGTAGATGTGCCCAGAATGGCCTCGCTGGCGTCCGCCATGGTCCGCAAAGCACTGCAAGCCTTCATCGAGGCGGATGCAGACCTTGCTACCTCTGTCCTGACCATGGATGACAACGTCGACAAGCTGAATGACACCGCATTTTTCTCTCTTTCGAACTTAATCAAGGAGCAGCCTCACTTGACGCCACAGGCGCTCCATGCTCTGATGATCGCCCGCAACCTGGAGCGGGTCGCCGACCACGCGACCAACATTGCGGAAGACGTCATTTTCTGGGTCCGCGGCGCCGACGTTCGTCACCATATCAGTAGCTAAAGAGCGGCGCATCTTGCTGAGGTCTTCGCGGCGGTTCACTCAAAGGCTTAGAGGCGGTGGCTTGTAACCAAAGCTCGCCTCCAGCGCGGCAGCAATTCCTAATACCCGTTCGTCTTCAAAAGGGCGCCCGACAATCTGTACCCCGATCGGTAGACCTTCCGGTGACCGGCCCACTGGAACAACTGCTGCCGGTGCACCCAACAGGTTGAACCACTGGGTGTATTTCATGGTGTCGAGATACTCGACCCGCTGGCCGTCAATTTCCCAGGATCGCTCCCCGTGGCGAAAGGCCGGAATGGCGCACACCGGACACACGAGAATGGGGAAGCGCTCCATCTCCGACAGCAGCTTGCGCCGGACAAAATCGGTATCCATCCATGCGGAAAGCAACTCCTGCGAGGACAGCGGGGGCTGGCGGTGAGCGATCGAAAGAAAATCAACGAAAGTAGGGCTCAGTTCCGCGTGCCTTCCTTCGACCAGCGGTCCCAACAGCATGGCTCCGCCGCGGACAAAAAACTTCCACCATAGCTGCCGCGCTTCTTCCAACCCAGCCGGCCGAAATGGACTAACCCTGAATCCCTGCTCTTGCAAGGTACGCGCCGCATCACGTACCGCCTGCCGGGTTTCCGGGGTCACGGCGCCATCATCCTCGAAAAAGCCGATGCTCACGCCTTTCAAGTCTTCGAGGGACTCATTTCTCAGCGGGACGGGCGGGCTCACTGGGTCGAGCACGTCGTGCCCGGAGAGAGTCAGGAACAGCAAGGTAAGATCGCGAACCGTGCGCGCCATGGGCCCGATTGCGCCAAGAATTGCGAAGGGGCCATCGCAGGAAGGCAGATGGCCGCGGCCGGGAATGCGGCCGGGAGTCGGCTTGAGCGAACAAATGCCGGAGAAGTGGGCCGGCTCACGTACCGAGCCGCCGCTGTCGCTGCCTAAGCCGGCTGCGGAAAGTCCCGCGGCAACCGCCGCCGCCTCGCCTCCGCTCGACCCTCCTGCGCTTCGCTCCAGGTCCCAGGGATTCGCCGTGCGCCCGTAGAGCCGGTTATCGGTCTCATAAGCCATCAGGAATTCAGGGCAGTTCGTGGTTCCTAATAGGATCGCCCCGGCCCGCTTAAGGCGCTCCACCGCGGTGGCGTTTTCACGAGGAACATTGCCCCGGTGCAGCAAGCTGCCAATCTCGCACCTGTGTCCTGCGGTCGCAATAGACGACTTGATGGTCACGGGCAGCCCGTACAGTGGACCGCGTGGCCCCTGAGAACTCTCGAGAGCCCGCGCCTGTGCGCGAACGCGCTCTGCATCGAAGTCCACCAGCGCGCGCAACTGCGGATTCAACCGCTCAATTTGTTGGATATATTCGCCGGCCAATTCGAGCGGAGAAATCTCTTTTCGCCGCAGCATCGATAAAAGCTCGACGGCGGGCATCACGGTGAGCCCGTTCATTGCGCGCTTTTGTCTACGTAGTGGAATCCGAAATGCTGCGTGCCGCGGCCGGAATCGAACCTGTCATTCCATTCCAACTCATACTGCATGCGTCGCTCGTCTTCCGGGTAATGCTCGCTTGCCGGATAAGGATAGGTGCTCATTGCGTGGAATGGCATTTGGGCAACGGTAAAAGGACTTGCCTCGTAGAAATCCATGTCTTTGACAAACCCATTGGCGTAGAAGAAGTAGTCGCGTTTCCAACCCGGCGCTAAAGGAGGCAGGGAAGCTGTGCTGAATTCGAGATCCATATCCTCACCGCTGCCGAAAATTGCAAAACGATCGTCTACTGACTTCAGCAACGGTGTGACATTTCCATAATGCGTGTAGCTGCCGCGGGAGCGGATAAACGGTCCCGTCTGGCTGATGTGTTCGTAGTTATAGGTGAGATCGCCGGGAGTCTTGCCGTCGATCTGTTGGGGATAGCCGCGAAACGCCAGTTGTGCGGAGGTCAATGGCATCTCGGTCCGTCGTATCTTTTGGGATGCGTCCGGTCCGTTGTCGATCAAAGCCTGATCCCAGTAAATCTGCAGGTTGGTTGTGAACCGGATCTTCCGCGTTCCTGGCGGTAGCTTGCCCGTAAGATCAACCACGATCGTACGCGGCAATCCTGCGGGAAATCCCATGTCATCGATCACACGTTTCCAGCTCCCATCCGGCATTTGCGCTTCAACGTAAGGTGACATGGGGGAGAGGCCGGCTTGCCAGGCCGCATACATGGAGCTGGCCGAAAAATACTCAATGAATCCGTGCAGCAGAAGGCGCAGAGGATTGGCCGGCGTCCACTCGCCAATGTCGAGTGTGAGCGTGTGTGGATTGGCGAAGCCGCCATACGACAGATTCGTGAAGTCTCGCACGTATTGGTGATCGCGGCTGCGCAGCAGATCTCTCACGTCACGGCCCTGGTTATCCCAAGCTCCGACCACAGGATGCGCCGCGGTGCTGATGACGGGCTTGCCGGAAGCGAAGGGGGGTTCGTTCAGGAAGCGCTCGTCGGGATAAACCTCTGTATCCTCCGGATGATCGATTGCCACCAGCCGCACCTGGTCGATGAAGTTCACCTCTTCCATCGGTTCCCCAAAACGCAGGCTGAGTAAGCCATTACGCGGGCGGAGCTGCGAACCCTCTACCTTGATCCATTCATCGGGATCGTTCTTATTGGTCGCGGTTGGAGAGACCCAATGGCCGATGACCGCGGCGCCGATGACATCGGAAATGAATTCGTATTTTTTCCCATTCCATGCGAACAATGTGGGACAAGAGCTGCCCCGGCGGTCCAGTTCCGTAATACTGAGTGAGCTCTTGGCCACCTCGGTCTCGTCCTGAGGAACTCCGGTTGGCCACAAGATGCGTACCAGGTCAGCGTGCTCCGCACTCCCTAATCCAGCGAGTAGTTGCTGCCCTCCCTGGCTCAGATAGCCCGAAGCCCCCGCGATCTCGAACTTTTGCCACACTCCATCTGCGAAGACTTCGACCTTGGCGCCAATGGCCGATTTATTGTCGGCAACCCCCTTCATCGCGATCAACAGAGAATGATTGCGATTTGCGCCTTCGTTGTGCAGCAAGAGAGGGGGACCATCAAGCTGGTTCACGATCAGATCAGCCGCTCCGTCGCCATCTACATCCGCGGCAATCAAGGCGCGAGGCTCTGTCAGTTTCACCTGGTCGAGCTTCAACTGCCTGGTTACGTCCACAAAGCCGGCGGGGCCCTGGTTACGCAGCGCCCTCAACTCCGCTCCGTGCTGCGTCTGTACCGCGGCAACCAGGTCGAGCCACCCGTCGTTATCGAGGTCAATTGCCGTGAGGCCCCAGCCGGCGGTGGCATCTTCGAGCGGCAGGGGAACGCGTTCGAATCGCTTACCCTGCACATTACGCCACAGTGTCACACCAGGGCTGCCCGCATGCGTAAGGGCAACATCCATCCATCCGTCTTTGTTGAAATCAAACACCACCGCTCCGGCAGTCGCCGGCAAGCTGGTGTCGGAATACAGGGGAGAAGCCTTGAACAGGCCTTCGCGGGGATTGGCGAAGAAGGTCGGAGCCGGCCCCGAACCGGTGACCAATAAATCGACGGCGCGGTCGTTGTTCAGATCTGACAGAGTTGCCGCTACCGTTGTGCCCTGCCCCCCGAGGCCCGTTTGTTCGGTCCAATTCGTGAAGGTGCCGTTGCCATTGTTGCGCCACAGGACATTCGGCTTGCCTCCCGCGGTCGAGGGCTGACCCGTGACAAACAGGTCCAAATCTCCATCGTGATCGTAGTCGACGAAGGTGATGCCCGCGGGCTGATTGGCCGGCTGCACTCCGGTGGCCGCTGTCACGTCGGTGAATTTGCCACCGCCACGGTTCTTGAACAGCAGCACGCGATCACTCATGGCTACGGCGACATCGGGAAGCCCATCGCCATCGAAGTCGCCTACAGTGCAGGCTATCGCGTCGCCGCTGGCCGAAAGACCCGTTTGTGCACTGGGGGCCGGCACGAAATCTGCTCCGGTTTTTCTGTATGCCCGGATCGCCTCCTGCCCGGAGGTCATCACCAGCAGCAGCGGTGATTCTCCCGCGGTCGCGATGAGGCAGGCGCCACCCCGCGGGCGATCACCTGCCTTTGCATGCGTGGCGGGGGACGGGCTTATCGGCTGCGGAACAAACGTAACCGGAATCATTGGCCCTACCTGCGGGTTCAGGTTGAGCGCATTCTGCACCAGCGAATAGCGGCCTTCATCGCCGTAGGTATGCGCCAGGGGAGAGCCGACCTTCTCCTGGCTCAGTGTTTCAAAGCGGCGAAATGCGGTCGCCGCTTCTTCGCGCCGGCCCAAACGCTGCAGAGCCTTGGCCAGGCCAAACTGCGCCGAGACATGAACCGGATTTAGCCGTAGGGCAGTCTGGAACTCAGTAAGCGCCTGCTCAGGCTGGCGCAATTCCAGCAGCACCGAACCTAGGAAGTAGTGCGTATCCGCATCGTCCGGATCGAGAGCTGCTACCTTCTGAAAGCTCTCCAGGGCTTGCGGGTACTGTGCTCCAATGCGGTAAAGGATACCCAGTGCGTACCAGATGTGGGGGTCTTTCGGATTCTGGGCGGCGGCCTTTTCCAGTGCGGCCTGAGCTTCGGGCATCTTCTGCAGATAGACCAAGGCAATGCCGCGGTTCACCTCGGCTTGAACCAGGTTAGGGTCGATCTGGTAGGCTTCAGCGAATTTAGCGGCGGCCTTCTCCAGCAGCTGCTGGTTCATCAGCGCAGTGCCGAGATTATTTGCCCTGGCGGCGTCTGCCTTTTGCGAAGCTGTGACGTCGGCGCGCCCGGCAGAGAGCGGAATGAGAAGAGCGGCGATGGCTAGGGATTGGAAACGCATTCGACTAGGCTGCAATTTTGGACGGAATCCATCCTCGACTATAGAACATGGCGCAACCCTTGCAAATGCCGGGCATCGGAGCGAAGCCGGTTGGCTCAGCCTCTTATTCAAGAACATGCCGTCCGGTTTGACTGGGTACAACTGACCGCCAAACCTGCAACCGCCTGTGAAGGCGACAGCAGCCCGCCGTCTTGCATCTATTCAGTGACAGCGGGAAGAGGAGCGGGTTTTCGCGATTTCCTCCGCTTGCCGTCGGCCAAGGAGAATCGCAGCAACCGACGGACTCTTCCCGGGTTCCAAATAATTACAAGGTTGACCTCCCGAAGTAAGAGAGGTGAGGAAATTAAAGGCCGGCCGAGAGCCGGCTTTTTCCTCGTTTGCGGGGTGGCAACCAATTCTGATTGCCGGTCTTCCGACATTGCATGGCGGCGGTGTTGCGAGCTTTTTTCGGTTATTTGTTTCTTGTCCTGGTGGTTCGCATAGTGGGTCGCCGCCCGGGCAAGCAGTTGACTCCATTTGAATTCGTTCTGGTCTTTTTTATTGGTGGGTTAGCGCTGACCGCGATCGTGGGCAACGAAGCCTCCTTTACCAATGGAATCTGCCAAATCGTCACCATGGGGCTGGCGCACTACACACTCGCCTGGGGCCGGTCGAAGTCTTCCCGTTTTGCGCGCCTGGTCGACGGGACGCCATTAATTCTTCTCGAAAAACAAAATTGGCGCGTCAATACTCTGCGGCGCATGCGCATCAAGAACGACGACGTCATTGCTTCCGCGCGCGATTCAGGCATTGGGACGCTGCAAGAAATCGGTCAGGCTGTCCTTGAGCGCAACGGCGAAATCAGCATTTCCGCGCGAGCTGAATGATGGCTAATGAATTCGCGACCAAGCCAGTAGAAGATTCCATTGCCAGGGTCAATGGTGAAGTTGCTGTTGGCGAAGACCTGGATTTTCAGCGTAAGTGGTGGCGCTTTGAAAATGGAGCCTGGATCGTCTTCTCTCTGATCATCATCCTTGACCTCGCGGGTCTGTTCGGGCGAGGTCCGCTGGCGAAAGCGGAGCGCCGTTCGTCCGATGGTACCCTCGATGTCAAGTACGAGCGCATCGAACGCACCGACTCGCCCTCGATTCTGACGATGCAATTTGGCGCACAGGCGATCCAGGATGGAAAAATCAAACTTTATATCAGTCAATCCCTGGTGAAGGGCCTGGGCACCCAGCGGGTTATCCCTGAACCTGAGATCACTACGGTGGGCAAAGCTGGGCTTACCTATACCTTCTCGGCGTCCGAGCCTCCGGCCAGCGTTGATCTGGCGCTGGAGCCATCGGGCCCCGGAATCTATGACTTCGTCGTCGGCGTAGTCGGCGCTCAGCCAGTGCACGCAAAGATTTTTGTCGTCCCCTAAGAAACGATTGTGTCTACGATACTGCATGCCGTCTTTGGCTATCTGTTCCTGCTCCTGATCGTGCGCGTGCTCAGCAGACGCCCGGGCGGTCAGCTAACGCTGTTTGAATTTGTCATCGTTTTTCTGATTGGCGGGGTCATCATCCTCAGCACCGTGGGAAAGGACCGGTCGATAACGAACTGCGCGACGGCCATTCTTACCGTCGGTCTGATGCACTGGGGAGTTTCGAGCATCAAGAGCAAGTTTCCGCGCCTGGGAGCAATCGTTGACGGCACACCGCTCACCCTGCTGAAGAATGGCGAATGGCAAGTGGAAGTAATGAGAGGAATGCGCATTGATCGCGAAGACGTAATGGCTGCCGCCCGGACGAAGGGAGTGAGTTCCATCTTCGATGTGGCCTACGCCATCCTGGAGCGCAACGGATCAATCAGCATCATAAAGAATCAGAAATGAACCATTGCATCTCCACGCGACGGGAGCACTTGCCGGCGGAGCAGCGAGGTCCAGACCTCTTTTGGAATACCTTTCCAACCGCTCAGGCCGGCAGCTCGGCTGGGGACGGAAATTCATGCTGCTGGCGGCCAAGATCGCCGTCATACTTTGCGGTGCTCTTGAACAGCTCGTACCGGCCGTCCTCAAATTGTTTCCCGTAGCTACGCATCGCGGAAAGCTGGTCCGTACTTAGTGGTTTGAAATCACGCAGGATCGCCAGGTTTTGATCCAGCACGCTCATGGAATCCATACCGCTAATAGTGGTGGAAACACCAGGCAGGCTCATGGCGAAACTGAGCGCCTCAGTCGGAGTGAGCGCACCGGAGGAGATCATCTCTCCCGACCCGCCCATGCTCTTCATCCCAAACACGGCCAGGCCACGCTGTGCCGCCACCGGCAGCACTTCCTGCTGGAAGCTTCGGTAACTGTAGTCGAACGGATTTAGAGGCATCTGGATGGTGTCAAAGGGAAAGCCTCCTTGTAGCATCGCCAGATGAATGGACGGATTCTTGTGACCGGTAAAACCGACGAAACGAACCTTACCCTGTTGCCTGGCCATGTTGAGGGCTTCCAACACACCGTCCGGCGCGTAGCACTTTTCAGGGTCGTTGTAGTACACAACTTCGTGTACCTGCCACACATCCAGATGATCTGTCCGCAGGCGCGTCAGTGACTGTTCCAGCATCTGCATGGCGACATCTTTTTTACGCCCATGCGTGCAGACCTTGGTCATCACGATCGCTTTGTCCCGCTTGCCTTTGAGGGCGATGCCGAGGCGCTCTTCACTCATTCCCTGGTAATATTCCCAGGCATTATCGAAGAAATTGATTCCATGGTCCAGGGCCTTTGCGACCATGTTATTCACCTCGAGCTGACCATCCACCGTTCCCAGGTGATATCCGCCCACCCCCAGAATAGAAACCTGCAAACCGGTCTTCCCCATCTCGCGCTTCGGCGCCTGGAACTCACCCAGCGCCGCTCGGTTCGCGGGCGAGTTGGGAACTATGGGCTTCGGCTCATCCTTTGTCTGCGCTTGCGCGGAACCATTCATCATAGAAATTGCACCTGTCACGGCGGCGCCCTTTAAAAAAGCCCGCCGGCTTTTGCTCTTCATCTACTGCGACACCTGAGGAAACGGCCGACCTGTATTCTGCGTCGCATTAACCATTTCTTTTACCTCGACCTGCTGCATGTCCAAGGGGAAGCCGTGCGCCAGCCGGGCCTCCGGATTGTCAAACTTTATAGAGGTCTTGTACAGCTCAAATCGTCCGTCGCCGGCATAGGGCTTTGCACGTTCGCGAAGCGCTTTCATTTCCGCCTCTGAGAGGGGTTGAAAATTCTGCGCGATTTTCAAGTTTTGTTCCAAAATGGGTAGCTCCGACACTCCGCTGATGGTGGTGGCAACAGGAAGGCTCATGGCGTAGCGGAGCAATTCCTCCGCGGTAAACACACCTTTCTGCACCGGTTCGCCGTGGCCCCCGATCGGCTTCATCCCCAAAGGTGCGATGCCACGGCTGTTCAGCAGCGGCAGTACCTTCTGCTCGAAAGAAAAGAAGTTAGCGTCGAACGGGTTCAGCGGCATCTGTACCGCATCGAACGGGAAACCTGTGTCCAGCATGGCAAGATGAATGTCCGGATCCTTGTGCCCGGTAAAACCAACAAATCTCACCTTGCCTTGCTGCTTCGCTTTCGCGAGCGCCTCGGCAGCACCATTGGGACGGATGAACAGTTGCGGATCGTTCTGGAAACTGACCCCGTGGATTTGCCATAAATCCAGGTGATCGGTCTGCATCCGTCGCAGTGATTGTTCAAGCATTTGCATAGCGAGCGACGCATCGCGCCCATGGGTGCAGACCTTGGTCATCAGGAAGGCACGCTCACGCATACCGCGAAGTCCTTTGCCCAGCCAGTCCTCTGATTTTCCCCGGTTGTATTCCCAGCAGCAATCGAAGAAGGTGACACCGCCGTCTATCGCACGCCTGACAATCTCCACCGCGGTTGTCTCATCCTTTGCGGCGCCCAGGTGGTGGCCGCCGAGACCCAGTGCCGATACCTGCGCATCGGTTCTACCAAATTTACGAAGCGGAATGATGGAGGTCACAGACCAGTAGATGCAAAGTCGCTCCTTGCTTGCCGGGTCGAATGGGACTTTACGTTTATCCGATGAACGTTTCGCTTCGCGTCGAGTGGAATCTGAGAGCCGGCGCACCGGCAAGTATCGAGGAACAGCCCTCATTTTTTAGCCAAACCATGAACCTCATACGCACATCCCAAAACCAGCGATGAATGTATTGGTTTTGAATCCGGGCGGTAATTCTCTCAAGGTGGAAGTGGTCTCCTGTTCGCCATCTCAACAGTTCGCTTCGGACGGCGAGAAGCTTGCGAGCTTAATACTGGAAGGAATAGGGAAAGAACCATGCTTGTCTGTCTTTGAGGGCAGGAGGGTAATTCGCAAAGAGCCGATGCAGGCCGCGGATTATGGCGATGCCGCCGCCAACCTGATTGCATGGCTGGAGGAGGAGGCTCAAATCGGAAGGCAGGATATCCGCCGCGTAGGTCTCAGAGTCGTTCACGGCGGTGAGAATTTCACGCAAGCGGTCGAAATAACGCCCGGTGTCGAACGTGAGATTCACGATCTGGAGCGACTCGCGCCCCTGCACAACAAGAACTCACTGGAGATGATCGATCCTGTGCGCCGCGAGTTGGGAGATGTTCCGGTTTTTGCTGTCTTCGATACAGCGTTCCACCGCACTCTTCCTGACGTAGCTTCGCTTTACGGCATCCCTCCCGATTTGGCGCAGAAGCACCACATCCGGCGTTATGGTTTTCACGGAACCTCCCATCGCTACATGATGGAAAAAGCAGCTCGCCTGCTGGGGAAAGGCCCCGAGGAGTTGAAGCTTGTAACCATGCACCTCGAGAGCGGTTGCTCAGTAACGGCCATTAGGCGGGGGCAGTCCGTCGAGAACACCATGGGCTTGACTCCCCTCGAGGGGCTGATGATGGGAACCCGCTCCGGCGATGTCGACCCATCCGTCATTCCGTTTCTGGTACGTGAAGCGGGCATGACAATGGATGATGTGATGATGATGTTGAATCAAAAATCGGGACTCCTCGGCGTGTCAGCCAAGTCTCTCGATACTCGTGTCCTGATGAAAGATTACGGCAAAGATTCCAGGGTGACACTGGCAATGGACATGTTTTCCTACCGCATAGCAAAAGCCACCGGCGCATATCTTTCCGTCCTCAATGGCGCGGATGCGATCGTATTCGGGGGCGGGATTGGGGAAAACACAGCGCTCGTGCGAGAGCGGGTCTGCAATTCCCTGGGCTGGGCCGGCCTGAAAATGGACCAGGAAAAGAATCGATCGCTGATTGATATCGAGGGATTGTTGGCGACCGAAGACTCCACTCTAAAGGCGCTGGTCGTTCTCACCGAGGAGGGTTTGCAGATCGCGCACGAGTGCGCTCAGGCTTCGTGATCTGGCGCCTTGCTGTTCCTGCTCAATCAGAGGGCAGCGGCATTCTTGAGCGGTAGCAGCACCGAAAACGTGGTTCCTTTCGCCTTCCCCCGGGTGCGGGTGTGCCACTGGATACGCCCAGCGTGCTTATCCACGATGGTTTTCGAGATCCATAATCCCAGGCCATTGCCGGCTTCCGCTTTATCGCTTTGGAAGGCCTCGAATAAGCGAGCCTGAATGGCGGGGGGGATCCCCCTGCCGTTGTCGGCAACCGTCAGGCGCGCGTAAGTGGATCCGCCGATCTTCGTTGCCCGCAGCCGAATGGACAGGGCGCCACCCTCCGGCAGGGCTTCCGCCGCATTGCGCACC
This sequence comes from Acidobacteriaceae bacterium, assembly GCA_035507705.1. Classification (GTDB taxonomy): domain Bacteria; phylum Acidobacteriota; class Terriglobia; order Terriglobales; family Acidobacteriaceae; genus PALSA-350. The sequence continues at coordinate 62,669 of DATJNV010000172.1, forward strand.
AGGTTCGAAACCAATTGCACCAGATCACCGGGAAATACCGGGCCCACCAGGCGGTCCGGCAACTCCTTTCGCAAAACAATATGCTTGTCTTCCAGCAGCCCGGATTGGTAGCGCAGGGCCATTTCTACCAGCGGAACCAGATCCCGGGTCTGGCTCTGTGGACTGTCTCGAAAGAAAGAGAGCGTTTGTCTGGCAATGTACTGAATACGTATGAGTTGTTCTTCAATCTGCGCTGCGCGCGCGCGTACCATGTCGGGGTTATCTGCCTCTTTCGCCAAGAGAAAAACCAGATCAGCAATAGCCTGCGAAGGATTATTGATTTCGTGCATGACGGAAGCCGCCAGGCGGCCTGCCAAGGCCAATTTCTCCGAGCGCCGGAGGGCTGCCTCCAGTCGTAGGGTGTGCTCTTCGCCGGGTGGATCCCGTTGGGGGAAGGTGGGCACTGGTTTTGGCCTGCTGGAGTGTCTTTTTTGCAACACGATACAGATGTGAGTTGCCCATCCGTCCAGGGGTTGCCGGGCCAGGCCAAAATAGGCAGCCCTTCCACTTTTATTACAAATACTTACGCCAGCGATCCTGAAGTGTTTGAATGGACCTACGTTGCCTGCCCGTGAGGGGAAGGTGCGTTGGCGTCTTCCCAGCAGGGCGCACTTCTGAGTCACAGCAAACTCCCTTTCCCGCATTGCATCCCACTAGCGAGTGGTCCTGTTTGCGAACCATCGACCGCCTAAGCGGAAGCATCCAAACCACCTATCCCCAAGGAGCGAGCCATGAAGGTTTTCTCAGCGAACATCCAGGATCTTCGCAGCCTCTACGTCAGCAATCTCAAGAAGGCTCTTGATATGGAGCAAAAGATCACCAAGGCTCTTCCCGAAATGATCGAGAAGGGCTCCGATTCAGAGCTTGTGACTGCGCTGCAGACTCACCTAAGGGAAACACAAGGCCACGTCGCCAAGATAGGGTCCTTATTGAAGCGTGACATCGGCGAAAGCAAGACGGAAAGCTGCAAGGTCATCAACGGGCTCACTAGCGAAGCATCCGACACAATCAAGGACGTCACCGACCCTTCCATTCGTGACATCGCACTGATCGGCGCCGCGCAGCAGGTGGAACACCACGAAATCGCCGTCTACGGCACACTGCGCCGTTGGGCCGAGATTCTGGGCCTCCCCGATGATGCTGCTGTCCTCGAGTCAATTGAGGAAGAGGAAGGGAATGCAGACCAGGTACTGAGCAACATAGCCCAACGGGTCAACTATCAGGCTGCGGCCTGAACGAGCAGCGGCTTGCGGATGGGCCGCCCCCTGATTTCAAGGAGCCACTATGGCAAAGTACGGAAAAGCAGCCGGTAAGAGCGTCAAGAGCGCGGTGCATAGAGAAAAGGCCGGCACTCTCAAGTCGGGAAAGGGTGGTAAGGGCGGCACGGTGAAGAGCCGGAAACAAGCGATCGCAATCGGGCTGTCTGAAGCCCGCAAGAAGGGCGCCAAAGTGCCGAAAAAGAAATCCAGCTAGACGACTGGTCATTTGCCATTCCGCCCACTGTGCGAGAGCCAAAGCTGTGCAGGCCTCCCCGACGTGCGGTGGCCTGTTCATGGAGATGAAAATTACGGGCTGTTTTACTCCACGCAAAAAGTTTGCATCTTAAGTTGTGCCATGAACCTGTTCAATTCCGGCCCCCAATCCGGTCTGGAGTTCCTGCCGGAAAAACGCGATCTTGCCAGCCTTCGCGAGGCGGCCAAACATTGCCACGGATGCGATCTGTACCAGAATGCAACCCAGGCCGTCTTTGGCGAAGGCAGCGCAAGGGCGTCAATTTTCATAGTAGGTGAACAGCCAGGGGATCGCGAAGATCTGCAGGGAAGACCCTTCGTCGGCCCTGCCGGCAAGTTACTGGATCAGTGCCTCGAGTCCGCGGATATCGATCGGGCCGAGGTTTACATTACCAATGCCGTGAAACATTTCAAGTGGGAGCCGCGAGGCAAAATTCGCCTGCACAAAAAACCGAATTCACTCGAGATTGCCGCCTGCCGTCCGTGGCTTTCATCAGAGATAGCGGCCGTTCAGCCGCGGGTGATTGTCTGCCTCGGCGCCACCGCAGCTCAGTCGCTGCTCGGGGCGCAATTTCGACTTACGAAGCATCGAGGCGAAGTATTTCCTAGTGAATTCGGGCAGGTGACCGCGACCATCCACCCCTCTGCCATCCTGCGCATGCCCGAACCCGCCGCAAGAGAAGGGGAGATTGCGAGCCTGGTCAACGATCTGAAAGTTGCCGCTCGCTATGCCAAGGCACGGAGGGCATCGTGAAAACTGCCAAAGTCACCGTCACAGTTCCCGCAACCACAGTCGTCGCGCGTTCAGACCGGTTCGGAAGGTTCGCTGCCCGCAGTTCGCAATTTCTCGGTTCGCGATGGTCCTTTGTCGCCGCCATCGGTGTGGTTGTGATCTGGGCCATCACAGGCCCGATCTTTCATTACTCTGACACGTGGCAACTGGTTATCAACACTGGCACGACCATTGTGACATTTCTCATGGTGTTTCTCATTCAGAATACCCAGAACCGCGATGCGCGAGCGATTCATTTGAAGTTAAACGAGCTGATTCACGCCGTAGATAAAGCAAAAAACAAAATGATCGACGTCGAAAATCTCTCGGATGTGGAGCTTGACGAACTCGCCCGGACCTACGAAAAGCTCCGGGTAAGCGCCGAGGAACGATCCCGCGTTCGCCATCACGCAACCGACGAAGTCAAATCCTGAATAGATGTCGCATGGCAAGGTCTATATCGGCATCTCTGGCTGGAGATACCAGGGTTGGCGTGGTGTCTTTTATCCGGAGAAACTGCCTCATCGCCGGGAACTTGAATTCGCTTCGCGCAAGTTCAACACCATCGAGTTGAATGGATCGTTCTATTCCCTGCAAAGGCCCCAATCCTTTCTTCGCTGGAGCGCGGAGACGCCGGAAGACTTTATGTTTTCCGTCAAAGGCTCCCGCTACATCACCCACATGCTTCGCCTGCGGAATGTTGAAGGGGCCCTGGCAAACTTCTTTGCCCAGGGTTTGCTGCACCTCGAAGCCAAATTAGGGCCGATTCTGTGGCAGTTTCCTGCCAACTTCACGTTTGAGCCGGAGCGCATTGAGGATTTTCTGGCAATGCTGCCTCGAACCCACACGCAGGCGGCAGACCTTGCCCGCAGGCACGATGAACGTATGCGCGACCGCTCGTGGTTTCAGGTGCAAACAGACGCACCGCTTCGCCATGCAATGGAGATCCGCCACGAGAGTTTTGCCAACGAGCGATTCATTCGATTGTTGAGGCGTTACGGCGTAGGGCTGGTTGTGGCGGACACGGTAGAGTGGCCTTTGTTGATGGATATCACGTCCAGCTTCGTCTATTGCCGCCTTCATGGCAGCGAGGTGTTATACACCAGCGGCTATGAGGAGGAGGCGATCGAGCAGTGGGCTCGCCGCATCGTCATCTGGGCCCAGGGAGGGGAAGTGAGTGACGGGAGAAAAGCCTGCAAACGCAACGCAGTGAGTCGCAAGCGGCGCGATGTCTACGTGTACTTCGACAACGACATAAAAGTACGCGCGCCCTTTGATGCTGAGCAACTCCGGGTTCGCGTCAACGCGCTCCTATCGAATGCTGCCGCGGTATGCAAATGAAATTCCTGCCCATCGAGGTTGGCGAGCGCTCGTGGGACGTTCCCGGAAAGATGCGGGTACAATCCGTGCATGGAAAAGCCTGTGGAACAGGATCCCCGGGTTTACTTCGCGGCGGAGAGAACGTTTCTGGCCTGGATCCGTACCGGGCTGGGTCTGATGGGTGTTGGTTTTGCAGTCAGCCGCTTTGGACTGTTCCTGCGCGAACTGAGTGCCGGGGCGAACCATCTGCCACCGCAGGCCAGTGGTCTTTCCCTTTGGTCCGGAGTCATTCTGGTAGCGCTCGGTGTCTTCGTCACCTTGTCCGCAGTGGTGCGGCACTTTCAGCTTGTACGCGAACTACGGTCGGGGGAGTGGAGGGCAGGCCGCGTTTCCACGGACGCGGTGATTCTAGGGCTCTTGCTCTCAACTTTTGGAGTGGCTATGGTGCTCTACCTGACGTTGGTCCGTTGATACGATTCCGGGTAAACCCAGAATGACAGCCAATGATTTTCGCCGTTTGGCGCTACTGCTCGATGGTGCGGAAGAAGGTTCGCACATGGGTTCGGCAGATTTCCAAGTGGGCGGCAGAATCTTCGCCACTCTTGCCCACCAGGGTCAGGGATACGGCAACCTGATGCTCTCGCCGGATCAACAGCAGGCATTCATTGCGGAGCAGCCGGGTATGTTTCTGCCCGTGGCCGGCGGGTGGGGCAAAATGGGCGCAACCCACATCCGGCTGGCCACCGCAAATGAGGAAGTCCTCGCCGGCGCTCTGCGCACAGCCTGGAAGCTGCGCCGAGAAAAGAATGGCAAGATCGGGAAGAAGCCTGCGTCTGCCCCGAAGAAGAAGTCCGGAACGGGCCAGCGAATCAGGAAAGGATAGCGCGCGCCTGATCTCTGGCACGCTGCAATGTTTCCACAATGTCGCCGGTGGGATAAAACTCCATCGCCATGGCGCCCTTGTATTCGAGCTGCGCCAGCCTGCGGTAAATGTTGAGGTAGTTGATCTCACCAGTTCCAGGTTCGTGCCGTCCCGGTACGTCAGCAATATGAATGAGTCCCACCTGGTCGATGTTTTTCTCGAACTTCTCGATCAGATTTCCGAACTGCCGCTGCTCGTGGTAGACGTCGTAAAGCACGCGGATGTTTGGACTGCCCACGGCGCGCACGATCTCGAACGCCTCCGTCACGCCATCCAGGTAAATCGTGGGATTCTCAATGCGGTCGATCGGTTCGATTACAGCATTCAATCCAACGGTGTTCAGCAAATCCGCAGCGCGCTTCAAAGCCTCGATGCACGCCGTATGCTGGCTCCCGGGGGCCGCTCCATCGATCACTTTGCCCGAAAGCAGAATGATCTGCTTGCACTGCAAGCGCTGGGCCTGCGGGATGAGAGCTTTCAGAGAAGCGAGAAACGCATCTTGTCCCGCTGGATCGGCGAAGCCGGGATTCACACCCGAAGTCGCATCCACCGAGATTTTCAGCGCATCCATCCGGTCAAGGTAGCGGCGGTAATCGGCATCCGACCACTGTTTGAACTCGCCGACGAGTTCCACGTGGTGATAGCCGGCATGCGCCACCCGGTCCAGGTTTTCTTCAAATGTACCCATTTTTTTCAGCGTCCAGATCATGACGGAAAACTGCACGTTGGAGATTCCGGACGGGCTGGTTTCTTGTGCAGTCAGGGCATGGCCGGCGAGCGACGCCGCAGCCATGCTGACGAAACTTCGACGAGTCAACATGCGCTGCATGGTAGCAGAGCGAGGGCTACTTCGGCAGCGCGAACGCCACCAGGCTTCCGCCGGAAGGCGCAGGAGACTTTCCTCCACCAGCAGCGATCACAACATATTGCCGGCCGTTCACCTCGTATGTACAAGGCGTAGCATTTCCTGCTGCCGGCAGCGTGGTTTGCCAGAGAACCTTGCCGGTGGTTTTGTCCAGAGCCCGGAAGACCTTGTCGTAACTGGTGGCGCCAATAAACAGCAAGCCCCCTGCCGTAACCACAGGGCCGCCGTAATTTTCGCTTCCGGTGTCCGTGAGTCCCTGCGCTGCAAGTTCCGGATAGTTACCCAGCGGAATATGCCACAAGGTCGTTCCGCTATTCAGGTTGATCGCCGTCAGGGTTCCCCACGGCGGTTGGATGGCCGGATAGCCATCCTTGTCGAGGAATTTATTGTATCCGTCGCTGACATATTTGGCGTCGAGTGGCGAAGGCCCGGCGTCTTTCACCACCTTCTCTTTGCCGTAATACACATACTCGAAGACCGCCTCCAGCTGATCATGGCCCAGCCTGGCGAATCCGGGCATGCGGCCCGCCCCCTGGGAGATCAGCTGCTTCACCATTCCTTCTTCGTATCGATCCCCAACGCCGATCAGGGAAGGGAACTCCGGAGGCGCTCCCTGGCGGTCGGCGCGGTGGCAAGTCGCACAATTGCGCAGATAAATGTCTCGTCCATTGGCCTCTCCGGTGCGCGGCTTCTGCGGTACCAGGCGCAGAATCCAGGCCATCTCATTGGAGTTCACATAGAACAGGCCGGTAGTTGGATCAAAAGCCCCGCCGCCCCACTCCGCACCCCCGTCAAACCCGGGAAAGATGATTGTGCCCTGCGTACTTCCGGGAATGAACTGCCCATCACTGCGCACCTTCAGGAACCGGTCCAGAGCTTCCTGGTGTGCTTCAGGCGTCCGGGTGGTGATCATGTCTGCCGTGAGCTTTTGCCGCGCGAACGGAGCCGGCAGCTCCGGCAGGGGCTGCTCTTTGGCGGTGACCTCGCCTTCGAGCTCCGAAGGTGGATATTTGTGGTTTGCAATCGGAAACAGCGGCTTTCCCGTCTCCCGATCGAAGACAAAGAGGAAACCCTGCTTGGTGGTCTGCACCACGGCATCCACGTCTTTCCCATCGTGTTTCACCGTGACCAGGGCAGGAGCCGACGGTGGGTCACGATCCCAGATATCGTGATGCACGAATTGGAAGTACCAGATTCGCTTGCCGGTTTCGGCGTTGAGGGCAAGCAGGCAATTCGCGAAAAGATCGTTCCCGACGCGATTTGCTCCGTAAAAGTCTGAGGCTGCAGACCCGGTGGGGGCGAAAATAATCCCACGCCTGTAATCAATCGTCATACCCGCCCAGTTATTGGCGGCCCCGCTGTAGGTCCATGCGTTCTTCGGCCACGTGTTGTAGCCGAATTCCCCGGGATGCGGAATGGTATGAAACGACCAGCGCAGCTTTCCGGTGTGCGCGTCGAAGGCACGAATATCTCCTGGAGAAGCCGGAAGCACTTCGCTCATGGCGCCTCCGACAATGACCAGGTCTTTATAGACGGCTGCCGGGCTGGTCATGGTGACCCAGTTCAACGGCTCGCGGCCCAGGCCCATGCGCAGGTCAATGCGCCCATCCTTACCAAACTCGGCGACGGGTTTCCCCGTTTGCGCATCGAGCGCATACAAGTACTGGCGTACGCCGACAAAAATCCGGCGCTCGTTTCCCTCAGACCAATAAGTCACACCGCGATTGCGGACCTTGCCGATATTCTTCAGCCCCTCGTTGGCATCAAATCGCCAGTGCAATTCACCTGTTGCGGCATCCAGGGCAACCACGTCCCCGTTGGGGGTGGTCGCATAGAGCACTCCGTCCACAACGATCGGGTTGCACTCCATTTCCGACTTGGGATGTTCGTCGCCGCTATCGAATCGCCAGGCGACCTGGAGGGAGTGGACGTTTTCGCGATTGATCTGGTTGAGGGTCGAGTAATGGATGTTGTCTGGGCCGCCGCCCACCATCCGCCATGTCCGCGAAGTGTCAGACTGGGTTTGAGCAATGCCAGGAAGAGACAAGGACAGAGAAAGCAAAAGCAATGGGAAACGCATTTGCTGGATAGTTTATCGCTGCCACCACTCCGACCGTAGTTCCGCGCCAGGAACCACCTCTGTCGGCACTCCGGGTTCCGGCGCCCAAAGCTTGAGGTCATCCATGCCAAACACGTGTTCGATCGGCTGCCGCCAGGCATGCAGGGCGAGATTGAACAGTCCCCAGTGAATAGGCATCAGCAACCCCGTACCGCCCATGGCGCGAAACATTCTTGCTGCTCCATCCGGCCCCATGTGGATGTCGGCCCACAAAGGATCGAAAGCGCCAATCTCCAGCATCGTCAGGTCAAATGGCCCGTACGACCGCCCGATTTCGGCGAATCCCAGCCACTCCCCTGAATCCGCCCCAAAGTAGACCCGGTGCTGAGGGCCGGCAAGTACGAAGGAGCTCCAAAGTGTCTCGAACCGGTTGAGAAGACTCCTTCCTGAAAAGTGGCGTGCGGGCAGCGCGGTCACTTCCAGCGGACCTGCTTGCACGCTCTCCGTCCAGTCCAGCTCGCGGACATTCTTCGCTCCCAGTTTCTTGAGGATCTTACCGACGCCCAGTGTCGTAACCCACTCTGCCTTGGCGGCAGCCGGAACTTGTGCCAGGCGACGAACCGTGCGCGCTCCAAGATGGTCGTAGTGGTCATGGGACACCAGTACCACATCGATCTGCGGCAGGTCTTCCAGAGACAGAGGAGGAGCGTAGAACCGCTTCGGCCCGGCCCATTCAAGGGGAGCGGCCCGCTGCTCCCATACGGGATCCACCAGCACGCGCATGCCGTCGATTTCGATCAGCATGGTTGAGTGCCCCATCCATGTCACGCGCAGGCCGCTGGCCGGCGCCTCAGCAAACATGCCGGGATCAGTCCGAAACGGCCCGAGGTTTGTTCTGGGAACGCGTTCTGCCCTTTCGGTGAGATAACGGCGGAACACTTTGAAGAACGTCGACCAACTCCCGATCTCGGTCGGGACGGGGTTTTGATATTGCCTGCCGCTGCGGCGCGACTTGCCGATCAACGCCATAGGTGTGAGAAGCTCAGAGGGCCGTGCGGAATGCGATCTTATAATGGCCACCAGTGGACGACCCTTACCATCTCCAACGCTTCGTCGATGCCCAGAACTCCTGCTTCGGGCAGGTGCGTACCGAGCTGATTGCCGGACAAAAGCGTTCTCATTGGATGTGGTTTGTCTTCCCCCAGATTCAGGGCCTTGGAATAAGCCCCATGGCGGAGCGCTATGCCATCTCCGGCCTGAGCGAGGCAAGAGCTTATCTGCTTCATCCAATCCTGGGACCGCGTCTTCGTGACTGCACCGCCCTGGTCAATGCAGTTGCCGGCCGCCCCATCACGGAGATCTTCGGCTGGCCCGACAACTTGAAGTTTCATTCTTCGGTCACTCTCTTCGGATGGACGGCCTCGCGTGGCCCGTCGGATCAGATCGCCGGATACGAGGTCTTTAGCGAGTCTCTCAACAAATACTTCGAAGGAAAACCGGATCAGGCCACAATGGAACGCCTGCCGCCAAAACTGTAGGGTATGCGGCGAATGTGAAATGGGTCCTACTGTTGATTCTCTTGCCGCTTCAGTTCGGACTCGAAAGCTGCTTCCCGCTCTGCTACTGCTGCCTTATAGCCAGCAGGATCAATCCAGACACTCTCTCCCGCTCCGGCTTGCGCCCGCTGCAGTTTCTCCAGCATGTCGAAGTAAGCGCCATGCGCGCCCAGGAAAATATCGCACGGGAGACTCTTCAAAACCACAAAGGTTTGCTTGTAATCATCGGCAATCCCGGGATAGTACGCGGGCTTGCCGGGCACGTCGACTAAACGGTAGCCCGGGTTCACATTCCAGCTGCCGACAATAACAACATCGCGCAGCTTTCCACCCGACATCGCACGCATGGTCCAGGTGGTACAACCGCGTGTATGGCCGGGAGTTTTGTGGGCAACCAGCGTCACTCCTCCCAGCCGCACCTGGTCCCCATCGTGCAACACACGATCCACCTTCGTCGCCGGATAGAGGTCGTGAGGATAAGCGAAATCTTTTGCTCCGCCGCTTTCCACCACGTCCACGTCACCATCCATGACCATGTATTTGGCGCCCGTCATTCGCTTGACCTCGGCGCTGCCTGCGTCATGATCCGCGTGTGCATGGCTGATCAGCAGGATCTTGATGTCGGTGAAGTGAAACCCCAACTGCTCCACGCTTTTCCTGATCAGCGGAGGCGAGCTCTCGAGGCTGGAATTGATCAGGACATCGCCCTTGGGGGTCACTATCAGGTACGAGGCCAGATCTTGGCTGCCTACGTAGTACAAATTGTCTGCAATGCGGAACGGCTCCTGCGGCGTGGTCCATTCGGGGTTTGGGGCCGCGCAAGCCACGCTTGCGGACAGCAGGATCAACAACCACATCCAGGTTTTCATCATTCCTCCAGCAGCTACCAGACCAGGATGTTCAGAACAACGAACACCGCAGCAACAACGCCACCCCAGAATATTGGCTGTTGGTACCAACGGCATTTCTCCGCTGTGGGTAGGGCGGATACTCCCATCACCAGTCCTTCGAGATCTGTTGTATTTCGTGCCCTCGTCATCAGGCTCACCAGCACGGTGATTCCAACACAAACCATCCACGCCCACAATGCGCGATACATGCTCTCCGCCATTTCCTTGGCGTCGGGTGAGAGGGCGACATAACGTAACGCAGACGGATCCTTTACGACCCAAATCCACAATCCGATTGAAGTGAGAGTGCCGGCCACCAGCCCCCAGAAGCCTCCCTGATCGGTAGCTCTCTTCCACAGCATGCCCACGATCACAGTGCCGAACAGCGGCGCGATGAAAAAGCTGAAGAGCTGCATTGCATAATCCATGATGCTGGCCGAGTGCTGCACCAGGTAAGCGGTCGCGACAGATACCAGCACGCCAATCAGCGTGCACCACCGGCCCATCGCGACGTAGTGCCGATCCGATGCTGTTTTATGCAAGAAGGCGCCGTAAATGTCGTAGGTCCATACGGTCGAAAACGCGCTCACATTGCCGGCCATCCCCGACATGAAACCGGCGATCAGCGCCGTAACGCCGAGCCCGATCAATCCCGGTCCGCAATAGCGCACCAGCATGAGCGGCAAAACCTCGTTGTAGCTATGGCCATGGCTGGCCACCGCCGCGCTTTCGGGCAGCAGGTGAAAGGGCAGAACCGCCAAAGCCAAAAGTCCGGGGAGGATCACGATCAAGGGCACGATCATTTTGAAGATCGCACCGATGATGGGCGCAAGGCGGGCCGATCGAAGACTGTTGGCCGCGAGCACTCGCTGGACCACCAGGAAATCCGTGGTCCAGTAGCCGAACGAGAGCACGAATCCCCAACCAAAGACAATGCCGGTCCAATGAACCCCCATCGGGTTATCTCTGAAATGCCCCAGTGTGCTCCAAAGGTGGGTGTAGTCCGAGCGTCCGAGATTGGCTTGAATTTGCCTGGTCAGATTTCGCCATCCGCCTACCTCGACCATGCCAAGAATCGGAACCAGCAGAGCACCCGCCCAGATCAGGACGAATTGCAGAATCTCGTTGAAAATGGCGGAACGCAAACCCCCCAGGGCCACGTAGATCGCGACCACCAGGGAAGAGAGCCAAATGCTGAAGTTCAGGTCCCACCCCAGAACAACCTTCATCACCAGCGCCATCGAGTACATATTGATTCCGCTCATGAGGATGGTCATGAAGGCAAAGCTGACAGCGGAGAACGCCCGGGTCGGATTCCCGAAGCGCAGATGGAGATACCCCGGCACGGAGTATGTTTTGGAGATGTAATAGAACGGCATCATCACCAGGCCGAGGAACAACATCGCCGGAATGGCAGCCACCCAATACGCATGCAGCGCAAGAATGCCGTACTGATAGGTGGAACCGGCCCAGCCCATCATTTCCAGCGACCCAAGATTTGCCGAGATAAAACTCACGCCCGCGATCCAGGCGGTCATCTCCCGTCCGGCCATGAAGAATTCATTGCTGGTGCGAGTTTCGCCCTTCACGTAGAACCCGATGAAGAGCACCATGGCGAAGTAGACCGCGATGATAACGACATCGACCGCGGACAAATGAATGAGGTGTTGCCCTGCCGGAAGGGCCATCATCAACATGCTGGACTGTTCCTCTAACGGACGCCAAAGAATAATATCTTCGCCCCCGGTCTGTCGAAGTTTGCTTCGATCCGGGCGCGTCCAGCTGGATCTGAAGAAACCGCGACTCCCTCGCTGGCCCAATGCTTTGGGGCTACTTTATGGCGGGTGATGTACCGGTACGTGCCGCGTTCGGTTGCGAAGATCACCACCGCCCCACGTCCGGTCGAGGCCGAGATCTTCTCGTGAATCTCCGGGCTGGCGGAAACGATTCCGGTGACTACCGGATCACTTTCTGTTATGTCGTCGCGCACCCGCTTGAATCGGCCCAGAGCGCTCGCGAAAAAGGCGACGCCGGAATCGGAAATATTGAGCAAATCTCCCCAAATTCCGTCCTGGCCCAGGATGAGTGAGGCAACGTCTACCTCCTGCCACTGCTGCGGATCATCGGGGAAGTAGTGCGTTAAAAACAAGGTTGAGGGGATCCACTTGTCGAACGTCAATGGCGTGCGCGCAATCCACGTGCGGGCCTGTCCCTGGTAGAAGAACAGGTTGGAGTTGGTTCGCTTCAGATCGATGGGAATGTCATAGTTCTGGTAGTAAGGACCGTTGTTGATCAGGAAGTATTTGCCGGAAGAGAGAAATGCCAGTCCAACCGATCTTCCGGCCTCTGTCACATCGAAGTCGACAATGGCTCCCGGCACCGCAGCAGCGACTTTGTCCGCGACGTGGCTCATGTACTGCACGAGCTGAAAGGCGTATGAATCCGAGCGCTCCTGGGGAGTGTTGTTCTCTCCGCCATGATTGTGGTGCGGGTCATTGCATCCGTACTGCGCAATCGCGTCCCACTTGAAGTAAGTGACACCGACCTCTCTTGCCAGCCGGATCAGCTCGTCTGCGAAAGCATCCGCGTATCCGCTGACCATGCACATCTTGTAGCTCTTCTCCGTCTCCCAAACTTCCTGTGGTTGCGCGACCTCACCATTCCACGATCTGCGCCACTCGGGATGCTCGCGTACCACGCGGCTGGAGACCGCGGCCGTAGTTGGACCAAACCACAGGCCCAGCTTCATGCCGTAGCTATCCAGTTTCTGCTTTACCGTCTTCAGTCCATCGGGGAAGCGCTGCCGGCTCACCGTCCAGTCGCCCGTTTTCTCATACCACCCTGTGTCCAGTACGAATACATCGATGCCCATGCGGTGCGCGACATCGATCTCCTTGAGCATTCGCTCCTCGTTCATCGATTCGAGGTAGGGCTTACCGTTCCACCACTTGTTACGCTCCTGAAAGTTCCAGGTGTTGTAGAAGATGTAGGGAATCCGGGTCGCCGTGTTTTGCGCCATATACTTGAGCACGAAGCGGCGATAGGTGGATGCAAGTTCATCGATGCTACCCTCCGTTGCCGCGGTTTCCATCCACACCGATTGCCACGAGTGGCCGTCATCAATTGTCTGGCCGGATAGATAGTTGCCTTTGACGGCTACTAATCGCACATCGCGATTCGGGCTCAGTTGATATTGCAAAAAAGCGTCTGGAACCTGAGAGCCATGTTCGTATGCCAGCAGAAAGCTGCGGCGCCCATCGCCGGCAGCAAGGATTGGCCCCATAAAACTGCCGCGATCCTCAAAGTAGCGGTTGTCAATCGCCTGTTCCGCGAGGGTATAGCTATGTGTGAGTTGCGCGAAATTCGATAGCGAGACCTCTTTGACATCAGGCAAATCTCTCAGCGAAGTTTGCAGGTAAGTAAGGCTCTGAGCGCCGCCAGGCGTAGTCATTCTTCGCGCCTGATCGCTCTTGAGCGTGTAACGGAAGCGAATCACCGGCGTCTCATCGTTTACTTGAAACTGAATCTGCAACTTAAGATGTACGTCTTGCGCAAGTGGGCCTGTGAACCAGTATTCTGTCGCGCCGTTCTTAAGGTGTATCGGCGTGCCTAGGGGATCCAGATGAGTGACATTGGCGGAAATTGGTGTGCCATCGATGGAGAGTGCGGGCGGCGCGAATCGATGGATTCCATCCTGCCAGAGACAACCTCGACCACACGAAAATCCAATCGAAACCTGGCGAGTACGCACCCCGGCAGCCTGCAGCGGCGTGGCGGCGAGGAAGGCTAAGCCCAGAAAAATCAATAGCTTTCTCATTTATGTCTCCATCGTGATTACAATTTCCCCGGGGGTGCAGGTTTGTCAACGCGGTACTGTATCCCCTGGTTTTCGTGGCATGACATTACAGAGTGAGGTAGCCTGTTTGTATGGATATTCAAAGTCGCCCCGAACTCGAGGATCTGGTTAGGTACGACCTCGAGTGTACCGTTGACCCGCAAGGCGATACTCACGTCGCGCATGCTCTTTCGCTCCTGCATGCGCACGCAAGCTGGATGCCTGAGCACCGCGCAGAGAAATCCGCCGAAGCCTGAGCCCTGAGTAGCAGCAGGCGCTGAGTTTCCTGGAACCAGTCCCGCGGGGGACGAGATAATCCAGAGCCTGGCACGGAAGTGCCGCACAAAACTGACAGACCCAAGTCCCGTTTAGGGGACGGCATAAAACAGCGCGAGGCCCAGATTAAAAAGTGCTCCGCTGCTCCGCGCCAATAGCACCCGTAAACAGGACCTTGCTACTGGATTCTGGCAGGTACCGTCAGAATGTCCGGAGTGACCCCCTGCGGGAGTTTGCATAATCCAGTACCCCGAACTCAGCAGCCGTAGTGGCGGCCTTCTTCCGATTGCGCTTCCCAGGGATAGCTCTGGAGCCGTGTAAAGGTACGCTGGAAAAAAGCATCATCGACAACGTAGGTTTCGCCGTTCTCGCCCTTCACGATCCAATCACCTTTTGCTACATTGCAAAAGCCGGTGCTCGTGGCAATGGTTTTCGCGTGCTCGCACTGCGTGGCGTCCACTATCAATGGCCGAACGGTTCGGAACGTACCCATAAGAAGTCCCCTCCATTGGCAAACCGCCAATGTTCCTATTGGAAGACCTGCGCTGTAAGGAATGCGCTGAGGACTCGTTAGGGATTTGTAAAGAACAAACGCGAGTACCTAGAATCCGTAGTTTTTCTTACGCAGAGCATTTTTGTACCGGTCGCGGGCCTTCTTGGCCGCGTTCTCGGCATCGTGGACGACAAAAGCGGACGCGTCCCATTTTTCCATCTCCACCATGGAATGATCGTCGTTGGCCAAAGCCTCCTCGGCTTTGATTGCGGCAACCCAGGCATCGATCGCTCGCCTGTACTCGCTGAGAAGCTTGTCAAAATCAATATCTTGCATATGGCAGTGACTGTATGGCAGTGCAAAACCAGGGTCAATGGAACGAGCTCTCGATTCACGAAAGATTGACAGAGAACTCCAGGCGGTGGTGTACCGGATGCCGATTGGGAAACGACCGAATCGACTCGCCTCAAGTAGCTTGGACGGTCGCCGGGCGGTGGTTCTGCTCGTATCGAGATTGTTCGACGCCATGAAACGAACATGTCATCTCTTTGTCTTTTCTTTGGTCTTTCCCGGGGACGAAGTTTACGGTGGAGTAAGCTGCGGGAGACGAAATAAGCGAGGTCTCCCTAACAGGGTGCTGAGAATTGGATTTCGAATCAGCGCAGAGTTGAGCCGCGCCAAAGCTTGAAGTGGTTTTGGCTCTTGCGCCTGAGTATTTTTCCCGGGACGATCTGAGTTGAGCCTGCTGCTCATGGCGCTCCAAGCGAAATGCCTGAAGCAGAGTTAGTAATTTCTAGGTTAAGCAGTTTACTTCTTGGCTAACGTGCACAAACAGCGTCACTGCACCGGCAGTAAGGCAGCCTGTCCGGCGATTGCACAGTTTTGATAGCCCCGAGCAGATATTCACCCTTTGTAGCCAAAGGTGGTGTATCTTGTCTCACACGAAAGCAGTAGACCAGAGGGACGTCGCAGAACTGGACTGAGACCAAACCGGCAGGTTGTGACCAATCTCGGGCTTCTTAATGCGTGGGCCGATTACCAGATGTGAACTTGGGCCCAATCTTTTTGGCTGCTGCAGGTCTCAAAGTTTCTTGATGAGGCGTCCGTTGTGAAGGCTGTAACCTGTTCGACCGTTCTCCTTATCACCGGCCTCCTTGGCCAATGCTCAGCGGGTTGGGCACAGGCAGCAAGCGAGGTTCGTCCCAACCCATCGCGATCGGTGTCCTCACATCCCAGGTCTTCGCGTCACGCGGCGGCTCCTGTTGAAAACACCGCAGTCATTCCCGGACCCCTGCGATCATTCCTTCGCATGGCGGGCATCAGCCAGCAGATAGCACCGGAAGATGTGCTGCCTTTGGTTGCCCGGAATGCCTACTCCACTGGTTATGTGAACGGTGTACCGACGGAGTACCTTCGTCTTCTCCAACGCTATCTTCACCAGGCGCGGGAACTGCAGATGTTGGCCGGGTCAAGTGGCGTGATTCGAGTGACAAACTGCGCCGAAGCGGAGCCTTTGCTAAGTATCCTCGGTTACCATGCCCGGCCTGGATGCGGACAAAAGGGTTCCACCCTACTCACCGCCGAGCCGGAACGTGCCTTCCTGACCATTGACTCAGGTTTCCCGCTAACCGCCCTGGAGGAGGCCCTCGAAAAGGGGGAGCCCTTCACTTACGATTTTCCCGAATCGCGTGTCCCGGTACTTTTCAATGAAGCTGATTGGAAGGCCCTAAGCACTTCCAGAAACAGAGGTACTGAGACCGTCGTAGACATCCTGCTGCAACAGCCGCCGGTCGACCGTCTCTACTGGTCTCTTTCCAATATCGATGTCGAAACCAGGGACGCATTACACCGCTCTCCCGGCTTGGGCGCTCTGCTACCCTACGCTCCCGTCCTGGATTTCTATGGGACGCAAATCTACATCCGCGCCGGGCGCGTGATCGTTCCCGGGGGGACACCGGCTGAAGCCGGTTGGAGAGAACTGGTGGGAGTCAGCCCCAGGTCTCCGGGCGACTTTGTCCTTAAGCTGGTAAACACCGACAACGGCTGGCTGGCGGTCTACTTCGATACGCTGGCTCGAGTCGACGCCAACCAGCAGGCGCACCTGACCACTTCTCCAAGGCTCCGACGCCTCTACGAGGCTTTCATCGAGCCCGACAGTAAGGCATACCCGGCTCGGGCCGTTTTCCGCAAAGCACCTGCACTGCTGATGCTCTTTACCCGGGCGCAATGGGATCAGAACGGGGAGCCGCACGTTCCCGGCAACCTCGACATCTGGAAGCAGATTCTGGCCGAGAAATCGGACACCAGGATCGTCCGCGATTGGGCCCACAGGTCCAGGGGCTGGAAGAAGCCGGAACAATTGTTCGAAGGCATGGTCGCGTTGTCGCGTCTCGATACCGATCTGGGGCCTCTGCAGACCTATCTCATGCTGAACGAAGTCGACAGCGAACGGCCTGCCGACAGGCAGTTGTCTGCGCAAACCGCGCTCCAAATGGCCGGCAGATTTTCCCAGCTCAGCGACTGGTACCTGGTATTTTCCGAGTTTCCAGATCTGGATGACAACTCCATCGCGCAGTTCCTCAATGTGACGGACAGGATAGACGCTATCCACGATCACAGCCTGCGCGGCAATACGATGGGGATGTTTCAGGCCAATTTAGGAATTTGGCAGATTCTGGCTCGCCAGGGCGAGATTCCGAGCGCCGATCAGAACCAGTCCTGGCAACAAGCCATTGCGCCCTTCGCCTCGGTCGAGTCGCTTCCCCGGCTCTTTGACGCCGGGCGCGCCTCGTTAAAATCCGTGACGCTCGCTGCAGGCGCCAAGGGTGATGTGTCGCAGAGCGGATTAATCGAACTGCTGGCCGGTCCTCCACAGGCTACCGAGGAAGGCCAACGGATGCGCCAGGAGATGGCGGCCAAAATGCGGGCGGTGCTCGAGGATCAGCGCCTGGTGTCTCTGGACACGCTGTTTTCACTTGGTGACGGCCTCAACCGGATGGCGCAGGGATCGCCCGCGCCCGCCAACTTGCTTCCGCTGGCCGGTGAGCTTCGGGAATTCGAATTACCCCGGCCAATCTTCACGGAGAGCGAAAAGACAGAGTGGGCTCCCGGGGTTTACGCCAACCGCCACGCCGAGTTGCAGGTGCATGTGGATCTCACCAAGGTGATCAAAGGTCCGGGATCACGGTCTCAATTGGAAGGGGCGCGGGGTCAACTCACTCCGTTCCTCAGGGATGCGCTGGTCGGCTTGAATTACGCCTACTATGAGCCCCCGGGCGCCCAGCTACTGCACAACAACCCACTGTTTGTCCGGTCTCACGACTTTTCCGGCGAAACGATCATGGGAGTCACGCAGCTCTGGCAGGCGTCTGAGGTGTTCAACCAGGGATCGCCGGCAGGGGGCGGTGCGTACCTGGTTGGATCGCTTGCGGAGTTACCCTACGTCCTGGCGACCACGGAAGAAGACTTCATCGCTCCGAAAAATGTGCAGGCACTGATCTGGAAGGAGGTCACCGCCGATCTGCTGGTCAGCGCGACTTTACCGCGCTGGTGGCACGTGAGCCGGAACGAACTTCACGCCGTCGCGCTTTACCAGCGCGCCGGAGAAGACCTTGTAACAGCGGCAGCAACAAACCCCGACGTTCGGCCGAAAGTTTATGAAATCCTCGCCGACCGTTTGCCCGCACAGCGCCTGGGAAGGGTGGAGCAAGCCTTTGCCGCCGGTGACGCCGATGCTGCACTTGCGGAGTTGACCCCCGCTGACACGTTCCATGTAGCGGCGGTATTTCGGCATAGATATCCCCAGGAAACAGCCTCGTGGGGGTCGGCGGGAGAGCAACTGGATAAGCTCAGTCGCCAATATCCCTCGGAAGTCAATCTACAGCGCATTTCTCGCGACTTCGGCACGCCGCACCCTGTGATGACCCAGAACTATACGTGCGAGTTGCTGAACGTGCAGCCCTTCCCAGCCTTCGGTGGAAACTCCAGCCGGCTGCTGGGTGAATCGTGGGATTCGAGCAATCTGTACTGGGCGCGGCTGGCGGATGAAAAAGGCTTACCGCCGGTCATGCTGAATCGCCTTGTGCCGGAATTGACCCGTCACATGATCACCAACATATTCGCCACCGACATCGAAGACTGGCCTGCGCTGACCCGCGCCATGAGAGAAACGGGCGACGAGTTTCTACAGGGCAAAATCTCCTTACCGCAAGTCGCGGAAGCTTCTCCTTCAACACCGGGCAACGCTGGGCTGCCGGAACATTCTCCGGCGCCAGCAGGACAAAATTAGCAGGATCTATAGGAAATGCGCATGGCACAACGACGTCTTCTCTCGATTCCGACCATGGCCGCTCTTTTCTTCATCGTCGGCCGCTTGCAGGGGGCCCAGGATGATTCGGCGAACATCCACGTGGATGTAAACCTGGTGCAGCTAAACGTAGCCGTGACAGATAGCAAAGGCAATTATGTCTCCGGGCTCGGTCCGGAGAACTTTTCCGTCATGGAAGACAAGATTCCTGAGCGAATCGCGACCTTTGAAGAGGGCAACGAGGGAGCCCGGCAGGTGCTTCAACCAACTCCCGGTACCCCCGGCGCCAGCCCTGCCTCCCCGCCGCAGCACTCTAATGCCAGGCTGGTCGTCGCTGGAAAGGACATTGAAAAAGCGAACTCTTCCGCCGGGAACGAAGATACCTCGAGTCTGCCCGCACGCCTTGACGGCGCCAATGTCTTCGTCCTCTTCGACACCAGCAATTACATGTATCGCGGCTTCGTATTTGCCCAGGATGCTATTGCGGATTTCGTTCGCTCGCTACAGAGCGCGAACAAAGTGGCCTTTTATTCCTACAGCCGCGATCTTTCCCGTAATTCGCCGCTCACCTCAGATCGGGAGCAGGTCCTGCGTGGTGTCCGGAGCACGGTTGCCGGGGATGATGCTGCGCTGTATAACTGTCTGCTGCTGACGGTGCAGGACGCTGCCCGCTACACGGGCCGAAAGGTCGTGGTGGTGTTCTCCAATGGTCCTGACAATGCCAGCCTGGTGCCGCCGGAAGATGTGTCCGAGCTGGCTCAATCCACCGGAACCATCATCTACATGATCAGCACGCGGGAAGCCCAGCTGGAGCCCATTTCCACCGCCGTGTTTGAGCGCATGACCAAAGCTACCGGCGGTAAAGCCTATTTTGCCCGTAATTGGGGCGATGAGAAGAAGGCCTTTGCCTTCATCGAGGAGGACCTGGCCCATCTCTACTCGCTCAGTTACTACCCTCAACCCAACCCGAGCACAGGCTGGCGGACCATTACCGTAAAGCTGGTCGGCAAGGACGTGCAGAAGTACCACATCCGGACCCGCGCGGGATATCGCTGGCAACAAGCGCACGCTGCAGCCAACAACTCGGCAGAACTGGAACCGGCCGCTCTACCAAAATAAGCGACCACAACCATCGGGAAAGGCCACACCCGCCTTTCCCGACCTGCCCTCACCCGCACAACAGGTTGCCTGGTCTTGCCGAGCAGATATTTTTCCACCCTCTCTGGCGCTGTCATCGTGAGAGGTTGTGACTTTTTCAATCTTTTGTCGTTTTTAAAAACTTAAGCAGATACTTTCCACGCGTCATCGCTTCTAGCGAAGCGCCTCGCGAAGCTTGAATAAGGAAGGGTTCGGAGCGCGGAGTCGAAGGACGTACTTCACGGCTCTCCGGCAACGCACCCCACTCAAAAAACTACGGCTTACTACCCGTCCCCCCAACCTGTTTCTCCGCACAGCCAAACTCCACTTGAGGGTTGCAGGGGTTCAACTCCGGCTCCGTCATGACCAGCCTGCCGGCGTGTTCGAGGTCAACATCGCCGGGCTCCGATTGAAACCGGGTGCGCTTATCGTCTTCCTGAAGCGAAACGCTTTTAAAGAGCAGGGCATTGCCCTCCAGGTGGACGTGAATTTGCGTCAGCTCCCAGTACGTTGGGCCCACCTGTTGCTGTTCGAGTGCAAACGAGCTGCGCTCCTTGAGTCTTCCCAGCAGCCCTCCGCCGAACGTTACGTCATGCATCAGATGGCCTTTGACCCTGCAGATCCGATGGGACTGGTTATCGACCACCAGATCGCCCGTCATGGTGCTGAACACTCGCGCTTCCCGCGTGGGCGGATGGAAGCCGGGCGCAGGTTCAAAGTGCAGCGAAGTCGTGGTCGGGGTAGAGCCGGTCACTGTCCAGACGAAAGCTACGGGCAGCAGCTTAAGGAGGTCGTCGATCTGCTTGTTATCGTGGTTTGCCTCGGCGACTTGCTTATTCTGGGCGCGGGGGTCGTGCAGGAACCTGTCAATCTGCTCCCGCTGCTCTGTCTGGGTCAGCGTACGGTCGTTTCTCTCCAGAACCCGGTTCACGTTCCCATGCTGCGAGCCGGCCACCCACTGCACGACATGCTCTTTCGGCTTGTCGTCCTCCTCCAGGTAAATCCAATTAGAGTGATCGTTCTGATCTGCCGCGCGTTCAGTATCGACCGCCTGCTGGATGATCTGTTGCGCGCTCTGTGCGTATAACGGGATGAACGAGAGCGCGAGAATACCTGCGCAGACAAACCTCGTCTTTGTCATAACCATTGGACTATCGTAGCTACCTGGAAAGTTACCGTTTTTTGATGCGGGAGCACGAGCCAACGGTGCGGCAGAAAGTGAGATTGGCTTACGCCAGAACGGGCAGATCGGAGGTCTGCCCGGCAAAAACCGGCAAAGTGATGGAAAAAACGCTTCCGGAACCTTCGGTACTACTGGCCCAGATGGATCCCCCCTGACGTGTCATCAACTCCCTTGCGATGTGCAGGCCGAGTCCCAGGCCCTTGCGGCCGTTTCGGCCGGAGTCCGTAACCTGGTACAGATGCTCGAAGATGCGCTCCAACTGATCCTGCTGGATGCCGCACCCGGTGTCCGAGACCTCAATCAATAGATATCCTGGAACTTTGTCGAACATTTTTGCCTGCACCTTGACCGAGCCACCCTCGGGCGTGAACTTAATCGCGTTATCGACCAGGATCGTCAGCACCTGAAGCACGCGTACGGGATCGGCGTAGGCTGCGGGCAAATTAGAAGGGATGGAACAGGAAAGGCTGACCCCTTTTTCCCGGGCGTTCGCCTCGCAGGTGTGGACAGCGTCCATGATCGACTCAGAAAGCCAGGTTTCCTGCATCACGACCGCAATCTTGCCTGTCCTGCTGGCGGTAACCGTGAGCAGGTCCTCAATCATGGCCTGAAGCTGACGCACATTTTTCTGAATGATCAGCAGATACTCGTCCTGCTCGTGCGTGGTTCTGCCCGCCAGGCCGTCCGCAATGATCGAGCTGAACGAGTAAATCGAAGTCAGCGGCGAACGAAGTTCGTGCGAAACATGGGAAAGAAAGTCGTCCCTGAGCTGAAGCGCTTGTTGGCCGAGTTTGGCGATCTCCGCCGCCCGGGCTTCTTCTCGTGCCAGTTGCGCTTCATGCTCTTCCGCAGCTATGCGCATGAGCTCCTGCTGGGTCCGCCGCAACTCGACCTGGTGCGTTACCCGCGTCCGCACCACTACGGGATTGATGGGCTTCGTGACATAATCGGCGGCTCCCATATTCAGGCCCCTGGTTTCTTCCGCTACGCTGCCCAGCCCGGTGAGGAAGATGACCGGAATTTCGCGTGTGACTGGATCTGCGTGGAGGCGGTCGAAGACTTCATATCCATCCATGCCGGCCATCATCACATCCAGCAGGATGAGATCCGGTAGCCGGGCGGCGGCAATGCGCAGCGCCGCCGGACCGTCGCTCGCATACAGGACCTCGGTATGACTGCCGAACACGTCTTTGAGCAGGTCGAGGTAGCCCGATTGGTCGTCCACGAGAAGGATGGTCATTTCCGGCCGGCTTACCTGTGTCGATGGACCTGATGCTGGTGTGGCCCGGCGGTCCAGCGCGTTGGCCGCGGCGATGGCAGGATGAAGCACATCTTCCATCCTCGCAATCAGCGCGTCGAGTCCATGGGCTCCGCTGTCCCTTAGCGCGCGTTCGATGTTCGCAGCAGCCGCCGCGAGGTCTTTCGCCTCCAGCGTGGCGGCTACTCCTTTGAGGGAGTGCGCCAAAAGCGCAGCCTCTTCTGCCTTACCCTCCGCAATCTGGCGCCGCAGCTCAGAAGGCGCAGACTTGTATTGGTCGCGGAAGCTCAACAGCATTTTGCGCAAAAGCTCCGGCTTTCCATTGGCTCGCGCGAGGGCGGCAGGTAAGTCAAAAGGAGATAATTGTTCCGGCATTTCGTGCCGTGATCCCTCCGGCGCGACGGGTTGTCCTTCCGTCACCGCGGGCTGAGCCCGATGCTCCGGCATCCACCGCAACAGCATCTCCGATAGCTGCTCGGGATTGATCGGTTTTGCCAGGTGATCGTTCATTCCAGCATCCAGGCTTCGTTCGCGGTCGCCCGTCATGGCATGTGCCGTCATCGCGATGATGGGCAGGCTCTGGAAGCGGCTGTCTTTGCGGATGATTTTTGTTGCCGTCAGGCCATCCATCACCGGCATCTGGATATCCATCAGCACCAGATCAAAGGGGTCCGCATTCACCCGATCCACACCCTCGCGGCCGTTCACCGCGAGCGCCACCCGAATGCCGAGGTCGGATAGAAGTTCAGCAGCCAGAAAGCGGTTGACCTCGTTGTCCTCAACCAATAGAACATGTCTTCCAGCCAACACCGAATTCGCAGGCGGCGGATTCCCGGGTTTGGGTTCCAGGCCCAACGCTCCTGCGATCGCCTCCATAAGCTGTTTCTCGCTGACTGGTTTGCTGAGAAAGCCGTCGAAGTTCGTGTCTTTGTGCCCCGCAAAGATTTCTTCGCGTTCAAATGCCGAAACCATTAGTAACTCTGGCATCTGGGAAAAACTCGGATTTGCCTTGATGCGGCGTGAGGTTTCCACGCCATCCATCCCGGGCAGTCGCCAGTCCAGGATGACAAGATCGATCGGGTCACCGGATTGCGAGGCGCGCGTCAGGGCTGACAAGGCCTCCTCGCCTGAGGAAACAGCCCTCGCCCTCAAACCATTCGCCTCCAGCATCGCCAGCAGCAAACGCCGCGTGTTCTCACTGTCGTCGACGATAAGCACCGACTTTTGCGGAGAGGTATCCAATTTCACAGGAGCTCCAGATGGGATCTCCCTGGCGATACCAAACCTTGCCGCAAAGTGAAAAGTGCTTCCTTTGCCCAACTCGCTTTCCGCGGTGATCTCTCCATGCATCAGTTCGCTGAGCTGTTTGCAGATCGCAAGCCCCAGCCCCGTGCCGCCATATTTGCGCGTGAACGATGAATCCCCCTGGTGGAACGGCTGGAAAAGAGAAGCAACCTGTTCCGGCGCCATCCCGATTCCTGTATCCGATACCGATACCTTCAAACGCAAATCGGAAGGACTGACGTCTTCGACGGTTACTTGAATCGTGATCTTACCTACATCGGTGAATTTGACTGCGTTGTTAACCAGGTTTATGAGAATTTGTCCCAGCCGCAATGGGTCGCCCACCAGCAAGGGAGGCACGTCCCTTGCGATAGAAGACACCAGCTCGATTCCTTTTTCCTGCGCCTTTTGATCCACAACATCGAGAAGATTGCGCAGTACATCGTTCAGGGAAAAAGTGATCACTTCAAGTTCCAGTTTCCCGGCCTCGATCTTTGAGAAATCCAGAATGTCATTCACGATGCTGAGCAGGGATTGCGCGGCATTCCCAATCTTGTCGAGATAGTCGAGCAATTTCGAGTCGGGCTCGGCTCGGCGAGCGAGATATGTAATTCCCAGGATTGCGTTCATCGGCGTGCGGATCTCGTGGCTCATGTTGGCCAGGAAATCCGATTTGGCCCGGTTGGATTCTTTGGCAATCTCCATCGCCTCGCGCGAACTCTCGTTCGCCTGGACGAGCTCGGTGACGTCCCAGTTGACGCAGAGCATGCGCGCCGCCCGGCCTGCTTGATCGCGCGATACGCTTCCTGCAGCGCGGATATGGTGCACGCTGTGATCGTCCCAGACGACGCGGAACAAAGCGTTGTATGGCTGATCGCTTTCCAGGCTGGAGCGTAGAGCCTGTTCGCTGGATTTGCGATCGTCCGGATGAACGTGACTGCGCAGCAACTGTTCCAGGGTGGCACGATCTGTCGGCATCGGATGGGCCGGATCGTTCCATCCCGAGACACCGTAGAGACGAAACAATAACGGATCACAGCTCAGAGTATTGTTGGCTATGTCCCAGTCCCATATTCCGATGCCACCGCTTTCCGTAGCCAACTTGACTCGGCTGTTCGCCTGTTGCAGGGCGGCGTGTTCGAGAATGCGGTCGGTAACATCCTGAATCGCGCCCAGCAAGCGGACCGGTCTGCCGTCTCGACATTCCACGGTGGACGTAACGCGGGTCCAGATTTTTTGTCCGTCCGCGCGAATCAGCGGCAGGTCGAGAGCAAAACCATGACGATCGGCAATTGCTTTGTCCAGCGCAGCTGTGATCGTCGGGCGCGCCTCTGGAGGATACAACTGAAGTCCTTCTTCCAGCGTCGGCTGATGATCCGGCTGGATACCAAGAAGGCGAAATACCTCGGAGGACCAGTACACCTGGTTGGTGGCCAAGTCGATCTCCCAGCCTCCCACATGTGCGATTCTGCTCGTTCGATCCAGAACCTCTTTGGTCTTGCGCAGATCTTGTTCCTGCTGCCTCCGCTCCGTGATGTCGCGCACCAGGCCAACAAACATGCGTTGGCCCCGGAAAGAATATTCGGTCACCGTTAATTCGATCGGAAAGACCTGGCCGCCGCTGTCCATTCCTGCCAGTTCGCGGCCTACTCCGATCACCTTCGTCGGTCCCTCCGGCCGATAATTCGCCATGTAGCCATCGTGCGCACTTCGATCCGGCTCGGGCATCAACATCTTCACGTTCTGTCCGAGCATTTCTTCGATCGGATAACCGAAGATTCCGACCGTCGCGGCATTTACCGAAGCGATGGTTCCGGAGCGGTCGATGGTAATAATTCCGTCTGGTACGTTGTCGAGCGTAATCTTGAGCCTTGCTTCAGCGTCCCTGAGGTCTGTCTGCGCTCTGACTCTGTCGGTCACATTAGACGCAAACTTGACTATCTTTAGGGGAACACCTTGTGGCCCCAGGATCGGGTTGTAGCTGGCTTCGATCCATACTTCATTGCCGCCTTTGTCGAAACGGCAGAATTGCCCCACCTGATACCGGCCCGCCCGGAGCTCTCGCCAAAATTCCTGGTACGCAGCGCTGCGTTTGTTTTCTTCGCTGACAAATAAGCTGTGGTGCTTGCCGACAATTTCAAAATCCTTATAGCCAAATGCGTTGAGATAATTGGCGTTGGCCTTGAGGATGGTGCCATCCATCCCCAGCTCGAGTATCATCTGGGATCGATTGATGGCTTCGATCTGCTCCCGATAGCTGGCTGCCTCGATCTCCGATTCCTGCTTAGCAATCTGCAAAGAGCGGAACAGGTGCTCGATGTTCCCGGCAAGCGTGGGTGTCGTGCGGGCAAAAAGAACAGCGGTTGGAACCGATACCGCTGCGCATAGAACTTTGATCGATGTAGAAAGCGGATAGAGTGGCCACCATACAGTCACGGTTTCCATTGCATGGGTGAAACCGCACGCCAGGATAAACAGGCCAAACCCGATCAATATCCAAAGATAGCCGCGGAGCAGGCCATTGCCCCGTAGCTTGCCGGCGACCCAGAAGAGGCAAGCAAACAGCACAACATAAGACACGGCAATCACGCTGTCGGCGAGAGCATTGGTCCAGATCAAGCCGGGCTTTGCCAGATAGCAATAGCGGTGAGGCAGATAATCCGACGAGACTAATTTCGGCAACACGCCCCAGTGGCCCAGGGCGATCACCCCGAGGAGGCCAGCAACGCCGATGGTGACTCCCTTTTTCAAATACGGACCGCCGCCGTGCAAACGCACCTGTTTCCTTTAGCGGCGGCGGCGGGGTATCCGGATATGAAACTCTGGGGGGATTGACAGGCCAATCAATTGGTAATACAGACACGGGACTCTTCAAAGCCCATGCCAAATGACCGCCGGCCTACACAGCTCAACGCTCTCGCCAGATGCGGATTCTAGCGCCACTTTCGGAAAGCGAGGACGGCGTTCAGGCCGCCGAACGCGAAGGATTCTGACAAGGCCACTTCGACGTCCCCCGGGCGGGACTGGTTTGGAACCACGTCCAACTGGCATAGCGGGTCTGGTTCGGTGAAATTCATGGTCGGGGGCAAGATGCTGTTTTGAATGGCCAAAACAGCGGCCGCCGCCTCGATCGCTCCCGCGGCGCCGAGTGTATGCCCGTGCATCGACTTGGTTGAGCTGACGGGAAGCGCATCCGCATGGGAACCAAATACGGCGCGAATCGCGGCTGCTTCCATGCGATCGTTGGCCTCAGTTGCGGTCCCGTGGGCGTTGATATAATCCACCTGCTCCGGAGCGATTCCGCCGTCCTTCAAGGCCAGGCGTATGGCTCGCGATGCGCCCTCGGCAGAAGGCTGCGTGATGTGACAGGCATCGGCCGACATACCGAAACCCACAATCTCCGCCAGTGGTTTCACTCCGCGCGCCAAGGCACGGTCGAGCGGCTCCAACACCATCATCGCCGCGCCCTCGCCCAGAATCATTCCAGACCGGTTGGCGGAAAACGGCCGGCAGGTATCGGGGCTGACCACGCGCATCGCCTCCCAAGCCTTTAACCCGCCGAGAAAAAGGGGGGCCTCACTGCCTCCGGCAATGGCCAGAGGTGCAGCCCCGGAACGCACCATCCAGAATGCATTACCGATGGCATGGGCTGAAGAGGAGCAGGCCGTGGAGAAGGTATACGCCGGGCCGTGCAGGCCGAATTCCATAGAGATGTGGCTGGCTCCTGCGTTACTCATTCCCAGAGGAATGGTTAACGGGTGAACCCGATGTCGCCCGTGATGGAAGAGTTCCCAATAGCCGATTTCGTCGGTGAAGCGGCCCCCCATGCAAGAACCGGTGATGACCGCTGAGCCATCGCGGAGTTCGTCGGTCCATTCGATGCCAGCCGCAGTGACCGCCTCCCGCGCTGCGATGACGGAAAACTGCGCGAAGCGATCCATAAAGCTTTGCGTCTTGCGGGGGAAATAGTTTTCGGGGTTGTAGCCGGTTACCGCGGCGCCGTTCTTGAAACGAACCTGATTCATGCCCATGTCAGCAACGGGCCCGACGTCGGCGAGGATCGGGCCAATCCCAGATTGACCTCTGACTAGCGCCTGCCAAAATTCATTCCGGTCAAGGCCCAGGGCGCTGATAACGCCCATTCCTGATATGACAACTCGCATTTACACCGTTTTTCGTGAGGGGCTTATTCGGCTGCGGCCTGGGGGTTTTGTTTGGAATCGACCAGGTAGGTGACCCCGTCGATCATTTCGCGGATGGTCTGAATCTTCTTCGCGTCTTCGTCTTTGATCTCGATGTCGAACTCACTCTCCAGGTCGAAAAGGATATTAATGCTATCCATAGAGTCGATCCCCAACTCTTCGAAGGTGCTGTCAGGCTTGACCTTCTCGAGAGGAATTCTCTGGGTATTAGCAATCACGCGAAGAACACGTGCTTGGATCGTCTCAGACATTGGGGGCCTTCATAAAAACCGCAGTTCCGCCCCGGCGGGTTTGTAGCCCGGGCAATCCACTGTTTCAGTAAAGTTAAACCGCGAGCCTAATGCTGGCAATAGTTTGTCATTGAAAGCCATTTTTTCAAACCCTCTGTCCGCACAGATCAGGAAGCTTCCGCAATCGCGAGGCGCCGGGCGGTCCGCCAGGCGTAATGAAGAGCGGACACGATGGTCAGGAGCGCGGTGGCATCGAGCGCCACGGTGCGCAGCATGACCAGCGGTAACGGGGGGTAGATCTGGCAGACCAGCACAGCGAGCAGCGCCAGGATCTGAGCGCAGGTACTTGCCTTACCGAAGATGCTAGGGCGAAAGTCTCGCATCCCGAAACTGATATATAGTACGGCGGCGACAATCAGAATTCCCAGATCGCGGCTAAACACCAGCACGGTGACGCGCCT
>DATJNV010000173.1:0-47688 GCA_035507705.1 Acidobacteriaceae bacterium
CGATGTGGCTTCCGGACTGCGGCGTCGTGACCGAAAACTTGTCATCCGTTGGATGGTTGAGTGGGAAAATGGGAGCTTCCTGGGGCAGGCGGATTCGCTCTGTCTCGAACAAACTGCCAAGCAAAAGCTGACGCTAGTCACCTACGATCGCAGAACAATCCCGCCGCCGCTTAAAACTTGGGCCGAAGAGGGGCGGCAGCACGCCGGGGTAATTTTTGTTGATGAGAAGACCATCACACCTGCCGATATTGGAGGGTTAGTCGAAGCACTGCGCCGATTGGCAAGAGAAACGCGAAACTGGGATTGGGTGGATCGCATTCGCTTCTTGCAACGTTAAGAGCAGGCACGCTAGACCTGCTCCTCATTAGTGAGCGGCAGTTTAGGTCTTCTCCAAAGCCGGCCAAGTGCGGATAGATCCAGCAGGCTGCGGGTAAAGTCGGCCAAGTGGTCGCCCAGCAACTGCAGGCTCTCACGCAAAACATAAAAGGCGGTAAACAAGTCGCCGGCAACCAAGGCGATCGCTGCGCCTCGCAGTCCGAGGACGCTCACGTGCATCAGGAACCAAGCGAGCACCAAAGCCAGCATTGTGGCGCTCAACATTGCTCTCGCCATTCTCTGATGTTGATTCGTTGCCATAGGCACAACGGAGCTGGTGAACCAGAACGCCGAGACCACCATCTGCAGCAGCATGATATTGAGCAGCACAGGGTCGGTCGGTACCTTGCCTACCGTCCATATTTGCCAGATTCGGTCGCCGAGCAAAGCAATCACGAACGTAATGCCCAGACAGAGCATGAGCGAGATCTGGCAGGCATGGCGATGCAGTTTGCGCGCAACCTCCATGGCTCCGACGCCGAAGGCGGCTGACATTTCCGGCCAGATGGAATTGTTGATGAGGTTCATCCCCTGGGCAGCGCTGCGAGAGATGGTTCTCGCTGTATTGAATGTGACCACCGCGATCGGCCCCATGACATAGCCGATTACTACGAGGATTCCTTGCAGGTTGAGCGCGTTCACCAGCGGAAAACTCATGAAGGAAAGCGCGGGCCCCGTGAGGCGTCGGATCACAGCCCATTGGGCATGGCGAATGCCGAAACGGATCCAGGGCACCTCCCGCCGTAGCAGAACCCACAACGCAAACACACCCACCGCATTGACCGCTACGTACAAGACGGCTACGGGGACCGGGGACAGGCGCAAGGCGACGCCAACCATGGTGCTCAGAAAGGCGGCCAGGATAACCAGGCTCTTGGCCATGGTGCCAAGGGGATATTTCCCTACACAGCGGAAGGCGGCCTGAAACAGCGTCTCCTGCATGCCGAGAAGCACCGCCAATCCAAGCAGCAGAATGATCAGCCTGGCATCGAGCGCATTGATAGCGTGCATGTGCAGCCAGGTCCCAATCGGGAGCACCCAAACCGTTGCCAGCAGTAGCAGGCCCAGAAGGCTGGTAATGACAGTCGTCAGCACCCAGACACTCTGAAAGACCACGAGCGCCTGCTCGTAGTCATGCGCCGCAGCCAGCATGGTCATTTCGTTGCCGGCAACGCTGCCAAACCCCACGTCGCTCAGCCCAAGGTAACTGGGAATGGTATTGAGCAGGATCCACTCACCGTAGAGGTGAACGCCCCAGTGACTGAGGAACACCGGCACAGAAACAATCTGCGTCAGGGTAGTGGAGAGCCGGCTGAAGGTATTGGCGCCGAATCCTGCAATCAGCCTGCGCTTAAGACTGCGTGTACTCATGGGGAACCGGCATCAGGTTAATGCAATGGTACATGGGGCAGCTTGAGGGAGCGGCTACCAACCATGTACCCTTTCCCCTATATGAAAGCTTTGCTTCTTTCGCAATACAACCAGCTTGATATTGCCGAGTTGCCCGCGCCGGTCCCGGGTGAGGATGAGATCCTTGTGCGGGTGGCTGCCTGCGGCATTTGCGGCAGTGATGTGCACGGGTACGATGGCACGTCCGGCCGCCGGATCCCGCCGATCGTCATGGGGCATGAGGCGGCCGGCGTGGTGGCCGCAGTCGGCTCCGGCGTCCGCGAATTCAAACCCGGCGAGAGGGTGACGTTCGACTCAACGGTTTATTGCGGCAAGTGCGAGTTTTGCCAGAGAGGGGAAGTCAACCTCTGCAATAACCGCCAGGTCGTCGGTGTTTCGTGCGGCGACTATCGCCGCGCCGGCGCTTTCGCCGAGTACGTGGCAGTGCCTCAGCGAATCTGCTATCACCTTCCCGAGGGCCTCGAATTCAAGGAAGCGGCAATGCTCGAGGCTGTATCCGTCGCGCTGCATGCGGTGCGTGTTTCGGATATGAAGGGCGGCGAAACAGCGCTGGTGATTGGCGCAGGTATGATCGGCTTGCTTACGATGCAGGCGGCCAAAGCTGAGGGAGCTGCCAAGGTACTGATCGCCGACATTGATGGCACACGGCTCGAAACGGCCAGGAATATCGGTGCGGACGACGCGTTGCTGCTTTCCGGAGACGCACTGGTAAAAGAGATTCTGCGCCGCACGGACGGCAAAGGTGTGGACCTGGTACTCGAAGCAGTGGGCCGGCAGGAAACCATTGCCGCTTCCATTGCCAGCGTACGCAAGGGGGGCACGGTCACGCTGATTGGCAATATTTCTCCGGAAATAAAGATTCCCTTGCAGGCCGTGGTCTCACGACAGATCCGGTTGCAAGGGTCCTGTGCCTCGTCGGGCGAATATCCGGAGGCTATGGAGCTGCTGGCGAACGGCAAGATTAAAGTGAAGCCGTTGATTACAGCGGTTGCTCCTCTGAGTGATGGTCCGCGATGGTTTGCGCGACTGCACGCGGGTGAGCCAAATCTCATGAAGGTGGTGCTTGATCCCGGTGCATAACTTACAGTTCCGCAGACTAGAGCTGGTGCTCGTTGCTGTCCTCGTTTCTCTTCTGGTGGGCGGCACGCAAGCCGCAAGCGCTGCCAGCGATTTGCGTGTCTATTTCATCGATGTGGATGGTGGCCAATCCACTCTGTTTGTGACTCCGGCTGGCAAGTCGTTGCTGATCGATACCGGGTGGGCAGGCAACGACGGCCTGGATGCGAAGCGCATTGTCGCGGCCGCGAAAGACGCCGGGGTAACGAAGATCGATTATGTTTTGTTGACCCATTACCATGCTGACCATGCCGGCGGCGTTCCAGAGCTGGTGCAGCGGATTCCGGTCGGCACATTCATCGATCATGGTCCGACGAGCCCCACCGATCCCTCCACCACCAAATGGTTTGCTGCCTATCAGGAGGTACTGGCCAAGGGTCATTACGGCCACATCGTGGCCAAGCCAGGAGAGGTTCTGCCGATTACGGGAATCAAGGCCGTTGTGGTCAGCGCCAATGGCGATCTGATCAGTCATCCATTGCCCGGGGCTGGGCAGCCGAATCCGTATTGCAAAGACTCCGAGACCAGGCCAGCCGACAAAACAGATAATTCCCGCTCTGTCGGCACCCTGTTCACCTTTGGCAAGGTCAAGATCCTGGATCTGGGTGACCTCACCTGGGATAAAGAAATGCAAATGATGTGTCCGGTCAACAAGCTGGGCAAGGTCGACATCCTGGTTGTTTCCCACCACGGTTTATTTCAGAGCTCGAGTCCAGCCCTGGTGGAAGCCGTTGCGCCTCGCATCGCCATCATGAACAACGGGGAAAAGAAAGGTGGCTCGCCGCCTACGTTCGATACATTGGCGAAATCACCCGGCCTGGAAACTCTGTGGCAGCTTCACTACTCCGATGAAGCGGCAGCCAAGAACAGCGCTGCCCAGTACATTGCGAACATCAACAATGGAGCCGATGCGGCGAACTATTTGAAGCTGACGGTCAAACCAAGCGGTAGTTTCAGCGT
Organism: Acidobacteriaceae bacterium; assembly: GCA_035507705.1. Lineage (GTDB taxonomy): Bacteria > Acidobacteriota > Terriglobia > Terriglobales > Acidobacteriaceae > PALSA-350. Next base: position 3,862 of record DATJNV010000173.1, read on the forward strand.
GTTCAACTCGCGCACCGGGGCAACCAAGGACTACGCAGCACGCTGAAGCTGGGCTGGAATTCTTTCCAACCGGCCCAGTAGAAAAACGCAAGCCGCAATGCAAATGCAGAGGTAAATCCCGGCTGCGCCAAAGGTCCGGCCAAAGGAATTGCGCGCGCTCACGTGATCCGTGCGGCGAGGGCCCAGGAAAAGGTTAGCTCGCTCAGACTAATTGACGACCACGCCGGCGCCGATCCTATGAGACGGGCCGAATCGGTGGGATCGGTCCCGTCCCAGACTTTGTCCTTTTGCTTCTGCGCTTGGTATTGCGCGTGGGCGATCCGGCTTTCTTTCCGTTGGTTCGCGGCCCGGACGATTCAATGATGCTGCGCATCCAGTACTCTCCGTCGGCATCCACTTCTATTCCGTGGACTTCACGCTCGAACCCGGGGAACTGCTTGCCGAATTTCTCCAGAGCCAGTATGAGTTTGATGATGGGACTGTCGGGCCCGCCCATGCGCTCACCCGGCATGCGGACCGGAATGCCCGGCGGGTAGGGAACCAGCATCACCCCCGCAATCCGTCCCGCCATCTCGGAAAGCCGGACTTTTTCCGTGCCGTTACGTATCAGTTTTTGATACGTTTCCGCAGGGGTCATCACCGGATCGGGCTTCTCATCGCACGCCTGGTGCAGCAAATTTGTCAGGTTGAGCTGAACCATGGCTGCATGCATCTCATCGCTCAATTCTTTCAGGGTCATGTCCCGATAGCGCAGCGGGTGTTCCGCAACCAGGTCCGGCAGCGCTTCGTATAACGATCCGTCGTTGTCATAGAGCCGCTTGAATTCGAACAGCGTCTCCAGCAGACTGCCCCATTTCCCTTTGCTGGTTCCCACGGAAAACAGGATCAACACCGTGTAGTCGCCGGTACGGGCAACTTCCACCAGCCGGGCGTCGAGAAACTCTACCAGGATCGCCGCCGGGATACCCCAGTCTCCCAATTCCCCGCGGGAGTTGATGCCGGGCATGAGAATCGTCACCTTGGTCGGATCCAGCATGCAGTAATCTTCGGCAATGTCCTCATCCCGAAAGCCGTGCCAGTCTTCCTCACGTTTGAGCGTCCAGCAGGAAGGCGAATTGATCAACAGCGAGTCGGGCGTCTCCTCAAACAGTGAAGACTGTTCGCTCATCGGATCGGTGACCATTTCCGGCTGGTAGATCCTGAAGAACCATTCCTCTCCGTTGGTTGAGCGCAACCGGTGGGCGATCGAAGACATGGCTTTGCGGAAGCCGATGGCATCGTGAATTGTCTCGTACATCAGCGTGGGTCCGGCGGGCTCATCCATCATCGAAGTGGCCACGTCGAGCGAGGCGATCATGGGATAAAACGGTGAAGTCGTGCCGTGCATCATGAACGCTTCGTTGAACTGATCGAAATCGAGCGGCGCCCGGTCACTCAATTTGACGTGAATCATCGAGGCCATGGAAAAGGCCGCCAGCATTTTATGCGTGGATTGCACGGCAAACAGGAGCGGACGGTCGGGCATGTCATCCGGAACATCCATGGCGAAACGCCCGCGATAAATTGAATGAAATTTCGCGTAGGCATACCACGCCTCGTCAAAGTGGAGGCGGGGCACACTGCGCGCCAGTTCGCTGGTGACCCGTTGAACGTCATAACAGAAGCCGTCGTAAGTGGAATTCGTAACCACGGCATAGGTCGGTTCTTTCGAAGGCGCTTCGGCGCTGAACGGACTTTCTGCAATCAATTGCTGGATGTGTTCCGGCGAGAACCGCCGCAGTGGTACGAGACCGATCATCCCGTAGCCATTTCTGGTGGGTCTGAAATACACCGGCCTCGCGCCCGTCACGGTGAGCGAGTGGCAGATCGATTTATGACAATTGGCGTCGATTAAGACAATGTCATCGTTACCAATCACTCCATGGCCCACGATCTGGTTGGAACTGGAGGAGCCGCTCAGGACATAAAAAGTCCAGTCCGCGCCGAAAATGCGTGCCGCATTTCGCTCCGACTCGGCCGGAGGTCCGACGTGGTCAAGCCACGATCCCAGCGATGAGGTGGAAATGCCAAGGTCAGCGCGCAACAGATTCTCGCCGAAGAAGCGATGGAACTGCATGCCGACCGGGTGCTTGAGAAACGCTACGCCGCCCATGTGGCCAGGAGCATCCCAGGAGTACGCGCCCTGATCCGTGTACTTCTTGAGCTCTCGAAAATAGGGCGGGAGCAACTGCTCGTTATAACGGTCAACCGCAAAATCTACCCGGTTGGCGATGAAGGCGGGCGTGTCGCCGAATAGGTGAATGTACTCGTGCACCTGCTTCACCACTTCCAGCGGGAGCTGACTCACCAGTGTTCGATCGGCGATGAGGAAGATCGGGACTCTTTTGTTTCTGCGCCGGACTGCGCGGATGATCTTCAGCGCGGCGCGTTCGTCGAACTGATGTTCCTGCTCCAGGTCCCAGTCCAACAGGATGGCGCTGTAAGACGGGTCCGACTGCACCATCGAGAGCCCGTCCTCCGGGGTTGAGGTCCGGATGACTTCATAGCCTTCCTGTGTGATCGCATCACACAGGCGATCCATGGCGCGGTCTGAGACCGAATTCGTACCACCTACTTCACTGGCAATCAACAATACCCAACGGGCGTCACTCATGGCTGCCAGTCCCAATCAATATTCTTAGGGTCATGTTTCAATCCTACTTCGTTGCCTGAACCAGCTTTTCGACCGGCGGCACTACCATATCGACCAGCACGGCTTGTGGCTTTTCTGACGTTTTGAGAAAGGCAAGCTGTCGCGCCTTCCATTCGGGTGGAGGCACACGCTGATCGCGCAGATAGCCGATTGCGTCCAGGCCGATCTGCGACACATGATGCAGGTTGGTCGACACCGGTCCCAGGTCGGCGGTCAATTCTGATTTCGGCAACAATGGCTGTAGCTGGGCGTCATTGTCGCGCCATAACATCAGCCAAAGCTGCGCCTGATCCCAATCCTGAGCCGTGGCCTTTCCGTCAACGATACGGTTCACCATATCAAGAAACAGGCGCGCCGTCTCGCTTTCCGGGGAAACCGCGTCGACCATGCGATTCAGCGGCGTAAACGCATTCCATTCGTGGAGCTGCTCGCGCACATAGCCTTGCGGGGGCTGCATTACGTCCCCGAACACCCGCAGCGGCAGTGGATCGGGAAGTCCCGTCATTCGGCTCAGCATGGTGGGATAGTTCGAGTGGTGCCGCAGGCCATAATTGTTCAGTTGTTGCGACACCACGGCCAGCCGCAGGTACATGGATGCCACGTCGCGCGTGTCACGCGGAGACCACAAGCGTTCGGCAATCGCAGCGGTTCGCGGCCAGATTCGGCTGTCTACGTTTTCCGGGGTGACAAATTCCGACCACATGGTGGCCTCACCGCCCAAAATGCGTTTGCTCTCTTCGCTGGTCAGGCTGCTTGGCCCCTCACCTTCCGGGTCAGCCGCATAGTGTTCTGCCGCGGGCTGATTCAGGTCGATATAGTAACCCGCAGACAGCAGCGCCCGGTTTCCGCCTTTGACTGCCTGGCCGACAAATTGTGGTCCGCGCCACGATTGAATGACCACATCTTTGGGCGTCCCCGGCTGAAGCACCTCATCCCAGCCCACCATAATTTTATGGTGCTCCGCGACGATCTTTTGCACTTTGGCGCTGAAGTACGCCTGCAGCGCTGCGTTGTCTTTGATTCCGTGTGCCTTCATGAATTGCTGGATGCGCGGATTTGCATTCCATTCCTTGCCGTTGCACTCATCTCCGCCGACATGGAAGTAGGGGTCCGGAAACAGGGCGGTCATCTCGCCGATGAAGGTATCGAGAAATTGGTAGGTGCTGTCGCGCGTGGGGTCCATCGCGGGGTTGAAGACTCCCCATTTGCGCTCGATTTGGTACGGCCCCTTACCGCTGGCCAACTCGGGATAGCCCACGAACCAGGAGGTTGCGTGCCCAGGCATGTCGAATTCCGGAACCACACGAATACCGCGGTCGCGAGCGTACTCAATCACGCTACGAATCTCGTCCTGGGTATAAAAGAGTCCGTCGGAGCCTTTTTCCTGCAGCAGGGGGAACTTCTTGCTCTCCACACGAAAACCTTGATCATCCGAGAGGTGCCAGTGGAAGACATTGAGCTTCACTGCCTCCATGCCGTCCAGGGTGCGATAGACCACATCGAGCGGCATGAAGTGGCGTCCCACGTCGAGCATCAGACCGCGCCAGGGAAAGCGCGGCTGGTCGTCGATGGTGATAACGGGAACCACAAAGCCGCGCGGCGTAATGCGCACCAGTTGCAGGAAGGTTTGCAGACCATGGAGCACGCCCAGCGGATTCGCCGCTTCCAGGTGAACCGCCTCCGCCGTGATTTGCAAGTGATAAGACTCGTCTTCCCCCACTTGCTGCACCGCGGCACTGGCGGCGCGCGTCTTGATAAAGAAGGACGGTTTATTCAGCCCCGCCTCGCGCCACAGTGGAATTCCCGTCTCGCGCGAAAGGATATTGAGGAAGCGCTGCCGGGCGCGTTCCAGCCGGGGCTCCTGGTAGCCTTCCAATGCGACCCCAAAGCCGTTGTTGATCAAAAATTCGCCTTGTCCCACCTTCAACTGGGCGGGCAGCGGCATTAAAGGCAACGGCGCCTGGGCCTTTGCTCCCGGGGCCAAAAGAGAGCTGAGCAGCAGAGTCATCGATACGATCCGAAGCAAACGAGACCTCACGCTCAAAGATTCTATCTGTTATACGATTGCCAATGATGACACCTGCCGCCGTTTTCGAGCACGAGATGCTGCGCGAGATTTTCCAGCAGCCGAAGGCGCTCGCCGATACCATCGAACACTATGCCCCCAATGGCAAGTTAGCTACCGAAGTATTTCAACCGGTGGCCGACGCGTTGCGGTCCAGGTCACGCCTGGTGATCGCCGCCAGCGGTTCCAGCCGCCACGCCGGACTCGCCGCCGAGATCATGCTGGAGGACCTAGCCGGCCTGATTGTCGATGTCGAATACGCGAGCGAATATGTTTACCGGTCCACGCACACGATTCAGGATCCAGGGGTGCTCGTGATTTCGCAGTCCGGCGAGACGGCAGACACGCTGGCGGGACTGAGAGAAGCCAAATCGCGTGGATTGCCGACCCTTGCGATTACCAATAATCCCCGCTCCAGCATGGCGCAGGAAGCGGATGCCTCCTTGCCGACCTGTGCCGGACCTGAAAAAGCCATTCCGGCAACCAAAAGCTTCACTACGCAGCTCGTAGTGCTCTATTCGCTGGCTCTCTACCTGGCGCGCATGCGGGGAAGAATGACTTCGCCCGCTGTGGAAAGCCATATCGAGGATCTGCGGCGATTGCCGGTTCTGCTCGAGCCTGCGTTGGGAAAATGGCAGCGGCAGATTGCGGGTTTAGCGCCTTCTCTGAAGGAATCGCGCGCTTTTCTGTACCTAGGGCGCGGCGTGCACTATGCGATTGCCCGCGAAGGAGCGCTCAAGCTGAAGGAATCCGCTTACATGCAGGCGGAAGGCTATCCGGCCGGGGAATTGAAGCATGGTCCAAACGCGTTGGTGAGCCCTGACGCGCCCCTGGTGGTGATCGCCACCCGAGATGCTTCCGACCCCGACGCTTTCTTGCGTTATCGCAAGGTGCTGCAGTTGATGACGGATATGCGGGCGCAGGGTGCAACCATACTCGTGATCGCTACCGAAGGTGACGAGGATGCAGCTCGGCTTGCAAACTGGTGCATCGAGATCCCGCAAACCGAGGATATGTTAGCCACCATGCTGGAAGTGGTTCCGTTGCAGTTGCTTGCCTACCAGATGGCGATCCAGAATGGCATCGATGTCGACAAGCCGCGGAATCTGGTGAAAGCAGTACTGCAGGAGTAGGGGGGAGAACCCCATGATTCGTCGTCGGTAATTTTCTTGACCGAAGGTTCGTTTCGCTCACACGGGGCACGGGAGAAGCAACGAGACTGCAGCGGTTCCTCCCGAGGTCTGCGACTGGAGGGCGGAAGTTATAATGAGTCGTAGACATACGACCATGGTCACCAAAAACCTGCCCTTGGAACGCCACTCCGGCAATTTCCTGGCCTCTCAACACGATCAGATTTTTGATGCTTTTCGCCGCTGGGGTTACATGCAGGCGCAACTCGATCCACTAGGTCAGTACCTGGTACCCGAGCCTATGCCTGAACTGAGCTTTGAGGGTGAGGAAGCGGAGGAGGCCAGAAGCTACTACTGCGGGACGATCGGTGTCGAATTCATGCACATTCCCGATGCAACTCGACGGGAATGGATCCGGGAGAAGATGGAACAACCGGCGCCACAGCCGGACAAGCAGCACATCCTGGAACGGTTGACCCACGCCGATCTTTTCGAGCAAGTCATTCAGTCGCGTTATCTCGGCACCAAGCGCTTCTCTCTCGAAGGTGTCACCGTTCTGATTCCGTTTCTGGACGAGGTTTTGCATCGAGCGGCCGAGCTAGGCGCAGAGAAGGCAGTGATGGGAATGAGCCATCGCGGCCGGCTGAATGTCATGGTGAACACTTTCGGAAAGTCTGCCGCCGACATCTTTTCCAGGTTCGAGGATGCCAACCCTCGAAGCATCCTGGGCGGTGGTGACGTGAAATACCATGTGGGCGCTACCGGCCATTTTCCTGCTCGCAATGGAGCCACCCTGGGTTTGCACCTCGTTTCCAACCCCAGTCATCTGGAGGCAGTGGATCCAGTTGCCATGGGCCGCGCCCGTGCTCAACAAATTCGACTGGGCGCAGATGGGCAGGCCAAAGTGCTTCCAGTGCTGATCCATGGCGATGCGGCGTTTGCGGGTCAGGGCATCTGGGCGGAGACCATTAATCTCGGCACCGTCCCGGGTTTTACGGTCGGGGGCACCATCCAAATCATCGTGAACAACCTGATCGGGTTTACGGCCGACCCGGACGAGTGCTACTCCTCGCGCTTTTCCTCTGACATCGGTAAGCGGTTGCCCGTTCCGATCTTTCACGTCAACGCCGAAGATGCCGAAGCCGTGGTTCGTGTGGCGACAATCGCCGTCGAGTATCGATATAGATTCCATACGGACGTGATCATCGATCTGGTGGGCTACCGGCGCCACGGGCACAGCGAGGTGGACGATCCCACGATTACGCAGCCGCTGCGCTACGCGAGAATCAAGAATCACGCTCCTCTGTACGAGCTCTATGCCCGACAGGCCGGCGTGGACACCTCCGAGCGTGTGAAGGAATTACAGGCCGAGCTTGCCGCCGCTCAAAAGCAAGCCACGCTGATGAAGAAGAGCGCCACTCTGGCGAAGCTTCCGGGCTATTGGTCCAATTATTGCGGCGGGCCTTACAAGCCGGAATACGAAGTAGATACTTCGCTGGACGCCGCATCGATCGAAAAGATCAGCCATGCCCTCAGTTCCTACCCTGCAGGTTTTCATATTCATCCCAAGATCAAGAAGCTGCTGGAGCAGCGCCGCGAGATGGGACACGGGGATCGGCCATTCGACTATGGGATGGCGGAAGCACTTGCCTTCGGCTCGCTCCTCATGCAGGGGACGCCAGTTCGCCTTAGCGGCCAGGACAGCCAGCGGGGAACCTTCAACCAGCGCCACAGCGTGCTGGTCGACACCGAAAACGAACAGCTCTACTTCCCGCTGGAAAACTTGTCACCGGACCAAGCGAGATTCGAGGTTTATAACAGCATTCTTTCCGAGGCCGGAGTCCTCGGTTTCGAATATGGCTATAGCCGCGATTACCCTGAAGCCCTGGTTTTATGGGAAGCACAGTTTGGCGATTTCGCTAATGGCGCGCAGATCATCATCGATCAGTTCATCGCTTCGGGTGAAGATAAATGGGGATTGCTGAGCGGAGTCGTCCTGCTGCTGCCACATGGTTACGAGGGTCAGGGGCCGGAGCACTCCAGCGCGCGAGTAGAGCGATATCTGCAGCTGGCCGCTCACGACAATATACAAATCTGCCAGCCTTCGACCGCCGCTCAGTATTTTCATTTGTTACGGCGGCAGGCGATGCGGTCGTGGCGCAAGCCCCTGGTTGTCTTTACGCCCAAGAGCATGCTGCGAAATCCGGACGCCAACTCTCCGCTGGCCGCCTTCCAGGCGCCACGCTTTCAGAACGTCCTTCCGGAAAACGAGATACAGAGGGTCAATCGTCTGCTGCTCTGCACTGGAAAAATCGGTCACGAATTGCGCATTGAGCGGGCCAAGCGAAAAGACACCACTACCGGTATCGTGTTTCTTGAACAGCTCTACCCGTGGCCCGAAGAGGAACTGGCAGCTGAAGTCGCGCGTCATCCGGATGCGCGCGAAGTGATCTGGGTACAGGAAGAGCCAGATAACATGGGCGCGCTCTCCTTCGTCCTACCTCGCCTGCGGCAACTCTTTCCCGAGAGGAAGGTTCTAAGCATAAAAAGGTCGGCGGCAGCCAGTCCTGCAACGGGCTCTGCAAAAGCGCACGATCTCGAACAGAAAACGCTTATTAGTCTTGCCTTGCGCGACCAAGGGAAGTGATCCCCAAGGCGTGACAATCTTCTGACATTTTCGAGGTAAAGCTCCCTCTAAGCTAAATTGTGGGCTCCCCCCCCACCCATGAAAATGCCTCTCCAATCGAGTGGCGGGAGACTCCCGTGTGCTTTCTGCAATGGTTCGAGCGCAATGCATGCGCTTTTCCTGATACCTTGGCGGTCCGATCAGCAGACAGACAACTTACTTATAGTGAACTGAACTCTAGAGCGGACCAAATCGCAGAAGGACTGAGAGCAGCCGGCGTCACGGATGGCTCTCTGATCGCCATTCTGATCAACCGGTCCCCGGAAATGATCGCGGCGTTGCTGGGCGTTTGGAAGGCTGGAGCGGCTTATCTGCCCTTAGACCCCACAACTCCATGGGAGCGGGTTACCTTCATGCTGGAGGACGCGGCGGCTTCTCACCTGATTGCTTGCGAGAGATTGCCGCAGGTCGTTCCCGGGCTCAAAGTGCTGGCTCTTGATGAACTCTGCGCGACTCAATTTCCATCACTTGTCGCCATCGAGGTTTCGGCAGCCAGGCTTGCTTATGTGATCTTTACCTCAGGTTCAACGGGCAAGCCGAAGGCCACAGGAATTACTCACGGGGGCCTTGCCAATACACTGCAGGGAGTTGCTGGCGATCTGCAGCTGAAGCCCGAGGACGTAGTGCTGGCCTGGTCGACCATCGCCTTTGACGTCGCATGCCTGGAGATCTTTTTGCCCCTGGCCCAGGGTGCCGCTGTGTATCTGGTTACGAAAAATGACACACCGCGGCTAGAACAGGTGCGCCGATCAGCAGCCACGGTAATGTTCGCCACACCTACGATGTATCGGCTCTTGCTGGAGGAAGGTTGGCGCGGGAATGCAAGCCTACAAGCCGTTGTTGGTGGTGAGCCGCTTTCCAGAGAACTGGGAACGTTCCTCGCCAAAACCTGCCGCACTGCCTGGAATCAATACGGGCCTACCGAGACTGCAATTTGTGCAACCCGGGGAAAAATCGATCCCACGGCCGAAACCATGAGCATCGGTTACCCATTGCCGAACGTCTTTGTTTATCTCCTCGATCAGAGCCTCCAACCAGTGCCGAAGGGATCTGTAGGGGAGTTGTACATCGGAGGGGCCGGCGTGGGTCTCGGTTACCTCAATCGGGCAGAACTCAGCCGCGAACGTTTTCTCCCCGACCCTTTCTCCACCGTCCGCGATGCGCGGCTTTTCAAGACGGGGGATCTCGCAATCGAGCAGACGGACGGCAGCTTCCACTTCGCGGGGCGGCTGGACAGTCAGGTCAAGATCCGTGGCTATCGCGTCGAACTGGGCGAAATCGAAGCGGCCCTAAAGCAATGCGAAGGGGTAAGAGAGGCAGTGGTACGCGCAATCGAATGGGAACCTGGCGATCGCCGTCTCATTGCCTTTGTCCTGAGCCATGCTGTTTCGAAGACCCAGTGGAAAACGTCCCTGCAGCGCCAGTTGCCGGATTACATGGTCCCATCGGAGTTTGTGACCCTTCCTGCCTTTCCCACCACACCTGGGGGCAAGATCGATGTCCAGTCTCTGGATGCATTGCGAATGCGTGAAGCTACTCGCGCTCTCGCGCCGCAGGAGGATGCCGGCCATTCCGTGGAAGCGCAGCTTAGGATGATCTGGCAGCGCTTGTTGAAGGTCAACCGGATTGGCCTCCACGATGATTTCTTCGCGCTCGGCGGCCATTCCCTGTTAGCCGCGCGCATGTTGACTCAAGTTGAGGGGACGTTCAGCAGGAAACTGCCCCATTCTGTGCTGGTGGAACATCCCACAATTTATGGGCTCGGCAGCTACCTTCGTGCACACGATCCCGAGAGATGGCCGGAACTCGTAACCATCCAGCCCGGCGGACGTCTGTTACCGCTCTTCATTGCCCATGGGATCGGAGGGAGTCTGTTGAGCTTCCTCGAGTTGGCGGTCGAATTGGGGCCCGAGCAACCGGTGTACGGTTTACAACTCCCGTCGCTGATCGACCAGCACGCGGCCCAGATCAGTGTGCTCGCCACCAATTACCTGCGCCAGATTCGCCATTTGCAACCGTCTGGTCCCTATTACCTGGCCGGACATTCATCCGGCGGCCTGGTTGTTTTCGAAATGGCTTGTCAACTTGTAGAGCAAGGGGAATTGGTGGATTTACTAGCCCTATTGGATTGCGACCCGAACACAGGTAAACGAATCCACCGTCCATTCCGTGACTGGAATTCATTCCGGGCATCAATCCACCGTGCGTGGGCCGAGTTCTGTGTGCCGGAACATGGAGTGAGGGATTTGGTTGAGCGGCGGATTATCTATCAAAAAATCAAGATTAGGAACTGGCTGGCGACTCGATGGCGGGGTGGAGGTAAGGTGCGAGGCCGACTCCTCGGAGCAGAAGGCTATCTCGCCCTTGCAACGCGTGATTATCAATTGCGTTCCTACACTGGCAAGGCAGTCCTGTTCATCGCCCAGGATGAGCCTGGCCGCGACTCCGATCCGGCAGCAGCCTGGACCGGCAAAATTCTCGGAGGCTGCGATATCCATTTCCTGCCCGGGACGCATCGCACGATTCTGAAACGTCCACACGTCACAACACTCGCTCAACAGATCATGCAAAGGCTACCGCGGAGCCTGCCGGAAAGCGTAACCGTGGCATGATCTCGGCATTCATCCAACGGTGCATCCTCGAAGTGAGAGGCACAATCTGAAGCCGGCACGGTGGTCACGTGGAGATCAGCTCAGCTGCGGGTCTTGACCAGCCCGGCTCTGCCTGCATAAGAGCGACACGGAGTGTCCACTCACATGCTGAAAAAGCAAACTTTTGGATGAGACAATGGAGTTGCCAGCGCTCCAACAACACCTGCTGCCGGCTCCAGATGGTGCAAGTTCCATCGATAGCTGAATCGTTGCCGCGCTTCCAATAACTCTGCCGTCTCTCCCAGGCTGACATCGAAGCTATCGAGAGGAAGATGTAATCCCACTCCCTCACCCTTGAGGACGGCCTCCTTGCGCGTCCAGCATCGGAAAAAACCCGTGAGCCGCGCATCTCCTTTCAACGTCTTCAACTGCGAAAGCTCTGCCGGGGAAAAATGCATATCGGCAACTTCTGGTTCGATGGGATGAATCTCTTCTGCATCCACCCCAACCGGCGCCTCATACGCCACAGCTACGATGGCAATCTTTTGGGTATGAGTCAGGTTGAAGCTGAGGCATGAGCTGGAATCAGCCAACTCGGGCTTGCCGAATCGATTGACCCGAAAGCGAATCGTTCCGGGAGGCTGCCCAAGATAGGCGCCAAGGATCCTCCGCAGATTTCCATGCGCAGCTGCGTATCGATCGCGGTCCTGCACGAAATGGAATCGCCCCAGCCGCTGCCGCTCCTGATCGTCGAGCAACTCGCGGTCAGCCGAAAGATCAACTGCGGATCGCTCTAGTGTCCATGACCAGAGATGAACTTCGTCTACAGCAATCGCGTCCCGCAATGGGGAAACCGGCCATGCCAGGGAAATCACATTATCTTCCCGACGCATTCGAAGCCGAAGCAGCAACGGACAGGCAGGGTCTGTGCCTCAAATCCGTCGAAGACCATATCGCGGTGGACCGAAGCCGGCTGACTAACGTGCGTCTGTTTGCGGATTCTCAACCCACATCAATTCCAGTTGCCGAAGTTTATTGGTCAGAAAAACAACGTCACGGACACTGACATCTTCTGATTCCGCGCGAGCCATCTCGTGCTGCAGAAAGTTAAATGCCGCCCGCATGTCCACTGGGAAGTCGTCACTGCGTAGTCCGCGCAACAGTTCCCACGCCTGAAGAAGGAGCGTCCGGTCACCCTCGTTTGCTCCGGGGTGAGCTAACAGTGACGCAGCTCGCCGGAGTCTTTCATGAGCATCCAGTTTGTTCATGGGTAATAAAGTGTGACACGAAATAGTCAAAATCATCTACCACTGAACTACGCCTTTCGAGCAGTCGCTTACCACCCGAAAACAATATAATGAAAATGAGATGAATGTACGCGGAAAGCAGTTTACTTCGGCGTTCTGCGAGGTGACTGGTGATCGACACAATGATGTACGCAACCAAAACTGGTGCAGATGCTGCCTGCGATTTCCGTTCGCCCCTGGCCGAGTACGTTCGTAGCCAGGCTCTTCCGGTAGACAAGTTTGGCCATCAACCGCGGCTTTACGCTTTGACGCAGCTCGTAGGTTGTGGAATGGACTACGATGACGATGTAGTCTTCGCTGCCGCCTGGCTGCATGATCTGGGCGTGTTCATCGGCCATAGGCCGGAGAATCCGAAAGAGCTTGCTGGTTGGGACAATGTCGTTTACGCCATGAAGAAAGCGCCGGAAATTCTTCTCCGCTATGGTTTCCCTACAACTAAAGTTGCAATGGTAGTGGAAGCAATCCGTTTTCACCAGCCGCACCACCAACCGCCCTCCCCGGAGGGTGCGATTTTGCGTGATGCAGATATTCTGGAACAGCTGGGAGCAATCGGCATCCTACGGGTTGTGGCAAAAATTGGCAGGGATACGCGATTTCCGACCTTCACTGACGCCGTGACCACGTTGCGAAAGAACTTGGCAGAGCTGCCCGGAATGCTCCGAATCGAGACAGCCAAGGAACTGGCGCGGCCCAGGGTGGCGATGCTCGAAGCATTCCTTTGCGAGTTGGACACAGAAGTTCATGGCGCCCTCTGCTAAGAGGGTGTTACCGATGATGTTCCGAGCTACAGAGACAGCGGCGTGGATGTGAGAGACTAACCGTTGCCGTAGCACGAATTACAGGCCTTTCAAAACGGCCGGGGGCCAGGCAAATGAAGCTGAAGAACGCCAAAGTAGTAGTCTGTGGGGCCGGTGGTTTCATCGGTGGACATCTGGTGAAAAGTTTGCTCGGAAATGGAGCAAACGTGATCCGCGCGGTGGATGTTAAACCCATGGCCGAGTGGTATCAGTCCTCGTCCGGCGTTGAGAATTTGGTTCTCGACCTCAAAGACAAAGACAGTTGCATGAAGGCGGCTCAGGGTGCGCAGGTCGTCTTTCAGCTTGCGGCGGATATGGGAGGCATGGGCTTCATTGAAAACAATAAGGCCCTGTGCATGCTGAGCGTACTGGCCAATACGCACATGCTGATGGCTGCCCGGGAGAAAGGCGTAGAGCGGTTTTTCTACTCCTCCTCTGCCTGTGTCTACAACGGTGACAAGCAAAAGACTCCGGATGTCGTTCCGCTCAAAGAGGAAGATGCATATCCAGCGCTTCCCGAAGACGGCTACGGTTGGGAAAAGCTTTTCAGCGAGCGGATGTGCCGCCACTTCGAAGAGGATTTTGGCCTCCAGTGCCGTGTGGCCCGCTATCACAATGTTTATGGTCCCCTGGGCACCTGGACAGGTGGACGGGAAAAGGCGCCTGCAGCGATTTGCCGCAAGGTCATCGAAGCCAAGTCGTCTGGTAAGCACGAAATTGAAATCTGGGGAGACGGCAAGCAGACTCGGAGCTTCATGTACATCGACGATTGCACCCGGGGTACACAGGCCATCCTGGAGAGCGAAATTCACGAGCCCATCAATCTCGGCAGTAGCGAGTTAGTTACTATCGACCAACTGGTGAGCATTGCCGAAGAAATTGCCGGCATTCGGCTGCAACGAAAATATGATCTCAGCGCCCCAAAAGGGGTTAACGGCAGAAATAGCGACAACACCAAGATCAAGCAGTATCTGGGTTGGGAGCCTTCAATTCGTCTCAGAGATGGTCTGCGAAAGACTTATGAGTGGATTGAGAGCGAAATGATGGCGGGCTCGCGGACGCACCGCTAGCCGGATGAAGCGATTGATAGGTCGAATCTGATATCAGAGTGGATTGGGGCGACAGGAGCCTGTGGGGTCACTAGCGGCGACAGAAAGCGCGCAGTTCCGGCAGATTCTGGGAATTCGTTTCTTCGTGGGTAGCGCCGAAGAGGCCATTGACCGCATTCGTGGGGGTGGCTTGCTGGTGGTTCCGGCGGCTCCTGCATTGAAGAACCTGGGCGATGACCGGGGCTATCGTGAAGCGCTGCAGAGTGCGGATCTGGTAATCGCTGACAGCGCGTTTATGGTCATTGTCTGGAACCGTCTCGAGAACGATTCCATCCGCCGTGTTTCCGGCCTGAGGTATCTCTCCTCCCTCCTCAAACAACCAGAGTTTTCCCAGCCTGGCGGCAGTTTCTGGATCATGGCCAATGAGCGGAGCGCCCGCAGGAACACAGCGTGGCTTCGGCGTCAGGGCATTCATGTCGAAGCAGCTGACCGGTATGTCGCCCCGATTTATGGGAAGACCATTGAAGATCCTGAGTTGTTGAAGCGGATCAACGAGCGGCGTCCGCGGCATATCGTGGTGACGCTCGGTGGCGGCACTCAGGAAAGGCTTGGGCTTTACCTTCGCAGCGAGCTTGACTTCAAGCCATCCATACACTGCATCGGTGCGGCGATCGCTTTCCTAAGCGGCGACCAGGTACAGATCCCCAAATGGGCAGATCACATGTATCTCGGTTGGCTGTTCCGTTGCATCTCCGATCCGCTGCGTTACATGCCGCGCTACTGGGATGCACGTAAGTTGCTGTCTCTCATGAGACGTCACGGGAGCAGCCTGCCCGTTTCGCTGAAGAGCGCGCCCGCACCGCCCGTAGAGTTGGCCAAGAACGACTGTATTCCATCGACTCCTGGCACCTCGCAATAAATCGGGAAGCCGCTTACTCTCGAACTCCCGAGTGGCCTGAAGGATAGGGTCCAGTGTTCGCGTGTCTGGCAGCGGCTTCGCCAAATAAAACCGGGTACCCTTTGGCGGGTACCCAGTTTTAAACCAAAAGCCAAACCGCACACCGAGTTTGCTTACTGCTGACTTGTCCTCACGCTTGCACGTTGAGAATCAGCATGCTTGGCCGTAGTCTCGAGCGCCTTTGCCTGCGGCAAGTATTCAAGCGCTTTGTTGATCATCGGATCCCAGGTGGCGCGGACCTTCAGGCCCTCTTCCTGGCCAAACTGAGTAGTGAAGATCTCTGCCTTGATGTTCGCCTTGACCCAGTCCATGACTGGCGCCAATTCTGCATCCGTGTAGGGGATTTGCTGGCTGGTGAGGTACTCCTTGAATTGGCCTAAGACCTGGTCGTCAACCTGAAAGTCCTTGCCAACACTCCGATTCGCCATGTAGTGCTTAGCGAAATTGAAGAACGCATAATGTTCCAGCAGCACATCCTGCACCGGGACGGACTTGGGCGTATCGATCTTTTCGTCCGGTGTGATGCCGCCGCCGCCGAACACCGTGCGTCCGGAGTCAGTAGCCCTGACCTCACGGTTCTTCTGATCCTGCGGCTGATCATGGTTGTAGTAGTAGTCGTACAGCGAAACACCGTTGTAATTGCGCTGAATCAGGCGGCCGCTGGGTGTGTAGTAGTGATAGGTGGTCAGTGCGAGGCCAGTGTTCTCAGACAGCGGATAAACGGTTTGCACCAGACCTTTGCCGAAGGTAGTCTCGCCGGCAATGATCGCGCGGTCGTGGTCTTGCAGTGCGCCGGAAACAATCTCGGCCGCCGAAGCCGTGCCGTGGTTCACCAGCACCACAATGGGATAGTCGCGCCCGCCGTTCCCATGAGTCGCGCGATACGTCTGCTCAGGAAAGGCACGGCCGCGCTGCGAAACAATCACCTGACCCTTCTCCAGGAACTTGTCACATACAGCAACGGCTTCACTCAGGAGGCCGCCGGGATTTCCCCGCAAGTCCAGGATCAGCCCATCGATGGGCCCAAAGCGGTCGAGTGCGTCGGATAGTTCGCGCCCCGTCGTCTCCTGGAAGTTGGTGATGTGCACGTACCCTACCGTCGGCCGGATCATGTAGCTAAGGTCGATACTGTTGTGCGGGATCTCGTCGCGGATCAGGTCGAATACAAGCGGTTTAGGCGATCCCTCGCGCGCGATCGTAATCTGCACGTGGGTACCTTTGGGCCCCTTCAGCACATTCGCCACGTCTTCCGAGCTCATGTTATCGGTGGACTTGCCGTCTACGGCAACGATCACGTCTCCGGGGCGTATGCCGGCTTTGAAGGAAGGGGTGCCTTCGAAGGGGCTCACGACGACAATCTTGTTGCTTTGGGGCTGGATCAGCATCCCCACGCCGTAATACTTGCCGTGCTGGTCCTCCCGCATCTTGGCGTACGCTTTCGGATCGTAGAAGCTGGAGTGCGGGTCGAGGACGCGCAGCATGCCGGGAATAGCGCCATCGTAAACCGCTTTTTCGGCCTTTTCGCCGGTCAGCGGTTCGGCGTAGTTCTGCTCCACGATGTCGTACACGTTGGTGAAGGAGCGCAGATCGTCGCGCAGGGCAGACTCATCGGTACTGGATTGTGCGCCAAGCCTTTGGCTCACCACAGTGCCGAGAAAGCCACAAACTACAAAGAACAGAAGAATGGAAAACAGAGACCGTCGTGTACGGGAGGCCATTTTGCGGTAATCCTCAGGGTCCGGAGGCGCAGGGACGGGGGGCCCCTGTTTGCGCGGCCCGGGGTGTTCTTGCTCGAAGTATATCATTGGACGTAAGCTGAACTGATACGTACTCAGTAAGCGAGAAGGCAGGAAATTCGGGCTGTTTCCGGTCGTTCCACCGCGGATAACGGCAAACTACCACGTAAGCGCCACGACCTACCACTTAGCAGCTATACGAGATGTTCAAACCCATGATGTTTTCCCAGATTCGGCGATCCACAGCAATTTTCGTCCTTAGCCTAAGTGTGAGCGCCGTCCCGGCTCTGGCCCAGTCCAGCGACAACAAGAACACCGACAATGCCGGACTGCCCCCGCCGTCCTCCGGCAAAGTCGTGGAGGACATTGTCGCCCGCATCAACGATCAGATCATTACCGAGTCGGACTACAACCGAGCCGCCGAACAGCTGGACGCAGAAGCCAGGCAGCAAGGGGTTCCGGCTGCCGAGGTGGAACAGAAGAAGGCCGATCTTCTGCGTGATTTGATCGACCAGCAACTGCTGCTGTCGAAGGGGAAAGAACTCGGGATTACCGGCGAGACTGAGTTGATTAAGCAGCTGGACGACATCCGTAAGCAGAATCATCTGGATTCCATGGAAGACCTGGAAAAGGCTGCACAGCAGCAGGGCGTTTCCTATGAGGATTTCAAGGCCAGTATTCGTAACAAGATCATTACGCAGCAGGTCGTGCGTGACGAGGTCGGGCGCAAGATCAGCATGACCCCAGCCGAAGTGCAGCAATATTTCAAAGCGCACGAAAGTCAGTTTGCCCAGCCGGAGTCGGTTACGCTGAATGAAATTCTGGTTCCCACTCCTGCTAAGGCCGCGAGCGAAGGACCGGACGCCGCGGACGTAGAGGCAGCCCAGGCTAAAGCCGATGCCATCTCAGCAAAACTGGCGGCTGGAGCCAAATTCGAAGATCAGGCGAAGCCCTCCCCTGCAGACCCCAGTGATCCTAAGTATGTTGCCCTGGGGCAGTTTCGGCGCGGACAGCTGGCGAAGGAGATCGAAGACAAGACCTTTGCCCTCAATTCCGGTCAATATACGCAACCGATTCGAACCAAGCAGGGCTATATCATCCTTCAGGTTACTGAGCATAATCGTGGCGGCGACGCAAGCTTCAAGCAGGTTGAGCCGCAGGTGGAAGAGGCCATCTTCTACGAGCGGATGCAGCCCAAGCTGAGGGAGTACTTGACTCAGCTGCGGGAAGAAGCGGCGATCGATATTAAACCCGGGATGATCGACACCGGCGCCAGTCCAAACGAAATGCACTTGAGTTACAGTGCCTACACGCCTCCGCCCGAGAAGAAGAAGAAGAAGTTCGCGCGTACCCGTTTCCGCGGAAGAACGAAATCGGCTGCAACCCAGACCGCCAAGGCGGCTGCGCCCGCGGGCAGCCAGACGCCTGCCGCTTCGCCGGCTACTGCAGCGACTACGACGGCCCAAACCGCTCCGGCCACCAATACGCAACAGGCAAGCAACAATACGGATGCTTTCCAAAAGCCCGGCAAGCGCGAAAAGATTCGCTTCGGACAGGCTCCCCGTGAATCGTTGCCTCCTGCCCAGGTGGCCAGCACTGGAGACAATAGTCCTGCTGTGACTACGCCGGATACCCATTACATAAATCCCGATGGTACGGTAAGTGGCACCACTCCGGCTCAGCCTGAGCGTAAGACTCGTTTGGCTAATCGGCCGACCGTTCACAAGGCAAAGAAGACAAACCCTGCTGACAGCTCGGATCAGGCCACACCGGACGAACAGGCGTCTCAGAAGGTCCAAAACTCGGGCTTGGGATTAACCGACCCCAACGCACCCCCGAAGCCCAAGGAAAAACAGGAAAAAACCCGACTTGCCAACAGGAAATCGGAGCCGGAACAAGTGCAGCAGCCCTACCTGGGCAAACCCGAGCCGAACCAACCGAGCACTCCGAGCGGCGGCCAGCAGACTGCTCCTGCCAGTGGCCAGCCCGCTCCGTCAAGCGCGCCGGCTGCGGGTCCTCCTGGCACGACCCAACCGTAGCTTTGCGAAATGAAAGAGATTTACGTCGCGGACGTAGCCAGATTTGAAAATCAGGTAGTGGTCGGTTTTTTCGCCGTGGCGTCGAAGCAGTTGCGCAGCCGAAGGGACGGCGGCCAGTATCTCGCGGCGACTCTCCTCGATCGCACCGGCCAGATCGAATCTCGGATGTGGGAGAACTTCGCCGAGGCCGCTTCTGCCTTTGAACAGGGGGAAGTGGTCAAGGTCAAGGCGGAAGTCTGCCGCTTCAACGGCCGTTTTCAGCTAAATCTGGAGAAAGTTCGGCGCGCCACCGCGGATGAGTTTGATCTGGCCGACTTTGTCCCCCGAACAAGCAAAAATGTCGAGGAGTTGTGGTCGTCGCTGGTTCGCTGCGTCGATGGTTTTTCGGATCGATGGTTGCAAGCGCTCGTCCGTTCGTTTCTCGATGATCCGGCGGTCGCCATGGCCTTGCGTGAAGCCCCGGCCGCTAAATCCCTACATCATGCCTGGCTGGGCGGATTGCTCGAACACATCGTCTCCCTGCTCGGGATCTGCGAGCTGGCGGCAGGTCATTATCCGGAAATCAATCGCGACCTGCTTCTGACCGGCGCCATACTCCACGATATCGGCAAGTTGGAAGAGCTGAAGTGGGGCCTCAGTTTCGACTACACGCTGGAGGGACAGTTGGTGGGTCACATTGCGATGGGCGTTGGAATGATTGAAAGAAGGCTGACTACCTTGCCCGGTTTTCCTCCGACTCTTCGTATGCTGGTCGAGCACATGGTCGTGAGCCATCATGGAAAACTGGAATTCGGCTCACCCAAGTTGCCCATGATTCCGGAGGCGATCCTGTTGCATTATCTGGACGACCTGGACGCCAAGATGCACACGATACGGGCCGAGTTCGAACGTCAGGAAGCCCAGGGCGGCCAACCTGGCGAGATGACGGACTGGGTGCGTTCCATGGAGAGACCCCTATTGAACTCGACCACGCTGCTCAAAAGCAAGGAGTAGAGGATGCGCTATCTGCTGAAGACTGAACCCAGCGCTTATTCATTCGCGGACCTGGAGCGGGAAAAAGAAACTGACTGGACGGGTGTTACCAATCCCCAGGCGGTAAAGAACCTCGCGTCCATGAAGAAGGGCGACAAGCTGGTGATTTACCACACCGGGGAGGAGAAGACCGCCGTCGGGCTTGCTCACGTTGTGTCGGTTGATTTATCCGATTCCAAGGTCCCTCTGGTTCGCATTGCTGTCGGGCCGGCGATCAAGCGGCCGAAGACACTCGCTGAAATCAAACAGCAGGCCGTATTCGAAAATTCTCCTCTGGTTCGTCAGTCCCGCCTTTCCGTGGCTCCGCTTGACGAAGGGCAATACGACTGGATCGTCAAGGGCTGATGCCAAAGTGCAGGTTTTTAGGCTGCTCGTGAGCTGGTGGTCGAAATCGTCTACAATCGAAGCCTAGGTCCTGTTCGTCAACAAAGATGCTACGTTTTTCAACCGCTGGTGAATCACACGGCGAGTGTCTTATCGCCCTCATTTCCGGATTGCCCGCGGGCCTCGACATCGATCTGGAGTTTATCGACCGCGAGTTGTGGCGGCGGCAGCAGGGCTACGGCCGTGGCGGCCGGATGCGCATCGAACAGGATCGAGCCCACATTCTCTCTGGCGTTCGCCATGGCAAGACCATTGGATCACCGGTCGCCATCCAGATAGAGAATCGCGATTGGAAAAACTGGACGGAGGTTTTGCCCGTAGGCGCAGGCGATCCAGCCAAGCACAAAGCTGTCGCTTCGCCCCGCCCGGGGCATGCTGATCTTGCCGGCTCCCTCAAATACGATTTTCCCGATGCCCGCTATGTGCTGGAAAGAGCTTCCGCCCGCGAATCAACTGCTCGGGTGGCGGCCGGGGCCATGGCCAAATTGCTATTGAAGCAATTGCGTATCGAGGTCGCCAGCCATGTGGTTCGTGTTGGTCCCGCCGAACTCCCGATGAGCGCCTCCTGGGATCAGGTTGCCGCACTTCGCGATCAGGAGGAAATCTTACTGAACTGCGTCGATCCCGAAACCGAACAGAAGATGAAGGCGGAAGTAGACCATGTCCTGCGCACCGGTGACTCCATAGGCGGAGTGTTCGAAGTCGTGGTGCACGGTGCGCCTCCCGGACTGGGCACCTACGCCAATTGGGACGAAAGACTCGATGGGCTCCTTGCCTGGGCAGTGATGTCGCTCCAGGCAGTCAAGGCGGTTGAGATAGGGCAGGGGGTGACAGCTGCTGAGTCCTTTGGTTCCGCGGTCCACGATGCAATCGGCTACAGCGCCGAGGAAGTCGACGGGGCGCCAACCCGGTTTACCCGCGATCACAACAACGCTGGGGGCATCGAGGGCGGCATCTCAAATGGAGAGGACATCGTGGTGCGAGGCTATTTAAAGCCAATCTCCACCTTGCGCCGCCCGCTCGGTTCGGTTTCCTACAGCACTCGCGAGCCCGTCAAGGCAGCCTACGAACGCTCCGATGTTTGTGTGGTTCCCGCCGCAGGCGTGGCTGCGGAAGCCATGGTTGCATTCGTCATCGCCAGACTGGCGCTGGAGAAGTTTGGCGCCGACTCTGCCGTAGAACTGAGCAGAAACTACGATGGATATCTGGAGCAGATTCGCCGGTTTTAGGAAAGATCCCACCTCGCATGGTCTACCCCATTGTCAAATTCCCCGACCCCATCCTGCAGCGGCCGGCCGAGCCGGTAAACGCGTTCGATGAGGAATTGCGCAAGCTGGTCGACGATATGTTCGAGTCCATGTATGTTGCCCATGGCATCGGCCTTGCGGCTCCGCAAATCGGCATCCCGAAGCGTCTGACCGTCCTGGATCTGAGTTTTCAAAAGAATCCCGAAGAGAAGATCGCTTTGATTAACCCTGAGATCATCACTAAGGTGGGAAAAGTTTACGAGGAAGAAGGCTGTCTCAGCCTGCCCGATATCCGCGAAAAGGTTGCACGCGCCGCAAAAGTGAAAATACGGGCGCAGGATCTCGAAGGTAATTGGTTCGAGCGGGACGCGGACGAACTGCTCGCTCGAGCCTTTCAGCACGAGATCGATCATCTTGACGGGATCCTGTTTATCTTCCGCATCAGCGCACTCAAGCGCGATTTCGTGCTGCGCAGGATCCGCAAGCTACAGCGCGCCGGGGAATGGTAGACGGGTGAACCTGGTTTTTTGCGGTACCCCGCAGTTTGCTGTTCCAACTCTGCAACAATTGCTCGCTGCGGGTCAGACCATTCAGCTCGTCGTGACCCAGCCTGACCGTGTGCGCGGGCGTGACGATCATCCATCGCCGCCACCGGTGAAAATCCTGGCCGCAGAATCGGGCGTGCCGGTAGTGCAACCTGAAAAAATCAAGAACAATCCGGAGTTCCGTGCGCGTCTCGAATCGTTGGAGCCAGATGCGATCATCGTCGTCGCCTACGGCCGCATCATTCCGGAGTGGATGCTCAGCTTGCCGCGATTCGGCAACATCAATCTGCACGCCTCACTTCTGCCCAAGTATCGTGGCGCCGCTCCGATTCAATGGGCGATTGCCAACGGTGAAACGGTCACCGGAGCAACCACCATGCGCCTCGACCCGGGATTAGACACAGGCGATATTTTGCTGCAGCGCACCTTACCCATCGATCCGGATCAGACCTCCGAAGATCTCTTCCCTCTGTTGGCGTCGACCGGTGCGGCGCTCATGCTCGAAACTTTGCAGGGACTGGAAGCGGGCACCATCCAGCCGACTGCCCAGAATCACGCCGCTGCATCGCTAGCGCCGATTCTGCAGCGTGAGGATGCGCTCGTGAACTTCGCCCTAGCGGCGAGCGAAATTTATAACCGCTGGCGCGGTTTTCAGCCTTGGCCCGGAGCCTATACCTTCTTCCGCGGCCGGAAGCTTATTCTCCATCGTCTACGTCCGGCCGGATCTGGATCGGGCAAAACTGGGGAAATGACGGTGCAGGGAACACGTATGTTCGTAACCGCAGGATCCGCCACCATCCTTGAGCTTTTAGAGGTCCAGCTGGAGGGCAAGAAGCGAATGCCGGTTGCGGATTTTCTTCGCGGCACCGTGCCTCACCCACATGAGAGGTTGGGAGAGTAGTGTGCCCAACCGAATCTCGCCTGCGCGAAGCGCCGCGTTCGATCTGCTCGTTCAACTGAGACAGAAGCCAGACCTGCACAGCGATGCGCTTCTGCGGTCCGGGCGAGTCAATGCCCTCTCTGCACTGGACAAGAATCTCACCACCAACCTCGTTATGGGCGTGCTGCGCTGGCAACTCGTCCTGCAGCAACGTATCGCAGAAGCACTCACCAAGCAGAAGCGCCCATTGGATGAGCCGGTCCAGGTTGCGCTCGAACTCGGAGCCCTCCAGCTTCTCCTTCTGGATCGCATTCCAGCCCACGCCGCTATTTTTGAAAGCGTCGAGCTCGTGCGCCAGTCGGCTAGCCCCTATGCCACAGGACTGGTCAATGCCGTACTGCGCAAGATCGCGATTGCTCCACGGCTTAAGGAGTCGGACGCTTTGGCCGCTCATCCGTCATGGCTTGTAAACCGCTGGACCACTGCCTACGGCGATCAAACAGCTGCTGCGATTTGCCGCTACGACCAACTTCCACCACCCACCACCATCCGTCTGGACGCTCTTGAATCGGAACCGGAAGGACTTGAACTGGAGCCCTCCACCTATGTGACCGGAGCCCGCCGTGTGGTCGCAGGGGAGGTTACAGGGAGCCTCCGCATTCAGGACGAGGGGTCGCAATTGATCGCCGAGCTTGCGGGTCGTGGCAACGACATTCTCGACTGCTGCGCCGCACCTGGTGGCAAAACCGCTATCCTCCGGGAACGCAATCCGGACGCCTTGATTACCGCCTGCGATATCAGCCCCGCCCGGTTAAAGGCCATGCAGACAATGCTCGGTCCAGATTCCGGCATTCAGTTTCGTCTGCTCGATGCCACGGAATTGCCCTTCCGGCAGCAATTCGACCTGGTGCTGTGCGATGCTCCCTGCAGTGGAACCGGGACCATGGCGCGCAATCCGGAGATCCGTCATCGGGTCACGAAAGATGATTTCCGCCGCCAGCAGGCGCGGCAAATTCGTCTGCTCCGCTCCGCCATGCGAGCGCTACGCACAGGCGGCAGGCTCATCTACTCCACCTGCTCCCTGGAGCCTGAAGAAAACGAGGATGTGGTCGCCGAGGCTCTCGAGCAAGAGCCGGGATTCAGTCTTATGCCGTGGGAAGGGCAGGTTCGCACCTTGGAAAAGGAAAGGATTCTTCATGCGGGCACTGCCGAGAGGTTGTTTCCTGGCAACTCATCGGACCGTTTCCTCCGTACTTTTCCGGGATGCTATCCGGGCGACGGATTTTTTGCTGCCTGCCTAATGCGCGATTAACAACGCCGGGACTTGATCAGACGCGATCTTAGACGGCTTCGACCCGGGCAGGATTTTGGCGATGGAGAACCAATTACCGGGAGCCCGGATGTCGGCTATTGCGCCACTTTGAAGGTAACAACGGTTCCCGGCTCGACCCGATGGCCTGCGGCCGGACTCTGACCCAACACTGAGCCCGATGGATCCGCGGTATCTGCCGGGGCTAAGCCCGCGTCCGGCCCTGATGGTGCGGGCGAGTCGTCGTAGGTGCTTTGGACCGGTCCCACTTTTAGTCCAGCGTGTACTACCAACGCCGTTGCTGTCGCTAACGGGAGTCCGGTCAATTGCGGCATCACCATGGCTGGAGCCTGCGAAGGGGCAGGCGAGCTCACCAGGAGACTGACGCTCGGGCGTTCCACGCCGGCTGCTCCCTGCTGAGGATTCTGTGCGATCACGGTTCCAGGAGGCACCCCGCTATACGGCATTTGCGCGGCCTCTTCCAGATCTAAACCCAGGCGCCGCACTTCAATGGCCGCGACCCGCTCCTGCTGGCCCACGACCTTGGGAATCGCTACCCGCTGCGGACCCAGGCTCTCGGTGACACGCATCCGCCATTCCCGTCTCACCACAGCCCCGGGCAGTGGTGACTGTGCCAGGATCCGTCCTACCGGCACGTCAGCGCTGTAGTATTTGTTGTCGATACCGACGTTCAATCCCAGATCGGCGGCCTTGTGAACCGCCTCCGAGACCGTAAGCCCCTGGAGGTCCGGCACCTTTACTTCTGCGCCGTGAATTGCTAAGCGCATGGTTACCACAGCCGCCAACAGCCCCGCCATAGCAAGCACCAAACCGGCCAGAACCAGGCGAAAAAAGTTGATCATGACGGCTCGCTGTAAGTGATCTCGTAGTCGATAGTTGCTGCTTTTTCCAGCATCTTCGAGACGGAGCAGTACTTATTTTTAGACAGGGCAACGGCGTCTTCGGCAGCCTTGGCCGTAACCTTTCCGCCGATGTGGTATGTCAGGTGGATGTGCGTGAACACCCGAGGGGGCTCCGTCGCCTGTTCCGCCACTGCGGAAACCATAAGCGATGTGAGCGGCTCCCGTTTCTTCTGCAATATGGAAACCACATCCACGGAGGTGCAGCCGCACAAGGCCATCAGCACGTACTCCATCGGGCTGGCGCCGGCTTCGTGGGCAGCACTCCCATCCATGGTTACATGATGGCTGCTCGCGGACTCGGCATCGTATTGCTGGTCATGCTGCCAGGTTACTTTTGCGTGCATCCCTTAAGTTTATCGAGCCTGGCGCCTGCCCGTGTAACACCAAAGGGCACTGGCATCACATGGTTAACGCCGGACGCCACGATATAAGCCGGCAATCCCGAAGCTAAAGGGAGTCCAGGAAACCCGTTCGAAACCAATGGATTGCATCGTGCGAAGGATCTCCTGGGGTGAGGGAAAACGGTGTACCGAGTGCGGCAGGTAGCGATAGGGCCCCGATGTCCCCGAGATGAGCGAACCAACCGCGGGAAGCACCCGCCGAAAGTAAAAGGAATACAGTTTACCCACGATTGCACCCGGCTCGCTGAAATCCAGAATGCCCAATTCCCCGCCCGGCTTGAGCACACGATGAAACTCCTGCAGGCCGGCTTGATAGTTCGCGAGGTTGCGAAAGCCAAACGCGGTGGTTACCAGGTCGAGGGAGCTGTCCGGTAGAGGCAGGTGAAGCGCGTCGGCTTCCAGCGCGATTGCTCCCTTGCTGTTGAATTTCGCGGTCCCACGCACCAGCATCTGATGGGCGAAGTCGGCAGCCAGCACAGGCCGTGCCTCCCTGGGCCGGTGCCGCAGCAACGCCAGCGTCATATCTCCGGTTCCGCAGCAAACGTCCAGAATCTGTGCCTCGGGCCGGGTAAGCACCTGGCGAAATGTACGCGCGGTACGTCGCCACCAGATCCGGTCAATATTGCAAGAGAGGACGTGATTCAACAGATCGTAACGAGGCGCGATCTGATCGAACATCGAGCGAACCGCGATTGCGGCGCTCGCTTCGTCCGCAGTTCCCTCGGGTTGCGCTCCGGAAGCAGCCACGGTTACTTACTGCTTTCCACGCAGGTACGCGATCGCGGCCAGAAGCTCGGCATCGGTCACATCCTCGACCACTTTGGCATTGCCCAAACCTTCGAGCAGCACAAAACGGCGCACTCCCGCCCGGTTCTTCTTGTCCCCGGAGGCCGCTTGCAACAGACGCCTGGAACTGACGGAAGGCAGTGGCGGAGGTTGGAAATACCGAATGAGTTTCTCGACGCGACTGGCTGCCGCGGTATCCACCAGGCCTCGCTGCGTGCTGATGTGCAGGGCTGCAATCATCCCCCAGGCGATTGCTTCTCCGTGCAGCAGCACGCGATACCCGGTGGATGCTTCGATGGCATGGCCCAGCGTATGCCCGAAATTGAGGATCATGCGCACACCGATTTCCCGTTCGTCCTCACTCACTACATCGGCCTTGATCTGTATCGAGGCGGCAACCATCTTTTCCAGCGCAGCGGAGTCTCCGCGATCAATCGCTTCGCGTTGGTTCTCAATGAAGCGGAAAAGTCCTGCATCGCGGATCAGTCCTGCTTTGATGCTCTCGTAAATGCCGGCTCGCAGTTCCCGTTGCGGAAGGGTGCTCAATACTTGAATGTCAGCGACCACTTCCTGAGGAGGATAAAAACAACCCACGAGGTTCTTGCCCGTCTGCAGGTTGACCCCGGTCTTCCCGCCCACCGAGGAGTCCACCTGCGAGAGCAACGTCGTCGGTACCTGGACATAGTCAATTCCACGCATGTAAATGGCGCTCACAAAGCCGCCGACATCGCCAGTGACTCCTCCGCCAAAAGCGATCAGCAAAGAAGACCGATCCCCTCCGGCTTTGGATATCTCCGTGGTCAACCGCTCCACCTGGCTCATCCGCTTGTGACGCTCCCCCGCGGGCAGGAACAACACGACCGGTTCCTGTGGCGCGAGGGCGGCCTGCACGCACCGCCCCCACAGAGCCCAAATCTCCGGCGAGGTAAGGAGGAAAATGCGCTTACGTCCGGCGATTGCCGCTACGCGTTTCGAGAGGGAATTCAATAGGCCGCTTCCCACGGAAACGTTGTATCGCCCGGACCTGGTCGTGACGGTAATCTTGCGCACGGCTTAATCCATCGTATCGCAGTCCTCAGGCATGTTCCTGGGGTGCTTTTGACAACAGAGAGGCCGCCGTCGCTGCTGCCACAATCAGCACGATGAATCCCAGCGAATAGGCAACCGGTACGCTCACCAATTTTGCCAACATCATCTTCAAGCCAACGAAACCCAGAATTGCGGCCAATCCAAAATGCAGAAATCTCAACCGTTCCAGCAGGCCGGCCATGAGGAAATACAATGCCCGCAAGCCCAGGATGGCGCAGATATTCGAGGTGTACACCACGAACGGATGGTGGGAGACCGCGAGCACGGCGGGTACCGAATCAATGGCAAACACGAGGTCGACCAGCTCAATTGCGATCACTGCAACCAGGAAGGTCGCCCTGGGTCCGCTGGTCCAGCGGCTAGTCCAGCGGGTAATCAACCTGGCCGGTGTGGGTGTCGCGCCGTGCTTGCTTCGCAACAGGCGCACGGCGGCAATGACCAGCAG
Organism: Acidobacteriaceae bacterium; assembly: GCA_035507705.1. Classification (GTDB taxonomy): domain Bacteria; phylum Acidobacteriota; class Terriglobia; order Terriglobales; family Acidobacteriaceae; genus PALSA-350. The sequence continues at coordinate 31,953 of DATJNV010000173.1, forward strand.
CCCGCCGAAGATGTACTGAATCCAGGCGAACCGCTCCAGCAGCGCGATGCCGGCAAAGATAAACAACCCGCGCATTACGATGGCTCCCATGATGCCCATCAGCAGTGCCTTGCGTTGCGCCTCTGCGGCTAGTCCAAAAGAACGGAACATCAGCAGAAACACGAACAGGTTGTCGATGCTCATCGAGAGCTCGATCAGATAGCCGGCGGCAAATTCGAGTCCTCTTTGTTGACCTTCATCATTTCCGATCCAAACCGCGAAACCCGCAGCCAGAATCAGGAGAAACACGACAAAGAAGAGATTGTGGCGGGTCTGGGAAGATTCTTGACCTCGACCCAAAACAACCAGGTCGAACACAATGATCGCCAGTACGACGGCATGGAAGCCTATCCACCATGTGATCGGAGCGCCGTCGAGCATTGTCCCATGCTAGCGTACGTCGTTTGCCTGCATGCAGCGTGGAAAAGCTTTTCGATCGGAGCAAGTGTGGGTCTCACGTATATGCATGAGAACCGAGAGCAGAAACCCAGGATGAAATTCCGGGCCGCGTACTCCATCCGTTGAATCCTATCTCTGCTGATTGATCAGCCGGATGGTCTCCAGCATGACGTCTCCGATGATGGTCAGGCTTTTAGCGCTCAGTTTGTCCATCGTGTCTTCGGGAGTATGCCAGAAGGCGTTGTCGTATCCGTAGTCGAAATCGATCAGGTCGGCGCAAGGCACGCCGCGCTGCATAAATGGCGTATGGTCATCTCCGACTTCCTGTCGCCGGGCGAAGAAGTACGACTGATCCCCGTACTTCGCCGCAGCCTGTCCCACCAGGTCCAGCAACCATGGCGTCGAGCTCAGGTCGCGGTCCACGTTCAGGTCGCGGTCACCGATCATATCCGCCAGCAAAAAGGCCTTGATGTGCTTGAGGGTTCCGTCCGCTTGCCATTTGGCCGCAAGATGGCGGCTGCCGTAGGTCGAATCCGTATCCGTCCAGCCCTTAATCGCTTCTTCGCCATCGAAGAAGACCAGCCAGATGCTGTATCCATCCAGCTTTTTCCCTCGGAAAGTGTTGGCTAGCTCCAGCAGCAAACCCGTGCTGGATCCGCCATCGTTCGCGCCTACGTAACCCGTATCCTTGAGCGGGTAATTGGTATCGTAGTGGCTTGCCAGCACGATGATGCCATCTTTGGTCCCGGGAAATTTGGCAATGTAGTTCGTCATGGCCAGCGGCCCGACGGGTGTGGATGCCGTGAAACTGTCTTTTACCAGGTCATCCTTTGCAAGCTGGTGTTCCAGGAAGGCCTGTGCCTTGGCATGTCCTTTGCTGCCTACCCATCGCGGTCCCGTGGCGACAAACTCCCTGGTATAGGCAAGAGCGCGCTCGCCGTTGAATTGGGGAAGCTCCTGAGCCAGCGCAAACCCGCCTGCCAGGCAGACAAGGAAAACCGCAACAAGGTGGCGCAGACGGTTCATGCCTGTTGCTGCCGTTTCTGTTTGATTCGATCTCTTCGCGTCGGGTGGACCATATAGGCGACCCCGATACTAACCAGGTATAAGGCCAACATCGGTGCTGCAAAGACACACATGGTCAAAACATCAGGTGTGGGGGTGATGATCGCGGCGATGATGAAGATGATAAGGATGGCGTAGCGAATATTCCTCCAGAGGAATTTCGCGCTCACGATCCCGAACAGCGCCAGAAAGAAGACCAGGATCGGCAGTTCAAACGTGATTCCCAGGCCGAGAATCACTGTCATGAACAGTTCCGTGTACTCGCCCAGCGTTACCATCGGCCGAAACTGAGAGCCGTAACCAATGAGAAAGTTCAGCGCGCCCGGGTACACATAGTGGTAACCGAAGAAGGCCCCGGTCAGAAACAGCCCCACCGTTGCGCTCATGAACGGCAGAATGTAGCGCTTCTCATGGCGATATAGGCCGGGAGAAATGAACAACCACACCTGGAAGAGGATGAACGGCGAAGCCATAATTGCGCCGCCCACCAGGCTGATCTTGATGAAGAAATTAAACGGATCGACCGGGTTCAGGTAGACCAGGTGGGGGTCCAGGTTGTGCGCCTTGAGGGCGGCGACAATGGGCCTCTCCATGAAGCTGAACAACTTCTCCCGAAAGCCGTACGCGACGAAGAAGGCAATGATCAGGTAGACGCCGGAATGAATAATACGCCGGCGCAATTCCTCCAGATGCTCCAGGAGGCTCATACCCGGTAGTTCTGCTCGTTCGGTTACTGCAGTCCGGGCCCGGTCCACAATGTCAGTCATGATGGGTGGCTGGCTGCTCCGGTTCACGATGGAGTCCGTTGGGAGGCAGTTCCGGATGGTTCCCGGCGATCGCTTGCAGCTCCGCAACCTCCTGTTGCACTGGGACGACTCTTGCCGATGGGCTTTCGGTGCTAACCGTTGTTCCGCTGCTGGGTGGGCGTATTGTCAGTTCCGAAGAGGATGGCGGTGTGGATTCCGGTGCGGCTACCGGTGTCACCGGGGGGGCTGCTAGTTGTTTCTGGCGATCAGCTACGTCCGCAGCGCGCAACTCCTCCTCAATCTGCATCTTGAACTCGTTGCTCGCACGCCGGAATTCGAGCACCAGCTTACCCAGTTGGCGCCCGATTTCCGGCAGCTTCTTTGGTCCAAAAATGACCAGCGCCAGTCCAAAAATGAAGATCGTGTCGGGCAGACTCATCGCTAACTCATGATACCTGTCTGCGCTGAAGCGCCACAAATCAACTGGCTGGTTGTTTTGTGTCTCTTCATGGTCAACCTCTCTGCCCGGCGTTCAAGTGATTTCGCTGTATTACCATGAAAAACAGACGAAGGTCCGGTCCATGAAGACATTCTCCCTAGATGAGGCGCAATCCTTACTGCCCATTCTGGAATCGCTGTTAAAGCGGGCGATTGACGCCAAATCCAACGCAAGCCTGATCGAAGCAGATTTGCAGATGCTCAGCCAAAAGATCTTCCTCTCGGGCGGCGTGATGGTGGATGTCGCTGCCGTGGCCAGGAAGCGGATGGCTCAGCGTGCTGCCGTGCAGCAGGCCCAGGATGCAATCCAGGAGATCGATTCCATCGGGGTACAGGTAAAGGATCTCGACAAAGGACTGCTTGACTTCCCGTTTCAAGCCGGGGATCAGATTGTTTTGCTCTGCTGGCAACTCGGAGAAGCCAGGATCGACTACTGGCACACTGTGGAAGCCGGTTTCCAAGGCAGGCAGCGCCTCGACGAGCGCTTCCACCGTTCCCGCCCTGAACGCCCGAACTAGGATTTACCCAGCATTGTCAGCTCGACCCGAGGAATCGTGTGTCTTTGGGACGCTCCCTGGGTGAGAACTGCGCCCGAGGTTGCAAAGATCTCGTTCTCTTTCGCGAAATGTGGAGAATATCGCAGTTACTCACCCATCAAACTCGCCGCAAAACCAATCTGAAAAGTCTCATTGCTTCGTCGCTACCAACTGCCCTTTTGGCTGGTAGACTGCAACCGGCCTGTAATGCACGAGAAGCACACAACTCATGCCAGCTTGACGCTGCTGCTTGGAACGGTGATCACCGATCAGCGGGGCCGGGTCCAGGGTCGGCTCAAAGATGTAGCCGTGGCCACCGGACCGGCCGCCGGAAACGTCGCCGGCCTCCTGCTCAAAAACCGTGAAGGCTCCCGCCTGGTCCCGGTTAAGGACATCCTCCCGACCCCCGCAGGGACTCTTGAATTGCGCGAAAACGCCATTCTGCAGCCGCTTCGCGGCGACGAAAACCTGCTTCTCTTGCAGCGGGATGTGCTGGACCGTCAGATCATCGACGTGCATGGCAGAAAAGTCGTGCGCGTAAACGATATCGATCTGCAGTGGTATACGTACAACGGCCGCGAAGGCCTGCGTGTCGCCGAAGTGGCTATTGGGCTTCGCGGGGCCATCCGCCGCTTGCTTAAAGGTGTGGTGCCCCGGCGTACCCTGGCAAACTTCGCCATGCGCTTTCCCGCCAGCGTGATTCCCTGGGAATTCGTAGACCTCATCGAAGTGGATCCGGCGAGACGGATCAAGCTGAAGATTGAGCATGATCGAGTCGCCCACATGCATCCCTCCGACCTCGCGGACATTCTCGAAGAGCTGCCCCCGCCCGAGCGCGAGGCCATCTTCACCTCGCTCGATGAAGAAGTGGCGGCCGAGGCGCTCGAGGAAGTCGACCCTCGTCTCCAGAAGTCGCTGCTCGAATCGCTCGATTCCGGCCGGGTGGCCGATATTGTCGAAGAGATGGATCCTGGTGCGGCAGCCGATCTGTTGGCCGAACTGCCCGAGGAGCGCTCCGAAGCAATTCTGGAAGAGATGAACCCCGAGGAGCGGCAGGAAGTCGAAGATCTTCTCGAATTCCGGGAGGATTCCGCTGCTGGAAAAATGACTACCAGCTACGTGCAGGTGCCGTCAGGCGCGACCGTGGCTGATGCGGTGCGGGCTTTGCGCGAATTTGATGGCGATCCCGAGGGGATGACCGAGATCTATCTCACCAGAAAAGACGATACGCTGGAGGGAGTGGTTCCCCTGGCTCGTCTCATCCTGGCGCTTCCCGAGACACGAGTTGCCGTTCTCTCTGATCCGCGCACCATCTCCTGTAATGCCGATGCGCACCAGGATGAAGTTGCCGAGCTGTTCGATAAATACAACCTCCATGCCCTGCCAGTGGTGGATAGTGCAAATCGCCTGGTAGGTGTGGTGCAGGCGGATGATGTCATCGCATTCCTGCGGGCCAGACAATGAACTTCGCTGCTTTGCCGTAGCTCGATAACAAAATTCAAAAGTGAAAATCTAACCCCCATGCTCAAGCGCTGGCGAACCCGTTTACTGCTCTTCCTCGCCGTGCTCGGGCCCGGCTTCATCACCGCCAACATCGATAACGACGCCGGCGGCATTCTCACCTACTCCAATGCCGGGGCCCAGTTCGGTTACGCCCTGCTCTGGACCATGATTCCCATCACCGTCGCGTTGCTCGTAGTCCAGGAGATGTGTGCCCGCATGGGCGCGGTTACCGGCAAGGGACTCAGCGATCTCATCCGGGAAGAGTTCGGCTTGCGCATGACGTTCGTCCTCATGCTCCTTCTGGTCATCGTCAACTTCGGCAACGTTATGGCGGAATTTGCCGGCATTGCCGGCAGCATGCAGCTCTTCCACATCAACAAGTTCGTATCTGTGCCGGTGAGCGCCTTGCTCATCTGGTTCCTGGTCGTGAAGGGGGATTACAAGCGGGTAGAAAAGGTCTTCCTTGCCGCGTCGGTCTTCTATATCGCCTACATCGTGACCGGTGTTCTCTCCCAGCCAAGCTGGCACGATGCCCTGGTGGCTACGGTGGATCTGCCCAAGGGCTCCATCTGGCACGACAAAAGTTACATTTACATGATCGTAGGCGTTATCGGGACCACCATTTCACCCTGGATGCAGTTCTATCTTCAATCTTCGATCGTCGAGAAGGGGGTGACCGCCAAGACGTACGCTGCTTCCCGCCTTGATGTCGTCATCGGATCTTTCTTCACCGACATCGTCGCCTGGTTCATTGTCGTGGCTTGTGCCGCCACACTGTATGCGCACGGGATGGGGCCGATCAAGGAAGCTGCTGACGCGGCCGAGGCGATGAAGCCTCTCGCCGGGAACTACGCCTTTCTACTCTTCGCCTTCGGGTTATTTAACGCTTCCTTGTTCGCCGCATCGATCCTGCCTCTCTCCACGGCCTATACCGTATGCGAAGGATTAGGCCTCGAGTCCGGCCTGGACGGGGGCTTCAAGGAAGCGCCGGTCTTTTACTGGCTGTATAGCCTGCTGGTGATCGGGGGAGCGCTTGCTGTTCTCTTCGTCCCAAACACCAAATTGATCAGCATGGTCATATTGTCGCAAGTCCTGAATGGAATCTTGTTGCCGCTGGTGATTGTGTTCATGCTGCTGTTGATCAACCGCAAAGACCTGATGGGCGTCCATATAAACTCCCGCTGGTTCAACACCGTTGCCTGGCTGACGGCGGTTGTCGTCATCGTGCTGTCGTTAGTCCTGATGTTCACCGGCGGTGGATCGGGCTAACCCTGTAATACGATGGGAGTTCAGGGTCTCTCTTGGACGTCGAAACCGCTCCCAACTCCGTAGCCGCCAAGCCGGAACCGCCGGTGCAGCCTCGGTCGGCCCTGGGCTGGACCGTTCTGCTCCTGATTGTGCTTTGGATGGTCTTCTACGGACTGTTCCGTGCGCTGCCTTACCTCCAGAACGGCTCCGATGTTGTATTCCATGCCAAGCTGCAGTGGGAACAAAAGGGCCAGGTATTTCCCGCGGACCCTCATGTGACCCGCGTGCTGATTTTCGGCAACAGCAAAATTCTGGCTGGTTTCCTCCCCAGCTTGTTCGATAAGTTGAGCTCGCAGAACCAAGCGCAGGTTGTTTCCTTCAATTCCGGTTTTCCAGGAAGCGACTTGTTCCTCCCTCCTTTGGAAGCGATGTGTGCTCGTGGGCAGGCTCCCAACGTGCTGCTCCTGACTTTGCCCTGGAACAGCGATCCTCCCCGGCTCGGCCCCTTTCATTTCATCGCCGATGATCACGCCGTTGTCGATTTTTTATTTCCTTTTCGCAACCTTCTTCGCGACCTCACAGCCTTCCTGCTCGCTGCGCCAAGTCATGGCGGAATCCTCAACTATTACCGCGAGTCAGAGGCCGACGAACGCGCCGTGATTGTTGAGCGCGGTTATCATCTGATCACAGAGCAAAGCCATTTCCCCGGAGGCCGCTTACCCGATGGCTTCCATCTTGCCTCCGATCAACCTACGCAGAAGCTCGCACGGGTTGCGCCCCTGCCAAGCCGTCAGGTCGAGCGGCTCAATCAACTGATCCGGCATCATCACATCGCTTGTTACTACGTGCCCTTCTACCTCCGCGCGGGAGAGGCCGCTCCTCCCGCGGCTTATGATGCAGCCTTTGCTTCCCAGGTAGAACAGGCCACGTCGTGCAAGTTGCTTGGCCCCGACTACTACCTGTTTCCCAACCGTCTGTTTGCCGATCAGACACATGTCAATTCAGCCGGCGCGCAGGTATATACCCAGGCTCTCTTTGAGCTCTTGAAGGACAAGCTTCATGCTCTTCAATAGCTTTCAGTTTCTGTTCTTTTTCATCCTCGTCTGGCTGCTTTTTCTCATCACCCGGGGCACTCCCCGCAAGATCATTCTTCTCATTGCCAGCTACTACTTCTACATGTGCTGGAGTACCCGGTACATCTTTGTCATCTGGGCTATCACCCTCATCGATTATGTGGCAGGCCTCCAGATCGAAAAAGCTGAAGCTCTGGCTCGGCGCCGTCTGTTTCTTGCTATAAGTCTGTTTTGCAATCTGGCTCTGCTTGTCATCTTCAAATACTTCAACTTCCTGACCGGCTCTCTGCACAGCGCCGCCCACTTGTTCGGCTTGCGCTATGACCCTGCCTTGCTGTCGATCATCTTGCCCGTAGGCCTGTCCTTTCACACATTCCAGGCCATGAGTTATACCATCGAGGTTTACCGTCGCAGAGTCCCGGCGGAAAAGAATCTGCTCGAGTACGCCCTGTATGTCGCCTTTTTCCCGCAAATGGTGGCCGGACCGATCGAGCGCCCGTATGAACTCCTACCGCAGTTTCATAGCGAGCCGCGAGTCACCTTCGACGGAGTGCGTTCCGGGATGGCGCAGGCGCTGTGGGGACTCTTCAAGAAGATGGTGCTTGCAGACAACGTGGCCGACTTTGTGAAGCTGGTCTACGATGCGCCGCGCCATTACGACGGGGCCGCACTGGTATTGGCTACGCTCTTGTTTTCCATTCAGATCTATTGCGATTTTTCCGGCTACACCGACATTGCCTTGGGCATCGCGCGGATGATGGGCTACGAATTGCGCATCAATTTCATGCAACCGTACTTCAGCCGCTCGGTGGGTGAGTTCTGGCATCGTTGGCATATCTCGTTGTCGACCTGGTTCCGCGACTACGTCTACATCCCGCTGGGCGGCAGCCGCGTCAAGCGGCCTCGACACTATGCCAATCTGATGATCACTTTCGTCGTCAGCGGCCTCTGGCACGGAGCCAACTGGACCTTTGTTATCTGGGGCTTTCTGCACGGCGTGTACCTGGTTGCTGCCCACGCCATCACCCCATTCTTCCCCAGGCTTGCGCGCGTGCCCGCGTTTATCAAGGTTGCGGTGACCTTCAGTCTGGTGACATTTGCCTGGATTTTCTTCAGGGCTAACACGGTGGCCGACGCATGGTTCATTGCGACCCACCTGTTTCCCTTAGGCCGCCTGGATCCCTTCGTGTTGAAGGTCGGTGGATTCAGCCGGGCCACCGCTCCCTACCTGATGCTAGCGATAGCCGCGATGTTTATCGTCGAGTGGTGGATCGCCCATCCCTACCGCGTGCCACGGATGTGGGCCCGTCCGCTCTTTCGTGCCCTCGCTTATAACGCCTGCATCTACGCCATCGTCTTCTTTGGGTTCTTCGGCCACCGCGACTTCATCTACTTTCAGTTCTAGCGGCAGCTTCTACAACAACTTCCCAGCAGCCAGGTCCCGAATCAGATTCCGGTCCGCAGCCAAAAAGTCATAGCGGGGCAATTCCCGCAGCGGGCACCAACGAAGGTCATTGAAAATCCGGTTGGTCATCTCCCCTGCAAACTGGCGAACCGCGAAGAACTGCAGATCGATTGCCGTACCGCTGCGATAGGTGTGCCGTGTATGCGCCACCCGATTGCCGATATCCGCCGAAATGCCTAATTCCTCGTCGAGCTCCCGGCGCAGCGCTTCTTCGGCGCTTTCGCCATCCTCGACCTTTCCTCCGGGAAACTCCCATTTCAACGCCATGGGCTGATCCGGCCGCCGTTGGCAGATCAAGACCTTCTCCTCCCTCAGGATGAGCGCGGCCACGACCAGCCGGACAACCTTGCCGTCGGTTCTTGATCTTGTGTTCTTTTGCACGTTCATACGTTCGTTTAGACGCTGGCCAAACAAGGTCGTCTGGGGCGCTGTGCCATCACGCTGGACCAGGGAGAATTCCTTCAGGGTAAAAGACGGGCCAGCCGCGCTTCGTGGCGATCTCCAGCAACGCCGCCGTCGGGTTCACCGGGTACGCCTGGCGAGCGATGTCCAACATGGCGGCGTCATGAATCGAGTTCCCAAAAACCACATCGGGAGCAGTCACTCCAGCCCTGACGAGCGATTCCGCCTTGCCTTCACCGGTCGGCACATCGAGCAACGTGCTCGTGATCACTCCGCCGGTCACCTGGGCTCGCGCGGCAATCACCCGGGCGGGGGGAATCCCAAAACTCCGAACGCCCTCTTCGATAACCCAGTTATTGGTGGAACTGACGACCCAGAGGTCCGCGCCCCGGCCTGCCAGGAATCCCACCAGGGAGCGCATTTCGGGGAAGACCTTATCCGCAAAGCGGGCCTGAAAAAACAGCGCTGCAGCTCTACGAATCTCTGCTTCGCTTAGGCCGTCGTAAATCTGCACCATCTCCCCGCACATTGCCAGTTCCGAGACCTCACCTGCGCGGTAGAGGCGGTACCGCGAGTCAATCCAGTCACTGGCATTGCGGGAAACAAGGCCCTCTTCGATCGACCAGACCATGAAGTCGTATCCCGAATCCCCGTCCCAGAGAGTGCCATCGCAGTCAAACACGGCGATTGCCGGCTCTCGGGCGAGAACTGAGTCGATAAAGTCTTTGGGGGAAAGTTGGACGCTGTTGCTGGACTTGCTAATGGTCAAAACGAAATGGCACTCCTGCCGGGGCCTGGGGCCCTCTGTTATTGTCGGCGATCTGGTGCAATTTTGCACTTCCGCCGTGAACGAGCAGTAAATCCACCTGCGGCTGTCTCTCTTGATTCCCACCGCCACCGAAAGCCACATTCATCGGCGCTCGGAGCGGATAATCGACCCTGTGCAGAACAGCATCCTGCGCCAGTACGTGACCTACCTCCGCGTGGAAAAGGGCTTGCGTCCGCTGACTTGCGAGGCCTACCTGCGCGACCTCTTGCTATTTGCTGAATATCTGGAAGGCTCGGATCAGGCGCCTATCTCTGCCGACCAGCGCCAGGTCGCAGGATTCCTCGAACACTTGCAGAACCATGGCGTCCAGTCGCGCTCCATCGCCCGCAAGCTTTCCTGCCTGCGCGGATTCTACAAATGGTTGCTGCTCGATAAGCGCGTTTCGCTCGATCCGACCGTAAACCTCGAATCCCCGGCATCCTGGAAGGTTCTCCCCAAAGCGCTGGCCCAGTCGGAAGTGGAGCGGATGATGGAACAGTCGCAGACCGCAGCGGATCATCCCCAGGCCGATGCCGTAGCGCTTCGCGATCGAGCAATCATCGAGATGCTCTATGCCGGAGGAATTCGTGTTTCTGAGCTCACCGGGCTCGGCGTGCAGGATCTTTCTCTGGCTGAAGGGCGCATGCTCGTGCGCGGCAAAGGCGACAAGGAGCGCATCGTACCCCTGGGGAGGAATGCCATCGAGGCCCTGGAAGCGTACCTGTACCGGGGCCGTCAAGGACTGGTACGCCGCCCGGGAGAAAGCCGTCTGTTTCTCTCCACACGCGGTAAGCCCCTGACACGTCAGTGGGTTTGGAGGCTGGTCAAGCGGCTGGATACGCATGCCAGCCCCCATGTAATGCGCCACAGTTGCGCGACCCACATGGTGGAGAATGGTGCCGATCTCCGCACCGTGCAAACGTTGCTCGGCCATGCAGACATCTCAACTACCCAGGTGTATACCCACCTAGCATTGGGACGGCTCAAGGCGGTCCACCGGGCCCATCATCCGCGGGCCACGCGGAGGCTCGCAACGTGAAACCGCAGCCTACGCAATTGGCGGACGATTTCCTGGCCATGCTGGCGCATGAGCGGGCTGCGTCGCCTCACACCCTGCGCGCCTACCAACGCGAAGTCGGCAATTTCGCCGCCCATCTGGTCGAGCAGAATGGTCCTGGATTCGACATGGGTAGCGTGGATCACCTGCAGATTCGCGGCTACTTAAGCGAATTGTACGATCGGGGCTTGTCCAAAGCATCTGTGGCCAGGGCGCTCGCGGCCGTTCGTTCCTGGTTCCAGTGGATGGCCAGGGCGGGATATGTTGCGACCAATCCCGCTGCTCTTGTGGCCACGCCCAAGTTGCCTAAGCGCTTGCCTCGTGTACCGTCGATTGAGGAAATGAACCAGCTCGTGGACACTGCGTCTCGCGAGGATTCCGCAGCGTGGCCGGAGCGGGATCGGGTCATCTTCGAGCTCCTATACGGGTGCGGAATCCGCAACGCTGAACTGGTTGGCTTGGATCTTAACGACATCCACTGGGCAGGGGAAGTGATTCTGGTGCGAGGCAAAGGCAGGAAGCAGCGCTATGTCCCATTGGGAGACGCCGCCGCGGACGCCATCCGCGCCTATCTCCCTTCGCGAGCGGCCAGGCTCGCAGGAAAGGTGAATGAAGCTTTGCTGCTAAACCTGCAACTGAAGGGAACCGGGCGCCTGACGACAAGGAGCGTCGGGCGAATCGTCAAGCGCATTTCGCTGGCCAAAGGACTGCCGGCGGAGATTCACCCTCATACACTGCGTCATGCCTTCGGCACTCACATGCTGGAGGAAGGCGCCGATCTGCGCGCGATCCAGGAGTTGCTCGGTCACGAGCGGCTCTCCACCACCCAGCGCTATACCCAGCTGACCGTGGGCCAGGTTACGCAGGTCTACGACAGGACGCACCCCAGAGCGAAGTAAAAGCTTGGGATACACGTAGTCACTCATCGCCCGCCGCGGACACCGACGGATCGAAAAGTCACAGCCTCTCAGGATGACGGTTTGGCGGGAACGTGAAAGATATTTCGTTCGGGACCAGCGCTCAGCAGCACTTCTACAGGGAAGCGATTGCCGTAGCTTCATCCCGATGCAGGGCCGCATACTTTGTAATTCCGACCATGGTGAAGACCTTCTGGAAATGCGGCGTGAGGCCGAAAGCGGCGATTGTCTGGTCAGCCTTGTTCGCTTCCATCAACATCTGAATCACGAGCGCAATCCCGCTCGAATTGATGTACTCCACCTTGGAAAAATCGATCAACACCGGGCGGTTCTTGACCACACCCTCGTAGGTTCCCAGTACGGCGTCTCGCGAGCTACTGGAAATGTCTCCCGTGAAGCGAAGAACGGTAACCGGCCGCCCAGTTGCGGCAAGGACCTCATCCACTTTTGCTTTTGTCTCCGTCTGCACGTTCACTCACTCTCCTTGGCCAACCTGATGACCAGCCGTACATAGCTTCCTTTTCCCGGGCTCCCCTTGACCCACTCCGCCTCATCCACCAGCGACTGGATCAGGAACATTCCCATCCCGCGCGGATCTTCTTCACCATGCATCTTCCGATCGATGTCTGGTTTGGACGGAGTCTTATTGATACCTGAGCCTGTATCCATCACTTTAACCTCCAGCTCTTCATCGTTGGCGGAAAGGATGACACCGACACACAGGTTATCGTTCAGTTTGTTTCCATGTTCAATGGCGTTGATGCAGGCCTCTGCCAAGGCTGTCTTGAGATCTTCAATGCGGTCCTCCGGGAAGCCCATGAGCTTGGCCACGCTGGCAGCCGTGCCCATTGCCACCTTTTCGAAGCCTAGCCGCGATGGAAGCCTTACCTCCACCGCTGTGCCCTTGGTCTCAACCATTTTGCTTCCCCCGCTTTTAGCCGCGCATTCGCACCAGGGCGAGCGCCGTCATATCGTCCTGCTGCGGCTCTCCCCGTGAAAATTCAGCCAATTGTTGCCATAGGACCTTGAGGATAGCAGTACAATCCTCGGACTTGCACTCCTGAAATGTTGCCAGGAGGCGTTCAGGACCGAATTCGTCATCGCCGCAAAACACTTCCGTCAGGCCGTCGGTGTAGAACAGCAGCCGCGAGCCGGGGCGGAATTCCACCTCCTCCGAACTGTACTGCATCATGGGCATCAGCCCGATCGGCGTTCCGCTGGCCTCGATTTCGTGTACTTTGCCACCCTCGGAGATCAAAAACCCGGGATTGTGGCCGGCATTCACTACCTCAACCGTGTGCGTTTCCGGGTTCAGCTTGAGGAAGATAGCCGTCACATACCGGCGCCGCGCTTCCGACCCTTCGCCATAATGGTGCTGATTCATCCGCGCAGCGAGCTCTGCCAGAGGCAGCCCAGCCATCGCCATAGCGCGAAAGGCGGAGCGGAAGGAAGTGGCGACAATCGCGGAAGCGAGCCCCTTGCCGGCCACATCCGCCACCACCATGATTTCGCCGCCGTCGGGCAGACTCACTATGTCTACATAATCTCCGCCGACCTCGTAGCAGGTGCTTGACCGTATCGCCACGGAGTAGCCGGAAATCTCCTTCATTTGCTGCGGCAGCAGGCTTCGCTGAATCTCCCGGGCCGCATTGAGATCCTGTTGTACCCGGGCCCACTCTACAGCCCGCTCATGGTAGTGCGCGTTCTCCACCGCAACGCCGGCCTGTAGCACCAGGCCTTCCAGAAAATCCTGTTCGTAGAGGGAGAGGGTCTTGTCCGGCCCGGGATCCACCACCAGTTCAGCGAGTTGCTCTCCGTCTTTGCTCAGCAGCGCGAACCGGGGGCATTCATCCCAGGGTTCCGGGCGCATCTCCCCCACGGTGAGAGCAGGATCGGTGATATGCGCCCCGGCCATCTCCAGCTCTCGCACCACGATGCGCAAAACCGTGTGCAAGACCTCATCCGGCCTGCCTGCCGCGTGCACCTGTCGCGACACCTCCAGCAAAGCCTGCAGTCTCGCCACTTGCTGCTGCAGATCGATGATTTCGTCCTGATTTTTGGGAAACGATGAAGTCGACATGGCTCAGCCCCGCGCCCTCTGCCATTGATTGCTGACGGATATACTACAAGAGGTAGACCCTATGGAAACCAAACTGGCTGTTCCCGCGCAAGCAAAGTTTTCCGATGAAGTAGCAGAGTGGATTGAGGCCTTCGACGACTTAGTCGTGGGCGAAGGTCACGAGCAGGCCGCCGAGCTGATTGCAGCCCTCAAACAGCGGGCTCGCGAAGCCGGTATCTCCACGCCCAGCGCGCTCACCACTCCTTACCTGAATACCATCCCCAAGCATGAAGAGGTGTCCTACCCTGGGGACCGCAAGCTGGAAGAACGCCTGGAGGCCCTGATTCGCTGGAATGCCATGGCGATGGTGCACGGCCAGAACAAGAAAGATTCAGGTATTGGCGGCCATCTGGCCACCTATTCCTCCCTGGCTACCTTGCTGGAAGTGGGCTATGAGCATTTTTTCCGCGCCACTTACGGAGATCAGCCTGGAGACTTCATCTATTTTCAGGGCCACGCTTCGCCCGGGGTCTATGCCCGCGCTTACCTTGAAGGTAGGTTCGACGATGAGCGGCTGCTGCATTTTCGCCACGAATTGCGCGGAAAGCCTGGCCTGTCGTCCTATCCCCATCCCTGGCTGATGCCGGATTTCTGGCGCTTTCCCACCGTTTCCATGGGTATCGGCCCATTGAACGCGATTTACCAGGCACGCTTCATGCGCTATCTCGAGAATCGCGGTCTCATCCCCAAAACCGATCGCAAAATCTGGGCCTTTGTGGGTGACGGCGAAACCGACGAAGTCGACACCCTTGGCGCGCTTTCCGTCGCCTCCCGCGAGAAGCTCGACAACCTGATCTTCGTCGTCAACTGCAATCTCCAGCGTCTCGATGGCCCGGTTCGCGGAAACAAGCGGATCATCGATGAGCTGGAAGGCACCTTCCGCGGCGCGGGTTGGCTCGTCCTCAAGGTGATCTGGGGCGGCGACTGGGATGAGCTGTTCGAGCGCGACTCGTCCGGCCTCCTGCTCAAGCGTATGGAGGAGTGCGTCGACGGGGACTACCAAGCATTCAAAGCCAAGGGCGGCGCCTACCTGCGGCAGGAATTTTTCGGCAAGTATCCCGAGCTTCTCGAATTGGTTCGTGACAAGTCCGACGAGCAGCTTGAGAATCTGCATCGCGGCGGCCATGACCGCGCGAAAATTTACAATGCGTATTTGAGGGCGGTGAAGCATCAGGGGTCGCCTACAGTGGTGCTTGCGAAGACCGTCAAAGGCTACGGTTTAGGCGCGAACCAGGCCCGCAACGCCACACATCAGGAAAAGAAACTGACCGACGCCGGCCTGGCGCAGTTTGTAAAGCGCTTCAAGATTCCCGTTCCGGAACAGCAGGCGAAGGCGGGCAAACCCTATCGCCCCGCTGCCGACAGCCCTGAAATTACCTATCTGCAGGAGCGCCGCAAGAGCCTCGGCGGCTACCTGCCCCACCGGGAATCACCCAAGCTCGCGTTCAAGGCACCCAAGCTGAAGGAGTTCAGCGAGTGGACTGCCGGCTCCAGGGGCAGGGCGGTGTCCACCACCATGGGATTTGTGAGCATCCTGCGCCATTTGTTGAAAGATGGCGACATCGGCAAGTTGATCGTGCCCATCGTGCCCGACGAGGGTAGGACGTTCGGCTTGGAATCGGCCATTCGCCAAGTCGCGATTTATGCCCCCGAAGGGCAGAAGTACACCCCCCACGATAACGACATGCTGCTGTACTACCGCGAAGAAAAGGACGGTCAGATCCTGGAGGAGGGCATTACGGAAGCGGGCTCCATGGCTTCCTTCACCGCGGCGGGAACTGCCTATTCCAACTACCGCGTGCCCACGATCCCGTTTTACATGTACTACTCGATGTTCGGGTTCCAGCGTGTCGGCGACATG
>DATJNV010000174.1:0-12749 GCA_035507705.1 Acidobacteriaceae bacterium
GAGCGCCCGCGCACAACACAACCTGGGTATCCGGGGGGAGGTACCGGATTGCATCGACCAGATGCGTGACCCCCTTTTGCCGCGTGATCCGGCCAACGAAGAGCACGTAGGGAATCGCCGGGTCGACACCGTATTCCGTGAGCGCGGAAATCTCTGCTGTTTTCTTGTACTGCTGCAGGTCGATTCCGTTGTAGATCACGTGGATCTTTTCCGGATCGACCGGGTAGGCGCGGAGGATGTCCTCTTTGGTGCCGCTGGACACGGCGATGACCGCGTCGGCGTCGAGAATCGCCGTGCGCTCCATCCAGGAGCTCATGGCATAGCCACTGCCAAGCTGCTCCGCCTTCCAGGCCCGCAGGGGTTCCAGGCTATGGGTCGTCAGCACAAACGGAATACCGTACAGCTTCTTCGCCAGAAAACCGGCCATGGAGACGTACCAGGTGTGGGTGTGCACCACCTCGATGCCGCTGAGTGCCTTGATCTGGGTCAGGTTCAGCGAGAACGCCTCCAGGGCTCCCTTGAACTTTTCTTCGGTGCCCTGGGTGATTTCGCTCCACGGCTCCTGGCCGCGCACATGCAGATTGCCTTCGTCGGAATGCTGGCGCCCCCAGCAGTGCACTTCTACAGAGACCCTACGCGCCAGCTCGCGGCTCAGGTATTCGACGTGCACACCCGCGCCCCCGTAGACGTGGGGAGGGTACTCCCGTGTGAAGAGTCCAACTCGCAAATCCTGCCTCCTCCGGTGAACTCTCACCCAGCGAATCTCGTGCAAATGCCGAACTTACAGTAGTATGGCGGGGATGCATTATTCAAGCCGCCGCTCTTTTCTGGCCCAGCTTTCGGCGGTTGCCTTCGCGGCACGCGTCCCTTCCTGGGCCAGGGAAACCGAAGGGCTGCTCTTTGCCGCCAGCTACATCAAAGACGACACCCCGGACAGCCCGAGCCCCAACCAGGGAATCTACGGCTTCCGGTGGGATGCAGATGGTGGCATTCTGACCCCGCTTGGCCGAACGGCCGCTACGGCAAGCCCTTCCTTTTTGTGCTTCTCCCCCGACCGCCGGTATCTCTACGCGGTGAACACGCTGGATGCGTACAAGGGGGAACCGACGGGCTCGATCACATCCTTTGCCGTCAAGGGGTCGTCCGGTGGGTTAAAGGCAATCAACACGGTCGCCTCGGGCGGGACCGTGCCCTGCAAAATCACCGTCGACTTCACCGGCAAAGCGGCATTTGTCGCCAATTTTGGGACGGGCAGTGCGGCATCGTTTCAGGTGCTTAAGAATGGTGGGCTGAGCAAGGCGGTGTCCCGCTTTCAGTACACCGGGCATGGTCCCAATCCGGTTCGCCAGGCTGGCCCGCATGCGCACTGCACGACAGTGTCACCTGACAACCGTTATGTCTTAGTGAACGATCTGGGCCTGGACCGCATCTGCGTTTACCACCTTGACCCGGCAACTGCGCAGCTTACGCCCAATGCCCTGGCATACTATGAGGCCCTGCCTGGTTCCGGTCCAAGGAGCCTGGCCTTTCACCCGACCAGCAAATGGGCCTACTCCCTGAACGAGGTAAACAATACCATCGACGTCCTGTCGTGGGATGCAGAGAAGGGCATCCTTGCCAGGCTGCAGAACATCTCGACTCTCCCGGAGGGCTTCAGCGGGGTAAACAAAGCGGCCACGGTCGCGGTCGACGCCGAGGGCCGATTCGTATACGCCTCCAATCGCGGCGACAACAGCATCACCACGTTCGCGGTAAGCGATCGCGACGGAACCCTCCAGATGGTTCAGAACATGGATTGCGGAGGCAAAATTCCCCGCCATTTCGCCATCGACCCCGGCAATCGATGGCTTCTGGTCGCTAACCAGGACTCGTCGAGCATTGTGGTCTTTGCGCGTGACCAGCGCACGGGACTGCTCACTGCAACGGGCAGGCAATCTCCGGTGGACTACCCCGTTTGCCTGGTTTTTCATTGAACTAATATGTAGCTGTAGTTATTACTTGATGCTCATTGGGAGAAGTCCCGCAGGGGTTGAGAGTGTTGAGAGTAGCCCAGGACGTATTCCTGTGTGACATCGAGGAACATGATTCAGTCCCAAAAGGGACGCTGAAAATTGCCGGGATGAAATCCGAGGCCCATGTTTCGGACCCGACCCAACAAAATAACGTCTGAACTTCCTACTTTTTATCCGGGTCATAATGCATCAGGAATTTCCCTACGGAGAAGCCCCGAGTCAGCGCTATGTGATGCGATCGATTGATATCCGGGCGCTCGAAACCGCTTCCGGGCCAGTTTTCAATTAGGGACCGCATGCGTTCAAGGTTCAGCATGCGACTAGCAAGTGGAGAACCGTGCAGCCGCTCGACCTCGGCACGCATCCTTCCCCGAACGTCTGCCAGGTTTCTGTACCAGTCTGCGGACTGACGGCCGCGTTGGGTTCGAGTCAGCGTGCTCGCCGGCAGCCGCCCGGCCATCGCGCGGCGAGCCAGGGAGCGCTGTTGGCCATCGCGAAGAAATTCCTCCAGCGGAGCGGTGAGGCAAAATTCCACGACGCCGCGGTCATATGTGGGGTCGCGAAAATCCATCTGCCATCCGCCTTGCGCCGCGATGGGCGTGTCCGCAACGTCGCCATATTCCAGTAGGCTGCGTAGCATGCCACGGCCGCTGGAAGCGCTTTCGTGAATGTCGTGGAACGCACTGCGCTCCAGGTCCATGCGCTGCGCAATCTCAGGACGTAACATGCTGTAGTCGAGCGAAAAGCCGCGCATGTGCGGATCTGTTTTACTGCGGAGCCAGAAGGGCAGAGACGGCCACACAGCATTACGTACGACCGCGCGTGCGGAGCTGCCGCCGCGACGGACAAGCTGCCAAGCCACTTGTGCCAGCGTCGCCCATTCGCCGGAGCGGAACCACTCCGACAAAGCCGGCATTCCGCTGTAGCTGAATGTCGCGTTGCCGCAATTTCCATTCAGCATCAGGGTGATGTTGTTTTCTTTCGCGCGCCGCATGATGGCGTCAAACCACACTTCATTGCTGGGCCCGAAGCAGGGATGGTCGTAGAGATCGTTGTGACGGTCGATTATGTCGAGAAATGAAGTCGTGCTGGAGTCCACAAGCAAGTGGCGAATGTTGGGATAGAGTGCGGCAACCTCCGCTGCAGCACAGCCTTCATCTTCGATGTGGGTGGTGCTGCTCCCGGCAAAGTCCGCTCGAGGAACGGCGGTGAAACACGTGAGTGCGCGTCCCTCAGTGTCCAGCAGTCGGGCAGCGGTTGCGGCAACCGCACTGCTGTCGAGTCCACCACTCAGCTGCGCGCCAATGCTCCCACGCGTGCGCAGTCGGGCACGTACACTGCGATCAAATCTTTCCCGGAAGCATTGCAAGTATTCGTCCGGTGGACCGAGACGAAGATCTGCCAGGCGGTCGGTCTTCCAGTGCCGCCAAAGTTTGATTCTCTCCCGCTTTACGCTGAGCGCGCAGCCAGAGGGCAGTCTTCGGATGCGGCGAAAAATCGTCTGCTCGATGGGGATGTTTGCCAGCGTAAGGTAGTGTGCGACGTAATCTTCATCCACCTCCGCTCCGACAAAGGACAACGGGTGCAGTCCCTTGGGCATGGATGCAAATGCGAAGCTGCGGGCATTTGCGGCGTAGAAGAGAGGCCGCTCTCCGGTGTGATCGCGCGCCAGGAACAGATGTTGTTCCGGTTGGTTCCAGACGGCAAAGCTGAAGGCTCCGGAAACGTGCTCAACACACTGCTCGCGCCAACGCTGCCATGCGGCCAGCAATACCTCGCTGTCCGCCATGACAGCGAGCCGCTCTGTAGAGAAACCTAAAGCTGCGGCAAGGTCTTCACGGTTGTCGAGTCGTATGTCTGCCACGAATGCGGTGACGCCAGGCGCGGAGAGCGGTTGTGTATCGAAGTCGTCTTCAGGCAGAAGACGAAGTTGGCAACAGCCCATCGCAACCGAAGCGTCGGCATAGCACACCGGATCGCCGGCGCCATAAATCTTGAGTGCTCGCAGCATTTCCTGGCATGCTGAGGAAACGGCGAATCCGCCGTCGAAGGACCAGATCCCTGCGATCGCACTCATGACTTCAAATTTTGATTTTGCTGTAAACTTCTCGAACGAGAAAGCGAAAATATTTCCGCTAAGGTGGGCTCGGACTTAAGAACGAGGGCGGTTAAAGTGGCCTCCGGGACCATCGGCATGGGAAGGATGAATACCGGCTTCCGCACTCTTGAGGGCGATTATTTGCAGCGACGGAGTGACCCACGGCTTCTTTGCCTGGCCTGAAGCCTGGGCAGATGCGCCGTGATCTTTGACGTCGTGGCTCTTCATGAAAGCTCCCTGGACCCCGTAAATTTGAAACAACAATCCTCTGCCGTCCGGTACAGCTTGAGCGTACCCCAGCAGGTAGTCAACGTCAACGCGTTCCTCCACGTGATAGTTACTAGAGTAGATACTAAACCGGGCGGTCAGGGTTTTCTACCACTGAAAGGTTAACTTGCAATGGTCCTGGCTGACACTTTTTGGGGATAGGGGATGAACAAGGTCGCCGGAGTGTATCTACTGGGCGGGATTACTATTGTCTCGGAAATTCCGCTTCCGGAGATACCGCTCGTCCAACATTCGCAGGCGACGCCGCATCCTGTGAGTGTATACCTGGGCAATGTCCCCGGTCCGCCACCGGACGCCATCGCGCTCGATCCCGACTGCTTCGCCACTGCGACGTATTACTTTTTGCGCATACCTGGAATCGCTTCTTATCAGGTTACCCATGGCCGGGAAATTCTTGTGGAACCGGAGGCTGGGGCTCTCCGGCTCGATGTCCGGGCTTACCTTTTAGGTACCCTCTTCGTAGTACTTTGTCAGCAACGCGGCTTATTGCCTTTGCATGCCAGCGCCGTGAGCGGAGGGAATGGCGTTGTGGCGTTCGTTGCCCGTTCGGGGCAGGGCAAATCGTCGCTGGCCGCCCACCTTGCGCAGAGAGGCTTTCACATATTTGGCGACGATGTTTGTCTGATCGACACGCGCACGGAGCAGCCCATGGTGATTCCTGCTGCTCCCTGGTTGAAATTGTGGCGCAACTCGTTGCAGATGCTAGGGACGGACGCCGATGGTCTGGAACGAGTGTTCAGCGAAGACGATAAATACCGGCTACCGCTACAGAATGTGCTGAGTTCTGAGCCAATTCGTCGCGTGGTATTTCTGGAATCGAGCGAACAATCGTTACCGGAACTGGAAGAAGTAACCGCTATAGAGGCAATTCCGTTATTGATGAACCTGACCCATCAGTCTTACGTCCTGGAGGCGACCGGCCAGCGCGAGGAGAGCTTCCTGCGCTGTAGCCGTGTATCCTCGGAGGCAAAGTCCTACCGGCTGTTTCGTCCCTGGGGACTCAGATATCTGCAACCGACGCTGGATCTGTTGGAGGAATTCCTGTTGGGGGAGTGATTTCCGCAATCCCGCGGTCGATGGATCGCGACCTGCCTCAAGGGCGGAAGGCCAGGCACGTTGGTTCCCGACGTATCCGGGCCAAACATGCTGCGGAAAATAGTCAGATTTTGTATCAGGGCACGACTTTTAGTCGGCCCTTGAAAATAGCTTCGGGCTTTAAGCCCCCTGTGGTATGTCGTCGTCCCGATTTCTGGTTTTCCGCTAGCTTCTAAGGAAAGCTGGCGAGCACCGTGAAGCGTGACTCAACATCGCCGCCCACTACGGTGCGATCTCCTACCTTGACCCAGGTATGAGCTTTGAGTTGGTTCGCTTCTCGAGCGACACCATAGAAGAGTTTGCTTGCGATGTGCCGGCGCCGGAGCATGAAATACGCAGCTAAACATTGCGGAAAGCACACGAAGTGCAGCGGGGCATGACGCACGACTGCATCGATAGACCACTCGATCCTGCGCATCATCTGCGCTTCTTTCTCTTGAGTCATCCAGACCTGCCCAGCCTTTCCGCGGCTCATCCAGGCGGTGAGCTTCTGCACGGGGAGAAAGTTGAGCGCGATGCGGAAGAAGGTCAGCATGCATCCCGCTTCGATGGCCAGGCCAATGTCACTCGGCGGCCGCAGGGCGCGCTTGAGTCGGCCCAGACGGCTGCGCAAGTGGAAGATGACCCACTCCACGGGACTTAGAAGGGCATAAAGAGGGAAGAGCGCGTCGGGTAGATCGAAGCTCCGCCAAACCCGCGGACGGAAAAGCGAGCGGGCCACCAGATCGAGCCGGTAGCGAGCCGAATCGTGGAGGCATAACTCGTTTAGAAACCAGTATCTGGAGGGTATTTCTTCGCGTATTGGTCGATAGTAATTAGAGCCGATGAGCCGCAAGCCAAACCGCAGGATGCGAGCGACTCCAGGGTTGTCACGATCCAGGCAGCCCGGCGGGACCTCATTGCCGAGCAAATCGTGGCTAAGAATGCAGGCAGCGCTGAACGGCGCCAGGGCCTTCTGTTCCTTCGCCAGGCTCGCCGCCGCTGAGATCTCGTCCTGAGACATCGCACGGAGCAAAGCGGAAATATCGAGCAGCCATTTCAGGCGGAGCCAACCATCGAGTGCTCCATGCATGCAGAGATAAACCAACAACCGCGGAGCCGGCAGCGTTGCAATCGTGTCGGAGCCAAGTTTCAGCCAGGCCGTGCCAACATCCGTCAAACCGGCGTTCACGGGCAGAAATGGGTTGCGGAAAAGACGCCAGTGCAAATCAATGACCGAATCTTTGCCGGAATGCTCGTAGGAGAAGTCCTTCTGGTGAGCGAGATAGGAGCGCAGGCGGCGCGGCGTGAGCGGTGCTGCCGGTTCGGTGCGCACATACTCGAGGCCGCGCAGAATTTCCTCTGCCCGGAGGATGTCCTCTTCTTTCACCAGCAAATCGATGTCGCCTACATCTCGTAGTGAGGCATCGCGAAATGCCGCAATGGCCAGGGGAATGCCCTTGAAAATGCGCAGGTCGATGTCCTGCTCGCGAAACAGCTCGCTCAAAAGCTGAAGGTCTGCGATGCGCCGCCTGCACGTATCCGCATTCTCCGTACCCCAGGCGCTCAGAATGGCGGCGTGCTCCTTCGGGAGACAGTTCGCTGCAAATGTCTGCAGATTATGAAAGAACAACGGCGCGACCTTATGCTGGCTAACAATTTGCATCAGGTAAGGCCAGCGGATTTCACGCCGGGCAAGCGACCGGATGTGTTCGCTGTCAGAGTGTTCCTGCGGCCAGCCAAGACACGCCAGCACCAGCTCGAACTCCGCGGAACCTGCTCGCTCAACCAGCTTCATCAATTCTGCTCATAAGAATTATCCGAGATGACTTTGCCAGCGCCAAGTCCTGTAGCAGATTCCCTGTATTGCCTGTTTCTCTGGAGTGATTGTGAAGATAATGCTTGAGGTCTTCCTGCTATCCTCCAGATATGTTTGACCCCGCGGCAGGGACAACTTCAGCGCTTCTGATCACCGAACAGGTGCTGGTCTTTGCCGTATTTGTGGGGTCGGTCGCAGCTTTGCCGGCCTTTTTCGAATTCATAACCGAGATGCGCAAGCGCAAGGAGCGCATAGACCTCAGCCTGGAGGACGAGGAGGTCAGCTCGCTGCGCCCTCGCGTCGCAGGCATGGACGATCTGCTCGCCAGCATCGCCGATCTCATCGACCGGGCCCGCAATCCGTCGGCTTATCAGGACCTGAAGATCGGCAACGAGGTGCTGATCATTGGGCCCAATCAGACGGGCAAGAAGAGCCTGGCACAGAAAATTGCGCAGCTTGCCGGAATGGACCGTATCGTGACGGTTTTTAATCCGCGGGATAGTGATGCTCTGGCCAAAGCCAAGAGTCTGGTGCGCGGCTACAAATGGCAAAAGGTGATGCTCCTGCTGCCACGTATCGACCTCGCCTATCAGCAGGGTGATCCTGAAGTGCTGACCGAACTGGACGCGCTCATCGAAACCACGTCCGAACGGCAGAATGTGCTGGTGGCTGCGACGACAGTCTCATTCGAGGCCAACAGCGACCTGGACAACATCTTCGGCATCAAGCTCGTGCTTCCTGGGGCGAAGGTGGGCAAAGCGCACCGTGTGGATATTCCGGAAGAGGCTGAGAAGATGCTCGCGCAAGTCGTGAGCTTCTACTTGAATGAGGCCAAGCGCCGGGGCTTCGTCCTGCAGGGCCTGGACGAGGAAACCTTTTGCCGGCGCATCCTGGAAAGCGTGATCAACCCGGCAGAGGTGGAAGATATTGTTGCTTTGTGTGAAACCACTGCTCTCTACCGCAAGCGGAGCCGGCAGGCAACCGACCTTGTCCTCACCGCGGAGATCCTGGAGCTAGCCATGGCCCGAGTCGTCGTTGGTTAGTTGTCTCAACCGCAAATACAGCCCGGATTTTTCATCCCTATGGGTCGATATCATGAGCAGATGAACGCGGCGGATCTGGTCGAGCGTATGCGCCAGGGAGATGTACGGGCGCTGGCTCGGGCAATCTCGCTGGTAGAGGATGAGACGCCCTCCGCGGGAGAAATCCTTTCGGCTTGCTTTCCTTACAGTGGGTCCGCGGTACGCATCGGCATCACCGGAGCCCCGGGCGCGGGAAAGAGCACACTAGCCGATGCGCTCGCGCGCCGCTATCGCGCAAAGCAGATCTCGGTGGGTGTGGTAGCCGTGGATCCCTCCAGTCCATACACGGGCGGAGCGCTGCTGGGTGATCGCATCCGAATGCGCGAGCACGCCTCCGATCCCGGTTTCTACATGCGGAGCATGGCAACGCGCGGCTCGCTCGGCGGTCTGACCAGGACCTCGGCAGATGTAGCGCTGGTCATCGAAGCAAGTGGCAAGCAGCACCTGCTGCTGGAGACTGTGGGTGTGGGCCAGGACGAGGTAGAAATTGTCCGTTTGGCCGATATCACCATCGTTGTGCTGGTACCCGGCATGGGCGACGATGTACAAAGCCTCAAAGCGGGGATCATGGAGATTGCGGATGTATTCGTGGTCAACAAGAGCGATCGGGAAGGCGCTGAGCGCATAGAAAATGAAGTGCGGGCCATGCAGTCGCTCGCGTCCGAGCATGGCACCTGGATTCCGCCTATCGTCAAAACCATCGCCACCACGGGTGCGGGCATCGAAGAATTGGATCTTGTGATGGAGAAATTCTGGTCGTGGCTGGCAGAAGACGACCGGCTCGTGGCCAGGCGAGCGGCACAATGGCAGGTACGCGTAACGGAAATGATGCGCCACGAGCTGCTGCAGGCAATGCGCAAATGGGGCCTGAGTGACCGGGAGCTAGCGGCCATCGGCCACCAGGTTGCAAGGAAACAGCAGGATCCCTATCAGCTTGTACCGCGACTGATACAACAACTGTTGCAAGGAGAAGAGCATGGCACGGATTGACCACCTGGGCATCGCGGTGAAGAGCATCGAGCAGGCCAGGAATATCTACCAGGCCCTGGGACTTACAGTGCTGGAGGAAGACTCAGAAGACCAGGATGTACGTAGCGTGATGATTCCCCTGGGAGACAGCCGCGTCCGGCTCCTGCAACCCCTGAACAAGACAACCGAGCTGGGCAAGTTTCTGGACCAACGCGGCGAAGGCCTGCACCACCTGGCCCTCCACGTGGACGACATTTCCGGTACCTTCGAAGAGATGAAGCAGTCTGGTGTGCGTGTCCTTTCCGAGGAGATCGAAATCGGACCCGGCGGCCGGCTCCGTTTTCTGGTCGATCCTTCGTCTTCTAACGGTGTGCTGCTTGAGATCTGCCAGGATCCCATTTCCGCGGTCTAGGTGTCATGCTTCTTTCCCTGAATACCTGTGAAAGTACAGCGACGGTAGCGCTAGCCGTGGCCGGCGAAAAAGGCGTCAAAATCGTTGCGTCCGGCGAGATTCCGGAGCGCACCTATTCCAGCCGCCTGATTCCGGAGATCGCCGCTATGCTCGAGAGCCGCCAGGCGACCTTGCGAGACGTCGAGGCCATCGTGGTGGTGAATGGGCCGGGTAGCTTTACCGGCATCCGTGTCGGCCTCAGCACCGCCAAAGGTCTGGCCGAAGGCGTGAACATCCCATTGATCGCGGTTTCCCGACTGGCTGTGTTGGCCAAGGCGAGTCTGCTGCCCCACGTGCTGGTCGCGGTCGACGCCGGTCGTGGCGAATATTATGTTGGCGAATACCGCGATGGCGTCAAGCTGAGGGAACTCCTGTTGAGTGGAGACGAGACAATCGCGCTCGCTCAAGAGCCGGGGGCTGGAGTGCTGGTCTGCGAAGACACCCGGGCCGACAGAGGCTCCGCAAGCGCGTGTTCCGCCCTCTCCATTTGCGGTCCGGTCTACGTCCAGCCTCCGGATGCAGCCGAAGCGCTCCGTTTTGCCATGGAACGGTTCCGAGCGGCTGACTTCGATGACCTGGAGACTCTGGATGCCAACTATCTCCGCCGCTCTGACGCCGAGGTACTGCGTGCGGCCAAGGCCGGAGTGTGAGTTTCCGCATAAGGAACCTTGAGCCGCAGGATCTGGACAGCCTCATCCAACTCGCATCCGGAACGCCCGAGGCTCCACGCTGGAGCCGTCGCGACTATGAAAAGGTATTGCGGGCGGAGCCGCCGTTCCTCCGTTTTGGATTGGTCGCCGTGGTCGGCGAGCAACTCGCCGGCTTTGCGGTTGCCTGCTACCTGGCACAGGAGGCAGCAGCCGAAGTCGAAAGCCTGGTAGTCGCGGAGCCCTATCGCCGCCTGGGCATAGGGAGCGCCCTGGTTCGAGACTGCATGGCTTGGTCGGCCAAGGCTGGGGCAGCCAAGGTTCGTCTGGAGGTGCGGATGTCGAATGCTGCCGCGATCGCGCTTTACCAGCGCCAGGGCTTCTCCGCTGCCGGCATCCGCAGGGCTTACTACTCGGCTCCAACGGAAGACGCGCTCCTGCTCCATGCCAGCCTATAGGCCCAACGTACCTCTATAATTCTCCAAGGGTTTGGTTCTCAAACATGGTTCGTGACGGATATTTCTATGGTTTTGGGTTCATTGCCGCCGGTCTTGTGGTGTATTTAGCTACCGGACAATGGGCTTGGGCTATCGTCCCATTTCTGCTCGCTTTCTTTTTCCTATGGTTCTTTCGCGACCCGAAACGCCCGGTGCCTGCCGACGCCGGTCTTGTGGTTTCCCCCGCGGATGGCAAAATCACCGAGGTGGCGCGCATCCAAACGCCCACCGGAGAGCGGATCCGGCTGAGCATTTTCCTCAGTGTCTTCGATGTTCACGTCAACCGATCGCCTATTACCGGTACGATCCGCGAAATTCGGTACCAGAAGGGCAAGCACTTGAATGCTCTGGACCGCAGGTGTTCTGAAAAGAATGAGCAGAATGTGGTAACGGTGCAGGGCGAAGAATTCGACGTGACCTTCAGCCAGATCGCCGGCATTCTTGCGCGACGCATCGTATTCAACTTCAAGGTGGGTGATTTTGTAGAGCGTGGCCAACGTGTCGGGCTGATCAAGTTCGGCTCGCGGGTCGACGTTTTGTTGCCTGGTCATGCCCGCGTTCGGGTCGCTCTAGGACAGCGGGTCAAGGGAGGCGCGTCCGTCCTGGCCGATATTCTTCCGCCGCAGGAGGAGTCCTCGCTGGACGTACTGCAGGAGATCTTCGCTTGAGTCCAAATGCCCCGGCCGCGCCCCCCAACAAACGGAGGGGGCGTTTGCGTCGAGGCATGTACATCGTGCCTTCGCTGTTCACGTCCGGCAATATTGCTGCCGGTTACTTCGCGATCACGCAAACTCTGCAGGGAACGGTGCAGGAACCGCAGCATTTCAACTACGCAGCGATGGCAATTGGCTTTGCCATTCCTTTCGATGCGATCGATGGCCGCATTGCCCGCATGACGAAGACCACCAGCGAGTTCGGCAAGGAACTCGATTCACTGGCGGATGTCATTACCTTTGGGGTGGCTCCCAGCCTGCTCGCGTTCACCTGGGGTTTCCACTCACTTCCTTTCGCCATGGATCCCGGCTTGCGGCATCTTATTGTGGAATGGGGGGCATTCGTCTGCTTTCTGTTTCTGCTCTGCGGCGCCGGGCGCCTGGCGCGGTTCAACATCGGCGCCAATCTCCTGCCCGCGAACCCGGGCCGGCCCGACCGCAAGTACTTTGTAGGCATGCCAATCCCAGCCGCTGCGGGCGTGATTGCCGCCGTTGTGCATTTCTTCCTGGGGACACCGGTACCGAATTGGCGAGTGGCGATTATGTGGATGCTGCTCGTCTTTCTTGTTGGACTGCTGATGGTAAGCACCTGGCGTTTTTGGAGTGGAAAAGAGATCAACCTGGCCGATCGCCATCCCTTTCAGAGCATTGTGATTTTAGGAATCACGATTTATGCCACCGTCGCGTTCTCGCGGTACGTTCTTCTTGCCATGTCGTTTCTGTACATGTTTTCTGGCATCTTTGCCCGGGCCGCGTACTCCTGGCAGCGCCGCCACCGGCGGGTGATGGCTGGCATTGAGCCTGCTGCGCATCCCCATTCGCAACCACGAATTCATCGGTGAGCGTCCCGATCTTCTGTTTCTTTTGCAGGACGAGCAAAGAATGTGAGTCAGTCGATTGATGAGCACTAATTATCGGATGGCGATTGTCGGAGCCGCCACAATTCGCGGCAAGCAGCTCAACGAAGCGCTCGCCGAGTCGAGCTTTGCATCTTCAGAGTTCCTGTTGATGGATGATCAGGAGGCCCTCGGCCAACTGGAAGCTGTAGGGGACGAGATCAGCTTTATCCAAGCCATCACCCCCGAATCCTTCGAGCGTG
>DATJNV010000175.1:0-6165 GCA_035507705.1 Acidobacteriaceae bacterium
TGGCGTAGTTGGACCAGACGAAGAGTGGAAGGCGCGACCAGGTCATGCCGGGCGCGCGCATCTTGTGAACGGTAACAATAAAGTTCAGGCCGGTGAGAATCGAAGAGAATCCGGCGGTGAACACGCCGAAAGCCGCCGCCAGCACGTAGGAGTTCGAGTAAGTGCTGCTATAAGGGGTGTAGAATGTCCAGCCTGTGTCGACGCCGCCGCGTAACACCGCGTACATCGTGAATATGGCGCCAATCACATAGATGTACCAGCTCAGCAGGTTCACTCTTGGAAATGCGAGATCCTTGGCGCCCACCATGATGGGGATCAGGAAATTGGCGAGAGTGGCGGGAATGGATGGCACCAGGAAGAAAAAGACCATGATGATGCCGTGCATCGAAAACAGGCGGTTGTAGGTTTCGGCCGAAAAGATCCCTTGCGGCTCCAGCAGGTTAATACGAAACGCCACCGCGAAGGAACCTCCGACGAAAAACATCAGAGTTATGGATATCAGGTAGAGAACCGCGATCCGCTTGTGGTCCGTGGTAAAGAGCCAGCTCTTCCAACCGTGTTCGACGTTAAGGTAATTGACTTCAGTTTCGGTTTGTGGATCTGGGTGGGCGAGTGTTGCCATAGCTGCTGGTCTCCTCTTTACTGCGGACGCGCGGCGGCGGCCCTCGGCTGAGCTGCTGCTGGTGCAGTGCTCGTCGGGCGGGGCGGGGCTCCAGGTTGGACGGCAGGCCCTTGCGGCGTCAGGGACTTGATATACGCGATTAATTGAATGACATTTTCTTCACTGACCTGGCCCTTGAAATTGGGCATGACGTTGGGCAGGAAGCCGTTTACGATTTTGGCGTTCGGATCGAGAATCGACTCGCGCAGGTACGCCTCGTCGGCGAGAATAACGCGCCCGTCATTAAGCTGAACCGGCTTATTGAAGATACCGCGCAAAATCGGACAGCGGCCTTGCTCATCCAATAGATGGCAATTTGCGCAGCCGAACTGGCTGAACAGCTTTTGCCCCTGCTCGGCAAGCGTCCCAGCGGCGCCGCCGCCACTGGCCCAGTTCGCATAGGAGCGCTGATCGAGCACATCCACCCAGCCGATCATGCCGGCGTGTTGATTCCCGCAGTACTCGGTGCAGAACAGGTGATACCGCCCCGGCTTGGTTGCCGTGAACCAGATGCTGTCGTAGTGGCCAGGCACCACATCGTGGCGAACGCGAAACGCGGGAATCGAAAAGCTATGAATGACGTCTTCGGACGCCATGGTCAGCTTAATCGGCTGCCCCACCGGAACGTGCAGCTCATCAATCTCGCGATTGCCGTCGGCGTACTGGATTTTCCACATCCATTGCTTGCCGGTGACGAACACTTCAATGGCGTCCTTCGGCGGCTGCTGGGCGGCAAAGTACAACTGCGCGCCCCAGGCAAACATGATCAGCATCACCAGGAACGGGACGATAGACCAGGTCAGCTCCAGTTTTGTAGAGCCTTCGATTTGAGTTGCGCGAACACCAGGCCGTCGGCGATACTTCCAGGCAAATATGATGATGCAGACGAATATCGCGACCGTCATCACGGCGGAGACGTCTACTAGAAACCAATAAAGGCTGTCGATTGGTCCTGCTTGAACCGATGCCTCCGGCGGCATCAGAGGAATGCCGCCTAACAGAGCCAGGCTATCCAACATGACGCCCCTTCCACTCAGGCCGCCGGTTGTCGTTTCGCATGAGTAAGTAGATGAGTCCCGCAAGGACTAGAAGTGTGATCGCCCCGGCAACTTTCAGCACGTTGAGGATAGTCAGCGTGTATTTGCCTTGTGATGGATCCCAATGAAAGCAAAACAGCAGGACATAATCAACAGGCGATCCTATCTTGTGGCTGGCAGCCTCCACCAAGGCCATTCTCAGATCGGCGGGTGCGTACTGGATGCCGTAAAAATAGCGAGAAAGTTTCCCTTCCGGCGTGGCAACCATAATCCCGCCGGCATGAACGAATTGATGGGTCCGCTCATCCCAGCGATAGCGGAATCCTACGGCCGCGGTAAGTTTCGATATGTCCTCTTGCTTGCCGGTAAGGAAGTGCCAGCCGGCATCGAAGCCCGGCTTGCCAAATTCTCTCGCATAACTGGCTTTTTCTTGAGCAGCTTCTACCGGGGTGTCGGAGGGATCGAAGCTGACCACAACCACGTCATAATCCCTGCCTGGCTCCAGCGGCACGCGGCGCAAGCTGCTCACCGATTCGTGTATGGTCATTGGGCAAAGGCTCGGGCATTTGAAATACACAAGCTCCAGGACCACCGGTTTCTCCCCGAAGTAAGTGCGCAGGGGAACGGAACGCCCGGCCTCATCATTGAAGAAGAGGTCGAGCGGAACTTGCGAATTGAGTTTCTGCTCGAGAGTTACACCTTTGGTTATGGCCGGACGCGCGTACTGGGCGTTGACGCCAGGAGCAGCCGCGAGCACGAAACAGAAGATTAGTAATAGCTTATTGCGCATTGTTCTTAGTACTGCCCGCCTTGATTTCGATGCGGAACGGGGTCGGAGCCACCACGTGGCCATGGCCAAACGCCCAGCCTTCCCCGCCCGGCGTTACGGAACCTGGCGGGGAGCCCGGCCGGATATTCAAACGCGGAATGACATCCGCCATTGCCTGGTCGATTGGAATATGAATGCGGCCCGCCGCATCGCGGCCGTAACTATGCAAGATCTTTTCTTCCCGCGCGCGCAACTCCGGCAGTTCTTCCCAGGGATGTACCTCAATCTGCGGATTCGGGGGAAGCACGCGTTCCGGAGCAAGCGGGCTGGGCAGGTCGCCCACGGGATTGGCGTCATAGAGGTATCGCTGAATGCCAACCGTGATGGCGAACACGATCACCAGCGTCCCGGCTATGATCGCCAGAGACCACAGAATCAGGCCCGCACGCGCATCAGTGGGCTCGAATGCGGTGCCCTCGTGCCCGGAAACGCCCGCACTCCCGTGGGCAGCTTGCGTAACCTTTTCGTCCAAGCTCATGCCGCGGCCTCCGATACCGGCGGCGCAATGCGCGAGTCCTGAAGCGGTAGCAGCGGCCGTCTCCTAAGCTGGCCCATAAACACGTAGAGCCAAATCCCTCCGATGCCGATAAAAACCGCGGCGTCGGTCCAGTACATGGTGAATCCGTTTCTGCGATACGTGGGCTCGACAATCCAAAGCACGTCGATGGCACGCGCAATCAGTATGAAGATCGCCACGCGCATGAGCCGGACTGGATTTCGCTTACGCGCTTGCGAGAGCAATAGGAGAAATGGCAGAGCAAACATGCTGAGCGCGATTGTGGCCGCAAAATATTTCCAGAACCCGTTGACACGCACCAGATACCACCCGATTTCCTGCGGCAGGTTGCCTGGCCACACAATGATCAACTGAGATGCCGAAAGATAGGTCCAGAAGATAACAAACGCGAACATCAGGTTTCCGAGGTCGTGCAGGACCTGCGCATTAACCCGGCCTTTGAAACCGTCCTTTCCGGATACCAGAACCAGCAGGATGATGGAGAACGCAAACGTCTGCAGCACGTCGCCAATCAGGATCATTGCGCCGTAAACCGTGGAGAAGAACTCCGCGTCCGCCGAAAGAATCCAGTCGATGTAGGCGAAGCTTGCGGTCAACGTGAAGATCAGCACACCTGGAGCGCTAAACGCGCGCATGCGCTCTCGCAGTGTAGGGTCGCCCGTCTCATCCTGACGGTCAGCCATGCGTGAGACGCGATAACCCCAGAACAGCCACAGGGCAAAATACAACACCGTCCTTGCCACGAAAAACGGAGTATTCAGGTAGCCCTGTTTATGTTGCAGGACTGCGTTATGCGCAACCTCGCCGGGCCGTGCCCAGGGGTAGAGGTCGCCCAATCCGAACACGAAAACGGGAATCAACATCACCGCAATCAAAGGGAGCGTGCGCATCTGGGCTTCGAGCAATCGCCGAATCGTAACGCCCCAACGCCCGCCTACCGTGTGGTGCATGAGCAGGATTCCCAGACCACCAATACTGAAGCCGCCCCAATAAATGAGTGCCAGCATGTACGACTGAAAAAACTCCGTGCGATTCCAAAAGAATGCCCCACCGCAGAGCAGCAGACCCAGAGAGCCGACCACCGCCGCAATCCGCTGAACCGTGTTTGCCTGTCTGCCTAGTTTCTCAACGGGCACCGGAATGCTTTCCAGACTGTGGTGTTTACTCACTCGCCGCCTCCGGGTGTCGTGCCACGTTGTGCCGCCAACTCCGGCGGAGCATTCTGGCTAAGTTGTAACGCTCGAATGTAAGCAATGATCCGCCACCGGTCATCCACGGGAATCCGCGATGCATAACTGTACATGGCGCCGTATCCGTTCGTGATGACGTCGAAGAAGTGCCCGTCCGCGGCGTTTCTCAGGCGCGCATCGTGATAGCTCGGCGGCAATTGTTTGAAACCGCGGGTGGGTATCATTCCGTGGCCGTCTCCCAGCCGTCCGTGACAGGGCGAGCAAAAAATATTGAAGCGCTCTTCGCCTCGTACCAGGTCGGCGTGAGTGATCTGGATCGGGAAGAACTCGATTGGCTTGCCGTTTTCCATTCCCGTGTAGCGGGCCTGATCAAGATGTAACTGCCCACGCGCCACGGTATCTTCGATTGGCGGACGCGCCGAGCGGCCATCGTCGAAGAACGAGGTTGATGCCAGCGGCTTATACCGCGGCTGGTCCTGCATATCCTGCCGGCACGCGGAGGCGGACAGGGCGGCAGCGAAAATGACGACGACACGCAGATCAAGCCGGAACAAGCGTCACCTCGATTCCCCCGGCCTCCCGCAGGAATTCCTTCGCTTCATCCGCCTCGAACTTAGGATCCGCCGCCTCGATACAAAGGAAGAAGCCGTCCTTCGACGCTTTTGAAAACGCGGGAACGTTGAAGACAGGGTGATAAGGTTGCGGCAGTCCGTTCATGGCCAGCATGCTCACCAGAGCGCTCAGTGCCGACAGCAGGATCATGCACTCGAACGTGATCGGGATATAAGACGGCCAACTGTGCAGCGGACGGCCGCCTACGTTTAACGGGTACGCAATGTTGGTAATCCAATAAAGCAAGCCATAGCCGCCGGTGCAGCCGCAAATACCCCCAATGAGAACAGCGCGGGCCACATTGTTCTTTCTGAAGCCTACTGCTTCCGCGAGGCCGGCAACAGGCATGGGCGCATAGGCGTCCATGCGTCTGTAACCTTCGGCGTACGCCTTCTCGGCGGCTTCAATCAAATCCTCAGGCGTCAAGAACTCCGCCATGACGCCGTGAATTTTTGCCTGGCCGTTTGTTTCCAAATTAAAACTCACGAGACCGGCTCCAATTGCTTCTCATGATGGACCACTTCACGAACTTCAAAAATCGAGATAGACGGAAGCAGCCGCACGAATAGGAAGATCAAGAACATGAAAAAGCCCAGGGTCCCGGCATATGTCGCCCAGTCCCACCTGGTCGGAATGTAGATACCCCAGGACGACGGCAGAAAGTCGCGGTGGAGACTGGTGACGACGATCACGAAGCGCTCCAGCCACATGCCCAGGTTGACAATGATCGAGATAACCCATACCATCACCAGGCTGCGGCGCACTTTCTTAATCCATAGCGCCTGCGGCAGCACGATATTGAACATGATCAGCATCACGTAGGTGAAGCCATAAGGACCAGTCATACGGTTCCAGTACATGAAGCTTTCATACTTATCGCCGCTGTACCAGGCGAAGAAAGCCTCCATCGCGTAGCCGTACGCGACAATCAGGCCCGTGCCTAACATGAGCTTCGCGGCAGCTTCAATGTGGCGCATGGTAACCATATCCTGCAGTTTGTACCAGGAACGCAGCGGAATGATCAGAGTAAGCACCATGGCGAACCCCGAATAGATGGCGCCGGCAACGAAGTAAGGCGGGAAGATAGTCGTATGCCAACCGGGGATGATGCTGATGGCGAAGTCGAAGCTCACAATGGTGTGAACGGACAGGACCAGCGGTGTGGCCAGCCCGGCCAGCAAAAGATAGGCTTTTTGATAGCGATGCCAGTGGATGGCGGAACTTCTCCAGCCCAGCGCCATGATTCCGTAGGCGCGCCGCATCCAGAGCTTGGGGGCGTTATCCCGCATGGTGGCCAGATCTGGAATCAGGCCGATATA
>DATJNV010000176.1:0-94893 GCA_035507705.1 Acidobacteriaceae bacterium
TGGGGCGCTATCTGGGTCCCGAATTCGCGGGCAAGTTTCCCAGCCAGTATCTTCTCCGCGCACCCAAGCCGTGGCTCTGGTGCAATCACTCCGTAGGCGCCGCCGATCCGATCAAAACCTCCGAAATAAAGGAGCGGCTGAATGACGGCCTTCCCCAGAGCCTGGAGCAGTGGATCGTCGCGGACGGCCTTACGCATCTGAAGATCAAGCTCGACGGCAACGATCTGGATAGAGATGTTGCAAGGGTTGTAGAGATCAACCAGGTGGCTACGAGCGTCAAGGTTCCGGAAGGTGTGCGCAGCTGGCATTATTCGCTGGACTTCAACGAGCAGTGTCCTGACGTGGAATATCTGCTTGATTTCGTCAGGCACATCAAACAGCAGTCACCCGGCTGTTTTGAGCGTATAACCTTCATCGAGCAACCGACGCGGAGGGACCTGGTCGCCAGTCCCGAGCAATATCTCTTTCAGGTATCACGAATGAAGCCGGTGGTGATGGACGAATCACTCACGGGTTTGGATGCGCTGTTGCGCGGCCGCAAGATCGGCTACACCGGCGTTGCGCTGAAGGCCTGCAAAGGCCAGAGCCAGTCCATGCTCATGAATGCCGCCGCTCAGGAATTCAAGATGTACCTGACGGCGCAGGATCTGACCTGCCCGGGAGCCTCCCTGATCCAGTCCGCAGGAATTGCTTCCCATGTTCCTCAAATCGATACGCTCGAGTCGAACGGACGGGAGTATGTGCCCTCGGGGAACGCGGCATGGGTGAAAAAATTCCCAGGCCTCTTCGAGGTGCGGGACGGCAAGCTACACACAGAGATGTTGTCGGGGCCCGGCCTGAGTGCCCTCTAAGTTGGACCACCTGATGGCACATCTATGAATCGACCAAAGAGGCCGTGTAGGAACTCGGTTTTGCGTCAGGGCACATCGTTGGTGTTGCCGCAACCGGTTGAAAGTCGAGTGGGTCTTCGAGTCCCGCAGGGACGGCTGAGGGTAGCCCAGGACGCAGTCTTGCGTACAAGCTCTAGCTCACAGAGGGAAGGATAACGGCATTCATGCCAAGCAAAGAAGGCTGCATTCACACCATCTCTTACCTCGGTACAACCGAAGGGAAACTGTCCTGTCAGCAATGCACGCGTATTGTTGCCGCGCTGGCACTCGTGTTCATGATGCTCTCGCCTTTCCCGCAGGCGTCCGCACAGTCTGCGACGTTTCCCTATCTGGATTCGAGATTGCCGATCGAGCTTCGTGTGAACGATCTCATCGGGCGTATGACGCTCAAGGAGAAGATTGGTCAACTGAACCTTCCCTGCGGATATGTGGAGGCCCTCGGAAAAACCGCGCCGGAGAAGCTCGAAGCCGCAAAGAGGTTTACAGCCGGGACCTACACTGACGAAATTGGCCCGGGCTCGGGTTTCTTCACACTCGCCAATACGGTTCAGTTCGACAGCATTGCGCAGCAGGTGAAGTATTTCAATGAGCTACAACATATCGCGCTTACCGGGACGCGCCTGAAGATTCCGTTGCTCGAGGATGAAGAGGGTACGCATGGGGCAATGTTCCCGGGCGCGACTGTCTTCCCCGAAGGGTTGTCGATCGGGAGCACGTTCGATATGCCGCTGGTGCGGTCTATCTACGCGGCGGCGGCCCAGGAGGCTCGCTCGACGGGAATTCATCTCCTCTCCACGCTAGTGCTGGAGGCGGATCGCGATCCGCGGATGGGAAGAAATATGGAGGCCTACACGGAGGACCCCTACCTCTATTCCCGGATTGCCAAAAACATCGTGCTTGGCGCGCAAGGGGCGGATGTCAGCGCCCGCGACAAGGTAGCTGCGGTGATGACGGATTTCCCCACGCAGAGCGAGCCGATCAGCGGAATGGAGCGGGGCGCGATCGAACTATCGGAACGCTACATCAGGGAAAATTTTCTGCCTCCGTGGATTGCGGCTTTCCAGGCAGGAGCTCTGGGCGTGATGGCCGGTTATCCGGAGATCGATGATATTCCGGAGCATGCTTCAGAGAAATGGAATACAGAGATCCTTCGCAACGAGCTGGGATTTCGCGGAATCGTTGAGAGCGAAGGCAATGGCTTTGACTCCCTGATCTATCAGCATATTGTTCCCACGCAAAAAGAGGCGGGAGCTCTGGCCCTGAAGGCCGGCGTGGATATGGATATCACCTACGAGCCGGCATACATGGGACCACTGCTCGAGAATATCCAGGAAGGCAGAGTAAGCGAGGCGCTGGTAGATCGAGCGCTGCGCCGAGTGCTCGAATTGAAATTCCGGCTGGGACTCTTCGACCATCCATATGCCGACGTCGAAGAAGCGGAGCGGGTTGTGCATTCAGAAGAACACCAGCAACTGGCGCTGCGAGCTGCGCGCGAGAGTATCGTTCTGCTGAAGAATGACAGAGATTTGCTGCCCCTCAAGAAAGATGTGAAGTCTATTGCT
Source organism: Acidobacteriaceae bacterium (assembly GCA_035507705.1). Taxonomy (GTDB): domain Bacteria; phylum Acidobacteriota; class Terriglobia; order Terriglobales; family Acidobacteriaceae; genus PALSA-350. Next base: position 2,453 of record DATJNV010000176.1, read on the forward strand.
GTGATCGGTCCGAATGCAGACGAGGGATGGAGCCAGCTAGGTGACTATGCGCCCTCCAAGGTGCCGCAGAAAGTAATCACTGTTCTCAATGGCATCCGGCAGGCCGTTTCTCCCACGACGCGCGTCGAATACGCCCATGGCTGCGACGTAATCGGCGGCCCGGCTGACTTCACGGAGGCCATCAAGGCTGCGCGCCGCGCAAGCGTAGCGGTGGTCGTTGTCGGTGAGCACCCGGACAATGCGGGGAAGGGAACTACCCCGCCGACAGACGGGGAGGCGTACGATGCGGCCAGCCTGAACCTGACGGGAGCCCAGGAAGATATGGTCAAAGCAATCCAGGGAACGGGCACGCCCGTCGTATTAGTGCTCATCAACGGCAGACCGCTGTCTATTCCGTGGGAGGCCGAACATCTTGCCGCCATCGTTGAGGCCTGGGAGCCGGGAGAACAGGGCGGAAAGGCAATCGCGGATGTGCTCTTTGGCGACTACAATCCCACAGGGCGTCTGGCCATCTCTGTTCCCCGCGATGCTGCCCAGCTTCCTGTCTATTACAACTACAAGCCGTCGAAAGACTATTGGATCCATCAGGGCTGGAGCCATGATGGTGGATATGTAAATATGCCGGGAACCGCGCTTTATCCGTTTGGATTCGGACTGAGTTATACCACTTTCCGATACGACAACCTGCGCGTCGCTCCGCAGCGGATCTACTCCGCAGGCGGGGCCACAGTAACCGTCGATGTAACCAATACAGGATCGCGACCGGGAGTCGAGACCGTGCAGCTCTATCTGCACGAGCAGTACACTCCAGTAGCGATTCCGGTAAAGAATCTTCGCGGCTTCGAACGAGTGGCGCTGAACCCTGGCCAGACCAAAACCGTGACCATGAAGCTATCCGCCGATGACTTAAAGCTACTGGACCTCGAGATGCGCTGGAGGGTGGTGCCTGGCACCTTCGACGTGATGATAGGCAAATCGTCGCAGGATATTGTGCTGCGATCCACCCTGGACGTGCAAAGAGATGATCAGGCCTCCGGGCAATGACTCATAGCGAAATTTTGTCGTAATGGAGTTGGCGTCATAGCCTCACAAGACGAGTTCTGGTCTCCGAATCTGCAGCAAAAACTGGGGCGCCCCATTCAAGCCCGGTTTTGGCTTGAGTGGGATTCCACGCCTGTCCCTCCATCACTCCCCGCGATCAACAGGTCTAGTCAGCCGAACTCCGGGCCGGCGGCAGCCAGCAGTTTCGTGGGACAGCCGGGCAGCTCAGAAAGCCCACACGCCATGCGTATGAATTTTCGCTGAAGGTGAAAGCCATTCGCGGCAAGCACCGGCACGAGCGTGTCGTGGTCCAGGGCATCGACGAAGACTCTTCCCGAGGCAGCGCGGATGGCCTCACCCAATAAGCCAGGAGCCTCCTCCGGCGTGGAGACAATAGGGCCGATGTGCGACGCGACCGAGCCCTGCCGCAGTATCGCAAATCCGTGGGTAGAGGCGAAAGCGGCACTACCGGGGCGCGACAGGAAGTTGTCCAGCAGAAATCGTCTGTCAGCGCCGAAGGCCGATTGATCCAGGCTGAGGTTGGCGCCTGCAGGTTTTGCCTTCAGACCGCCGCCCAGCCCTTCCCAGCGCTCCATCTCGCATAGCGACACAAACCCATGAGCAGCGTAGATACCCTCGGCGCCCGGAACCGCATCGAGCAATGCCGCCCTGCGGCGGTCGCGAAGCACAGCGGTGCAATCGGCAACGAGACGGGTCGCGAGCCCTTGCCGGCGCCACTCTGCGGTGACCAGGACCATGGAGACCCAACCCAACGCATCGCCATAAGGAAGTGCAGCCGCAGTTGCGATCAGCCGGTCGCCGGCGACAAATCCAAGCACCGAGCCGTGGGTGAAGAAGACGGACCAATCGGCTGCGTTCTGGTTCCATCCTGCCTCCTGCGAAAGCATCAGCGCGTTCGGAATCCAGGTGGCATCGAGCAATTCAGGCTCGCGGAGCCCGTCCGTCATTTGCTGTTTTCCGTGGAGGTACACCGGGCACGGCTGGCCCTGAGACGCAGACGAGCGAAGTCCCCGGTCTCATCGAATGAGCCGAGGCCGATCTGACCGCAGGGGAAGGTATGGTCAACGACCGAAAACAAGGGCGTTTTCTGCTCGTCCACGAAAACCTGAATGGAACCGGAGGCAACATCCCGCACAATGCGGACGTCATGCCATGACTGGTCCGGTAATGCAGGGGGAGCTGTGAGGCCTGCGATGCGCCTGCGTTCCGCGCCGTCGACAATGAAGATGCCGTTGTGGACTGCAACCTTGGCGCCGGTGTCCCCAGAGAGGTGGGCGTAGTAGAAGTGCAGCGTATCGACGTAGCCGAACACCACGATCATGGAGCGGCGCTCACGTCGCACCTTCACGTCGAGAGTAAAGCTGCCTACCCTCACTCCCTTCAGGCGCGCAAACTGGAGGGGCCGGCGTGGCACACCCGGATCGCGCGGGCGCAGCATGTGCAGATAAGGCAGTTCGCCATCCTTCAAAATCTCCCAATCCTCAGGGAAGGGCATTTCGAGCTGATCCAAACTGCCGGGAGAGAAGTTTTCCTGCAGCCTGAGGCCCTTCGTGTTTTGGGCTGCCAGAGTCGCCGACGACATCGCCACGATCAGCGCTGCCAGGGCACATATAGAGAGGAAACGCGGAAATAGAAAGATTCTCATCGGCTCTCAATCTAACAGGATGCAGAAAAGCGGCTTCGTATCATATCAGGGCACGACCACCGCAAGCGACTGACGGTTGCCCCATTCAAGCCCGGGTTTGGCTCGAGTGGGATTCCACTGCTGTCTACCGATCACTTTCTGCCACGATCTTGATGTCCTGATCATCTAACCGGCTGGCTACGAAACGGGACTGCCCGCTCTTCTTGCGGCCGGCACGGAAATGGCATGGATGGCAGCGGCTCCCAACGCTCCCGCGATGCCCATGATGATCCATGTCAACTGGTAACTGTGATAGATGTCAAAGAGTTTTCCTGTTGTCCAGGGGGCGGCCCATTGCCCGATGGTATAGCCCATGATGATCAAGGCCAGCAGTTTGCCCAGCGACTCGATTCCGAAGCATTCCGCGGTCACCAGGGGAATCAGCATGTAATCGGCGCCCATGGAGAAACCGAAGACCACTGCAAAAGAGAGCGCCGCGACAGGGTGGTGGGCAAAATACAGCATGGGGATCGACGCTCCCAGCAGCAGGTAAAACAACGCCATCGTATTCTTCTTTTGGAAGTGGTCGGCGACGTATCCGACGAGGACTCGCCCACCCAGGCTGGATGCGAGCAGGATCGACATGAAGCGCGCCGCGGTGGTGGCTGAGTAGCCCTGATCTTTGAGGGCGTATATAAAGTGCTGAATCACAGCGTTGACGGCCCCCATCACCAAGGTAGATCCCGCCAGGATGAGCCAGAAGTTGCGATTGCCGAGCGCAGACGATACACGCCACAATGGGCCCCGAACCGCATCTTCGCTCTGTGCAAGAACAGGCGAAAGTCCATCGGGGAGAAGCCCCATTTCTTCCGGCGCGGAACGGGTCAACCAAATGCCCACGGGGAAGAGCACGAGCAAAATCAATGTGCCTACAGTCTCCAGCGCGTGCCGCCATCCGAAGTGCAGGATCAGAAAATTCACCAGGGGTGGCGCAGTCACTCCTCCGAGCCCGAGGCCCAGATAGGCAAATCCCATGGCTCGGCCGCGGCGCATCTGGAACCAGCGCGAGACGAGTACCTGATTGGCGATCGGTCCAGCAAGGGTATAGCCCACAACTTCGAAAAGGCAGAGCACTTCATACTGCCAGAATTTGTTCATGAATCCCATGAGGATCAGGGGAAGGCCCACGAGGCCGACGCCGCAGAGAATGATGCGCCTCGCTCCTATGCAGTCGATGAAGATGCCAGTCAACAGGCCGCAAGGCAATCCAAGCAACAGAAAGCCCAGCAGAAAACCTTGCGTCGCCTGGCTGCGCGAAAATCCGAGCGCGGACGTGAAAGCGGGATAGAAGACAGGAAAGCCGTAGAAAATGATTCCCACGGAAAAGAAGAGATTGAGGAAGGCGGCCAGCACGATCCACCATCCATAGAAAATACGGGAAGCGCGATCAGAGCCGCGGGGTGTTTCAGCCATGCCGTACGGACGCCCTGCTCCTCGGCCATTCAAGCCAGAGCTTGTGGCGTCGGCATTGCAGAATCTTACCTGCGAATTCGATTTATGTCGAAGGTAAAATGACCTGCATTCTATCTAGTTATGTGTGATTCCAAAAGAATGGCGGACTGTGACCGAAATGACAGAGAACCTCCAAGCGCCACAACCCAATACGCTCCGTCTCAGAAGAGTTCTCACTCTCTGGGACCTGATTTTTTACGGGCTGATCCTCATCCAGCCGACAGCTCCGATTCCCCTTTTCGGCGTGGCACAAAAGCTTTCGAACGGACACACGGTCACGGTCATCCTTCTGGCCATGCTGGCGATGGTTGTGACTGCGTTCAGCTACGGGCGAATGGCCGCTGTCTATCCGTCGGCCGGGTCGGCTTACACCTACGTCGGGAAGGCCATCAATCCGCACCTTGGATTTCTGGTGGGCTGGGCCATGCTGCTCGACTATATTTTGCAACCGCTGCTCAACGTGATCTGGATCTCCGTGGCCCTGCAAAGCCGCTACATCCATCAGGTTCCATACCCCGTCGTTGCCCTGGTGGTCGTTATCTTCCTGACCGCTCTTAATTTGACCGGCATCAAATCATCGGCACAGATCAATAAGCTGCTTCTGTTTGCGATGTGTTCTGTCATCGCCGCATTTTTTTACCTTGCGGTTCGCCACTTATTCCATCTCGATGGTTGGGGTGGCCTCTTTTCGACGCAACCGTTTTATGATCCGAAAACATTCAGCCCTCGCTATATCTGGGGGGCAACCTCATTTGCGGCGCTCACCTACATAGGCTTCGACGGCATCACGACTCTCTCCGAGGATGTCGAGAACCCACGGCGAAACGTGCTCCTGGCGACAGTTCTTGTCTGTGTCCTTACCGGTATATTCAGCGGAGTCGAGGTGTATCTAGGGCAGCGTGTATGGCCTGATTGGCATACCTTTCCCAATCTCGAGACTGCGTTCATGGATGTATGCAGGCGCGTGGGGGGAACAGGGCTGTTCGAGGCCATGGGGATCATTCTGCTTCTTGCAGCCCTGGGCAGCGGACTGACGGGCGGACTCGGTGCGGCCCGGCTCCTCTTTGGCATGGGACGCGACGGCGTGCTGCCGCGCGGCTTCTTTGCGCACCTTCAACCCAAAACAAATACTCCTACCTACAACATCATTCTGATAGGAGCGGTTGCGTATGTTGGAGCAGTCGCCCTGAACTATGTCGGCAATGCGTACGAACATGCCGGCGAGTTGCTGAATTTCGGCGCATTCCTTGCCTTCATGGGGGTCAACCTTTCGGTGTTCTGGCAATTTGCCATATTGGCGCGCAGAGAGAGGAGGCCGCGGATCGCGACGGATATCATCCTGCCTCTCCTCGGCTTCGCATTCTGCGCCTTTATCTGGTGGAACCTCAACGTGCTCGCGAAGACCGTAGGGGGCGTCTGGTTTCTGGTTGGGTTCACTTATTTGGTTGTGACGACTCGGGGTTTCCGAAAGACACCCAAGATCATCGACTTCAGTTAAAGCGAAGGGCGCTATCGCGGCATGCCGGCAAGATGTGTAACCACACCGTTCCGGAAATCATCTTCGCCACGGTCGGTGAAGGGCGAGGTTGCGGGCTCGTATCCTCCCTGACGGACTGCCTCTCCGGTTGGGAGATAGCCGAGCCATCCATTCAGGATTCCGACGTAGAACGTATAAGGAAACCGGGACTGGTTGCGCACGTCCATCGCGATCTGACAGAAGAGTTCTACGGGCGCGCCCCAGAGCACAGCATCGTGATTGATCTCCAGGAACGGGACCGGTACCTGAACCAGTTTCTCTCTCCCTGGACCATCGCGGATGTATTTCCCCATCGCCGCAGGCCATGTTAAGCCGGCGCGAAGAGGGCTTTCGACGGTTGCCTCACTCGCCGTCAGGATGACATCCGAGGTCATCGCCGCAATGTGGGCATTCGCCTGGAGAATCCGATTGCCGAGCAGGACCTTGAATTGGTCAAGGTGACCCGCCACCGGATCGGGATACACACTGTAAATGGGCGCCAGGTTCCCCTCGGCGCCATTCAGAAAGAGGACAGGCGCGCCCAGTTTTTGTTCCACGAAGTCGGCGACCACTCCAGGAACATCTCCGGAAATCTTGAGGTTTTCCTGTCCCAGGTCGGTCCCGTGGATGGCATAATTCGCAAGCAGCGCGATCAGTTTCCCGCTGGTTGTTTCGAGCCGGATCAAGCCGATCTGACGGTCCGTAGGACCATCCGGATTCAGGCCAAGCGTTACTTTTCCGCTGTCGTCCATGGCGCGCCGGTCGATGTTCGCTGTCGCGAAGCCCGTACCCAGGCCAAGCTGCGCGGGCTGTAATTTCTGGCGCGCTTCGCGGAGTCCTTCGATCAGTTTGTCTTCGGCGAACTGGGTATATTCGGCGTTTGACTCGCCGGTCGACGCTTGTTTGTAGCGCTCCGGCATATACATCGCGGGTGCGCCCGGCGGTCCGATCTCGGGTGCCGAATGGGTATGGGTTACCGCCCACCAGATGCTTTGCGGCGGTATCCCCAGCTTTTGCTGGATGTCCTGTTTGACCTTGTCCACATAGGCCGGAGACATCATGCAGGTGTCGGTTGAGACCAAGTAGACGGTGGTCTTTCCATCATCCAGCGCGGCGATTCTATGAAAGAGATGGTCATGCACACCGTCAGACTGCCGCGCCGCATACCCAGCGAGCCATTGCGGGGAAGTAGGGGTTATGTCTACCTGGACGGCGGAAGCGCGGAACGTCCCCGCAAACGCGGTTCCGGCCAAACCGAGAAATATGAGGATGACCCATGAAATTTTCAACTGCATCTTCCGGCTCCTTGTTTTCACCAGACCTCAGTGGAGGTCCTGGGGAGTGCCGCGATCGTAGTTCTTGAATTCGCGCACGAAATCTACTAGCGCCGCTACCACCGCTTCGAAGACTTTCTTTCCCTTTTCCGGAGTTGCCAGTGTGGGATCGCCGGCCACGCCGGTTTTACTGAACCGCGTCCAGCGATCCATCAGAAGAACCGGGGACGAAATCATCAAGTCCATCCAGATAAAGCGAGAGGGTGACATGCCGATCTCTTTTTTGGCTTTGTCCATCTGTACCCGCGACGGATCGAGATACAGGTAGAGAGATGTCTCCAGTTCACAGGCGTGAGCCATTCCACCCGGTCGTTCCGATTCCCGAACCTGCTCGATGGTTTCCTTCGCCAGGCTGGGCCAGATGAAGGCCCCGCACAACGCGTCTGTCTCCAGGATGGTGCGCCGCGCCACCAGATCCAGGATCGGCATGTTGGAACCGTGCCCGTCGGCAAGCAGAATCCGCTTGAAGCCATGATGCGCAACGCTGCGGGTGATATCAAGGACGAAGTTCAGCATGTTCTCCATGCGAATGTCGATGGTTCCCGGGAAATCCATATGATGGGTTTCAAAGCCGTAGGGCACTGGCGGCAACAGCAACATTTCGCCATCGAGCCGTTTGGCGGCTTCCTCGACAATGGATCCAATGAGGAAGTTGTCCACATCCAACGGCAAGTGCAACCCGTGGTCCTCGACAGACCCGACCGGGAGCACGACGACAGGCTGTTGCCGGACAAGTTCCGGGATCTCCTGCCAAGTGTAGTGTTGGTAGTAGTACTTAACGCGTCCTGGCACTGACAATTCTCCTTGGAATGAGCACTTCGCTACGAGGGAAGCCGCAGACCGGAATACTTTTCTACGCTATCCGGATTGATCGAGATACCGAGCCCCGGCGCGGTCGGAACGGGGAGCATTCCGTCGGGATCCAGCTTCCACGGAACCTCGACGATGTCGTCAATGAAGGGAGAGCCGGTGAGATATTCCACCAGATCGGAGTCCGGACACGCGGATGCCAGATGCAGATCAGAGGCTAGTCCCAACGCTGTATTCCAGCCGTGGGGAACAAACCGGATACCGTGGTCATGAGCCATCCAGGCGATTCTTCTTTCCTCGCTGATCCCGCCGACCTTGGTTACGTCCGGCTGCACGATATCGAATGCGCCTTTTTCAATCCATGGAACAAAGGATTGACGGCGGGTGAGAACTTCACCGCCGGCGATCGGTAAGCGGGCGCTGTTCCTTAGCAGTACGTAGTCGGATAGATTGTCTGGCGGCAAGGGCTCTTCAAACCATCTCACCTTGTACTCAGCCAGCATGTCGGCTGTCCGCAGCGCCCACTTGTAGCCCTGCGGCCAAAAGGCATCACTCGCACCGGCATCGACCATGAGCAGGGCATTGTCGCCGACTGCGTCGCGAGCAGCGCGGACGATCTGTTCGTCCATAAGATCGCTCTGGCGGCCGAACGGCCCCCATCCGATCTTGAAGGCACGAAAACCCTGCGCCTTCACGGCATGCAGATGTTCCGTCAGTGGCTGCGGCTCCTGCATGAGGAGCGAAGCGTAGGGAAGAACACGTTCCCGGTAACGTCCACCCAGAAGCCTGCTGACCGGCTGGCTCGTAGCTTTGCCGAAGATGTCCCAGAGGGCGATGTTGATCCCGCTGATGGCGTGGGTCACGCTTCCGCCGCGTCCCATCCAGAACGTATTGGCGTGAAGCTTCTCAGCCACGCGTTCCGGCTCCAAGGCGTTCTCACCGGTAAGCAGCGGTTCTAAAATGCGCAACGCGCCTTCTATCAGAACGTCGTTGGTAAATGCCGAACCCCATCCCGTGACACCATGATCGGTATAGACCACGATTAAGGTGTGAATACAGTCGTCGGCCTTGATTTCGTTGGACCAGCCGCCTTCCGGGGTGCTGCCACGCAGGCCTGCCGCTTTAATCGCTGTTATCTTCATCCTTCCGTTCCGTGCGGGATTTATTTGCAAAGAGCCCAACACCCAACTGAGCGATGACACAGCGACACACAGCCAGGCCTTACACCAGCAAGACCGCTTTGATCACCGCCTGCTTACGGTTGCGCACCAGATGAAAGGCCGCCTGACCCTCTTCCAGAGGAAACCGGTGCGTAATTAGCTTTTTCAGATTCAATGCTCCGGAGGTCACGAGAGCGATTACCTCGTCCCATCCATTGCGGTCGCTTTGCGCTCCCACAACGGTGAGGTCCTTCAAGACAAGCTGGTTCAGGTCGAGGTGACCGATCTCGTGTTCGTAAACGCCATAGAGCAGGATGCGGCCGCCCGGCCGCACAACCCTGAGCGCTTGCCGTGTGCTATTCGCTGTCCCGGCGCAATCGATAACGACGTCGAATGTTTTTCCCGATCCGTTCCCAGTGTCAGATCCCGAGTCTCTATCTGCTGCGGGCAGGTAAGCATCGGCGATGTCCAAAGCCTGCGCAGCATCCAGCCGGTTTTTCAGGACGTCGCTCAAGGCGATATGAGCGGCCCCAAGGATCCGCGCCACCTGGCATGCTATGAGCCCTATGGGGCCTGCACCTAGTACCAGGACGCAGTCACCTTTCTCGATACGACACTTGCGGACCGCGTTGTAGACTTCCATGTCCAGAATTGCGGCCTCTTCGAAGGTGACAGAATCGGCAATGCGATAAACGTTCTGGTGCGGTACGACAAGGTATTCCTGGCAGCCGCCGTCGCTGCTGATTCCGAATTCAAACCCTTGTGCGCAGAATTGCGGACTGCCTCGTTTGCAAAGCGGGCAGCGACCACAACCGACAACCGCGTCCAGAGTAACGCGGTCACCCTCGCGAAGGTTGGTCACCTTGTTTCCTACCGCCGCGACTTCTCCTGAAATTTCGTGACCCAAGACCATCGGAGGCCTGGCCGACGGGATCGTCCCATTCATGATGTGGATGTCGGTGCCGCAAATTCCCACGGCCCTCACCTTTAACAGGACGTCATTTCCGCGGGGACCTGGCGGAGGGCCTGGCACGTCCTCCATTCGCAGCTCTTCTCCACCGCGCCAAACCAGTCTCTTCATCGAATTCACTCCGAAGGATACTGGAGGTCCTCCGGGCTGTAAAGCCCTTTTACAGATAAAGCAGTTAAGTGCGCTTAAGAGCCGTCTTTGAATGCAGTAGTTTGACTGATTGTACAGGTATCTCCGTTTCCGAAGGATGCCCGACATCCGAGGCAATCGAATAAGAAGTGCATGCCGACAGAAAAAGATTTCAGGGCTCGGGCTTATCAGCGCGAGGAGCGCTTCTTCCGCTCAAGCGCCTTGAGAAATGACTGCGCGAGCGCCTTTTCGACCACCACCAGGGTCGCTCCCAGGGCCCATTCCTTTTCTCCAAGTTTCGACATGCGTATCTGAACCTGATTCACGTCCTGAATCATGGCCCGTTGTTGAACAACGCGTTCAATTTCCGGGAGAAGCAAGTCGCCTACGGCAGAGGCAACACCTCCGCCAACCACAATCAATTCCGGATTCAGAAGGTTCAAGAGCCCAACGATGCCGCGCCCCAAATGCGCCCCGGCTTCGGAGAGGAGCCGCGCGGTAAAGCGGTCGCCGGTTCTCGCAGCGTGAGCGAGCATCTCCACCGAAATATTGCGCACGTCTCTCTGCGCGATTTCCATCAAAGTATTGCTGAGGCCCGCTGACAAACCATGCCGCGCTTTGCGGATGAGGGCAGAGGCCGAAACCAGGGTTTCCAGGCAACCACGATTGCCGCAGGAGCAAAGGCGGCCATTTTCGATCGCGGTAATATGCCCGAACTCGCCGGCAAAACCTCCAGCCCCTGAGTACAGACGTCCATCGAGGAAGAGCGCTGCGCCGATGCCCGCACCGACCGCTACGTAGATGAAATGCTTCGCCGTGTCCGCGCCACCAAGCCTGTATTCCGCAAGCGCCCGCGTACGGGAAGTATCTTCCAGCTGAACCAAAGTCTTGTACCGGTCTTCCAACATCTTTTTGACCGGGACGTTCATCCAGAGGGGGAGTTTTGGCCAGAACATCATCACCCCGTTGCTCCGTTCCACGACTCCAGAGACGCCGACCCCGATACCGTTCAAGTCCGAATGCTTGAGCTTCGCTTTGAGCAGCATGTGATCGATCAGGTTCATCAGGCGGCGCATCGCGACTTCAGGACCTTCGCCGGCGTGGCTGCGGTCCTTGGTGTACTCAATCAAATTGCCCTTGAAGTCGGTCAGGGCGATGCGAACGTTGACGCTGCCGAGATGCACGCCAATCAAGCGGCCATAGTCGTGCCGCAGGGAAAGCAGTGTGGGCCGGCGGCCACCGGTAGAATCACCGTGCCCGGCTTCGGCAATGAAGTTTCCAGCCAGCAAGCTGTCACAGATCTTCGAAACCAGGAACGGACTGGCGTCGGCCTTCTCTGCAACCTGCGAACGGGAAATGTAACCGTGAGTGCGCACAAGCTGCAAAATTTCCAGGCTTTTCAGATGCGAGAGGCGCATTCTTGGCATTGAGAGATCATCCTATGAAGTATTCCAACCAACACTGGCAGAGCCATCGGCTTCAGATGCAAGGTCGCAAAACATGATAAAGGATCATGCAAAATTGAGATTTATCCTAAACTTTGCATTGACTTCAAGGGAAGTCCTTTGCTAGAAAAAGGCTGATCTCCCCGCATGGAAATATTTGGAATGAGGAGTATCCATCACAGCGAGCTCCGGAACAACCTCCCATGCGTTTTCTCCGTCGGTGAGCCTGCGAGACTTTGTGGTGCGCATTGCGGAAAGTGGCACTAAGCTGAATCGCCAGAGCACAGTTTGCTCAACGTCGGAAAGACAATGAGCGCACTGCGCCCACATGCCGCCAACGGCGGTTGAGAAATCCGCTCGTTTGAGCCGTCGTACCGCCGCCGGAGTCGAAACCGAAATGCCGCAGACTTTCCGAGTTTCGCTTCGGAACCGGGTATTGCTTCTAATAGCGCTGGCCTCCGGCATCACCTATCTGGACAGAGTTTGTCTTTCTGCGGCTGCTCCCGCGATGATGCGCGATCTGCGGCTATCGAGCATACAGATGGGATACGCGTTCAGCATATTCGCTTTGGCTTACGGAATTTTTGAGATCCCGGCAGGCTGGCTTGGCGACCGTCTGGGTCAGCGAAAGATGATTACCCGCATCGTCGCCTCCTGGTCCGCGTTCACCGCGCTGACCGGGATAGTTCAGGGATTTCCGGGACTGCTCTCGTTGAGGTTCGCCTTCGGTGCGGCGGAAGCGGGTGCGTTTCCTTCCATGGCAGCGGCTCTGGCACGATGGTTTCGGAGTACCGACCGCGCCCGAGCGACCGGCATCATGTGGATGGGCTCGCGGCTTGGAGCAGCCATCGGAATTCCGATGGCCACCGTATTCATGGGATGGTTGGGCTGGCGATTCACCTTTGCGCTCTTCGGCGCTATCGGTGGAGTCTGGTGCCTCCTCTTCCGGCGCTGGTATCGGGACAACCCGGCCGAGCATCCGGGGCTCGATCGCGCGGACTTATCTTACCTGGAGCAGAATGCAGATCTGCCAAGCAGGCCGGGAAGCACACCGACCCCGTGGAAGCGCATGTTCACCAGCGCGAATTTGTGGTCCTTCTTCTGGATGTATTTCGCCACATCTTATGGCTTCTGGTTTCTGCTAACCTGGCTGCCTACCTACCTCATCCAGCGCTATCAGATTTCGCCACAGGCATCCGGCTTTTATGCGTCTCTTCCGCTGGTGGCCGGCGCGGCCAGCAATGTCGCCGGCGGAGCTTTGTCTGACTGGCTCGTGCGCCGTACCGGGAGCCTGTTGTGGGGAAGACGCCTGGTTGGGTTGGGAGGGTTCCTCATGGCGGGCGCCGGTTTCGTGGCAGCCGGCGTCATGCAGAGGCCATACGGAGCAATTGCCTGCCTGATGTTCGCGGATTTCGGTATGGATCTCGCGGTGCCGGTCGCCTGGGCCGGTTGTTTGGAGGTTGGGGGAAGTTATGGCGGCACGACCACCGCGTTCATGAACACCGGCTCGACTATCTCTGCATTCATCTCTCCCCTCGCCGCCGCCTGGATGTTCAGCAGATTCGGGTCGTTTCAAGCCATGCTGATGAGTGCCGGCGCGGTCTATCTGATCGCCAGCATTTTGTGGTTGAAAGTAGACCCCAGGCGATCTCTGGACGTTGCGTGATGAGGGGCAGGTGGTTCTCTGTGCTTTTTGGGGCTGCGACGGGCCGGAGGCATAACCCAACTCAAGCCCGACGCCAGGGCTTGCATGGAGCAGCATCCACCGCGTGGCCGCGTCGTATTTTTTGGGAGATGGACGGAGTGATCCCTATACCCCCGCGCAGCCACTGTGGACAGGAGGTTGACGAGGGCGGCGAAACTTCCCGCCTGGCCATATGCGCTGGGAAATCGCGGTAGACGTTGGCTTCTGAGGTGTCGACGAGGGTACGGTCTTTAGCAGGCCCTGGCGAATGACCGGAAGGCCTTCACTACGGTTCCGGGCAATTCATCGCGATTTTTTCCGCTCAGAAGTTCGTGCCCCGCGAGGGGGATGGAAAGCACTTCAGTGCGCGCTGGAATGAGCTTGACCGCCGTTGCCATCTCGTCGCTGGTAGCGAACCCATCCCTCACCCCGTGCACGAAGAGCGACGGCGTTTGCAGGCGAGGGAAGTGCGCCGTGCGCAACTCCTCCGGCCGCTGGGGCGGATGAAGGGGATAGGAAAGCAGCAAAAGGGAAGCGACAAGACCCGGTTCCTCCGCAGCCAGCATGGAGGACTGCCTCCCCCCGTAGGAGTGGCCGCCCAGGAAAACGCGCCCGGAAATCATTCCACGCATGGAGGCAACCGCCGCGCGGAGTCCCTGCTGATCGCGCTCAGCGCTGCCACGTGGCGGCGGACCATGAGGCCGCGACTGGCGGAAGGGAAGATCGCAGCGCAGCACCGTGAACCCCTGGGCGCAAAAAGATTCGGCGAAGGCGACCAGCAGGGGCGCTTGGCAATTCGCTCCCGCACCGTGGGTCAGTATGAGGCCATCGCCTGGCGTTGCCGGGCGGTGCAGAAAGCCCCGAACGGGGACATCGTGGCCGGAGTCGTAACGGAACGCGTCCCCGTGATTCATGCCGGATCCTTGCTCGGGCGAATCACTTCCACCGGAGGACGATGGGTCACAGCCATTGGTCGATAGGCGCGGTCCGCTCTCCTCCGGCGTTTCCTGTGTTGGGGGTTCCCCGTGGTTCTACCAGCAGGAGCCTGGTTTCTACTGCTGCAAACGGCTTGTGCTCCACCCCTTTCGGCACCACGAACATTTCTCCTGCCCTCAGGTCGACCGCGCCGTCTCTGAAATCGATTCTGAGATGACCGTCCAGGACGATGAAAGTCTCATCGGTGTCGGCATGATGGTGCCACACGAAGTCACCCTGCAGCCGCGCAACCTTGAACTGGTAGTCGTTCATCTCCGCAATAACGCGAGGAGACCACTGCTCCTTGAGACGCTCAAACTTGCTTTCGAAGTTGATTGGCTTGTAGGCGCTCATGACAATCCTCCCCAGCAGATTGTCCCCCTTCGGCTCTTCACTTGTACAGCGGTGCGTTCCAGCAGGGAGTCCGGTTGGTCGCAGCTCATTTTGCCAGGGTGCGAGGGTCCGGTAATGGCGCAACCTTGCGTTACGGGCGCGGAGTCTCTCCGGTTTTATTCGTTCCGCAAAGTCTTTGCCGGATTGGTCGATGCGGCTCTCTGCGCCGGCAAGAGTCCCCCCGCAGCGCCCACAATCAGCAGCGCAACGACAGATGCGAGGAGCGACGGGATCATATCCACGCCGAAAGCCGCGAAACTGTGTTTGAGGGTCGAGGTGACCAAACTGGACATGGTGAGACCGATGACAAGGCCGATGCCAACCCAGGTCAACGCGCCCTTCATGACCAAGCCAATCACCTGCCTCCGCTGCGCACCAAGGGCCATTCGTATTCCAAATTCATTCGTGCGCTGCACGGTTACATAGCTGATGAGGCCGTAGATGCCGATCAGTGCAAGAAGCAACGCCAGTCCGGAAAAAGCCGTCAGCAGCCAAACGATCAGCCGGCGCGAAGCAAGCGAGGCGTTTACCTGCGACTGGAGAGGGCCGACATCGAAGATGGTCTGGGTCGAATCGGCCGCTGTGATAGCCCGCCGGAGCATTGGGGCCAGAGGATAAGGGTTGCCATCTGTCCGAACAACGAAACTTGCGGCCCAATTCGACTGTTGCGAGTAGGGGTAATAACGCATGCCGTCGCCCGTATCTTCTTCGAGAGAACTGAAGCGAACATCCCCTACGACTCCAATGACCGTTACCCACGGATCGCTGGCAGAGATTTGCAACTTCAGCTTCTGCCCTATCGGGCTCTCCTTGCGCCAATATTTACGCGCAAGCTTTTCGTCTATCACCACCACCGGCTCTGTATTCGCACGATCGTAGCTGCTGATCCATCTGCCCGCGAGCAAGGGAATCTGCATGACTTTCAGATAGTCTTGTGTAGCGGCGGCAACCTGGCTGTGTGGTCCGGGATCATTTGCTGCCAATGGTTGTCCCTGGATCTTAAATGAGTTGGAAGAGTTTTGACTGCTAAACGGCAGCGAAGACGTGACCGCCGCTGCCTTCACTCCTGGCTGTCCCGCGAGATTGTTCAGTGCCGCAGTGACAAAAGCTTCCTGTCGCTGTTGATTTCCTTTGTATGCGTCGCCGGCATAATACACGGTGCCTGCAAGAACGTCGTGTGGATTGAATCCAGGATTTACTTGTTGAAGCTGCTTCAGGCTGGCGATGAACATGCCGGCTCCGCTCAGGAGAACGAAAGCCAGAGCCACTTCACCGATCACAAACAAGCTGCGCAATCGCTGCTTCTCGTGCGATGCAGTCATACTGCGGCCACCTTCATGTAGATTGAGACGCTCCCGCTGGCTCGTCATTTTCACGGCCGGTCCAACACCGCAGATCAAAGCGGTGAACAGTCCAATAGCCGCCGTAAAAAAGAGAATGCCCCACGAAGTATTTACCGTATATCCCTGCGCCAGGCTATGTGGAACCATCCACAGCAGCGCGTTGCCAAGCAGCGGGCCCAGCAAGACGCCTAGAACCGTGGCCGCACCCGCAAGAAGCAGCGTTTCGGTTAGCAGCTGCCGCACGAGGCTTCCGGTAGTTGCGCCGAGTGCGCTTCGAATGGCAAATTCTCGGCTGCGGGCTGAGGTTCGGGCCAGGAAAAGTCCGGCCACATTCGCGGCCGCGATCAGCAACACCAGCGCAACCACGCCAAACAGCACATAGAGCGGCTGGCGGAGCGGGCCGGCCGCGAACTCGGTGAGCGGCATAGCCGTCATCCCCCATCCAGCTATCTCCCCAAACCCTTTGTTGCGCAGATTTTGCTCTCGAACCTTAGCAGCCAGGCCGGCGCTCAACTCAGCAATCGTGACACCGGGCTGCATGCGAATGACCGCAAGGTAGCTTTCGTTAAAGCGATTGTTTGCTGCGAATGCCTGCGGTGGCAGTCCGATCGGCGTCCAGATTGCGGTCCCCCGAGGCCAGTCGAAGTCGCTGCGCATGACCCCCACGATTCGATACGGTGTCTGATCGAGAACCAGAGTCCGTCCCACCACATTGGGGTCGCCGCCGAAAACACTTTGCCACAATCCATAGTTCAGAACCGCGACTTGATTCGCATTCGGCTGGTCTTCTTCCGGAGTGAATGTCCTACCCAGTATCGGCCTGGCTCCAAAGACGTTGAACCACTGCCACGACACCCGGGCGCCGTCGAAATGCTCCTCAGTCCCGTCGTGCTCGACGTTATACGCGGCCGCCTCACCCAGCGCAGCACTTTCCACCTGACCTTTTAGCGAAGCCGCGTCCGCATAATCCGGCACTGAGACGTCCGGAAAATCGAGGTTCAGCCGCGTATAGCGCGTGCCCATCACCGCCAGCCGGTTGGGCGCATCCACGCCGGAAGGGTGCATCAACACGGCCTCAATGACGCTGAAAATGGCAGTGTTGGCTCCAATTGCCAGCGCCAGGGTCACAATCGTTGTTACCAGGAACCCCGGTTGCTTGCTCAATCGCCGCCACGCCATACGCAGTTCCGTGAGTACATTCACGCGACACCCCCCATCGACCTTCAGAGGCACGTGGATGGCCGTTCCTGCCTAAGCGCAGGCGCTGGAAAGAAGGAGTTACTGCGCGATTTTGGCTACGGAGTTACTCCGAGATGTCCAGCCTCGGAAGACGCCGTCCGGTTCCGAACACCCCAGGCTGGCTTCAGCGGGTGACCGCCAACTCCTCCTCGAGAAGTTGCTTTTGGAACAAATCCGCATAGTAGCCGTCCCTGGCGATCAGTTCTTCGTGCGTACCCAACTCCACAATCCTACCGGCGACCAATACAGCGATCTGGTCGGCGTGACGCACGGTGGATATGCGATGAGAGATGAAAAGCGTAGTGCGGCCCTTCATCAGGCGTTGTAGTTCGCTCAGGATCTGCTCTTCGGTGTAGGTGTCTACGCTGGCCAGGGCATCGTCCAGAATGAGAATCCGGGGATCGCGGATGACCGCCCGGGCAATGGCCGTCCGCTGCTTTTGTCCGCCGGACAAGGTGATACCGCGCTCACCCACTCTGGTATCGAACCCCGCGGGAAACTCCTCGAATTCGCGCCGGATGTGTGCTGCCTCCGCTGCTTCGAGCACTTCCGAATCCGTGGCCCGGGGAGCGCCAAAGGTGATGTTCCCGCGGATCGTCTGGCTGAACAGAAACGTCTCCTGGGGAACGAATCCGATGTTCGACCGCAGCAACGCCAGCGGGTATTCGCGCACCGGCCGGCCATCGATGAGCACACTTCCCGGAGGTGCGTCGTAGAGCCTGGGGATCAGGCTGACGAGCGTTGATTTCCCCGAGCCGGTGGGCCCCACAATGGCCAGGCTGGTTCCCGGCGGAATCCGGAGCGAGAGTGAGTGCAGTACTTCTGCGCGGCTGGAGTCCGCTCCGCTATAGGAAAAATTCAAATTGCGAAACTCGATCTCACCCCGTAATTGCAGATCGGCGGGAAGAGTTGAGTCGGCCTCCGCATCGTCGATCGCTGGTTTTTCCGAGAGCAACTCGTCAATACGAATGGCCGAGGCCGTGCCCCGCTGCCACAAGTTGACCACCCAGCCCAGCGCGATGACCGGCCAGGTCAGCATCACCATGTAGGTGTTGAAGGCGACGAAATCGCCAATGCTGATGCGGTGGGAAAGCACTTCGTGTCCGCCCACCAAAAGCGTGATGGCCATGGCCAGCCCGAGCACAAATTCTAGCGTGGGCCACAACATGCCCATGAGCTGAACCAGCCGCAAGCCGCGGCGGATATTTTCCTTGTTGGATCGCTCAAACGCGGCTATCTGCGCCTCTTCCTGGGCAAAGGCGCGCACCAGACGAGCGCCGGAGAAATTCTCCTGCGCCTGCGCGGAAATCTCCGAGTACATGGCCTGAATTCGTTCGAAGCGCTCGTGAATCTTGCGTCCCATCAGCTGCACCAGGATGCTCACCAGGGGAAGAGGAACCAGCGCGACCAGGGTCAGAAACGGGCTGATGCGGAGCAGGAAATACAGCGCGCCGATCGAAAACAGAACCGTGTTGGCGCTGTACATGATGGCCGGTCCCAGCAGCATCCGCACTGCGTTGAGGTCGTTGGTCATCCGCGCCATGATGTCGCCTGTGCGATGTTGTTGGAAGTAGCCTGCCGGCTGCCGCTCCAGGTGACGGAAAAGATCGTTGCGCAAGTCGTACTCGATTTCGCGCGAAATGCCGATGATGATCCAGCGAGTCAGAAAGAGAAACACGCCCTTGGACGCCGAAATTGCGACCAGCACCCCGGCATAGAACAGGATCTTTTGCCGGGTTACGCCCTGATTGAGGTCGTCGATGGCAATGCGAAGGACCTGCGGAAAGAAGATCCAGATAGCATTCGAAATGACCACCGAAATTCCGCCCCAGGCAAAGTCTCGGCCATAGCGGCGCAGATAGGGAAACAACGGGCGGAGCGGGGCTAGCATGCTGGGTTTATTCTAGAGCCTTCAGTAAAGATTCCCGGCGGGTTTGGCGGACCGCACACCCCGCGTCTCCGAGACTCGTCATCCTCCGAGGCACTGCAAAAGGTTTGTAGCGCGCAGTCGAAGTAACTCCTGCAGAACCCGTAGGACGTCCTATTTTGCCTAAACCGCACCGATCTCCGCCGGTCAAGTTGGCGGCCCACCAGAATCAAGTTGGCGTTCGCAACAGAAGATAGGCGCCCGCGAGACCGAAGAGCAGGTCCGGCGACCAGGCTGCCAGCAACGTCGGCAGAAAGTTCACGTTGCCCAGTTGCTGGAAGGTAAGGCTCACCACCCAATATGCAATCGCCAATCCGATCGCGGTCGCTATACCGGTAAGTGAGCCACGCTTGCCCATGGTCAAAGCAAATGGAATTGCCAGCACCGCCATGACCAGGGTGACAATCGGATACGCGATCTTGGTGTTGAGTTGTACAGCGAGTTGCTTGGTCTCAAATCCGCTCTGTCGCAGATCGCGGATATATCGTTGCAGTTCGCTAAAGCTCATTTCCTGCGACTGCAGCGCTTCCTTCTTGAAATATTGCGGCTGCTCGCTGATCTCCGGAAACGTCTCGACGCTGAACTGGCTGTAACTGCTGACTGCCTCGCCATCGAATCGCCGTTCCCACCCATGTTCGAAGACCCACTGTTGTAATTCCGGTTCCCAACGCACGTTGGAGGCGAAAATGCGCCGCGAAAGCGCGAAATTCTCGGGGTTGAATTCGAAAACCGACAAATTGGCAAAGCGGTTCTGGTCGGGATCGAAGAACTGATAGTAGAAGATACGGCCGGGCTTACCCGGCTCCTGGCGGCCAAAAATCCACTTCTGGTCTGGCCGTAGGAAGGTCTGCGCCGGTCTTCCTTTGATCACGCTGCGCAGCGCCTCCTGCCGCCGGTTTGCGGTGGGCAGATAAGACTGATCAAAGAGGAAAAGGCTGACAGCGATCATCGCTGATATGGCGAGGATGGGTATCATCACGCGGTACAGGCTGATGCCGGTCGCCTTCATAGCGGTGAACTCGTTTGTCCGGGTTAACTGGCCAAAGGTGACGAGTACCGCCACCAGCACTCCCAGCGGGGTGATGTTGTAAACCATGCTGGGCGTCAGGTTGATGAGATATTCGCCCACCGTGACCAACGGCGTTCGGTTGCGAATGATGTCTCCCAGCAGCTCAAAAAATGTGAAGACCAGCATCAGCAAAACAAAACTCGACAGCACCAGGGCAAAGGTAGTCAGAAATTCACGCAATACGTAATCGTCCAGGATCATGGGAAAGCGGCCCCGTCTGTGGGGATTACGCTCTTCCTTGATTGCGCCCGCCGGCTCCGCCTTCGGACCAGGCTGCTCGCTGCTCTTGAACCTGCCGAGCAGGGCGGCGAAGTAGGGTGCGATTCCGCCTCCGGTGGCCATTTGCCGCAGCAGTAGCAGGCCGAAGAGCGCAAATAGTATATTGGCTGCCCATACACCCAGAAAGACCGGCAATTTACCTTCCCGAGCTAGCGTGCTGCCGGTCAGGGAAAGGAAATAGTAGATAAATACCAGCGCGATGGTCACCACAAAGCCGGTGCTCTTGCCGCCCCGTCGAGAAGACAAGCCGAGTGGAATACCGATCAGCATCAGCACCAGGCAGGCCGCGGGGTAAGCGTACCGTTTGTGCAACTCGATCAAATATAGTTTTCCGTTTGGCCCCTTGGTGTGTTCGTAGAGGACACGGTTGCTCATGGCCAGGATCGGGGTATCGGTGTGGCCGATGTGGGTGTCTTCCTGGTTGCCGATAGTGAGCGGAAGCTCCGATTCCACGAACGTAGATACCTGGTACTGCTGGCTCCCGTTGCTATTGGTCTCCATATCGTGCTCAGTCCCGTTCCGCAGACGCATGAGTATGGTGTGCGCACCGCTGTCGACCACGACAGCGTCTTCGGCGGTTGTGACCTTGGGAGAGACCGGATCGCTCAAGTCGGCGAGGAAAATGCGCTGCCAGCGCGAAGCACCCGTGCCGGCACGGACATCCTGCACGTACAAAACATAATTCTTGAAATCTTCGTAGAAGACCCGGGGCTCAACTTCAAACGAGGCTTGCTGGTCCTTGAGCGAGCTCTCTAGCCTCAAGAGTGCGGCGGTTGCTTTGGGAGCTACGTACAGGGCATCGAGCAGCGAAACACCCCAACCAACGATGGCGACGATCGAAACAACCCGGACAAAGAACCAGACGCCGACTCCGACCGCCCGCATGGCGGTAATTTCGCTGTCCGCAGCCAGGCGGCTCAGGCCGAGCAGAACACCCACCAGCACCGCCATGGGAATGGTCAGACTCAGGGTGTTCGGCAGCAGAAACAAAAAGATCTTCACTACGCTTCCCAGGGAAGAGCTGTTCCTGGCTGCCATCTCGAGCAATTGCCCAAGGTATTTCATGAACAGAATGAAAGTGAATAACGCGCCGCCTAGAAAAGCGTGCGAAAGCACTTCACTCCAGATGTAGCGAGTAAAAAGGCGCACACCTTAGTTTAGAGCAGGTTTGGGAAGGGCCGCGAATGAGACTCGCCATCGAAGCCGGGGCTTTGCTTCGCTCTGTTCCCTGGATCGGGCTGTCACGACGAGATAGAAGGGGTGCGCAGGGAAAACCGCCGCGCGTGACATCCGGGCGATATCTTTCGACGTGGAAAGATGTACCGACTTGCCTCGCGCACCCAAAGGAGGGAGAGCATGCTGCTATGTCAGGAGTCTCCCGCTGGAGTCGGCGGCTCACAATGGCGAAAAGGTGTTAGGTGAGGGTACTGGCGGAAGGATTAGCAGCAGTGGGCTGGAAACGATAGCCTATCCCGCGCACCGTCTCCAGGAAAACAGGCGCGGACGGATTGTCCTCAATATAGCGCCGCAGGCGCACCATGAAGTTGTCGATCGCCCGCGTATCGGTGTCCTCATGAACTCGCCACACCTGCTCCAGTAGTTCCTTGCGGGAAATGATCCGCCCCTGGTTGAGTACCAGGTAGCGCAGCAGATCACACTCCATTAGAGTGAGGCGGATAAGTTTCTTCGGAGTGGCTAGCTCAAGCGAAGAAAAGTCGATGGTTCTACCGGCGAATGTAAAAGTAGACGGCGAGATGGTGGTTTGCGCAGCCGCGGGCGCGGCGTTGATAGCACCGCTGTGATGCCACGCCATGCGGCGCAGTAGGCCTTTGAGGCGTGCCAGCAGAATGGCAAGATCGAATGGTTTGGCAAGGTAGTCATCAGCCCCGGCGCTGAACCCGTGCAGTACATCCTCGGGACGTCCGCGTGCCGTGAGCATGAGAATAGGCACAAAATTCTGCTGCGCCCGTAGCTCTTCCGCCACGGCGAAACCGTCCCGTCCTGGAAGCATCACATCGAGGATGATGGCGTCGATGGAATCGGCCGCGACCATCTCCAGGGCGCTTTCGCCATCCACTGCCAGTTGGGCGGTATACCCCTCCGCACGCAGGTTGAAGAGCAAACCTTGCGCCAGATGCGCTTCATCTTCAACCACGAGAATGTTTGCAGCCACTAGCGTGTTTCCCGGCCGGCGCTTGAAAGCGAGCGGGGAAGCTGCAGCCGGATCGTTGCGCCTCGCCCTTCTCCTTCGGATTCGGCGACTACATCGCCACCATGCTGCCGGGCGATGGAGCGAACCAGAAAAAGCCCCAGACCTGTCCCCTTGATGCGGAAAACGTTGCGCGCCGGCACACGGTAGAAGCGCTTGAAGATTCGTTTCAGATGGAGTGGGGCAATACCCAGGCCTTGGTCGGAGACAGTCAGAATCATCCATGCATCTCCGTCGAGCGCCAGACGCACTTCCAGTTGCGGTCCTTCCGGCGAATACTTGACTGCGTTATCGAGAATGTTTAGCACCGCGGTGCGCAGATCCTCAGGGTTGCCGACCACCGCCAGTTGCTCCGCTTTTGGGTCCACCAGCAGCTGGATGGTGGATTCCTTTAGGTGGTAGCGCTGCAGGGTTGTGCGAATGCAGTCGCGCACCAGATCGTCGAACAGCACTTGCAGCCGAACCTGGTTTCGCGTTCGCTGGCCGATTTCACCCGCCTTTAGCACCTGCTCCACCGTGGCCAGCAGCCGGTCGCTGTCGGCAAGCATGATGCTGTAGAACTCCTTCCGTTGCGCCTCCGGCATCTCGTGTCGCTGCAGCGTCTCAAGATACAGGCGAATCGAGGTAATCGGGGTCTTCAATTCATGGGTCACGGCGTTGAGGAAGCTGTCGTGGCGCTCACTGCGCTTGACCTCACGCACCAGAAAAATGGTATTCAGAATCAGGCCGGCGATCAGCACCAGGAAGAAAAGGACGCCAACCAGCTGCAGCAAAAGGCTGCGCCAGTTAATGATGATCCAGGTGACATTGAGGGCAACCGCCAGGGCAACCAGGCAGGCGCCCAGCGTGATGGAAAGAACGATCGCTTTTCTGCGGGTGGCGATGCGCATCGAGCAGCCCCAAGCCCAAGTATAGCGGCGCAAAAAAAGGGAAGAGCGCCTCCACAGGCCGCGAACAGGTATGGGTCAGGACGGGACAGGACGGCCTCTCCTAAGTCTTGGACCTGCCGTTCGCCCAAAGAGACGGAAATCACTTCGGGGAGGGAGCCCCCCGCATTTATGGGGGGAAGGAGCGCTTTAGCGCTCCGTAAAAGACCATCGCTTACCTATCCCGCGCTTAAGCGCTGGCATCTCACGCGTGCCCAAACCGGAATCAATAACTCCGGCCCTCCGAACCTGTCCTCAAGCAGCGCCAGCCGGCCGAGGATCATTGGGGTCGAATTGCGCCACCTTCACCTGGGTGGCCAGCCCCATCCTCTCCAGCAGCCAGATACCGTAATAGTTAAGGTCGAATTCCCACCAGGTGAGGCCGTGACGTACGGAGACTGGGTGAGCGTGGTGGTTGTTGTGCCAGCCTTCGCCTCCCGTCACCAGCGCCACCCACCAGTTATTACGCGACTCGTCGCGGGTCGGAAAACGCTTTGAGCCCCACATGTGGGTAGCCGAGTTGACCAGCCAGGTGGCATGCAGGCCGAGAGCCACGCGCAGGAAGATCCCCCACATCACGCAAGACCAACCACCGAAGACCAATAGCCCAAGACCAACTACGATCAGAGGAATGTAGTGGTATTTGCTCAGCCAGACCTGGAAGCGATCCTTAGCCAGATCGGGAGCATAGCGGGCCATGAGCGCCGTTTCCTGGTGTAGGGCGTCTCCGGAGAGAATCCAGCCTGCGTGCGCCCACCAACCACCGTCATGCGGAGTGTGGGGGTCCCCCTCCCGATCCGTAAGCTGATGATGTACGCGATGGGTGGCGACCCAGAAGATCGGTCCACCTTCGAGGGAAAGCGTCCCGCACACTGACAGGAAGTACTCCACCCACTTAGGGGTGCGATAGCCGCGATGCGTCAGCAGGCGGTGGTACCCCATGCCGATTCCCATGTTGATGGCGATCAGCCAAAGCACCAGGAAGCAAAAGAGAGCCTTCCACGTAAACATAAACAGCGCCGCCACCGCCAACACGTGGAAAGCCACCATGAAGCTGGTAGTCACCCAGTTGGTTTTAGAAGACTGCGTCTTGCGGCCAAGGACGGGCACAGCGCCATGTCTGGACACCGGCTGGGGATTGGTCTGAGGAGCGACAGGCAGGATTGGGGAAGGTGTAACGATCTCTTCGGCCAGCATGGTTTTGTGGAACGTCCCTTTCGAACTTCGAGCGACTGGAATTTCTACTTCGAACCTAACAAAAGCTCGATTTTTCGTTCGTAAGAGTTTTGTAATGACGCTCGACCGTGCGGATCCACGAAAACGCCCGCGTCCGAAATGAACACAATCCCAGCACCTTACCAATTTTGCGTTCAATGGATACTACTTTTTGTTGATGCCGGCAAAACCTGATGGGTGAGTTTGGTGTTCGCTTTAGCCGACGAAATCGACCTGGACCGGATGCGGAATGATCCCACGCTCGTGTCCCATGGTCAGCAGCTTGCGGATCGCCTCTTTCCCATCCTCTCCGTAGTTGAGCGTGCGCTCGTTTACGTACATGCTGACGAAGCGGTTGGCTAACTGCGGGTCCAGATCGCGGGCAAACTGCATGGAATATTCGAGCGCGGGTTCGCGGTGATCCAGCGCATGCTGGATGCTGTCGCGCAGCGCCTGGGTTACCGTCGCCATGACCTCCGGCCCCAGGTTGCGGCGGATCGCGTTTCCGCCCAGAGGTAAGGGAAGTCCGGTCTGTTCCCGCCACCATTGGCCCAGGTCGATGACCTTGTGCAGACCGCTGGCCGGGTAGGTGAGTTGGCCTTCGTGGATGATCAGGCCGGCGTCAAAATTGCCGGCGACGACCTCCGGGATAATTCGGTCAAAGGGAACGGTGGCCGTTTCAATCCCCGGAGCAAACAGCTTCAAGGTCAGGTAGGCGGTGGTCAGAGTGCCGGGAACCGCCACTCGCACCCGGTTGATTTCGTCCGGCCCAATACGCTGGCTGGCGACAATCATGGGACCGTAGTTTTCCCCCACGCTGCCGCCGCACGCCATGAGTGCATAATCCTTCTGCACATACGGATACGCGTGAAAGGAGATCGCCGTCACGTCATAAAACGCCTCGTCCATCGCCTTGTGGTTCAGGGTCTCGATATCGCACAGAGTGTGGGTGAACTTGTATCCGGGAACGCGAATCTTGCCCGTGGCCAGGCCATAAAACATGAACGCATCGTCGGAGTCGGGGCTGTGCGCGATCGTGATCTCTTTGACGCTCCCTTTGAGACCTTGGGCGGGAGCATCTGGAACCGAAATGGGAGTGGCAGTCACAAAATCCTCTCAGAAGGAATCTCTAGAGTGTTTGCTGGCGAGGGTCTCGTCCAAACGTCCCCAGTACTCTGGCGCAACCCGATGCGGCAACAACTTTGACGGCTTCTCCAGGCAGGAACGGCACCATCGATTGAGCGAGGACGGCAGAGAAATTCGCATGGGTGAGCGTGGCCAGCCAGACCGATCCTGCGCCAAGGATGATCAGGCTTGCGAGGCCCGCACCGCCCAGCGCGGACAAAGAAGACTGCCCCCAGCGGCGGTAGAGGACGCTCGTCAGTGCAGCCGCAAACGGGTAGGAAAGCAAATAGCCGCCGGTAGGGCCCAGAAGTTGGGCGATTGCACCGACGCCGTGAGGGCTGAAGACGGGCAAGCCGAGCGCGCCTTCCAGGAGGTACAGCGACAGCGAGGCAAACGCCGCTCCGGGCCCAAACAGCAATCCCAGCAGCAGCACGGCGAAGGTCTGCATGGTGATCGGCACAGGGGTGAAGCCGAGAGGAACTGAGATGTGAGCACAGATCGCAACCAGGGCGGTCGAAGCAATCACACGCAGTACTGTATTCCAGGCGACATAAGGCGCGGATAGCCAATGTAGGCCATGCTGCTTAAAACCAACTTCCTGCATGCTTCTCATCTCCCTCTACGCGCGGGGCCAGCGTGATTCCGGCGAACTCGTTGCCGCATCCGCCTCCCTTGCGTTAGCAGTGTGTGTATCGTCATGCCGCTTGATGTGCCTGGCAACCGAGATCGCCGCCCACAACAACGCGCATAAACTGATTGCGAAAACCACGAACAAAAAGCGCATAGAAGATTACCGCGCTCACCCGCCGCGGAGAAACGAGCCCAGCTCCTGCGGAAGAGCGCTGAATTCGCTGGTCCCGCCTGCACAGTGCTCTAGCTTCGTTGTCGATCAACCGCGAACCTGTTCTTCTTGAGCCCTTACGAACCTCTTGCAGCATAACAAAAAAACCAGCCGGGCTACTCCAGGCAGGCTCTTAGCCACGCAAGATAGGCCTCTGATCCACCTGCCACGGGCAACACCAGGAACTCCGGCACTTCGTACGAGTGTAGCTTGGCGATGGCCACTTGCGCTTCCTGGCTCCGAGCGGAGTTTGTCTTGACGATCAGGAGAACTTCCATCTCGGATTCGACCTTGCCCTGCCAGCGGTAGATGGATTGCACCGTGGGAACGATATTGACGCATGCAGCCAGACGCTGTTCGACCAGGTGATGGGCGATGCGTTCAGCTTGTTCCTGGTTGGCGCAGGTACACAGTGCAATCTGAAAATCGGTCATATGTTTACCAATTATGGTTCGTCCGGAAAAGTTCGTCGCCGGTCCTGAAGTTCATTGAGAAGATAAAGCAGCGAATTGCGAAAGTGTTTCATGAGCGAAGCGAAGCAGAGTTTCCGGCGAATCATCTCGTCCTCCTTTTCTCGTTCAGGCCGAAAGGTGGCAACCATTGCCGCCATAGCCTTTGCCGCGTTACTGGCCTATCACGCAATCTTTGGCGCGAACGGAATTTCAGTCTATGAGCAGAAGCGGCATCAGCATCAGTTGCTTCAGCAGGAGATTCATCAGTTGCAGCAGGAGAACAGCCGCTTGCAGGACCACGTAAAGCATTTGCAGTCGGACCCCGACGCAATCGAGCACGAGGCCAGGATGACTTTGCACTACGCCAAGCCAGGTGAGGTGATCTACGACCTCAACAACAAGTCTCAATCCCCCTCACCCGCCAAATAGGTATCTTGTTCGTGTCAGGGCACGGCTTCTTAGCCGGGCCGTAACAACCCGCAAAAGGCTGGGCTATGGCCCTGCTTCCATCATGCGAAATTTGTCGTCCCCAGCACCTGACTTGCCTTGCGGCCCGTTAAGGGAGCAATGAACGTTCACAACAGAATTGTCATCTGGACCGAAGCGAAGTGGAGAGATCTGCGGTTTGCCGATCCCCTCACAGTCCTCGATACAAGCCCGACCACCCTTTTCGTTCACTAGGAGCATCTTGCTTGCCGGCGGCGAAGCGCTCATTTCTTCTCCGGCACAGCATTCAGAATTGCAGCAGGTGGCTCGTCCCGCTCCACAGGAAAAAGAAATTTCAACGGCGACCGGACAATTTGCCGCAGCAGATAGCGCAGCAGCCGGAACTGCTCCCGCGCCGGAACATCATACGCCCGCAGGGCAACAAACGATGCGATGGAGAAGCTGATTCCAAGGTTCAGGACAAAAGTCACGCCGATGCCGGCCATCGCGTAGTAGAACCAGTCATCGCCAAACGATTTGGTGCCGAACCGGGCTGCCGCCAAGGCCAGTGTGCCGGTAGACAGAGTGACGTGGCGTACGTCAAACGGTATCCCAAAGAAGCGCGCAATCACCGGTACAAAACCGAGCAGATACCCGAGCGCGATGCTCGTGCTCCAGCCGGCAAGATTCAGCTCGATCCATCCCGCCAGCCGCGCCATCCGGTTGTGCCCCACGCGGTGGCCGACAGGGTGCTGGGAGACGGCCTCTGTAAGCCGATGAAACACGGCGAAATTCTCACACCAGCCCCCGATGAGCGCGGCCAGCCACAGGATGACCCCGGTCCCGGCGGCGTAAATGATGGTTCCGGAAGCAAAAGGATGCAGGGCCTCGTAGACGTGCCGCGCGCTTTCCGCCGGCAGATAATGCTCGCGGAACATCACGCGCCACAAGCGTTCCAGGGCAACGGATCCGACACAGACTGCAGCGACGTTGCCGGCGGCTGCGGCCAACTGCGTACGGCTGATACGCGCCGTGAAGTCAGATATCTTGCTCCAGCGGGCATTGCCCGGATTGTTGCGAACAATGCCGGCAAACGTGGCCGCCGTGGCTGAGGGCTGTTTGGTTGCCAGCGCCAGGCCAAACACCTGCAGCAGAACGAAACTGATGGCGTAATTTGTGCCTGTCAGAAATCCTTCTACAAACAGAGGAAACTGGTGCTCGATGATCCTCATTTTGAAGGCGGCCGTGAGCACCGTCAGCAGCCCTCCCCCAATCGCGGCCAGCCACATCTGCCAGTACTCTTTGCGGGTTTGCGCGATGTAATGCTCCCCGCTATGCCCGGTTCGTTCAACCGTTTTGCGCGCCAGTAAATTAAGGTTCTGCTTCAGCAGGCTGGAAACCCGCTTGTCTTCGAGGCTTCCTTCAATCAGCTGATTGAGCAGGTTGCGCGCGGCCGCGGAATCGTCGACACCAGGAACCGGGTCGGAGCCGAAGGTAAGAACTCGAGCCAGCCCGTGCATCCGCATTAGGGCCAGCTCGATACTACGCAAGTCCAGCACGAGGTCGGCGCTAACGCCGGTCGTCTCCATCCCCACCCGCACCTGGCCCAATTCTTTGCGGCAGTTGCTGATCGCCGCTTTCCATGTCTCGAAAAGGGGACCAGCCGCCGCTACGCCGCCGGCCGCTACCAGCTCCTGGGTGGCGAAGACCAGCTTGTAAAAAGGCGAGCTCTGTACCTCGACCCGGCCACTTCGTTCTCGCATGGCGGCTGTCACACCTCGCCCCGCCGTACGCGTCGCGATCAGACAAAGTGCCTGACGCAAATCGCCCTGCAAACGGGGCGCGGATCGCGGGCCGCCACTTGTGGGCGGAGGGGCTAGCAATACGCGCATGCGCTCAAACAAAGCTTCCGGCAGTTGCACGAACCGCTCCACGTCTCGGCTGTGCGCGAACAGGGCGAGCATCAGTCGCGATGTGTCCGTTACCGGCATCGCCGACGGCAGGAAGCGGTTGAACAACCGGCGTAACCCTTCCGAGAACAGGGCGTGGTGCCGTGGCAAACCCGCTTCAGCCAGAAGACCGACGGAGTCGAGTTGCGAAAGCATCGACTGGAACGCTTCCTGGAAATCGATTCGCAGGAGATCGTCGTGTTCCAGCAGCCGAATCCAGCTCAGCAGGCGAAGGTTGAACGCGCGGTCGTTAGAACCCGTCCAGATGGCATGGAACAGGCGTGTGAAGCTGGCAGTCTGGGTATCGAGTGACGCTGCGGCGGAGAATGCTTTGGTTCGGGCGCGAAGCTCATCTTTCACCCGCGCAAAGGCGGGACGCTGCCGCGAGTGCCGGCGCAGGTAAAAGTATTTGCGGATGGATCTGCCCAGTTTCACGCTGCACTCTCTTGGTTGTGAGTCCCCCTGTTCTTCCAGGAGAGTCTACAGTGCTCCACCCCTGGCTTTCAGCTCCGGGGTCGGTGCTTCGAGAATCCGCCGCTAGCCGCCGGCATGCGCCGGACGCAGTTCCTCGATCGCCAGCATCAGGTCAGCCCGGAGCTGTTCCTGCTTGGTCTCGTCGAGCTTCGATCCGCGAATGGTCAGGTAGAAGACGTCGATCGCGATTTCGCCCTCCGTGTCGATCAGGGCCACCTCGATATTGCAATCGTGCGCGGCGAGCGTGGTGGCAATCTGTCGCAGGAGGCCAGTCCCATCCTGGGCCACCACTTGCAGGAGGGTGCTGTGGGTGGAAGCCGTGTTATCGAAATCCAGCCGCGTTTCTACTCTGACCATGATGGGAGCCCGAGCGGCCGGGCGCCGGCGCAGCAGGACTTCAATTGGCGTCTTCATGGAGATCACGTCGAGAAGGATCGCGCGGAACCGTTCCACTTCTGACGGATTCAGCTCCAAAGTCCGGAAAGGGTCAGAAAACTGAAAGGTGTCGACGATGATGCCGGCATCGTCGGAGAAAGCTTCGGCCTTGACGATATTCATTCCCCAGGAGGACAGCGCACCGGCCATGTCGGCAAACAGCAGGGGGCGGTCCCGCGTGATAACCGTAAGCTCCCAGAAGTGACGCAGGCTCCGTAGGTTGACTTGCGCCGCTGAATCCGAAAGCTGCAAGGCCATCTGGAAATGGTCCCGGATCTGCTCCGGCATTCGCGTCTGCAGGTAGCGCTGCGGAAAGCCTTCCAGGAAAGTGCGCAACTCCTGCGCGCTCTCCGGCGCAAGCGTGAGGATGCGTTTTAATTGCGTAGGATCTAAGTCCGCGCGATAGCGCTCCTGATCCACACTTCGGTCCATGAAGTTGGAAGTCGCGATATAGAGCTGCCACAGGCTGTCTGCCTTCCACGGAGTCAGCGCGTCAGGGTTTACCGCTTTGATGTCTGCATACGTCATCAGACACAGCATTTTCAAATGGGCTTGCGATGCGACTTTTTCCGCAAAGGCCCGGATGGTTTCGGTATCGAAGATATCTCGCCGCAGCGTGATCGACATCTCCAGGTGGTTGCGGATCAGGCGTCGTACCATGTCGCGTTCTTCCGCGTCCAGTTCCAGCCGAGCCAGCAGGCTGTCGGCCAGTTCCACGCTTTGGACCGTGTGCTCGCCGCTGCGCCGCGCCTTGCCGGTGTCGTGCATCAGCAGCGCGAGAAAGAAAAGATCGAGTCGGTCGATTTCCGCCAGCAATGTAGAGAAGCGCCGTTCCCACGCAAGGTGCGGTTGGCGCAGGGCGTGCACGTTGTCGATTACCAGGAATGTATGCTCATCGACCGTGTAGCGATGATAGGAATCGCGAATCACCAGGGCGTCGATGCCGTGGAACTCTGGGATCAGCAATTCCAGGATGCCCAGCGCGTGCATGGTGCGTAGCGCGTGTGCAGCATGAGGGCCGAGCAAAATCTCGCGCAGAGCGTTCCACAGAAAGGGGCCTTCGGGAATGTGGACATCGAGCACGGGCAGCGCGTCCGCAAGACGCTCTTCTGCATTTTGCGTCAGCCGGTAACCGTGCGCTGCGATCAGCGCAAAAACGCGGAGAATCCCTTCCGGACCTGTCAGCAGCGCCGCTTCTGAAACATCGACTCTGCCATCCTGCACCACGAAGTCAGTGCCCGGTATGGGAACCCGCTTTCTCCTCTGTGGACGGTAGAAGGACTGGCGCGCCGGGGGCAACGCCTCCATGGCCAGAATCGCGCGGCGATATACGGTGCGGGCGTGGCGATAGTAAGTGCGCATCCAATAGGCGGGATCCGAAGTTCCCTTGGTTTCCAGCCCCACACTCTGCGCTGCCGCTTCATCCTGCGCTTGCCAGTCCAACGTGTTATCGTCCCGGCCGCTGCGCAGGTGCAGAAAGCAGCGTGTGGCGCTGAGAAATTCGAATGCGGAAGCGGCTTCGTTATTGACCGAGAGCGAGCTGCCGTATGTGCTGGGCCAGGCTTTCTGCTCATGCACGTAGTTGAGCAGGCTCAACCATTGCGCCAGCTGGTGATCGCGCAAGCCGCCTGGACACTCTTTGATATTTGGTTCGAGATGAAAAATGGTATTGCCGTATTTTTGGTGGCGAGCCCGCGCCAGGTCGGCAAGCCGGTGCACGATGCTGCTCCACTCCCTCAAGGCAACGCCCGGCAATATCTGTGTCTGCAGGCTTTGATCGAGGCCGTGATCACCGGCGAGAAAGCGGCGGTCCAGAAGGGAAAGAGTGAACTCGATGTTATCCGGGTCGTAGCGATCGCATTCCTTGAGAGTGCGGATCATGGGGCTCGCCCGCAAGCCCAGGTCCCACATGGCCTGGTTACAGGCTCGGATCCCTTCGCGGAGTTTGTCCTCCCGCTGCTCGTCGCTACAAAGGTAGAGCAGGTCGACGTCGGAGGAAGGGAAGAGTTCTTTGCGCCCGAAGCCTCCAATGGCTATCAGCGCCAGCCCCTCGGGAAGCGGACCACCGCTCTCCAATCGCCACAACGGATCCAGCAGGCAGTCAACCACTAAAGCCCGCCGTCGGATACACATCACGCCGTTGCCGGTGCGCTCAAATGACTGCCGCATCGCCGCCATCTCGGCCTGGTAGTAATCCCGCAACTGCTGGTGAGACGTGAATGCAGCTTTCATGTCGACCGCGAAAGGAGATTTATTTTGCGATGTTCCGATGATCCGAGGGCTCGTGAATACAACAGACAAGGGCCCGCGAGGGTCTACTGCTATTCCGGCTCTACAGCGCCGCCATTCCCCGTTCGCCGTTGCGGATCCGGATTGCTTCGTCGATTGCCGTGACGAATATCTTGCCGTCCCCGATCTTTCCCGTGCGTGTGGCGGTAATGATGGCTTGTACGGCTTTCTCCAACAGTTCGTCCGGGATCACAGTCTCAATCTTGATTTTCGGCAAAAGATCAACTGTATATTCGCGTCCACGATAGAACTCTGTGTGGCCCTTCTGGCGCCCATGACCGCGTGCTTCAAGGATCGTCATGCCCTCAACCCCGATGGCGAGCAGGGCCTCTTTCACTGCGTCCAGCTTTGACGGCTGAATGACCGCTTCTATTTTCTGCATAATCTGATTCCAGAGTATAGCGGGAACCTCGCTTCGGAGTCCCGCGGCTCTTTGACTCGCAGGCCTCTGTGGCCATTGGCCCCTGCGGGATCAGCGGGGATACCCGCCCTCTGCAACACGTCCGACGGGCCCGGGAACCGCCTTTCATGCCGAGGTTCGTCTTGCAAATGGCTTATAGTGGAAGCTATGAGCGCTATTGACCGTGACCGCTATCTGTTCGGGTCTTTGGAGTCGAGCGGCAAAAACCAGGCCAAAGTCCGCGAAGTCAATTTCGGATACGAGCAGCCCGAAGGGGTGATTTTGACCTCTTTGGACTTTGCCGTGAACTGGATTCGCAAGAGCTCCGTCTGGCCCATGACTTTCGGGTTGGCGTGCTGCGCCATTGAGATGATGTCGATGGGTGGTGCCCGCTTCGATATTGCACGTTTCGGCGCGGAGGTGTTTCGTCCCTCGCCACGCCAGTCGGACCTGATCATCATTGCGGGGCGAGTCTCACAGAAGATGGCTCCCGTCATCCGCCGGCTTTATGAGCAGATGCCGGAGCCCAAGTGGGCAATATCCATGGGCGCCTGCGCCACCTCGGGGGGCGTCTTCAACAACTACGCCCTGGTTCAGGGAGTCAATCAGATTATCCCTATCGACGTGTACGTGCCGGGCTGTCCACCGCGTCCGGAGCAGTTGATGTACGCGATCACTCTCCTGCAGGAAAAAATATTGCGCGAACGGGGAAGCCTAAAACGCGCATTAAACTTCCAATAATTGTGCAATTGTAATAACTTTGCAGGGCGGTTGTTTTTTGCGTACGGGTGCGGATACTTGTTGGCGAAAAAGGTAACTAAGGCCACACTCCCCTCGCGCCGCTACCGTTAAGATGTTGAGAATTAAGGCTAGTCGAGATAAGAAATATGCTGTAGATTACCGGATGTGACTGTTTCGCATCCGGCGGTCGGATTTGCGTGACACAAATTTTAGCGTGACTCGAGCCACGTCCTTTTGGCTCGATGCCTTGTTGAATGACTTCCAGGTTTTGTTTGATTTTTCAGTGGTTGCGGAGGATAGACGCATGCACTCTCGCCCCTTGACGTCTCTGAGCCGAATTCTGCTTGTAGCCAGTGCAATTGGACTCGGTTCTGCGAGTCTTCTGGCTCAGAATTCGTCCAGTACAGCCCCCAAGCCTACAGCTCCCGCGGATGCTGCGGCTTCGAGGATCGACATCTTTCTAGGCTATTCATATTGGGCTCCCCACGGAAATGTGACCATTCCGTCTGGCGCCAATATCGGCATCAATGGCCCGGTAAGTTATTCGTCGATCAATTACGGCGCAATCGGTAGCGTCAGCTACTTCTTTAACCGGTACGTCGGCGGTCAGGCCGAGTACTCGAATCATCCTGACGGCAACAACGATGGAGCCTCCTCCGGTACGCTGGGCATGATCTTCCGTTACCCAACGACGGAGATCACTCCATTCGTGCATGCTGGCGCCGGGTTCAACCGTTTGGGTGGTCCCTACAAACAGCCCTACACTTTTGGACCTGCCTTGACGGTAGGCGGCGGTCTGGATTACGCGCTGCCGTTCCTTGGTGGGCACCTCGGTCTGCGCCTTTTCCAGGCGGACTACCAGTACTTCCACACCAACTTTGGACCTCAACCACCCTATCCAACCGGCGGCCGGGCGAACCTGAACATTGCCCGCCTGAGCACCGGTCTCCTCTATCACATGGGCAGCATTCAGCCTCCGCCGCCCGTGACCTACACTTGCACGGCGTCTCCGTCGCCCGCATTTCCTGGCGACCCGATTACGGTCACCGGCACGGCGGCCAATCTGAATCCAAAAAAGACCGCCACCTACAGCTGGACGGGAAACAACGGTGTCAACATCAAGGGTGACAGCACCACTGGTAACATCGACACCACTGGCTTGGCTCCCGGAAACTACACCGTCACCGGTCACGTTTCGGAAGGCCAAAAGCCTGGTCAGTTCGCTGATTGCACGGCGAACTTCACTATCAAGCAGTTTGAGCCTCCGACCCTGAGCTGCACGGCGAATCCGACCACCGTTCAACCTGGCGGCACGGCGACGATCAGTGCCACCGGAGTCAGCCCGCAGAACAGGCCGCTGACCTACTCGTTCACGGCATCCGCTGGCCAGATCAGCGGCAGCGGCAACACCGCTACCCTGAGCACGACAGGCGCACCTGCCGGCACGATTACGGTCACTGGAACGGTCCAGGACGACAAGGGCCAATCCGCAACCTGCACCGCTACGGTCGACGTGCAAGCACCGCCGCCGCCGCCGAAGCCGACCACCAAGACGCTTTGCTCGATCAACTTCGACCGTGACAAGCGTCGCCCGGCTCGCGTCGACAACGAGGCTAAGGCCTGCCTGGACGACGTAGCGCTCAACCTGCAACAGCAAACCGACGCCACTGCAGTCGTGGTTGGCGAGGCAGCTTCCACCGAGAAGAAGCCTGAGGCGCTGGCTGCACAACGTGCCGTCAACACGAAGGACTACCTGGTCAAGGAGAAGGGCATCGATCCTTCCCGGATCTCGGTACGTACCGGAACTCAAGGCAACAAGGAAGTCGAGAACTACCTTGTACCTTCCGGCGCAACCTTCGACAGCGACGTGCAAGGTACCACACCGGTTGACGAGAGCACTGTTAAGGCTCAGGCCAGAACAGCTCCTGCTCGTCACGCTAGGCGGAAAAAGCCCGCTGCTCAGTAAGACTGAACAGCAGCTATAACGGGAAAGGGTGGCCAAATAGTAATGGCCACCCTTTTCATTGTGCTTGA
Organism: Acidobacteriaceae bacterium; assembly: GCA_035507705.1. Classification (GTDB taxonomy): domain Bacteria; phylum Acidobacteriota; class Terriglobia; order Terriglobales; family Acidobacteriaceae; genus PALSA-350. Next base: position 38,440 of record DATJNV010000176.1, read on the forward strand.
CCCGGCACTCCTCTCAGGAGCACCGTGAATGCGGATAACCACGTCGAGTTCTCCGCATTCCAAGTAAGCAACATAGAAGGCAATGACTTCATACATCGGGCGTACCCTCTCCTCCGCTGCTCTCCTGCTCTTTCTGCTCCCCAACCAACCCCTCTTCTCTCAGCCCTCGTCATGGGTACCTGTCGGTCCTGACGGCGGGGACGGCCGCAGCTTCGCCGCCGACCCTTCCAATGACAAGCACCTGTATCTAGGCACCACCAATAGCTGGATCTACGAGTCCGAAGACGGGGGGGCAAGCTGGCAGCGGCTGGCCAAGCTGGCCAAGACCGATGACCTCACTTTGGACAACATCGTGGTCGATTCCGCCGACCCCAAGACTCTGCTGGTGGGCGCTTGGGTTCTGGATCATCCCGACGGCGGCTTGTTCATCAGTCACGATGCCGGCAAGACCTGGACGGAAGTCGATGGAATGAAAGGGCAGTCGATCCGCGCCCTTGCTCAGGCTCCCTCTGACCCGAAAATCTTCATTGTTGGTACCCTGAGGGGCGTTTACCGCAGCGAAGACGGTGGCGTGCACTGGAACCAGATTTCGCCCGTTGGCAGCATGGATATCCATGAGGTGGAGTCCATCGCCATCGATCCCAAAGATCCGAAAATCATCTATGCCGGTACCTGGCATCTTCCCTGGAAGACCACCGATGGCGGCGCCAACTGGCACAACATCAAGCAGGGCCTGATTGATGATTCTGATGTCTTCTCGATCATTATCGATCCCACTGTACCCAATGTGGTCTACACCAGCGCTTGCTCCGGAATCTACCGCAGCGATACTTCCGGCGAGCTATACCGCAAGATTCAAGGCATCCCTTCTACGGCTCGCAGGACCCGGGTTTTGATGCTCGATCCGAGCAATCGCAATACGGTTTATGCCGGCACTACCGAAGGTCTCTATAAGACACTCGATGGCGGCACAGAATGGAAGCGGATGACGGGTCCGGATGTAATCGTCAATGACGTCTATGTTGACCCGAAAAATTCTCAGCATGTACTGCTTGCGACCGACCGTAGCGGCGTACTCGAAAGTGACGATGCGGGCGCCAGCTTCAAGGCCTCCAACACTGGCTTTACCCAGCGTCAGGTGGCAACCATCCTGGTGGATACAAAGTCCCCCCAAACCATCCTGGCGGGTGTGGTGAACGACAAGATTTACGGCGGCGTCTTCGTCTCCCACGACGACGGTGCCACGTGGACGCAGCAGAGCAACGGACTGCAAGGCCGCGATGTCTTCGACCTGTCAGAGTCTGACGGCGGTGTGATTCTGGCCGGGACCAACTCCGGCATCTTTCGTTGGGACGGTACAACCTGGCAGCAGGACGGCAAAATCGTGAAGCCGGAAAAGAAGACCAAATACGTCATTCATAAGGGTAGGCGTGCCAAAGAGGAAACCACAGTCATGGTTCCTGATGGCCAAATCGAAGTGAAGGTGCACGACGTGGATGCCTCCGGCAGTGTCTGGTATGCCGCGACGGCAAACGGAGTCTATGCCAGCAAAGATCAGGGTGCGACGTGGGTCGGTGGTCCGGTGCTGGGTAAGGCCGAGTACCGCGCTGTGGCGGCTTCGGGATCAACCGTCATAGCGGCGCAGCGCACTGCGCTTGCCTGGTCTGAAGATGGAGGCACCACCTGGCAATCAATGCCAATGCCCCAGAAGCTGACCTGGATGCAATCCATCACCCTCGCCGGCAACGGTAGCCTTTGGGTCGGGGGCCGCGAAGGTGTCTTCTACACGGATGATCGCGGTCAGAGCTGGAAAGACGTCTCCAATCTTCCCATCTCCGATATCAGCGGTCTGAGCTATGACCCCGGCCTAAAGCGTGTTCTGGCCACCTCCTGGAATTCCAGCTGGTTGCTGGCCATCGATCCGTCCGATCGGACCTTTAAGTTTTATGATCCAGGCTGGAGGGTGCGGCACGTGCGTTCCCTCGATGGACGCTTACTTGCCGCTTCTCCGTACAACGGGGTTGTGATGGAGCCAAAGAATGCCGCGTCAAAGGTAACCGTTGCCCAGACTCCCTAAAAGGCTGCTGAAAACGCGCCGAAGCCAGGAGCGAGGCGCCGGATACTATGGTTGTGACTGTGCAGCCAGTGGCATCTGGTATGCCGACTTGGTCGCGAACGTGTTTTCACCACCCTGTTAAGCAACTGGAGCAATGGTTCAGTTGCGCCGTTTTGAAACCCAAGACCTGGCCGGGCTGCATCAGCTCGACCAGGTTTGTTTTTCCCGGAATATTGCCTACTCCCGAGCGGAGCTGCGCTTTTTCCTGGCCCGTCCTGGCTGTTCCTGTTGGATTGCTGAACACCCGGAAAACAAGCTCGCCGGCTTTGTGATCCTCGAGCGCGAGAGCCGCGATCGGCAGTCCATTGGCCACATCATCACTCTCGATGTGGACCCTGCTGCGCGCCGCCGCGGTTTGGGCACCTTGCTGATGCACGCCGTCGAAGAACAACTCAAACAGGAAGGCATACGACTCATCAGACTCGAGGTGGCCGAGACCAATACCGTGGCGCGCCAGTTTTATCGGGGGCTGGGTTTTGTTACCAGGGGAAGGATTGCGAAGTACTACGGGGGAAGGATCGACGCGGAGGTGATGGAGAAAACGCTCTCGCTCTAGTGGAGTAGAAGCTTCCAGCACACGGTGGCGACCGCTACCAGGGCTCCCTGGAAGGCAAAGGCATAAACGATGCCGCGCGCGCACCCCAGCTTGTCCTCGTAGTACATCTGCTCCGGATTATCCGTGCAAACCTCGGCAACATTCAGGGAGACAATAGACTCCGCTCTGCGCACAACGCGCAACTCCGGCCTCATCGAATTCCCTGCTAAGTTTGGAAATGTGTGTACGCTCATGGTGTGTCCCCTTTCAGCTACTGAGTGTAGCGGGAAGAGCACCTGCTGTCTCAATTGTTAAGTACAACTAACGTTGAGTAACACTGTGGAGATTCCCTGAACGGTACTACGATGGTGTCAATTTGGGTCTCCTTTTGGGGCAGATTTACCACGAATACGCTCCAATTTCAGCCTGTCCGATTACCCGGGTAAGCTTCCGAATCGTGCGCCAGGGTACACCAAGGATTACAAACCCGCGCTCTCTCGCGCTGTGCCGGCATGCGCATATTCATCATCAGGAATTGCAGAGCAGCATCAGCTCTGGGCGAGCGTGATCAAGGTGATCTCAGGAGGGCAGCGGAAACGAAACGGTAGATTCACTGTGCCGATGCCTCGATTGACATAGAGCTGCATCCCGTCGCTTAACCGGAATAGCCCATGCACATACTTCATGCCCAACTCGGGAAGCATCAAGGGAGGCATAAAAGGAAGTCGCACCTGCCCCCCGTGCGTATGTCCTGAGAGCACAAGATCCACCCGGGAACCCAGAATGCGATCCACGAAGTCCGGCTCGTGTGCCAACAGGATCAGTGGTTCGCGATCCGCCCTTCTTCCTTTAGGCAAAGTGGCAGCCATATCGGGATGCTGCAGCAGGGCGTCGCGGATGCCAGCCAACCAAATGCGCTCTCCATTCCGCTCCAGCGGCACCGAGCTATTGGCCAGTACCGGAATCTCGTGGGTCTGAAGAGCATCGGTCACTGCGGGAGCGCCTGCCAGGGCGTCATGGTTTCCCAGGATCGCGTATCGATGCGGGCATTCGATACCACTGAGGATCTCGGCGCAGTGGTATCCAAGCCGGATGCTCATGTGTCGCGGTAGCGGATTATTGCTGACAAAATCTCCGGTCAACACGACCAGGCCGGGAGCCAGAGCGTTGACATTGCGGATCACCGCGCTAAGAAAAGAGGCCTCCGTATACTCCTCAAAATGGATATCGCTGATCTGGGCGATTTTCATTCCGACGAAGGAGTCGGGCAGGTGCGGTATCGCGACTGTAAGGCAAAGGATTTCGAGCGCGTGCCGCGCGACTTCACCGGCGTAGAACGCCAGCCCGGCCGTAGAGCAAGCGGCCAGGCGCAGAAAGTTTCTGCGCGTCAGCAGCGTTTCCCGAAAAGACGCCGTTTCCGGAGGAGCTGTAACCAGTGTAGGTTCCATTACCAGGAGCGCCCTCCTGGATGTGCAATCTCTCTGCTCGCTGACGAAAGGCCCAAAACAGCTCCCATCGTTTAAGTCTAAAGGTTCCCGGCACAGCCAGCATTCCACCAAGGTGCCAAGTATCTCAGGAGAGACCGGGCGTTTCCGGTCTGCTACGGCGTAAAGATATTCCGCAGGGCGGGATAAATCCGCCGGTATTTGGCGTAGCTACGTTGAAGAATGGCGGCGGCTTCCGGTTCGGAGGAAGTTCGTGCGGCAACGCGCACAACCGCATCGCAAGCCGCATCCACGGACGGCCATACGCCGGCGCCGACCCCGGCTAACAGCGCGGCTCCGTACGCGGCGCCCTCCTCGGCCTGCACGGTTTCCACCCCTTGGCCGTAAACATCCGCCTGGATCTGCCGCCATAAAGGCGAGCGTGCGCCTCCTCCACCCAAGCGAATGGCCTTCACCGGAATACCCAACTCTTTGAATATCGTCAGGCTATCCTTAAGGCTGAAGGCGACGCCCTCGAGGATGGCCCGGACAACGTGGGCCCTGCTATGATCAGCCCCCAACCCAACCAGCGCGGCGCGCACGTCAGGGTCTGGATAGGGTGTCCGCTCTCCCATCAAATACGGAGCCCAAAGCACGCCTCCGGAACCTGCCGGCACCCCTGCGGCCTGTGAGCTGAGCTGGTCATAAGACTCCGACGCCGCGAAGTGGTCGCGAAACCAACGCAGCGAGAGACCGGCGGCCTGGGTCACTCCCATCACGTGCCAGCGGCCCGGGATCGCGTGGCAGAACGTGTGCAGCCGCCCTTGAGGATCGGTGACCGGCGCGTCCGACGCCGCAAAAACCACACCCGAAGTGCCGATTGTTGCGCTGACATCGCCCGGACGAACGATGCCCATACCGGTGGCGCCAGCAGCCTGATCTCCTGCGCCCGCCACCACCGGTGTACCCGCCTTCAGCCCCGTGCTCGCCGCTGCCGATTCCGTGATCCGGCCCACAATTTGCTCCGACTCATAGAGCGCGGGCAGGCAAGATGGGCTGAGCCCCGTCGCCTGAAGCATGGCGTCGGACCAACGGCGATGTACGACGTCGAGCAGGAGCGTCCCGGAAGCGTCCGCAACGTCGATTGCTCGCTCGCCCGTGAGGCGGAAGCGAACGTAGTCCTTGGGTAGAAGGAAGCTTTGAAATCTTTTCCAGATTTCGGGCTCGTGGGTTCGTACCCACAATAGCTTGGTCAGCGTGAAGTTTGTGAGCGCAGGATTGGCGGTCAACTCCACCAGCCGTTTCGGTCCAACGGTTTCGTTCAGCCAGCGGCACTCGGCTGCCGTGCGCTGATCGCACCAGATCAGCGCCGGCCGCAGCACCTCGTCATTCCTGTCCAGAAGCACCGCACCGTGCATCTGTCCACTTAGGCCGATACAGGTAATCTCCGTAGCGGGGATGGACGATTCCTGCAGAAGCCTGCGCACGGCGCCCTGGCACGCATTCCACCAATCGTGCGGATCCTGCTCCGCCCATCCGCTCTGCGGAGAGGCGAAGGCTACATGCTCATGAATCGCCGAAGCCACCACCTTGCCAGTGAAGTCGATCAGGAGGGCGCGCGTCCCTCCTGTGCCGACATCGATGCCCAACAGTTTGCTCATCAGAATTGGTTCCACAGGTATTGGTTGTAGACATCGTGATGGAACTGGATCTCCGGAACCTTGATCAACGTTCCCAGAAGCCGCGGGCAACGGTCTGCCGAGGCCTGCTTCAGGTCGGCGTAGCGCGTCTTGACATCTGCTCCGAGTAGCGTGGTGGTCCACTTCGACCGCCGAAAGTCGTCGATGGCAGTGTAGACGTTATCTGGCAGGTAGCGCTTTGCCTGGCGCAGATCCTTGATCTTGGAGATCTCGCCTTCAAGGCCAGTGCGAAAGATTGAATACATCACCATGTACGGATTGGCATCCGGTCCAACGGAGCGCACTTCGACCCGCGAGCTGCGTTCATTGCCCAGAGGCACGCGCACCATCGATCCCCGGTCGATCGGCGATGCCTTGATCTGATTCGGCGCTTCAAAGTGTGGATCGAGCCGGCGGTAGGCATTCACGCTCGCGTTCAGCAGCAGGCAAATATCGTTCGCGCTGGAGAGAATCTTGTCAATGAAAGACCACCCGAACTCGCTAAGCTTTTCTTCTCCCTTAGGATCCCAGCAAAGGTTCTTGCCATCTTTGCTGATCGAAACGTTGGTGTGCATTCCATTCCCGTTGACCCCGATCACCGGTTTGGGAAGAAAAGAAGCGGAGCACCCCATGCCCGTCGCTACCTGGCGGCAGATGAGCTTGTAGAGCTGGATCTGGTCCGCGGCTGCTACCACCTCGCCGTATCCGTAATTGATTTCGAATTGCGAGGGGGCAACCTCAGGATGGTCCTTTTCATTCTCGAATCCCATCGCGCGCTGTACTTCCGCCGTGGTGTCGATGAAGGTACGGAGAGGGTCACCGGGCAACGAGTGGTAGTATCCGCCCGTATTGACGTATTCGAATTTGCCCAGTTCCGGGTAGCGCCGTTCGGCGTCAATGCCTTCAAACAGGAACCCTTCGATCTCGTTCGCGGCATTCAAGGTGTAGCCGTTCTTCTCCCGCTGTTCTCGGGCAAACGACTTCAACACGCTGCGAATGTCCGCTGGATAAACGTCGCCGCTCTTGTCGATGACTTCCCCAAACACAATCACTTTGCCGGCGCCGAAAAAGTCGGCGGGCACCCAGTAAAAAGCGCTCCAGTCGATTCCCAGCCGCAGGTCGCTTTCCCGCTGTGCCGAGAACCCGCGGATCGAGGAACCGTCAAATGTCAGGTTGTCCCAGCTCTTGATGATGAACTTCTTGTCGTAGTCGAGCATGTGCAGACGGCCTTCCAGGTCGCTGAACAGAACCGTGACGGCCTTGATCCGCTTTTCATCGGTAAGGTATTTCAGCCGTTCTTCCCGGATCTGGTCCTGGGGAACAAGGTTCTTTCGTTGCTCTTTTGCTTTCAGATTCAACTCTTCCAGCTCTTCATAGGAAAGCGTCAGGAAACTGCGCAAGTCGTTCGACATGAATCTCCTTCAAAGTGGATGGGGCGATGGTTTGCAGAAACAAATTCAGAATATCGCGTGCCCGAAGGCGATTTCCAGATATGCTGGTGGGGCATTTATCGCGATCAGACAAGGAGCCGGGAACATGGTCACATCGCCGCTGGGCAGCGTGTTGGGAAGAGGCACCGGGTTTCCCACCTGGTACTCCATCCTGCTCATTATTGTCGGATTCTTTGCATTGGCATTGCCTTTCGAGGCCGGTATTGCGGTTGCCATTGTTGTCGCCATTCTGGTGATAGTGGCCGGTATTGCGCATCTTGCGGGTAGCTTTGCTGCGCGTAGCACTGGGGGATTCTTCTGGAGGTTGCTGGTCGGTTGCGCCTATCTCATCGCGGGTGTCTATCTCCTGGTAAATCCTAAGTTGAGCCTGGTCTCATTGACACTTGCGCTTGCTGTTCTGTTCCTCGTGGAATCCATCTTCCATTTCGTAACCTACTTCCAGATCCGCAGCGCCCCGGGTTCTGGCTGGTTGTTGTTCGACGGTATCGTGACCCTGATCCTGGCGATCATGATCTGGCGCAGTTGGCCGGCCAGCGCCGTATGGGCCGTAGGCACGATTGTCGGCATCAATCTCTTAATGAGCGGCTTCACTCGCCTCATGTACTCTCGAGCCTCGAAGGCCAACCCCTAGGATCCTTCATGTCGTTGACCGATACCGAAAAAGCAGCAGCCGCGCGTAAGAGCCTGGAATACGTCAAGGACGGAATGATCGTGGGCTTGGGTTCCGGTTCTACCGCTACCTTTGCCATTCGGTTTCTCGGTGAGCAGGTTCGCCAGGGATTGAACATTCGCGGCATCCCTACCTCGCGCGCCAGCGGAGAGCTGGCCCGTTCGCTCAATATTCCTTTGACCAGTTTCGATGAAACAGACCACACCGATGTGACCATCGACGGTGCCGACGAGGTGGCGCCAGGCCTCGCGTTGATTAAGGGCGGCGGGGGAGCGCTGCTTCACGAAAAGATTGTGGCCTCCTCGTCACGCAAGCTGGTGATTGTCGCGGACGAACACAAGATGGTCGAACATCTGGGCCATTTTCCGCTGCCGGTGGAGGTAATCCCATTTGCCGCTGGTCCGATCCGGAAACAGTTGGAAAACATGGGAGCGCATCCGATGTTGCGTGCCGCGCACGACGGCTCGCCTTACATCACCGACGAAGGCAACTATATCTACGACTGTCACTACGAAAACATTCTTGATCCGCCCGCGCTGGCTCAAACACTGAAAAGCATGACGGGCGTTGTGGAACACGGCCTCTTTCTCGGCCTCGCTTCCGTCGCCATAATCGCCGGCCCCAACGGATCCCGTATCGTCAATCCATAACACACAGGTGCGAAGGGGTTGAAAATCGCTTCGCATGTCGATTTCGATAGCACGGGGAGGGAAAGGAGCGTTCTAGCGCTCCGTAAAGGGTCTCCGCTCGGATTCCGCGCTCTGGCGCTGGCTTTCTCACATGTGCTCATCATCTGGTTTTCGACCGGAGGAACCAAGGGCCGGCCGAGCGAAGGGAATGAAAGTAGCGCAACAATCAACCGTAGCGACCTGTCCTGGCGTGCCGCAGCGAAGCGGGCCCATCCTTTGTCGTTTCCTACGCCCCCTACGGCTGGTTCGATAGCCGCACAGTGTCGTGGAACCGGTTCATGTCGATGCCCGCTGTCCTGCCTTCGGGATCGTACACAAAAATATCCGAAAACTTCGCATCCCAGATAACCTCGTTCGCCCGGTAGGACGACCGCGCGTTTACCACCTGCGAAAATGTCTCGTCCATTCCCGTAAGCAGAATCAAGAACTCCGCTCCGCTTGCGCACAACTCATCGGCCGTGACCCCATACAGTGGGCTGTCTTTGTCAATGATGTGAACGATGGTCCAGGAGAGGGGAAAGAAAACCACGCTTTCCCGTTCCAGGCTGAGCGGGTAATAGCGGCGTACCAGGCTTCCGCTCACGTTGCGCTCAAAACGCGACACCAGCACCCTGACATGAAGATCGATGATCTGATTGTTGCGGGTGTTGATGATACGGAATTCGAAGGCGCGATTGTTACCAATCCACGACATGAGGGCATTTTGACTGAAGAGAATATCTGCCACCGGTCGAGAGAAACGCGCGAATACCAATCCGGTGACCACGGCCAGGCCGAGCAGGCTGACCACAGATTCGAGAGCAACCAGGATATTCGACGCAATGCCAACCGGCACCACACTTCCATAGCCAATGGTTGCCGACGTATGAATGCTGAAGAAAAAAGCCTTCAGAAAAGGCTGGTTGATTTCGGTGTCCAGGGTATTGACCAGCCCGCCGGGTCCGCAGGCCGTGTAGAGCACGGCAAAACAGCCATTAAGTGTGAGATAGACGATGGCGACGAAGAGAAAGAACCGGCTCCACGACGTACTAACGAGGTTCGAATAGGATAGAAAGGAATGCAGCCCGCGCCCTCTTCGCTGCACATTGAACGTGCCGTCCCGATTGAGCAGGCGCAGTTGGCGCTGCTCCGAGACGACCCGGCCAAACCCCAGGTCGCTCGTGGAGTCGTCCCCACCCTTGGTAATCTTTGGCGGAAGCTCCTGCTCAGTCATCGCCTATACCGCGAGCCTGCGATGCAGCACCGCCAGAGCCCAATCCATACACAGTCCTGCCAGCTCCGGATCATAACGGTAGCCCTCGTCGCGCATAAAAGCATGTGCTCCGTTCACCTCCAGCCACTGGAAATTCGCGCCCACCTCTTCCAGGCGCGCCTTGATCAGGTTGCGACCGGCAAGTGGAACATGCGGGTCCTGCCGTCCCCAGATATGCAACAGTTCACCCTTGATCTCGCCCGCCCGCTGCAACGAGTCGTCCTGTTTTCCCAGCCCGAGGCTGTGACTATGAATGTCGGTGGCGTAGAAGCAAACCGTCGCCAACACATCAGCATTCATCGCCGCGCGAAAGGCAAGGTGTCCTCCAAGGCAGATCCCGATCGCTCCCAGGCGGCCAGTACAATCTTCCGATCCGTGGAGGTAATCGAGCACGGCTCGGGCGTCGCTGTCGTACGAAGAGACAGGCTTGCCGAACTTGTCTGCATTGCCTCGGTCCGAGCCTGCCTGATCGTACGGGAGAACGGTGCCCGCCGGCTCCAGCTCGTGATACACCTCAGGGACAGCGACGATGTAGCCATGGCCGGCTATGTAAGCGGCAAAGCGGCGAATGGGGCCCGTCGCCTGGAAAATTTCCGAAAAAAGAACCACCGCGGGATACTTTCCCTGGGACAGGGGGCGGAAGATATAGGTCCGCATCGGGCCTGTCGGTGTGGCGATATCGACTTCAGCTGGGTCTTGCAGGATCATAGGCCCTCTCCCGGTCAGATTAACTGATAGATCGCTCACAGCGGTAAGAGGATTCCATGGTGATCGGGTGGCTAAAACAGGAAGCTGAGCAGGCGCAAGCCGCAGGGTCCGCATGGGCACGCGTCGAAGCCGCCCAGAGGCAGCATCGCTTGCCCTGCTTGCTGATTCCACAACCTGCCCACGCGGTATTGGCTGGAGAATTAGCCGCATGTCTGAACTGCTTCGGCGAACTCCCGTCTGAGATTCAGCGCGCGATTCAGATGCATGACACCGGTTGGGCGGCGGGCGACGCGCAGCAAATTCAGCGTTTGCGCTCACCGGAGGGGGCAAGCCATTCAGTCCCAGTCTCTTTTGTTGCCATACCGGCCGCGGAAGCAGAACAGGCATGGACGGCTTCGATCCATGCCGTCGAGGCATTTTCTAGCGCGGGAGCGGTGGTCATCAGCCGCCACTTCACTCTTCTCGCCCAACACGATCAGCGTCGTCACCAACGATTTCTACAGGTTGAGAAGTCGCGCCAGCAAAAGCTTGGTGGTCCACCGGCAGATTTGGACCGCTGGACTGCCGCACTGGGCTTCAGCGATCTCGTATCGCTCTACCTGCTCAGCGGGCTCAGCAGGGAAGTCGAACTGCCATTGGCTCATCCCGCATCGCCGCAGGCGAAAACCGCTCCCCGGGTCACGATGCGCGTCGACGGAGCAAACCTTCGATTCACTCCTCAAATTACTCTTGCCGGTTGCGTGTTATCGATTCAAGGACTCAGGCATCCCATACCCTCGCACGGCCCGCGCGCCGAAACCCTGACCTGGAAGGTGCAATGAAAGACGCGATCGTGATTGGTGCGGGAATGGCGGGATTGGCTGCGGCCCGAACCCTTGCCGAAGCCGGTATGCGGGTGAGCCTGCTGGAAGCGCGCGACCGGGTTGGCGGAAGAATCCTTACCGTGCCTGCTACGGAGGGTGACCTGCCGGTCGAACTGGGCGCCGAGTTCATCCATGGACTGCCCCCCGAGCTGATTGAACTTGTGGATGAATCGGGTCTGACCCGGTTCGAACTGGAAGGCGATAGCCGTTGTTTTTCTCGGTCCGTGGGCCGGCTTGCACCCTGCTCCTATGGCCGCGAGGTCGGTGAACTCTTTGACCGGTTGAGTCAGCTGGACATGTCCCAGGACGATCTTTCCTTCGCCGAATTTGTGAAGCGAAGCGGCTTCAAACCGGAATCCCTTTCCTGGGCGACGAATTATGTGGAAGGCTTCAACGCCGCGGATGCCAACCGCGTCAGCGTCCTTTCTCTGGCGAAGCAACAAGCTGCCGAGGATGCAATTGGAGGATCTCGGGTCTTTCGGGTGCGGGAAGGCTACAATCGGGTCCCTGAATTCTTGCTGCGCCGTTTCCTCGAAGCAGGCGGGGAGTGGTTCCCGTCCACCGCGGTTCGATCTGTCACCTGGAGACCCGGTTCTGTCGACGTGAGCGCCGGAGCAAGCCGCAGCTTTCAGGCAGCCGCCGCAATTATCACACTGCCGCTGGGTGTCTTGCAGGCGAAGAGCGTTGCGTTCATGCCTGAGCCGGCAGACAGTTTGGCAGCCGCCGATCGTCTTGTAATGGGACACGCGGCGCGGGTGGTGTACGAATTCGGTCAGGGTTTCTGGGCCCAGTCGGGTCTCAACGGCATCCAGTTCTTTTTTGCACCCGACGCAACGCCCCCGACCTGGTGGACCACGACTCCCATACCCGGGCCCATGCTGACCGGCTGGATCGCCGGCCGCAGAGCCATGGGAATCAACCAGGTACAGCTCCCCGAAACCGGTTTGACCACGCTGACAAGCATTTTCGGCGTCGACGTCCGGAGGCACCTGCTGCGCTGGCGCCAGCACGACTGGCTAGCCGATAACTACAGTTTGGGTGCTTACGCTTATGTGCCCCGAGGGGCTCTTCATGCCTCCGACGATTTGTCGGTCCCGATAGAAGCGACACTGTATTTCGCTGGCGAGCATACCGATACCAGCGGTCATTGGGGTACGGTTCATGGGGCTCTCCGCTCCGGTTATCGTGCTGCCGGACAACTCCTCGGCAGAACCCCATAGGAGCAATACCGGGCGCTAAACCATGTCCCCAACTTTGTCCGCGACGTTGCTGGCGGCCGAGCTGACGCGCGAAGCTACGTCCCCGGCTACATCCCTCGTCTGCTTGTAGACGCGAGTGGCATGCTTGCTCAAGTCGTCGCTGGCGTCCCGGATGTAATCGCTGGCGTCTTCGAAGTGACGTCTCAGCTGCTTTCGCGTTCTTTCCCCGCTCTGCGGGGCATAGATAAGGGCCGCCGCGGCGCCTGCAGCCACTCCCAGAGCAAATACTGCCCAATAACGAACTACGTTCATGAAAACCACCTTTCGCAAACTGCGATTGAATCTTTGGAATGCACTATGACTGGACTAGGTTGCAGCAGGGAACTTTGTGAGTTTACGCGGGAAGTCGATCACATAGCCCGGTTTTGCTATTGATTTTTGGAGAAAAAATCCTTAAAATCAAAACTTTGACGTGTACCAGCGGTTCAGGCCATACAGAACTAGAAGGCCGCAGGGCAGTAACTTGTTGCTCATCTCCCCTAGAGGATAACGGATCAAATGGCAAAACGACGTGGTAATCCCAACTGGGGTAAGCCGGAGCCGATCGGCCCGGTGGTCCCGACTGTCACTTCTTTCGAACAGGTTGTGAAAGAGTTTAAGTTGACCCCCGATCAGTATGTGCGTTCAACCCGGTTGCGCGAATGGGCGCGGCGCAACAAGAATTCGAAGTATATCCCGGAAGCGCTTCTCGAGGCCTGGGGTTTCGAAATCGAATCCACCTTGTAAACGGGAACAGGTAAAGCAGAGAAGAGAACGCCGCCTTGGGCGGCGTTTTTTGCGCCTCTCGTAACCAGCAAGCATCCATCAATCGTCGGGATTATTCGCATGCAGGCCAAGCCGCCATTTACTGATGTACCCGGGGCCCTCGAAGACTTCAAGGCTGGGCGCATGATCGTTGTCGTCGACGACGAGGATCGTGAAAACGAAGGCGATCTCACGTTGGCAGCGGAATTCGTGACGCCCGAAGCGATCAACTTTATGTCCAAGTATGGTCGCGGCCTGATCTGCCTGAGTCTGACGGAAGAGCGTGCTGATTATCTCCGTCTCGGGCCCATGACGCAGCAGAATTCCTCTCGGTTCGGCACCGCATTTACCGAGAGCATCGAGGCTCGCGAAGGCGTTACGACCGGCATATCCGCCTATGATCGCTCGCATACGATCAAGGTAGCGATTGATCCCACCATGTCTGCGGCTGATCTGGCCCGCCCGGGACATGTATTCCCTCTGCGCGCCCGCCGTGGCGGTGTCCTGGTGCGCGCAGGCCAAACCGAAGCCGCCGTCGACCTGGCACGCATGGCGGGTTTGATTCCAGCTGGTGTGATCTGCGAGATCATGAACGATGACGGCACCATGGCTCGCGTTCCCGACCTGGTGGAATTTTGTAATCAGCACGGCCTGAAAATGCTGACGGTCGCGGAGCTCATCCGCTTCCGGCTGCAGAATGAGCGATATATATTCCGGGTGGCGGAATCGATTGTACCCACACAGTTCGGCGACTTTCGCCTGATCGCCTATGAGAGCGAGGTTGACGGCGGGGAAAGCCATCTTGCCCTCGTTCGCGGCGATGTGAGCTCCGATCACAATCCCGAGCCCGTTCTCGTCCGCGTGCATTCCCACTGTCTGGCGGGAGACGTCTTCGGAACCACACTGTGCGACTGCCACCAGGTCGTACAACGCTCGCTAGAGATGATTGCCTCCGCCGGACGGGGCGCGCTGGTTTACCTTCACAATTCAAGTAAAGGTTTTGAAATTGACCGCAACGCCAATCCCCATCGGCTTTTCCTGCATCACGGCGGTGAGCATGGAGATGATCGCCACCAACGGATCCTGCGCCAGGTAGGATTGGGCGGCCAGATACTTTCCGATCTGAACATCCGCAAGATTCGGCTGCTTTCCAATACGCCGACACACGTGCCCGCGCTTCAGGGCTTCGGCCTGGAAATCGTGGACCAGGTAGGCTTGTCTTTAGTGCGGCCAGGAATTCGGTAAAGATCAACCCGCAACCGGCTCAAGGGCCGGCAGGCCAAACCCTCGCCTGGCAAGGTCGCCCTGTAACTGCTCTATATTCTGAAAAAGAGCGGCATGCAGTCCCACCGCTTCGGCGCCCAGGATGTTCTTCTCCAGGTTATCGATGAACAGGGCCCGGTCGGGGGAGACATTCAACTTCTTGACTGTGTGCAGGTAAATCGCGGGGTCCGGTTTCACGACGCCCAACTCGCAGGACCAGGTGAGGTGATCGAATTGCGCCAGCCAGGGGAAGCGCGGCCGAAGATAATCAAGCACTCCGTCGCCCATATTTGACAGGATTCCAAGCCGAAAGCCTGCTGCCTTGATTTTAGGGATCCACGCCAGCATGGCCGGGTTGAGGTCGCTCCACATAATGGCGTCTTGTTCCAAAAGCTGACTGATTTGCCCCGGCGTAAAGTGAGCACCGGTGTCCCGAGAGACGGTTTGCCAGTAAGTCTGGCCATTCAGAATGTCGGCGTCATAGTCCAGGCGGTGAGCCCAATAGGCCTTTTCGAATGCTTCCTCTTCAACTGCAGCGATCGATAGCAGATTACGATGCGCCTCCGGGTCCGGCGGCCCGCTGAGAACTTCTCCATAGTCGAAGATCACGGCTTCAAGATCCATACAGAATCGGCTCCTGGCGAAGGCAAAAATGAGATGCTACGGCTAGCAGAAACAGAATTGGCGTCCACGACGGCGTCCATGGGCTTTTTGCTTAGCGAAGGCCTATCGCCGGAACCTGATCGAAGCTGCGATCTTACCGTTTCTGCTCTATTACACCATGCGGGGAGGGAGCGCCGGTGAGGTGGTCTGCACGCACCCAGTGGGACTTGACGGAAACACCCTGGGCCCGGCATCTGGCGCGATTGCGCGCAGAAGGAGCCCAACTATGGGATCTGACCGCCTCCAATCCAACCCACTGCGGCTTTCGCTACGATTTGGAATCCATCCTGTCCCCCCTCTACGCCCCGGCTGCCATTCAATATGATCCGGACCCAAGGGGCCTTCCCCTTGCACGCGAGGCGGTCAGTCTTTATTACCGGGAGCATGGAGCGGAAGTTGATGCCGAACAGATCTTGCTCACCACGAGCACCAGCGAAGCCTATAGTTTTCTGTTTCGCTTGCTATGTGATCCGGGTGATCAAGTGCTGATTGCCCAGCCAGGCTATCCCCTGTTCGACTTTTTGGCCCGGCTCGACGACGTACAACTCGTTCCCTATGAATTGTTCTACGATCACGGTTGGCAGCTGGACCCGGAAGCCTTACGGCATCGCATCACGGCGCGCACCCGGGCCATCGTGGTGGTCCACCCGAATAACCCAACCGGACATTTCACCCCTCCCGGGGAGCGAGCAGTCCTCGAACAGCTCTGTCGCCAGCATAGCCTTGCCCTGATTGTCGACGAGGTATTTCTGGATTATGGGCATCCCGGGCGTAGCGGCAACAGCTTCGCAACCGGGGAGCACCCGGTACCCACCTTTGTTCTTAGCGGACTAAGCAAAATCGCCGCCCTGCCGCAGATGAAGGCCGCCTGGATCGCATGCTTCGCCCAGGCGGAGGCTATGCAGCGTCTCGAGGTCATCTCGGACACGTTCCTCTCCACCAGCACCCCCATTCAATGGGCGCTCCCTGCATGGCTGCAGGGCCGCGCGAGTCTGCAGACACAGATCAAAGAACGCCTGGAACAAAACCTGGCAACGCTGGACGCTTTCATACAAGGCCAATCGCTGGTTACGAGGCTTACCGTAGACGCCGGCTGGTATGCACTGCTCCGGATACCGCAAGTTCAATCGGACGAGGAAGTGGCCCTCGATCTTTTGCTGCGCAAAGGGGTCATCGTGCATCCTGCTGGCTTTTTTGGGTTTGACAGCCGTGGATGGCTGGTGGTCAGCCTCCTGGCTCGACCGTGGGACTTCCGAAATGGGATCGAAAGTGTCTTAGAGCAATTTTGTGGCCAATATCGGGGAATGTCTGAAATTTAGTTGTGCAAAGAAGGACTCAAATTAGTTACTAACACGTTCGGGTCATTCACTTAAAGGTTGATTAAATTTGTCAAATCGATTGATTCTAATATCTTTATAGCCGTGAAATTTTCTTCATGGTCGCTTGAAGTGACCCGGAAATGGCCGTTTTGTGCTACACGCTTCAGACAGGTTAATGTGTCACATTCGGAAATTCGGCTGAAGAAACGGATTTGACTGTCTTTCCTCACCGATGGTCGTTTCTGGACCATGGCCAGGAAGAACGCGTGTTCTCTCCGGCAATACCAGGAGTCGATTTCGCAAAGAACGGAGAATCTGCCGTCCATCCCCTCCCGGAAGGTCGGTCCTTCCAATCGATCCCGCGAAAAGCGTGTCGCCAGCGATCAGCAAATTCTCATTCGGGAGCATCAGGCAAATGCTGCCCGGCGTGTGGCCCGGCGTGTGGATCACTTCCGCCGGAAAAGATGGCAGGCCCACCGTTAAGCCATCCTCCGCGCTTGTGTCGGGAGGCGCGACCTCGGGCGTGGCCACCCCTAGCCAGGCCGCCTGCATCGCCATCGCATTCAAGAGTCCGAGATCCTGTTGATTCAGTAGCACCGGCGCTCCGGTAATCCTTTTTAATTGCACCGCCCCGCCGACGTGGTCAATGTGTGCGTGGGTGACAATGATCTGCCGCAGGATAAGCTTGTGCTTCGCCAGACGGGTCAGAATCTCCGGGATATTATCACCAGGGTCGACAACTACCGCTTCACGCGTAACCTCGTCACCTAGGATGGTGCAATTGCAATGCAGCGGCCCGACAGGAAAGGTTTCAAGGATCATTCCTCAATTCTAGGCGCGGTTGCGGGCCCTCCAAGCAAACGGCAAAAGAGCTCTGGCTACAATGACCTCCATGCGTTTCTACGCCACAGCGGGTGCAGTTCTCAGCTGGTTCGCCTTACTACTGCAGCTGGGTTTGATGCTGGCCCAATCGCCTGCCCATGGTGCCGCCATCCTCGGGACCGTCATTACATTCTTCAGCTTCTTCACTGTCCTGACCAATCTGTTCGTGGCGCTGGTTTTCACTGCCGTGGCCTTTCGTTCCTCGGGGCAGTTGGGGCAATTCTTCCGACGCCCGGCGGTCCAGGCTTCTGCAGTGGTATTCATCGTCGTGGTGGGAGTCGTTTATTGGCGCCTGCTGAAGCATCTTTGGGACCCGCAAGGTGCACAGTGGGTCGCCGACTCTCTCCTTCACACCTGGATTCCCCTGGGTTACGTTCTGTATTGGTTTCTATTTGGTCCGAAAGCTGGTTTGCGGTGGCCGGACGCATTTACGTGGTTGGCCTATCCCGGAATCTACCTCGTCTACATTCTGGCTCGAGGCGCAGCCAGTGGGCTCTATCCTTATCCCTTTGTCGACGTGACTGAGCTGGGCTACGGAAGGGTCTTCGTACACGCGGGATTGCTGATGCTTGCCTTTTCGGGGCTCGGTCTGGTCGTGATCGCACTCGGGCGCGCGCTGGAAAGGCCAGACAAGGAATTACCGGACGCTTAGGCCGCGTGGAAGTCCCGAGCGGCAAGAAGGCGAAGGCTGCCGCGATTACGAAGGCTGCCGCGATTATTTGTTGGGAGTGGCCGGCTTCGCTGGGGCAGACTGGGTGGTCTTCATGCCCGAGAATACGGACCGGGGGCCCACGTTCCGCTGGATCAGGACGGTAAGTCCGATCGAGGTGAGCATGAAAATAACTGCGGCCCAGGTAGTCACTTTGGTCAGCAGGTTAGCTGCTCCACGAGGACCGAAGGCGGTCTGAGAACCTTGGCCGCCGAATGCGCCTGCAAGGTCAGCACTCTTACCCTGCTGGAGCAGGACCACTCCAATCAGGACGATGCAAACAATAACGTGAAGAGTACCGATAACCCAGATCATGCCAACCTCAGTATATGGTGCGGAAGGGGGGACTTGAACCCCCATGCCTCTCGGCGCCACCCCCTCAAGATGGTGTGTCTGCCAATTTCACCACTTCCGCTTTTAGAACTACTTTCTCCCGGTGTTTCTCTGAGGGGGGTAGCCACACCGGATACTGCACCAACCTGCACTTCTTCCCCATCTCCGGGGGGAACCGCTTGCCCGGATGGTCTTCAGGGCTCAGAGCAGTTCTCACCCTAACCTTCGGGTGAACCTAAGGCGCAGTCACATCAATGCTATCGTGCCTGCTCACGTACTGCAACGTTAGACATAAACCGCGCCCTGGAAGGCGTTTAAGCCATGTCGATCCGGGTCCGCGACTCACTCAGCCCGGTGCTACTATGGCTGGGCTAAATCAAATTCACACAAAAAAGGGGTGCTGTTCATGTCACAGGCTCCAGCCTCGTCCGTCGTTGTAGTTGGCTTCGATATGCCTTTCTGGCCGCTGGTCAGATTCCTGATCAAGATCGCCATTGCTTCCATTCCCGCGGGCATTGTCATCGCCTTCTTCTACATGCTTGTGGGGTGGATCTACGGAGCGATCCTGCTGGCCACGCACCACACCAATCTTTTGCATTGAGTTTGTCCCGCTGTGCGGGAGGATCGCAGTCAAATTTCCGCCGCGGGGCTGCTCTGAGAGGAGAGAATCGTACGCGGAGGTTGAAACAGACGATGAGGCGGTTCCTGACGCTCAGCGTTATCTTGCCGGTACTCTTGCTGGCAATCTCTCTGCCTGCGGGCGCCCAACAAAAGGACTATTTCAGCAACTGGCCTCCAGGACTTTCACCACAGGAATTAGGCAAACAGGTTGCAGAACATTTTGTCACCAGTCCGCACCAGTACGGGCCTACGATCCACTACTCGGAAGTGTGCACGTGGTACGGCGCGCTCACCTTTGCCGCGCTGACACATGACGACGCACTACGTACCGAGCTCATTCGCCGCTTCGAACCGCTCACGCCGGGAGGCGCAGATGCCGCCCGGATTCCGGTGCGCCATCATGTCGACGACTCCATCTTCGGTGTCGTGCCGCTCGAGATTGCGATTGAGACCAAGGACGCCAGGTATCTCGCCATGGGGAAGGCCTGGGCAGATCGTCAATGGGAAAATCCCCGTCCCGATGGCCTGTCGGCGGAAACCAGGTTCTGGATTGATGACATGTACATGCTCACTATCCTGCAGCTCGAAGCGTACCGCGCCACTGGAGACAAAAAGTATCTCGACCGCGATGCGTTGGAAATGACGGCATATCTCGACAAGCTGCAGCAGCCGAACGGCCTCTTCTATCATGCGCCGGACGTTCCTTTCTTCTGGGGACGAGGAGACGGATGGGTTGCGGCTGGAATGGCGGAGATGCTTCGTAGTTTGCCTGACGCCCATCCACAGCGAAAGCGGATTATGGACGCTTACCAGAAGATGATGCGCGCGTTGCTTCAGTACCAAGGTAAGGACGGTATGTGGCGCCAGCTGATCGATCACGGCGAAGCATGGCCTGAGAGTTCGAGCTCAGCCATGTTTACGTTTGCCCTGATCACCGGTGTGAAAAACGGCTGGCTGGATGCCGCGACCTATGGCCCCGCGGCACGGCGCGCCTGGATCGCCGTGGCCGGTTACGTCGACCAGAACCAGAACATTACCAGCGTCTGCCAGGGCACAGGTAAGAAGAATGACTACGAATACTACATGGAGCGGAAGCGTATCACAGGGGACTTCCACGGTCAGGCGCCGGTTCTCTGGGCCGCATCCGCGCTCCTGCGCTGAGAGATTGTAACTCCTTTGATCTTGTGGCGTTTCTGCAAACGAAAACAGGCACTTTCCACACCCCCACTCAGCCGGCATCTCGGGTACCAGACTAACCTTGCGGCAAGTTAGGGAGGAGGAACATTAGCACCAGAATTGTCGTCCCGGCCGTAGCGAAGGAGATGAAGGTTGCCGACCAACATGTGCCACCGTTGAGGTTACGTACGGGCCGGAGGGACAGCGGAAATTGCGCCCTCCACCTTTCCCGTCTTCCGCCCACCCATACCGCGTTTTGGGGGTGACACCAGGATCGGCAAGAGCACGGATACGGCCATAATTCCAGCGATGATATGTAAGCCACTGCCATAGGAGCCGCTTGCCTGGCGCAGGTGAGCAATCAGCAGCGGGCCGAAGGCGCTGGCAAATCCCCACGCGGTTAGCATCAACCCGTAAATGGGGCCTACATTTGCCGACCCGTAGTAGTCGGCGGCAAAGGCCGGCATCGTGCCGAATCCGCCGCCGTAGCACATCAGGATCACAAAAGACAGGACTGTGAGCGCAGTCGCTCTCGCCATGTCCGGCAAAAACCAGAAGAGCATAACTTGCAGCAGAAACATCACAGTGAAGGTCCAGCGCCGGGTCAAAGTATCGGAGACCCAAGCCCAGGAGATACGCCCCACCGCATTGCCGATGCTCACGATGCCCACCATGCTGGCAGCTACAATGGCGGTTACCTTAGCGACTTCCTGAAAGAGAGGAGACTCCTGGGAGATGAGCGAGATGCCCGCTGTGGTATTCAGGAAAAGGAGGAGCCAAAGCGCCCACCATTGCCAGGTTTTCAATGCGCCGGCGAGGGTGTAATCGGCCGCAACCCGCT
This sequence comes from Acidobacteriaceae bacterium, assembly GCA_035507705.1. Taxonomy (GTDB): domain Bacteria; phylum Acidobacteriota; class Terriglobia; order Terriglobales; family Acidobacteriaceae; genus PALSA-350. Next base: position 59,637 of record DATJNV010000176.1, read on the forward strand.
GGGCCTTCTGCGCTGCTGAAGCTTCCCAGCCCGCAGGCTTCCACCCGTCGGGTGGGTTCACCATGAAATAGCCCGTCACCATCGTCACTACAAGGTAAGCGATGCCGAGGTAGGCGAATGTGTGTAGCACGCCCACTTGCTGGATGAGCCAGCTGGCTGCCGGAGCGGTGACCAGTGCGCCGGCTCCGAAACCGCCAACCGCGATGCCGGTGATCAGGCCGCGCCGGTCGGGAAACCACTTCACCAGAACGGAGATTGGGACGATGTATCCAAAGCCGAGTCCGATTCCCCCGATGAGGCCGTAGCTCAAGTAAAGCCACCATAATTTGTCAGCAGAGAAACTGGCCAAAAATACGCCCATACCGTACAGGAATCCTCCAGCTAAAGCGACCGTTCGCGGTCCGACCCTGTTTAGCCAAAGGCCGCCGAAGAAGGCGGCGAATCCCAGCACAAAGATAGAAATGGTGAAGGTCAGCGTCACTTCCGAGATTGTCCAATGAAAACGCTTGACCAATGGAGTGCGGAAAACGCTCCAGGCGTAGACCGCGCCCAAAGCAACCTGCAGGAAAAACCCGGCTGCAGCTATGCCCCAACGATTCATACGTGCCATATCAGGACCCCTAGCAGCCTCAGTCCCGGTACTGGCTACTGAGAATTAACATCCCTTAGACGCTGAAATTTTCAACCAAGCCTCTTAATTCTGCTGCCAACGTGCTGACGGTTTTAGCTGCGGATTGGGTTTCGGCTGCTTCCTGCTGCGCTTCTTTGGCTACTTCCGCAACATTCCCAATTTTGCCGGCAATCGACGTAGATCTTACCGCAGCCTGGCTCACATTGGATCCGATCTCTTTGGTGGTGACCGCCTGCGTTTCCACGGTCTCTTTGATGGAAACCGAGGTCTGGCTGATTTTTTCGATTACGCTCACAATCTCCGCAATCGAATCGCCGGCGCTGGCTGTGTTTTGCTGAATGGCCTCGATCTTCTCTGCGATCTCGCTGGTAGCGTCAGCGGTCCCTGCTGCCAGTTGTTTTACCTCATTGGCAACCACGGTAAAACCCAGCCCGGCGCTGCCGGCCCGCGCGGCTTCAATGGAGGCGTTCAAAGCCAACAGCCTGGTTTGCCTGGCAATGGCGTCGATAACCTTGATCGCTCCCCCAATTTCGGAGCCGGAACTCACCAGCTTTTCGATTTCCTCACGGGTGGCATTCGCCGACCGGACCGCTGTGTGAACATCGGTGGCCGCACGGTTAGCGCTTTCCACAATTCCATAGATGGAATTGAGCATCTCCTTTGAGCCTGCCGCGATGCTTTCCAGATTTGTCGACACGATCTTGCTCTCTTCAGTAACGCTGGCCGCAGTATTGGCTGTATCCTCGGATTGCTCCCGCATGCGGCGGCTTAGCAGATCCAATCCTTGCGCGGCTGCGTTCAATTTGTGCGCCGTCTCCATGATCCTGCGCATACTTCCTCGCAGATCGTTAAGGAATGTCCCCAAGGCTTGCGCCACCTGGCCAATTGAGTCGCCGCTTGTGAAGGGAATCGCCAAAGTCAGGTCTCCGCGGTGCGCTGCCTGCACCACGGTAAGAATTTGCTCCGCTTTTTGCTGCAGTGCTTTGTGCTCCTGTGTTTCACCTTCCAGATCAAGTAGCCGGCTGAATGCCTGACCCACGAGACGCCCGATATTGCGTAGCGCGTCCAAACGGTCCCGCGAAGGTTGGATCCTCTTGAAACTGCAGAAGAAGAAAACCCCATACACCTCTCCTTCCACGATGAACGGGAAGGAGACTGTGGATACAACACCGGCGGCGCAGGCTGCATCGACGAGCTGGCTGTTCGCGACTTCGCGTAACGCCGGAATAAAGAGCACGTCAGCCGCAGCCCAGGTTCTCCCCGTGATTCCTTGTCCCTTCTTGTAGTGGGTCTCTCGATTTACCCGATCGAAAGCGGGACCAAGGTTTCCCGCTTCGACGGCAAAGCTGGTGTGCTGCATCTCCTGGTCGATGATCCAACAGGCTCCGTAGTCATAGCCGAATGCTGCTTTGACCGCGTCCAGAGTTGAGCGCATTACTTCGTTCGCTGTGCTTTTCTCCCCAACTTCGGTAATGACATGAATAACGGCACGCGTATTTGCGCGCGATTCGGCGAGCTCGTCGAGATCATCGGCCGATGACGCGCGCTTTGGGCTGCGCCGCTGCGCCATGTTCGTTGCCACAAATGTGTTTATCGGCAGGGAAAGAAGATGACTGAGTTCCAACAGTGAAGCAAAAGCATCGAGAGGGTAGAGCGGATCGAATGATCGTGAGGTGAAGAGGCGTCTCAGGTGACGCAGAGGACTGCGTAAATCCGGGCGTGCGCACACCGAAAAACCACGAAGGACTCAAGGGATGCGCCAAGATTTGCGTTGATTTTCAGCCGCCAAATTCTTACAGTAACTCATCTACCATCCCGCGTTCACTGGAAGAACCACCTTAGCCGCGCTGTCGAAAGGGTTTTCACTATGAAAAGCACAGTGATAGGGCCAAACTATTTCCAATTATTCAGAGGCCGGGCCAGCAAAATACAGTTCCGCATATTTACCACCATCTGTGCCTGCGTTTTCGCCCTCGCGTTTTCCCCAGTGGTGTATGGACAGGCGACGGGAAGTTTCTCCGGCAACGCCACCGACAAATCAGGATCGGCCATTCCTGGCGCCACCGTGACTGCCACCTCGCAGGGGACCGGCCTGACGCGCAACACGAACACCGACAGCAACGGCCACTACCTGATCCCTTTACTGCCGGTCGGCACTTACACCGTGCACATTGATGCCAACGGCTTCCAAAGCGCTGAATCGAAAGATCTGCACCTTCAGGTTGATGAGGCGCGCGAACTCGATTTCGCGCTCGTGCCCGCCACCGTCGTCACCACCGTGGCCGTCACCGGCGAGGCGGTCGCGGTAGAGTCAGCCAATCCTTCTCTTGGCCAGGTGATCACCTCGCAGGAGGTAGCGCAACTGCCTTTGAACGGCCGCGACTTCGTCCAACTCGCCACCTTGACCGCCGGCGCCACTGCAGAGACGAATCCCAACAGCTTCTTCACCTCCGCCGCAAGCAGTGAGGTCGCCGCGCGCGGCCCCTTTTCGCTCTCGGTCGGCGGATCCCGCCCCAACAGTACCGACTGGGTCCTGGACAATGTCGACAACAATGAGTTGACCGCGGGCGGTGTCTCCATCCTTTCCTCCATCGACGACATTCAGGAGTTCAAGGTTCTTACCTATACCTATTCGGCCGAGTACGGAACGCGTGCCGGCCCAACGGTGCTGATCACCACTAAATCCGGGTCCAACAACTTTCACGGCACCCTCTACGAATTTGTGCGCAATACCAACCTCGACGCCAGGAGCTACTTCGCTACGTCCGCGCAGAAGTTCAACCTGAACGACTTTGGCGGCTCAGTTGGTGGTCCGATCAAGAAGAACAAAACCTTTTTCTTCGTCGACGGCGAACAAAAATATCAGCTGCAGGAAATCCCTTTTACCGGCCTGGTGCCTTCGCTGGCCATGCGCTCGGGAGATTTCTCGAGTGACCCATTTGGCAATCCTGTTTCCGGCCTGGTCATCGCCAACCCGAATATGGTGGGGGCGTCCACCAACCCCAACGTGTATCCCAACGTTTATTTCCAGTGCGACAGTGCAGGGAACGCTCTCGTTGCCAGAGCCGATGGAAGCCAGCCCCCCGGGACTGCCTGCAACAAGATTCCAGGTAACCTCGTCAACCCTATCGGACAGGCCATGATTAACCTGTACCCCACTCCCAACGCCAACAATGCCAGTGCGGGGATCAACTACACCAGCCAGCCTGTGCGCCAGCTGGACGACACCAGGTTTGATATCCGGCTGGACCACACGATTTCCGAAAAAGATAGCGCCTTCGGCCGTTTCAGCTATGAGCAGGCCTTCTCCTACGTGCCCGGCGGTTCCCCTGGTTTTGCCGAAGCGAATGCTTTCGGCAGCAACCAGCGCATCAGAAATCACGCGCGCAACGTCGCCCTGGGCGAGACTCATGTGTTCGGTGCCAACCTGATCAACCAGGCCACTTTTGGCTACAACCGCATTTTCGACTACATCTCCTCGCAAGGCACCGGCACCTGCATCTCCACCACAATTGGGGGCGGCATTCCCAACGCCAACCTGGGGTGCGCCGACAGCAAATGCCTGCCCGGCGCCTATAGCTGCGGCCTGGTTTCGACCGAGTTCCAGGGCGGTTATTGGGCTCTGGGCGATCGCGGCTACTCCCCGTTCCAGGGTGGTACCAACATCTTCTCTTTCCGGGATTCGCTGGACATCATCCGCGGTAAACACGATTTCCATGTTGGGATCGACTATCGCGCCAATCAAATGAACGTCGGCACGGAGGCTTTCCAGGACGGTTTCTGGATCAACGGCGTTGCCGGTAACTTTACCGGCGTGAGCAGCCTGAACCTCGCGGGCAATTCGGAAGCCGATTTCCTGATGGGAATCACGGGTCTCGCCATCCATGACCAGACCTATCAGGGGCCGGTTACCGGCCGCCGCTGGAAGGTCTACCGTCCTTTCGCCGAAGATAATTGGCGAGTCACACCCACGATCACCCTCAACCTTGGCTTCGCCTGGGATATGACCACGCCGATTGGCGAAGAACATGGACGCCAAGCCGACTACCTTCCTCTAACGGGACAGCTTTTGATTGCCAATCAAAATGGTGTGGGCTCGTCCGCGGGCATCAAGATGGATTGGACGGGAGTGGAACCCCGCATCGGCGGCACCTGGAAGGTTTTGGGCAGCGACAAGACCGTGTTGCGCGCTGGTTTCGCGATCTTTCACGACTCTGCGTGGAGTCAGGGCGCCCAGGGTCTATGGCAGAACCCGCCTTTCCTCGGCGAATCGGATGCCTTCGGCGCGCAGGGGTGCGCCTTTGCCACCTCATACTGCGCTACCGTCCTGGGTCAAACACCTTCCGGCATTAGTCTCTCCAGCGGATTTCAAGCCATTCCTACGCCGCCCAATGCTCAGACATTTACCGGCAACTTCAATTACGAGCCCACGAATCTGAAGCATGGCCGCGTGTACCAATACAATGTGAACATCGAGCGCCAGTTGCCCGGCAACGTGGTGCTGACTGCCGGCTATGCCGGTTCCGATGGCGCGCACATCCTGGTGACTGGAAATAACCTCACCACAGGGAGCCCCAGTGCGTGCGGGACGGTACAAAACTACACGCTCGGTTGCTTTGCCAACGGCGCCCCTTACGAGTCGCCGTACGTGGCGCCCAACTTCAACGACATTTTTCTCTTTGGTGATGTAGGCGCGACAAGCTACAACTCGCTGCAGATCAAAGCAGAGACCAAGACGGCGCACGGTCTCTACGCATTGTTTGCTTACACCTATTCCCGTACCTATGACAACGGGCTAACCGATGGGCTCGGCTCCGTGTTGAGCGCACCCTATTTCCCGCTTCCTAATTGGCAAAACCTGGACTGGGCCCTATCGCAGATTAATCTCGATAACAGCTTCACCGGCAGCGTGATCTACGACTTGCCTTTCGGACGCGGAAAGCGTTTCGCGGGCGATGTGAATCCGGTGACCAACGCCATAATCGGCAATTTCCGGGTGACGCTCATCCAAAAAGTCCTTTCCGGATTCCCCGACCCCCTGATCGACAGCATTAATAATGCCGGTAACACTTTCTCCAACGGCGGCAATGACAATAACTGGAACCGTCCTAACCGTGTCGCCGGTTGTAACGCCGGCAATGCGAATCACAGCCAGCTGCAGTGGATCAACTCGACCTGCTTTGTCGCGCCCCCATCCGGCGAGTTAGGAAATGCGTCGCGTGTCCCAGCGACCGGACCTGATTTCGTCAACACGGACTTCTCGGTCAACAAGCAGATTGGTCTACCGAGAGAGATGGGCTTGGATTTCCGTGCGGATTTCTTCAACCTCTTCAATCACCCGCAGTTTGGTTCGCCGGTGAACGATGTGAGCTCGCCTGGATTCGGCTATGTCCAGTCCACGGTGAACAACGCGCGCCTGATACAGCTGTCTCTGAGGCTGTCGTACTAAGGGCGCTTTGCTCACGTAGGCGCCGCCCAAAAAAGTGGGAACCAGGCCTGGTATCCGGCTCTCCAGGCCTGGGCCAACGGCGCAGGCGGAACCCTGGTTTCCTGGACGGCTGCTGTAATGGCCTCTGGCGTTTCGCTCTTTTACGTCCACAGCTCGGTTTACACCAGCCCGTTGCTCGACTACAGTGAGACGGTGCTGGGAGGCCAAATTTGAAGCGCTTACTTCTCCTGCCCTTTCTTCTGCTTAACCTGTCCGTCTTCGCTCAGCAGGCGTCAGTGCCCGTCATTGGATACAGTTCCGTCCCCAACTTCTTCAAGCTTCCTCCAGATCTCTACTTCGGAGAGGTGGCGGGAGTGGCGGTCAATACCAAGGGACACATCTTTGTCCTGTCGCGCGGCAACACCACCGGTCCTGCTTATGCGGCGGCCGCATCCCAGCTGCTCGAGTTTGGCCCCGACGGCAAGTACATCCGCGAGATTGGTCACAATCTCTACGCATGGTCCTATGCACATGCGGTCAAGGTCGACCCCCAAGACAACATCTGGGTGGCAGACAAGGGCTCGGACATGGTGATCAAGTTCGATCCGCAGGGGCGGGTCGTGATGGTGTTCGGCCGCAAACAGGAAGCTTCCGACGAGGACACCGGCCCGTTGAAGCATCCCAAACCCCCGCTGCCTCCTGTGGATGGCATGTTCCGCCAGGTGACCGACATGGCATGGGACAAGGAAGGGAACACTTATATCAGCGACGGTTACATAAATTCGCGCGTGGCCAAGGTGGATAAGGATGGGAACTGGCTGAAGTCCTGGGGCGAGCCCGGGAATAAGCCTGGTCAATTCAGCGTGCCCCACAGCATTGCCGTGGACGCCAAAGGAAATGTCTACGTTGCCGATCGCGGCAACCGCCGCATCCAGGTATTCGATGGCGAAGGTAATTTCCTGCGCCAGATCACGATTGATGTGCCCTTTGATAACAATGCTCGTCCGGCAATTGGCCCCAGGCCCCCGCAGTCGCCTGCTGCCAATGGAACCATGCAGGCTGGATCGCCGTGGGCTATCTGCATTACGCCCGGACCGAATCAGGTGCTCTACAGCTCCGATGCCTATCCCGGCCGGATCTACAAGCTGAGCCTCGACGGCAAGGTGCTTGGCTACCTCGGCGAGTCAGGGAAGCAACTCAAGCAATTCGGCTGGATCCACGAGATTGCCTGCCCATCGGAAAACGAACTCTACGTAGCCGAACTCCTGAACTGGAGGGTGCAGAAACTGATCCTCAAACCGGCACGCTGAGACTATCAGAGCGGAATTGGGTCGGGAGCGGGCGGCCGCACGCCCCATCCAAAGACGGCTGCCAGGCCGGCCAGCATAAGGATACCGATGACCAACACGGCGCAAGCGTGCCACCCGCCGTACTTCCACAGGAGGCCCGGGAGGATGCCACCGACGGTGCCACCGATGTAGTAACAGGAGATGTACATCCCGGCGGCCGAGACGCGGGTCCCGGCGGGGGCCGCATCGCGCAGGAAGCTGTTGGCGCAGGTTTGCGATACAAATACTCCGGAAGCTGCAACGGCCAATCCGAACGCAACGATTGCCAGCGAAGAAAACAGCGTCAACATCACCCCCGTCATGCACATTACGATCGCCGACATCATGCCGATACGAAGCCCAATGCGTGCCAGCACTGTGCCCGCGGCCAACGTGGTTCCGAGACCGCAAAGATAGACGGTGAAGAGATAGCTCAATTGTTGCGTCGACAATCGAAAAGGTTCGCCGGCGAGATAAAACGTGATGTAGCTGAAAACGGCGACCAAGGAAAAAAGCATGCAGAACCCGATGGCGAATGTCGCCATCAGGCGTGGATTACGCAGGTTCGCGAGCATGGGCGCAATTCTGGATGCTGGTCTGACTGCTGACGCACGAGCTCGTGAAGGCCGCAGCAGCCGCTGCGTGAGAGCAGTGCCCACCAGGCCGAAAGCGCCGAGCATCAGGAAGACGGGACGCCACCCGTAATGCTGGGCGATGACACCGCCCAATATCCGGCCCAGAAATCCCCCAAAAACAGTTCCGGATACATACACGCTCATCACCTGCGGCACCTGGAGGGCGGGCCATTCCTCGGTGATGTAGGTAATTGTGATGATAAAAATTCCCGGCGTGACCAGACCTTGCAGAAGCCGCCAAAAGGCCAGCATGCGAAGGTTCGTCGCGCTGGCAGTCAGCAGTGTGCACACCGCAAGCAAGGCCATGCAAACGATGATCATTCGCTTGCGGTCGACTCTCTCGGCGAACACTGCAAGCAACAGCGCGGAAACGGCCACACCCATTGTCGAGCTGCTGATGGTCAGGCTGACGCTGGCTTCGGATGCGTGGAAGACCCGAGAAAGCAGCGGCAGAAGCGGCTGCGTGCAATATAGGTCGATGAATGCGAACATGCCGCACAGGAAGGGTGCGAACACCTCGCTGTAAGGTCGAAGGCCCATTTCGGAAGTGACCGCCGGTTCGTAGACGGTGGTGCTGGTGCCCGGGGACATAACGTACAGATGTTTGCCTGCGCCAACCCGTTGCAAAGAGATGGGAAATAGCCTCACGAGCAACGCTGCAGCATCCCTCCCCCCTGCAGTTTGGATCAAGGCCGCTCTCGATTGCGGGACAGCATGGTCTTCAGCTCACAGAGGACAAAAAACTCACCATCCGATGGCTCTAAATGAGCGCAATTGGGATCTAATGTTCAGTCAGGACTCTGACTGCGGGCCACGGTAACCGGAGGTAACCAATTGCTGCATTACGCAGATTTATCGATCGAACGAAAGAACTGGCTGTTTTCACCGTTGCTTCGGTCGCGAACCGGGGGGGCTTAGTATGCTTAGTATGCACTTTTCTGCAACATTCGCAGCCCGGGCAGACCCCAACGGAAGGAAAGTTCAGGGCTGAAATGCAGCATCCAATAGCTTTTCAAGCAAGTTTACTCTGACGATTTCGCCTCTGCTAAGGCGCCGCTCCAAGCACTTTTGCAATTTCCACCGAACAGTGGGACTCCAGGCTCATGTAGGCCGCTTCCACTGCGGCGAACGTATGCTCCAGGTAATCGCGAAAGCCGGTTTCAAATGGCCGTCCGGTTTCGAGGCAGTCAATGAAATGTGATTGCGTCGAGAAGACGCTGTCTCCGCGATAACCCTTCCCGAAGTCTCTCCAGAGCTTCTGCTCTCCGGACCAGATTTCGCCCTGCCCATTGACCATTAGCGATCCTGACTCGCCTTCGAACGTCGCCTCGTCGAGCGTGCGTGCGCTGTCCAGATGGCTGAGAAAGCTACTGCCCTCAATGGACCCCATGGCGCCGCCTACATGCCGAAGAGTGAGGATAACGTGATCTTCGGCTCGGACGTGAGGGTTTCTTCTCGCCCCTTCGGCGTAGATCGAAGCGATGTCTCCGAAGAGGAAGCGCGCGGTGTCGATGTGATGGACCAGCACCTCGTCGATCATGAAACGTGGCAGCTGGCGAAAGTACGCTTGTCTGGGATAGGGCTCCGGTCCCGTTCCTTCCTTGACGCGGCAGCGGAATCCGTAGCCCAACGGAGTTCCAATGTCTCCCTGGGCAATCATCCCAGCCGCTGCCCGATACCAGGATTGCCATCTCCAGTTATCGTGAATCATCGCCCGCACCCTGTTCTTCTCACACACTTCAACCATTCGCCGTGCAGTTTCCCAATCCGGCGCCATGGGCTTTTGGCAGATGATTGCCAATCCTTTCTCCGCGGCCAGGGAGACTAGTTCCATGTGAGTTGGGGAACGGGTGGCGATATCGACGAAATCGAGAACCTCCGCCTGCAGCAGTTCTTTCGCCGAGGTATAGGCTCGCGGCGCCGCGGCCTGCGCTCTTTCCAGAGAGAGGTCGCTGGCAGCCACGATTTCGGCGTTGAGGATTCGGCGCCAGGCTTCCTGGTGATTCTGCGAAAAGAAGCCGCAGCCGATCAGTGCTCCCTTAAATACCTTCAAAGCCCGCTCCTTCCTGATCAAGAACTGCTGAACAGGATCACGACTTCACGATGGATAACTTCAATTTTCTTTGTAGCCTCTTGCCGAAATCGCCCTTCGACTGTGCTCAGGGCGGGCCCTACGGGGGCCTTTCTCAAAGACAGATACTGCATGGGACACCATCAGGACAGGAGATGGGCCGGGTTGATGCACATCATTTGATGGATGTGGTCCGCGGAGAAACCAGAGCCGCGCAGTCTTTCAGCGTAAAGCCGCAAGCCTTCGGCCGGCGGAGGAGTCTGCGGCTGTCCTAGATCCGTCGAGAGTACGGTTGTGCCCACGCCGGCTTCGATGATCGCCTGCTCGATGACCGGGAAGGGCACCGATCCGCAGAGATGAGTCGTCGATACGAAGCAGCGCTCGAACCACACGTTGCCAAGCTGCGCCAATTCCTTCTGCTGCTCGAAGGGATAGAAGGTGGGCGCCCATTCTGGATGCGTGATCAGGACCTTACGCACCCCGCGTCGTTTTGCTTCATGGATCAGGACCACAGCTTCCTTCGGACTCAAGTGGCCGGTGCTGAGGATACAACTTGTCGATGCCACCGCTTCCACAATTGCTTGCGCTGCAGGCAGAAGCGCACCATCGGAGTCGAGCACCGTTATGCCGCCGGATTCGCCATGATACAAGCGATGATTGAGAGCAGACCGCGTGGGCATCCAGATTTCCTTCGCGCCCATGGCCAGCGCCAGCTTCACCGCTGCAACGTTGAGACCGCCTACCGTTTCGTTCAGAACCAGGCCGCCGAAAACTTTGATCCCGGTGACGACTTTGGAGACCAGCCAGGCCCGTTCCACGGTCGAATTCTGATGGGACTTGATCAGGATCGCAGCCATGCCCGCGCGTTCGGCTTCCTGCGCTAGTTCCAGGTCATTGTAGCGGCGGTGGTCTACATCCGGCGCGCTGTGGACATGGAGGTCAATGGCATTCTCCAGGAAGTCGGGCATTACGCTCATTGCGCCTCTCAGCTCTCGAAAAGAAAAGTTTCTTCCACACGTTCTCCGCGAATCCCAAACATCCGTCGATGAAGATTGACCGTCGCATCGCTGTAATGCGCCCAAATTTCAAGACGATCGCCGACCTGCGCCGGAAAACCTGGGTCGGTGATATCGACAATGGCATGCTCCGCATTCAGCTTGCGGAGCCGCGCGCCTTCTGCATTTTTCAACACGGGCAGCCCGCGCTCGGCACTGATTTCCTTGAGACCGATGTTGAGGATCAGCCGCTCGTTCCCGGTTCTGCTGATTACGGTCCCCAGTACGCTCAGCGCCAGCTTGAACTCGGGACAGACGGTCTGGTAGTCGGTATCCATCAGCATGTAGGAGCCGCCCTGAATCTCGGTGATTCCTGGAAATCTGCCCGAGACAGCGTGCGTGCCGGTTCCACCGGCGCTCACAATGTCGGCTGCAATACCATGCGAACGGAGCAGCTTCGCCGTTTCGACCAACGGACCCATCGCTTTATGAATCGCTTCTACTTTGGCAGGCCCTGGGGGTAGTCGCACGCAGTGGCCCTCATAACCGATGAGTCCGCGGACGCGGAGACCCTGGGTTGTGGCAAGTTGCGCCAGCGCGAGAGCAGGAGCGCCCGGCGGAACCCCGCAGCGACCCATCCCCGTGTCCACATCGACAACCACACTGAGAGGGACGTTGGCGTCAGCAGAAGCTTTGGACATCGCAGTGATGGCGCGTTCGTTGTCGATGCCGACCATGATGTCGGTGACGCGCGCGAGTTGAATGAAACGTTCGATCTGCACCGGGTCTGCAATCTCATTCGCCAACAGGATGCTTTGGATGCCGTTTCTGGCTAACGCCTCCGCCTCGCCCAGGGTGGCGCAAGTGATGCCGATGGCGCCATTGGCCAGCTGACGCCGTGATAGAGCCACGCACTTGTAGTTCTTGTAATGGGGACGCAAACGGCAGGGTCCCTCGGCAAAAAAGTCAGCCATGTGCTTGATGTTGGCTTCCATGGCGTCCATATCGACCAGAAGCGCCGGAGTGGGTATTTCCGATTTCTGCAAGTCTTTGCTCCGCTCGTTAGAGTGCGTGTCCTGCGGTGTCTACCAGGTAGAGCACCGCGTCGCCGTTGAATGGCGCGGTAAAGTGTTGGGTGGAGGAACCGGCCGGTATTGGCTTTTCCATCATCGCCTTTCCTGTCGCTGGATTGAACCACTCCACAGCCAACCTTCTGGATGCGGGCATCGCGGAAAGATCCACGGTAAAAGAGCCGCCTGGGGGTGCATACACGAGGTATTCCGCACCGGCGGGTGGCGTCTGCGCCAGGCAATAACCGGTAGAACTCAGCGCCGCGCGTGGTGTTACTTTGACCAGGTTTAGCTTGCGGGAATACTTAATCGTATACCCGAGATTGTCTCGTAGGTTGTCGTACCGAGCGTCGGGGGCATTGCAGATGCCGTTTACCGGATGGGCGCACATATTCCTGCCCTGTCGCGGATAGAACAACAGGTAAGGATCCATGAACAACACCTGGCTGCCGTTGGCGAAGTTCTTCCACACGTAGTTGCGGTTCTGCTGGGGCGTTTCCTGCCACGCGGCGCCGTAATAGGAATGATCGCTGTCGTTAATGTTGACTTTACAGGCCGGCGTGCCGCTTCCACAGGAAGAAGTGGGAGAGATGGTGCTGCCGGGTGCGACCCAGTCGGCGTTGGAGTTGTAGAGAACAAGATCGTTGGCGGGAGTGGAAGGTATCAGAGCCGCCCAACCGATCGGGTGTTGGTGCGGCTTGCGGGACTCGTACTTCCGGATCTGGGCGATCTGATATGCATTCCACCATTTCGTGTTATCCGGAGCCTCCTCGGAGACGATCCAGAGCACGTTGGGTAAATCGTTCAGGGTATCGATGACCTTGGCGACGTAGGCATCCTGGAGGCGGGTGATCTCGTTGGGCGCGGTCATGGTCATGGAAGCGGTCCCTTTCGGGCCGGTTTTGTAACCGTCATCGACGCCATTCACATTATTGGCCCCCGTAAATGGGTATCCGTCGCTGGGGCAGCGGAAAATGTTAAGGAATTCGCCGGTAAACAGATAGACGCCCGCGTAAATACCGGCGTCGTTGAGGGCTTTGGTCCTTGCCCGCAGGCGATCGAAATAACCCTGATTGAACTTAGTCAAGTCAAACTTCAATCCACCATCGGTAGCCTTGCCCGGGCCGGTTCGCTGCCAGGGCTGCGGGTTCACCCAAAAGTCAGGCGGCGAGGACTGTGTCGAGGGGAGCGAGCAGAACTTCGGCATTTCGACCCGCCATAGAAGGGTGAAATTTTGCCCATGCGCCTTCATGAAGCGAATGAAAGCCGGGAAATCGAGAGCTTGCGGTGAGCCATTGGCGCCCCAATCCTGCAGAGTATTCCAGGTTTGCGATCCGGCGAGGATGAGAGGATGGCCTTTGCCGTCCTCAAAATAGTGCGGGTTGGGAGAGACCCGGAGCGGCGCAGCAATCGCCTGTGAATAACCAAGTGGCCTGAGTAAGAGAATGACTGCGGCCCAGAGCGCGAACCTGAACATGCGCCTCCTTTGCGGTTATCCGCGGCCGATAAACGGCATGTTTGTGGCCATCACGGTGATGAACTGGACATTCGCCTCCAGGGGAAGGTTGGCCATGAAAAGGACGGCCTCGGCCACGTGCTTGACTTCCATCCTGGGTTCCAGGATCTTCTCGCCGTTCGGCTGCAGAGACGGGGCTGGAGATTTTCCCCCCATATCGCCGGCGTTACCAATGTCGATCTGGCTGCAGGCGATGTTGTGCCGGCGGCCGTCGAGTGAGATCGACCGCGTAAGACCTGTGATCGCATGCTTCGTAGCAGTATAGGGTGCGGAAAAGGGCCGGGGAACGTGAGCAGAAATCGACCCGTTGTTAATAATTCGGCCACCCTGCGGCTCCTGTGCTTTCATGCGGCGGATGGCCTCCTGGGCACAGAGGAAGGCGCCGGTGAGATTCACGCTTACAACTTCGGACCATTGCTCGTAGCTCAGATCTTCCATCGGAATGGAGGGAGCATTCACTCCCGCGTTATTGAAAAGGATATCCAGCCGGCCAAATCTATCCTCGGTGCGGTCAAACAATGCTCGGATGGACTCGGGCTGGCGAACGTCGGTGGAGATGGGAAGCATCGGACCTCCATCGGGAGTTGCCAGGCCTGCGGTTTGTTCCAGTTCCGCCGCGCGCCGGCCGGCCAGCGCAACCGCATAGCCGGCGCCCTGCAATGCCAGGGCAACGCCTCGGCCAATTCCACTGCCCGCACCTGTGATGATCGCTACTTTCCCATAACCCTTGCTCACTCAATTCCTCCACTGGGAGTTTTATTTTGCGTAGAAGCGATAGTGAATGTCCCAATGGGCTGTTTGACCCGGCGCAATCACCAGGTGAAGGTAAGCTTCGGGACAGATCGTGGTGCGCGGCGACCAGAAGTTGAAAAGCGAAAGTGGATTGTCCCCAGTTTGCTCGACTCCCACGCCGGTTTTCGTATTTTCGACCACAATATCGTTATCGCTTGGGCTGTTGGAATAGCCGGTGAGATAGCTCTCGACATATTGTCCCGGTTGCAATTCCTGTCGGTAAACAATTTGCTTGCCCTCAATGCCGGCGAGGGGCTCCATAGACTTCTCCGCCTGGGGCGCAAAGCGGAAACGGATGGTCATGTCCGGCCCGCTGGGAGCACCGTCCAGCATAAAGAAATCGTGATCGTAAACCTGGGTGTCGATGGTCTGGGTCCCGGTATTTTTCAGACTGTGGCGCAGGGTAAGAATCGGTTGATGCGGATCGAGGATCACCGTTTTCTCATAGTCGTAGGCAATGCCGATCGGCGAGTGGAGTTGTTGACGAAAAGACACCTGGCGGTGACTGGTATGTATGGTCCACTTGCCTCCGTCGACCAGTGGATAAGTGCGCATGAACTTGTACGGGGAATCGTCGCCCTTGCGTAGCACGCCCACGCCTATCTTGACGAACAGGCCGCCGGGCTTTGCCTGGCCATAGTCGAGAGCGCCGTCCTCAGAACGGAACTCCTCCACGGGGCCGGCGATTGCGTCGGCGATCATGGGGTCGTAATGAGAAAACCAGATCCCAAAGTAAGTATGGTCTTTATAAGCGAGGCAGGGAATGACACCGGACCAGTCGAATCGGGAGGCGCGGTAATAACCATTTGTTGGATCGGGCAGATACAGCACGGCCTGCACCGAACCATTGGAGATAGAGGCTTTTGGATAGGTGGTCTGCATAGCAGAGGAACAGCCACCCGATGCGGTCTGGGCTGCCACAGCGGAATGAGCCGCTAGGAGCAGGCTAAGGCCTAAGAACGCCGGAAAAATTGATTTCAATGCAGTTGTCCGCCTTATGTACCACCAGTTTGCATCCGCAGCAAGGCATGCGCGCGTAAGTCAGCCCGTATTTTAGACCACTGAGCCATCCAAACCGGGAGAGATTGAATCTTGTTTAAAGGTTGGTGACAGAACATGGGCTGCGTTGCTAGCCGATCCTGGTTTCCGGGGCGCTCAGCCGTGACGAAAATGCTTGTTCACGAGGGGTTGATGCGGAGTAACCTCGCCGCGAAGGAGAAAGAATGCTAATCCTCATTTTGGTGATTTTGTTGCTGGTGTTTGGTTTTGGCGGTTACCGGCTTGGTCCTGGCATCGGTTATTACGGTGGCGGCGGAATCAGTCTGATCCTGCTGATTGTCATTATCCTGCTGCTGCTGAGGGTTATCTGAGGATTTCCAGTAGATCGGACGCTTGCATCCGCCCGTGAGACGCCGTAGCGAACATGGGATGATAGCCAGCGTGGAGCAAAGACCACAGGGTTGTGGTGCCGGTGATTTGTAGTAGCCGAGCCGCAATGAAATTCGGAAGGGGCAGGTCCGCTTGCGGGCATTGCCCCTATTCTTTTGTTCCGCATAGCCTCTTTCTCTCATTCAGAGCATCTTTTAACGAGGAGGCGGTACATTAAAGTGCATGAATGAACCGATCGCAGTAGATCAACCGTATTCGGATGCGGTGGTATTCTTTGGCGCCACCGGCGACCTTGCCTACAAGCAGATCTTTCCTTCGCTGCAGAGATTGGCCAAACTCGGCAAGCTGGCGGGCCCGGTCATTGGCGTGGCTAAGGCTGGGTGGAATCTTGAGCAGCTGAAAGCGCGAGCCAAGGATAGCGTGGAAAAGCACGGCGGCCTGGATCCTGCCGGCTTCCCCATCCTGCTCGACAAGCTGCGCTATGTGGACGGGGATTACCGCGAGCCGGCAACCTTTGCCAGCGTTCGGCAAGAGCTCGGCAATGCCAAACATCCTCTTCACTATTTGGCTATTCCCCCGGTCCTATTTGGGGAGGTCCTTAAGCAACTAAAAGTTTCGGGATCCTCCGCGGGCGCGCGCGTGGTGATTGAGAAGCCCTTTGGGAACAACCTGGAATCCGCCGTCGCTTTGAACAAGGTTGTGCACGAAGTTTTTGCGGAAGAAGACGTGTTTCGCATCGATCACTACTTGGGCAAGAACACGGTGCAAAATGTGATCTTCTTTCGCTTCGCCAACTCCTTCCTCGAGCCCATCTGGAACAGCCTGTACGTGGAAAGTGTCCAGATCACGATGGCGGAGCAATTTGATGTAGCAGACCGGGGAAGCTTCTACGACTCGGTGGGGACGGTCCGCGACGTGGTGCAAAATCACCTGCTGCAAATCGTAAGCAACATAGCGATGGAGCCTCCGCCAACGCTCAGTATCGAGAGCCTGCGCGACGAGCGTGTCAAGGTCTTGAAGAGTGTGCAGGCGTTGAACGAGTCGGATGTGGTTCGCGGGCAATACAGCGGGTATCTGAATACACCTGGTGTCAAGAAGGACTCAAAAACCGAGACCTACGTGGCTCTGAAGCTTGCGATCAACTCCTGGCGGTGGAGAGGCGTGCCTTTTTTCATTCGTTCCGGTAAATCTTTGCCCAAGACAGAAACCGAGGTACACGCGACTCTACGGCAGCCATGCCCGATTTTCTCGATGGATCCGCCTCCGCCCAACTACGTTCGGTTCCGAATCAGTGGTGAGCCGGTGATCGCCATTGGAGCTTCCATCAAGAGCGCAGGGGACCAGTTGCGGGGATGTCCCATTGAACTGGTCGCGGACCAGGAATGTGGCGAAGATGAGATGCTGCCGTACGAGGAACTGCTGGGGGACGCAATGGCCGGCAATCAGACCTGGTTTGCGCGCGAGGACTATGTTGAGGAAGCCTGGCGCATTATTGATCCGATCCTGAGCCAGCAGAAGGTGCAGGAATACCAACCTGGCAGTTGGGGTCCTGAAGCGGCCAACAGCATGATTGCATCGTATGGCGGCTGGCAGGACCCGCGATAGGTCTCAGGCGAGCGCGCTTTGCAAGCGGAAAAGCGAGCCGATTCGCTGCGACGGGTGGCTCACGAGGCCTTCCCAGTCGCCGGATTCGGCTACCCGGCCATTCTCGATAAGGTAGATCATTTCTGCGCGCTGGATAGCGGAGATGCGATGGGCGATCAGCAACACGGTCGCCCGGCCCTTTAATCGCTCGATTGCGTCCAGGATTCGCTTTTCGTTCTCAAGGTCGAGACTGCTGGTGGCTTCGTCGAGGATGAGCAGCCCCGGCTTGCGCAGGAGTGCTCGTGCCAGCGCGATCCGCTGCCGTTGTCCGTGGGAGAGCAGGATGCCGCGATCTCCAACCGTCGTATCGAGTCCATGGGGGAGGTCAAAAACAAACTCCGCCGCAGCCAGGCTGAGACTTTGCCGCATTTCTTGTTCGGAGGCATCGGGGTTCGCCCAAAGCATGTTGGCGCGCACCGTGTCGTGGAAAAGTACTGTTTCCTGGGCTACATAGCCGACGTGGCGTCTCCATGCCCTGGCCGTTTGGGGCGTGAGTTCAACGTTATCGACCAATACCCTTCCGGTTGCCGGGGACAGCAGACCATTCACCAGATCGGCCACAGTGCTCTTACCAGCCCCTGATGCGCCCACGATCGCCGTGACTTTCCCCGCAGGTATGGTCAGGGATAGGTTCTCCAGCACCATGGGCCGTTCGGCATCGTAACGGAATCCAACTTGCTCCAGACGCACCTCGTAAGCCAGCGCGGGAGAGGGGCCCACAGCACCTCGAACCTCTGCGTTGGCGACGCACTCGTCATAGATCGTCATCAGGTTTTCGTACGCAGGCAGCTCGCTGAGGAACGCCTGCAACTGGCTTTGCCCCGCCGCCAGGCGCGGAAAAAGGCGGGTAAACACGGCCAGCAGCAACAACATGGATGCCGGGGCAACATTCAGAATCTGCAGCGAAGCGAAGATGATTCCGGCCAGCAAGAGCAGCGAACCGGCTTCGAACCAGAAAGCCGCGGCTGCTTGTCCCCGGGTATTGTCTAGACTCTGCTGCAGGGCTGAGGACTGTAGCGAAGAGAACATTTCCAGATCACTGGTCTGGGCGTCATAAAACTTCATTGCCTTGAGGTTCTGTAAATGTTCGCTAGCCGCCGAATAAACCTCGCTCACACTTTCGGAAACGGCGGCGCCGCTTTCGTGGACGGCGCGCATCCACCGCCGGGACAGGAGTAAAAGAACCGCGCCGGCAGCCAATACCAGGGAGGTCATGCCTGCAGAGAGTTTGAGCGCAATAGCGACATAGACCAGCGCCAGACTGGCGTTGGCCAGCGTACTTATAAGGAGAGAGGTGCAGTTCGCAACGCGAGTCAGCTCAGCGGTAAGAGCGTGAGTGAAATCGGATGAACGGCGGCGCACCAGGAAAAGCCAATCGGCCTGGACGATAGCCTGATAGAGACGCCTGCTCAGAGCCAGCTCATAAGTCAGCACAGTGCGGAAGGTGAGCACCGACTGAATCCTGCTGAAAAGTGAGCGCAGGGCCATAAGCAACATGAAAATCATCAGCAGAGTCGCGAGCCACAGCGTGGGCGGCAGTCCACTACGGACCAGCAGGTCACGGACTTCGCCGGTGTAATGGCCGACGTGGCCCTGATTGGCCAGGTTGAAACCGGCCACCTGGAGGATGGGAAAGAGCAAGGCGACGCCGACGCCTTCTGTCAACGAGGTGAAAGTCATCAGCATGACGGCGGCAAGCAGTTGCCAGCGCACTATCTCCACAAGGCTCAGAACATACTGTAGGAAATGATTTCCGGAAGACGTCCTCTCCCCGTGAGGGGTGACTGGGGAGTCTCTGGCGGAGGACGGCATGCCTGAAACGATAGCAGAGCCAGATTGCCGCGGAGATTGTCAACATGGGATCGGGACCGAAGGAACGCCAGATCAAGCTGCAGGGGGATTCTGGTTACTGACGATAAGTTGGTAATATTCCTCAGCGATGACAAATGTGAACCTGGCATCGACGGTATGCCGGATGCCCAACCCGGTGGCTGCGGATGTGGCCGGTGAGACAGTGCTTATGAGCCTGGAACGCAATCGCTGTTACGGACTGGGCGAAATCGGCAGTGAAATCTGGAGCAAGCTGTCGTCTCCGATGCAAGTCGCGGACCTGGTCAAAGAGTGCAGCCAGCTCTACGAAGCCCTCCCCGGTGTGATCGAACGCGACGTGCTCCATATGCTGAACGAATGGGCGAAAGAAGGGCTGATCCAAGTCAGCTAGAAGCCGGCTGACCCCAACTTGACAAATCGCATGCGGGACGCAAGAATTCCCGCTGGCCTGTATTTTTCAGCTGACGGCATGGCATCTCAGAATGTGGTACATGAAGGCGGGAGCGTTTACAAATTGCAGGCACTCGATCGTGCGTTTGCTGTGCTCGATCTTCTTTCTTCCAGCGCAAATCCACTTGGTCTAGCGGAAATATCCAGCGGCCTCGGCTTACATAAAAGCACAGCGCATCGCTTCCTGATGGTGTTGGAACGGCACCGGATGGTGGAGCGTACGCAGGGTGGAAAATTTCGCCTGGGCTTACGCTTGTGCGATTTCGGCAGCCGCGCGATCGAGCAGTACGACCTGCGCGACCGTGCTCAACTCCATTTAAAGATGCTGGTAGCAGAGGTCGAGGAGACGGCCCATCTGTGCATTCTGGAAAAAACACGCATGGTCTATATCGACAAGCAGGAGCCGGAACGAACCATCCGTATGATCTCCCGCGTGGGGGCCAGCAGCCCCATCCATTGCACTGCCGTGGGCAAAGCTATTCTTGCCGCGATGCCGCGCGCCCGGGTGGAAGAGCTGTTGCCGGAGCTGCACCTGGAACGGTTTACGCGGCGCACGATGACCACGCGCGACGCGCTGCTCAAAGAACTGGAGCGCACCAGCCGCCGCGGCTATGCCGTGGATGACGAGGAACGGGAAGAGGGCGTACGCTGCGCTGGAGTGGCGATCCTCGATGGGCGAGGCGAGGCTGTCGCAGCGGTCAGCATCTCCGGTCCGGCATTCCGCGTGACTATGCAAAAAATTCCCCAAATCGCGGGGAAGTTGATCACCTGCGTCCAGGGGATTCAGAAGGATCTGGGGTACATACCAACAGCACGCTAAAAGAAAAGAGGAGCATGGAAGAGTTATCGATCAAGGGTGCGGACAAGAGCCGTTGGGACTGCGTCAGTTTGGGAGAGGTCATGCTGCGCCTGGATCCGGGTGAGGGCCGAATCCACACCGCGCGGCAATTCACCGCCTGGGAAGGCGGTGGAGAATACAACGTGGCCCGTGGGTTACGCCGTTGCTTCGGCATGCGCACAGCGGTTGTGACTGCATTTGCCGACAATCCCATTGGCCGTCTGGTGGAGGACTTCATCCTGCAGGGCGGCGTGGACAGCTCCTTGATTCGCTGGGTTCCCTACGATGGCATCGGCCGAACCGTGCGCAATGGTCTCAACTTTACCGAACGTGGATATGGCGTGCGGGCAGCCGTTGGCTGTTCCGACCGAGGGAATACAGCCATTTCGCAGACCAAACGCGGCGACTTCGATTGGGAGACGATCTTCGGGCCGAAGAATGGATCGCGTTGGTTTCATACCGGGGGAATCTTTGCCGCGCTTTCGCCTTCGACTCCGGAAGTTGCGGTTGAGGCCCTGGATAAAGCGCGCCAGTATGGGACCATCACTTCGTTCGATCTGAACTATCGCGATTCGCTCTGGAAGTCAATTGGCGGCAAGGCGAAGGCGCAAGAGGTGAATCGCGAGCTGGTAAAGAAGCTCGATGTCCTCTTTGGCAATGAAGAGGATTTTTCCGCCATGCTGGGGATCAAATTGGAAGGGGTGGAAGAAGACTTCAAGGAACTTCCGGTTGCCAGCTACGAGAAGATGCTTCGTGAGGTCGCTGCTTCCTATGGAAACCTCAAACTAGTGGCCACGACATTGCGAACGGCGCAGACCGCGTCCCGCAATGCGTGGGGGGCGATGGCAATCTACAAGAACGAAATTATCTATGTGCCGCAGCGGGAGATCGACATCCTGGACCGGGTCGGCGGAGGAGATTCGTTCGCTTCCGGCCTGGTCTTCGGAATGCTGATGGGCAAACCCGCCACCTGGGCTGTAGCCTGCGGGGTTGCCCATGGCGCGCTGGCCATGACCACACCAGGGGACACCAGTATGGCGACGCGGGCCGAGGTGGAACGCGTAATGCTGGGTGGGTCCGCCCGTATTGCGCGTTGAGTCGGGGAACGCGCGCCAGCGTGGATCGGACCCTACTATTTCGAGCAGAGGAAAAAGAATGTCGAAGGAAGTGCAGCAGCAATTGGAAGCGGCGGGGATCATTCCGGTTTTGCGGGCCCGCTCGGCGAAAGAAGCTATCGGGGTTGTGGAGGCCATGGTGGCCGGGGGAATCACGGTCATGGAAGTTACGATGACCGTACCTGGAGCCATTGACGTTCTGCGCGAATTAAAGCGCACTTACGGCGACAAATTGCTCCTGGGATCGGGAACGGTGACCGATGCCAAGGAGTGTGTGGACACGATTGATGCAGGCGCGGAATTTGTGGTCAGCCCGAGTTTACACCTGGATGTGATAGCTGCAACCAAGGAGAGGGGGAAGGTATCCCTGCCCGGGGCTCTGACGCCTACGGAGGTGATTACCGCATGGCGCTCGGGTGCGGATTTCGTCAAGGTATTTCCCTGCTCGGCGATGGGCGGGGCGAGCTATTTGAAATCACTCAAAGCGCCCTTTCCGTATCTGCGACTGGTCCCGACCGGTGGAGTTACCCTGCAAACCGCGGCCAGTTTTCTGGAGGCGGGCGCCGCCGCTCTCGGCGTGGGTGCGGACCTGGTCAACGTGGCCGCATTTGCAGAAGGAAAGCCGGAAGTCATTACCAACGCTGCCCGCGCGTACGTGGAGGTTATAGCCCGAACCCGCGCAGCGGCTAAATCTTAAAAAACGTTCTTAACCAGGAGGCAGCTCGCAAATGAAAACGACCGCGGTCATTCTGTTGACCCTTGGCATGGCGACGGCGCATCTCGCTTTCGCCCAGGATGCGTCGCCCGACGTCTATTCGCCATCTGAGCTGACGGCAATGGGGCAGAAGCTAGAGCAGAAGGCAGTTAAAGGTCTGGCCACCGAAACGCTCAAGAAATACGCCACCGACTACACCATTCTGGCATTTCGCAGCCAGAGCGGGCAGGCCGAGCAGCATGAGAAATTTGCTGACTTTTACGTCGTTGTCTCCGGCCAGGCCAAGCTCATTTCGGGTGGTCACATGGTAAACGGTGCTACCACGGCGCCAGGCGAGTTGCGAGGTGATTCGATTCAAGACGGGAAAGAAACGACCATCAAGAAAGGCGACATCGTCCACATCCCGGCTAATATTCCTCATCAGCTCACTTTGGCTAAGGGAGACACGATTGAGTATTTTGTCATCAAGGTGCAGGAAGTGAATTAGCTTGCCCGCTTCGGCGGCAGACAAATTCGCAAAACGTTGTCTCTCGGGCTGCGGATTTATCCTTGAGTCTTCCTGTCCGAAAGATATACCTGTGTGGCCGCATGCCGCCCAGGTCCGCCATCCTATCTTCAGGGGAGGAGACTTTAGATACCAGCCCTGGTTGAATAAGCCGGGGCTTTCTTTCGCACTCAAACTGGTGCAAACGATACGTCCATCCTGAAGGGTCTTTGGTCGGAACCTCGTTCACTGTATTGTGAGCCGCCTCGATTTCGCCCTATTGCTCGCGATCCTTTTATTCATCGCCTTAGCCGTGGTGGATCTTGTGCCGAATGTCAGGCTCGACCCGGCGCCCCTGATTCCATCCAGTGGACCGAAATAGGAGTGATGCGAGGGGAACATGTGTCCCGAACCCTGCGGCGGAGTGCCGGTGAAGGCTCTCGCAGAAAATCTTATGCTCGTGAACTGCGATCCGCTGAACTCCTCGTGAGCAAGGTGTGCTGGCGGGACTTTGCGTGAGCGGCCAGAGCGCGCTGATAGACCGCGACAGTGTTAGCAGCCATGGTGCTCGCCGTGAAACGGGCGGACCAAAGCCTTAGTCCGGCGTTGCCCATGGCCAATCGCAAAGCAGGATCTGCTATCAGACGGGCCAACGCGGCGCGGAGATGGAGTACGTCACCGGGAGGTACGAGCAGCCCCGTTTGCTCATGGACCACAGATTCGTGGATTCCACCTACGTTGGTGGCGACTACCGGCAGACCCGCGCGCATCGCTTCGAGGATGCTGATGGGAAAGGCTTCGAAACGAGTACAAAGCACAAAGATCTGTGCCTCCATCAGCAAGGGATTCACATCTGTTTCGGGCGGCAGCAGGCTCACGCGCTCTCGCAGCCCCAGAGCGTTCACCTGGGCCACAATCCGCGGGCGCAATTCTCCGGATCCTACCAACTGCAGCTTCCACTCCATGGACAGCAATCCGGAAAGTGCCTGTAGCAGTATCGAGTGATCTTTTTGCGGGGTAAAGCGAGCTACCATTACCAGGAGCGGCGGTTGTCCACTGACTTCCCGCACGCGGGTGAGCGGGAAGTCGGCTACACCGTTATGTACTACTTCCAGTTTGCACGGGGCGCAGATGCGGAACTGCCTTGCGCACTCACGTTCGAACTCGCAGACGTT
Organism: Acidobacteriaceae bacterium; assembly: GCA_035507705.1. Classification (GTDB taxonomy): domain Bacteria; phylum Acidobacteriota; class Terriglobia; order Terriglobales; family Acidobacteriaceae; genus PALSA-350. Next base: position 83,743 of record DATJNV010000176.1, read on the forward strand.
GATCACCGATGTGCCCAGGCTGGCGGCCAGCCACTCTGCCCAACGGAAAATGGGACGAGCGTGGAGTGAAGCGCGATCGAACATGGACCATCCATGCGGGGTGAATGTGCTTGGGATGGAATGCAGCCGAGCGGCTGCACGGGCCAAGGCGCCGGCTTTGGCGGTGTGCGCGCATACTAAATCCGGCTTGAGGCCGCGCAACACCCGGCTGAGCTGAATGAGAGCAGCAAAATCGCGATGCGGACGCACGGGCCGCACAAGACTCTTTACCTGCAGACAGGGAATTCCGGCCTGGACCAGCTGATCAGTGAAGATGCCGAACGCTCCAGTGATGACGGTTACTTGATGACCAAGTTGGCCGAGCGCGAGCGAGAGCTCTCGCACGTGGGTCTGCGCTCCACCCAGAATATCCCCGCGCGTCAGTACCTGCACGATCTTCATGCTGGTGTTTATTTCTGCCTGCCGTCCGGCCGCAAAGAGGATAGGAGAAATGTTTCGCTCGCTGGCTGCCCATACCATCCAGACAAAAGGCTCCAAAGATCGCTCCACTCTGCCAGCTCAGTGGGAGTAATTGGATTTGCGGACTGGTGACCGAATCGGTGCTCAAAGCCGGCAAGCACGGAAGCGCAATTGGCGGCAAAGCGGACGGCCGAAACGCCTAACAGCTCGACTTTCTCCCGCGGTCCGCCGACTACGCCGGGTTGCCGCCAGATGTGCCGGACGTGTAGCACCTTATAACGGAAGAGCTTCTTGAGGGAAATGAGCTCCCGGCGGTACCCGAGGAGAATCAGAGGCAGATTAGCGAAGCGGCTATGTCTATAGCTGCGTAGCAACAGCTCCTGATCTTGGGCGAGCCACGCAGTTTCGTCATAGCGCCAATGACGAAACCACTCGATGCGGCCCATCCAGAGCGGGTGCCATAAAGGAAAACCACGGAACGGGGCACAGGTAATAGCGGCGTGCTCCAGCGGCGGACTGTAGCGCCACAGAGGACGGCCGTGCCTGCTGAAGACGACGGCTCCGGCGCCGCACATGTCTACGTCACGGTGAGTACGCAGGAAATTGAGTTGTTGCGCAAAGCGATCGGGATATGAGATGTCGTCGGCATCCATGCGGGCCAGATACCTTCCGCGGGCGCGGTCGATGCACTCGTTCAAGCGGGCAGCGAGCCGGCGACGGCGTCCGTCACTCCAGCAGATCACGCGAGGATCATTGAAGCTGTTCGCGATGGTAAAGCTGTGATCCTCCGATCCGTCGTCGCAGAGCAGAAGCTCGAAGTCACCACAAGTTTGGTTCAGGAGCGAGCGGACCGAGAGCTCGAGCGTAGGCGCACTGTTGTAAAAGGGCATAGCTACAGTAATGGCAGGGTTCGGCAGCATCAGATTCTAAAAAGGTTTGGGAACAGAGCGACTCCGGGGCCACGCTCCGCAAAGGGATTGAAAAATTGAGGCATATCGTTGCGCCAGCTGCCGTAGACTGAAGCGCTCTTCGACGACGGCCCGGCCCGCGACGCCCATCTGCCGGCGCAGATCCGCATCCCTCAGCAGGGCCAGCAAGGCGTCGAGCCATTCCTGCTGGGTAGCCGCACTGAGGCCGATCCGGCCCATAGCCAGTATTTCACGGTTTGTGCCTGTCGCGGTTACGATGACCGGCAGACCCGCCGCCATGTAGCACAGCATCTTGTAACTGCACTTACCTCTGCACCAGTCAGTGTCCGCCAGGGGCATCAGGCCGATGGACATGCGGGCGAAGGCGGCCAACTCCGCGTGGGGAGACCAATACTCGAAGTCAACGCGAGAATCCGGGAGCATCCTGAATTGCGGTGGCCGATCGGCGATGACAAGCAACCGCGCATGGGTGTAGCGCTGCAAGGCCCGCATCAACGCGCTCTCGATCGCATACAGGAAAGGGAAGTTGCCACTGGTGCCAGTCCACCCCAACACCAGAGGCGCTGCGGAATCCGGGGGCTGTGGCTGCGGCCGGTACCAATCGGTGTCTACGGCGGTGGGAATCACGGTAACGTTGGGGTTCCAGCGGGAAAACTGTTGCGCGAGAAAGCTATTGCCGCACACAACCAGGTCGCAAGCCTGCGCCAGGCCGCGAGCGCGGTGGCCCCCGGTGTTGAGCCAGACCGCGTCATCGACATCGAGGATCATCGGCCGCTTGGCCATGGGCTGCAGCGGCGCAAAAGCCGGTAGTAGCTGGCGGGAGATCCAGGTCACGTCGGCGGTCCAGGACCTGCTCAGCTCTGCGGCCCGCCACATCGCGGTTGCCGCCATCCACAGCGGACGCACAGCGAAGGATCGCGGCAAGACATTCTCCCAGGGAAGAGGATATTCGTGAACCTCGACGCCGAGGCAATGGAGCGGAGCGATGTACTGGCGTACACGCGCACGTGCACTGGGAACCATTACGCCACCGGTGTAAGCGGCTACGCGCACAGTCGGGGAGCCTTCCTGTTAGTGTTCTTGTCGGGATGATTTCGAGAGCGAGATGACAAGTGTGCGCGGACATCGGGCGCAAGGTAAACCAGTGTCGCAAGGCCACCCGCTTTGATCCAGAACATAATCTGGGCGAAATACTCTTCGGAAAAGATGGTCATGATAGTGGCGTAAATGAAAGCCCCCACCGTGAACACCGCCCAACAACTGCCGTGGATCGCGCATCGGTAGACGTAAGTACTGAGGAATCCGACCAGAAACATCAGGCCGATCGAGCCACGCAAGCCACCATGATCCATGTAGTAAGGCAGAAACGTGGTGTAGACGTTGGTGACTTGTGTCGGCGAAATCCTGGTGTAATCGAGGTTGCGATCGCGCTCCGGATAACTTGCCCCGAAGCGATTGGCAATTCGTTTAGCGAATTTTCCAAGGTCCCAACCAAATCTCAGTTCGGGGTTTTGCCGGTTCTGATCGAAGGCGATGATCCCACCCAACCAATAGGTGCCGAAAGCTTCGGTGACACGGGGTAAGTTGTCGGTCAGGGAGGCTTTCGCATCGGCGCCGTATTTACCCATGGATATCTGGCCCGCGGTGAAGACTAGTAGAAAGGCTAAGGCCATGGTCCCAAGCAGGCGAACCGGTGGAGCGCCCCTTTTGATCCAGAGAATGACGACTGAGCTGACCAGCAATAGGAGGACTTCGGAACGGGCGCCATTCAGCAACTGATAGGCCCCCGCCAGCAAGACCAGGAAAAGAGCGCGTCCCATGCGCTTCCCGGTGTCAGCGTACTCGTAGACCGCGATGAGGGCCACGATCGTAAGGACGGGGAGCAGGACGGACTCGATGGACAGCGGATTATGGCCGGAAATGTTTGCCTTGCTGGTGGCGATGCGGATTTGCCTCCAGCCACTCTCGCGTGGGGGAATGGTCTCGCTGAGTTCCATGAAGTAGAGGTAGGAAATCGGGATGTTCAGGAAGGCAAGGATTCCGGCAACGTTCAACCAGCGATCTACCTGTAGTCGGCGTGCGGTAGGGACAGAGCTCATGGTTCTCCCTCTCCGCAAGGGGGCTGCAACCGCGCAGATACCGCCAAACGAAAAGGAGAGGACACCGGTAAACACAATGAGATTTGCTGTGTTGGTGAGCGGGAAGTAAACGTCTCCGCAGAGCAGGATGGCGGTCAGCGTGGTAGTCCAGACAATGGCCAGGAGCGCGGGAGGGAAAAGCACGGACCGGCCATAGCGCAGCATAGCCAGGCTCCAAAGGCCGACGAGGAGAACGGTGACGGGTACGGTCATGGGCTGGCTCCGTGCGATGCTCGCTTCTCTTCGGTAATTGGTGTAATGCAACTATCGTTGCGTCAGTTCACATTGGCCGAGTGCGCCATATAATAATGGGCAAAGGCCTTGTAGGTGGCGTCATTGGCGAGGGTCGACACATTCAGCACTATTCCGGCAACCGGGACATTGACCCGGCGCAATATTTCGATGGCTCCGCCCAGCGTCTTTGTAGGGGTCTGACCGCTGCGAACCGCTAGCAGCGTGACTTCAGTGGCCGCGGCCAATTCCAAAGTTTCCGCACACCCCAACAGTGGGGGAGAATCTACAACCACGAGATCGAACTCTTTGGTGGCCTGATTCAGGATTCCCCGCATCTGAGGGCCGATCAGGGTTACTGCCAGGGGGATAGGCACCCCTGAGCCGAGGATCGAGAGATTTGGACGGCCGGGAACGGAACGTGCGGCAGCGCTCCAATGACTTCGATGAGCAAGGACGTCCGCCAACCCGTTATCCGGTTCCAGCCGAACCAATCGTTCAATGGCCGGTTTGCGTAGATCACCGTCAATCAACAGAGTGCTCTTGCCTTGCTCAGCGTTCACCATGGCGAGAGACAGCGCGAGGGTTGATTTGCCCTCTCCGGGCAGCGCGCTGGTGACCAGCACGCTCCGCGGTGGATCGGTCTGCACCGACAGTATGAGATAACCGCGCAGTTGGCGAACCCCCTCCTCGAAGAAACCACCCTCTAAGCCGCGCCAACGATTGCCGGCAATGCGCAAACCATCAGGGCCAAGAGCAAGGCGGAGCCGCATGTCGGTTACCCGCGGCAACGCGCAAATTACCGGCACGCCCAGAGATTTCTCTACCGTGTCGGCTTCTCTTGCGGTCATATCGATCAGTTCCAGGGAGATGGCGCATAGGATGCCGAGAAGGAGAGAGATGGCCAGGGAGAGCCCGATGACCAACGGCCAGTTGGGAAAGAACGGCTTTGCAGCAGGGCGGGCGGAATCCGCCAGCCGGATGACGTTGTTTTGAAGTTCGGAGTTGATCCCGGACTGTTTGATTTTGGCAAAGAGGTCCTGGTACACCTGCTCGGCAGTGTCGGCTTCATGCTTCAGGCGAAGGTAATCGAAAGACTTCGCGGTCAGGTCATCCACCTGCTGCTTGGTTTCGGCGACGGCCGTGGCCAGCATGCGCTCTCGTTCTAATGCCTGGCGATACTCCACTGCGATGCGCGTGGCCACGTTCTGCCGGCTCTCATCCAGGGCAGCGCGGGCTTCCTCCACCTGCGCCGCTGCTTTTAGATATTCCGGGTGCCGATCCCCATAGGTTGCAGCGATCAGGGCCAGATTTGCCTTAGCTATCTTTAGCTTCTCCACGTCCCTGGCAAGATCGCTCGACTGCGCAGAGACCTGGACCTCGGGCAAGGTACCATCTTTCGCTTCGCGATAGACTGCTTCCTTGGCAATGCGGTCTGCTTCCGCGATGCTGTTTTCTGCGTTGAGCGCCTGCAGGCGCGCGACCAGCACACTTGTCTTCTGTTCCGGGTCCGCGGTGCCGAGTTCCCGCTGGTAGGTCACCAGAGCCTCGTGTGTCGACTCCATCTTTTGTTTCAAGTCGATGAGCTGCCGCTCCATTGAAGAAGTCAGGCGGCCCGCCTCTTTGATCCGCGTATCGAAGATGTTGCCGAGATAAGAATCCGCAATCGCGTTGGCCACATCCGCCGCAATGTGCGGGTCGGAATCGCGATAGGTGATTGTGAGCAGGTATGTGTTGGGCTTGCGCTCGATTTTCAGATGCTTAAGCGAGATGGGTGCATTACGGATCGCATTCACCTTCTCAGGTGAGTAATGCCAGAACCAGTAGCGCCGGAGTTGATTTTCGCGTTCCAGCAAGTCGTAACGGTTCACGACCGGCCGCAGGATGACATCAGCTTGTAACAAATTCTGTTGCGTCGCCATAAACTGATCGTCCCCGGTAGAGAGCAGCCGGTCTTCTCCAACCGTTGTCGGGGCTGCCTGTCGATCGATGGAAATGGTCGCGGTGCCGATAGTAAGTGGGGGAAGCAGAGCGCAGATCCCGACCGCAAGAGCAGTCAACGTGAGACTCAAGAATACGACCAAGCCTGCGCGGCGGTGGATGACGCCTGCATAAAACATCAGGGGCCGCTGGAATTCCGCCGGATCATTCAGCCGGGGCTGCGGTTTTGCTACTGTGATCGAGCTGGGCATGAGAGCAGGTCCGCTTGACTATGAGTGTTGTCGTTCCTGAAGAATTCTCGGCGACGTTCGGTTAGTGTGCCCAGATGGCAGCGGATACGGCGGTGTTTCCGATGCCCGTCACATGGTTGACAACGGTTGCGCTGTTCTTCAGCTTGCGATTTGTAGGAACGTAGAGTATGTCGTTTGCGGCCAGTTTCACATCGTCCGCTTTACGGTCGAGAATGCGCCGCAGCGGAATCTCGATCTCGGTCTTTTGCGTGCTGCCCGGCTGTACGCGATAGATGTATGCAATGTTTTGGCTGAAGGAGTCCAGACCTCCGCTGAGCGCCAGGAGCTGGAGTACGGTGGTGTCTTCGAGACTTCGAAATGGAAAAGCGCCGGGGCGCTTGACATTGCCCACGACAAACACGCGGTCGCAAGGCGGCACCCGAATCTGCGCTCCAGCCTTGACGCGGATGTTCAACTCCGGGTGGCGTCCGTCAAAGAGCTCGCGGACAGAGAGACGGGCGAGGCTGCCATCGGCTTGCTCGACGATAATTTCCGGGCCGGCCTCGGGGAGCAGACCGCCAGCCTGGCTGAGGGCTTCCAAAACGCGGAGGTTGCCGAACTCCTGAATTGTGGTTGGGGTTTTCACGGCCCCGGCGATGGTCACGTCGCGGCTGCGGTACTCGACCACCGAGACATCAACGACGGGATGGACCAGAAGGTGTTGGGCTCGAAGTGTGGCCGCTATTGCATCCCGCAGCTGGTCGGGAAACAACCCAGCAGCATGGATTGTGCTTTGGACGAGCGGCAGGTTCAGATTGCCTTGGCTGTCGATGCGGAACGACTGGGTAAGCTCCGGTGCGTCATACACAGTGAGACGAACAAGGTCGGAGGCGCCGAGTGGTTGGAAGGGTAAGTTGGCGCCTCCGAGAGCGACAGGAGTTGCAGGGAAAGTTGGCCCGGACTGCGAAGTAGACAGACGCTGCGCCATGGCGGCGATAGAGAAGAACACTGACGCGATCGCTATTGCCACCGTAGAGTTTTTCATGGCTGACGTTTGCTGAATGCAAGCGTAGAGAGTTGGGATTAAACCAAAGCACAGAGAGAAATTAATTTTCTCTTAGAGCTATGAGCGATAGCCAATGACCCTTGCTGGAACACCGGCACAGATCGACATAGGTGGTAAATCGCGGGTGACTACGGCTCCGGCTCCTACAACCGCTCCATCGCCGATAGAAACGCCGGCGGTCACCACGACGTGGGCGCCCAGCCACACATCGTCGCCAATGTTGATAGGCGCATCCTGTCCCGGCTGATTGCGAATGAGCTGCCCGCGGGCTACCCCATGATTGGAAGAGATAATCGATGCGCCGGGCCCCAGCAGGACATTGTTTCCGATGGTAATTGGGCCGCCGGGTGAGGCCCACACCGAACAGAGATGGTTGATGAAAGCATTGTCGCCTATCTGAATCATCTCGGGATATTTGAAAAATACCGTCGGCAGAATTTTCGTGCCTGTACCGAGTTTTTGCAGTCTTGCTTTGCGCAGGTAGTTGCCGCCTGTGAGCAAAGCCAGCAGATAGCACCATCCCTTGATGATCTCAGCGATGGACCGAAACATGGGATCTCCGGGAGGCAAAAATAGCAGAGGAAGCATTCCCGATGCCAGCGGTTGATGCTGTCATCATTGCCGAAGAGATCCGACATTGCTGGGGACGGGGAAATCTGAAGGAGAAAGTTGAAGAGGTCCCGAAGTTTCCCACGGGATTTCACAGCCGCCGCACGGAGTTGGTCAGGAACTGATTCGCGGCAGGGTAGGGCATTACAGGGGTAATAGACCCCACAGGGCATTGCTGCCGATTGTCGGCAAAAGGATATTGGGCAAGCACACAGCGACCACGTCCGCTTGGTACCAGCGGTCGGCGGCGTTGCTCGCAGGGGCTTGCAATGAACAAGGCTTTGGCAGTCCTCGCTTTCGCCACCACAGTCCCGGTATTGGCCTCCACCTATACGATTCCGGCGGGGGCCGGGTCATCGAGTATTCAAGCCACCGTAAACACGGCCGCCAACGCGCCCGGTAATACAGTTGTCTTTTCCGCGGGCACGTATCGTCTTTCAGCCACGATCGCGCTTCCATGCACGAACGGGATAGTTTATACCGGTCCCATTGTGGGCCCGCAAACTATCACGTACAACACCACGGGCGCGATGAGCATTGGCAATTTGCCCACGGCAGTGTTCACCCTCAATTCCAACAATTATGTTTTCGCCGTTGCCAGCAATGGGACATCGAACACGTCGTTCGTTGCCGGATGCACGATCCAATACCTGGCCTTTAATGGCACGCAGGGCGGCATTTTCGTGAATTACCCGAGCTCGGGTATCACGCTCCAGAACAATTCTTTCTACAACAATAATCCTGCCTGGAACGGGGGTTCCCCTGCGTCGAACGCCGCGATCTACCTGGACGGGCAAGACGGAGCGAGCGGAGCCTGGGGTGGCGTTTCCTATGTTTCCATCTTGTGGAACACGTTCTTTAACAATTGTTCCTCCATACAGGCGAACGCGTGGCCTGACTCGGGCGGCGATTGCAACGCAGTTCACGTCCAGAGCTATAACAACTATCTGACGATCCAGAACAATGTCGTGAATCAGACGGAAGAGGGCTTCAAGTTCTACGAGCAGCCCTATGAGTACGCGGTGCAGTTCAATCTCGATGTAGAAAACAACAACATGCAGGGCAACTCCAGGATATTGATCGAGGACCAGCAGCCCACCAATGCTAACGCGGTTTTTAGCCACAACGCCTTCTACCAGCCCACGGATCCCAGCTACAACACCTTCGAATTATCACTGCCGCTGAATCAGTGCGTAAGTACAGCGGGCGGCTGCTCGGGTAACGGGTCAGGAGCAGCTACCGTGGCCAACGATGACGTCTATATTGGCAATGTTCCTATCACAATATCAGGGGGAGGGGCGCATTATGGAATCGGGCTGGAGCAATGGGGCGTGGGAGCAACGGCGACGAACAGCCTGTTCCAGGGAGGCAATGGACCGGACACATGTGCTGCGGGATACGGCTGCTCAGGTTGGGGTACGGTCATTGGCGAATCAATCACCAATGCCAGGGACAGCAATAACTATTTCTCCGGTTATGACGTGAGCCAGGCTGGCGCATTCGGCTATGAGCTAGGAGCTTCGGAATCAAATGCCGGAATGGTTCTGACCCCAAATACGGTGGTCCCGACGAGTACGACCATCCCGGCGGTGGCGCCGGCAATTTCCGTGGCAAAGAGCGGCCAGGGATCGGCTATTACTATCAGTGATAGTGACAATGAGCATGGCCTCTCCATTTTCTACACGACCGACGGTTCGACGCCGGCGACTTTTGGACCGGGCGGCGCCGCAGGGACATCGATGGTCTACGGAGGCCCTTTCATGGTGGCCGCGGGAACTACCGTGAAGGCGGTTGCTTCGTGGGGCCAGGGAGCCAACCAGGGCATTGTGTTCCCGTCATTTGGATATGTTCCCAGCAGCGTCACTACGCTGACTGTTGGAGCTTCGGGACTCACGATCGTAGGGGCGTATTTGCATGCCAACGCCAACACGATGACGCCGGGGAGTACCCTGCAGTTCACCGCTTACGGCGTCTATTCCGATGGCTCATCGAGCAAGCTGCCTGACGCGCAGGGCAATAAAGTGACCCTCTGGAATACAAGCAACCATGCGCTGGCGAAAGTGAGCACCCTTGGCCACGTGACTGCCGCGGCCACGGCCAACGGACAAGTGAATATTCAAGCTACCGTGGGCAGTATCAAGTCATCTCCCTGGACCGTTACCATAGCTCCGGCCACGCAATCCGCGGCTACGACACCGGCGGCTGTTCCGGTTACGGAGACGACTGCGACCGTACCTACTGAGGGTAGTTCGACTGTTTCTTCAGCCACAGTTCCTGTTTCCCCTGTCGTGTCAAATGAGGCGGACTCACTGCCGACAGGGACTACCGCAGCGCCGGCGGAGAGCGGCCCTTCTTCCTCCAGTACTACAGCGGGCGCCGCCATACCGGCGAGTTCAGCAGCCACAGGCCCAATCCCTGGCCCGCCGGGCCCCGCACTGCCGGATGCGTTCCAGGGGCCTTTCTGGAGATTGGTGAACCCGGCGGGCGGGTCGGCTTCCATCTCGAATGGCCACCTTTTCATCGGGGTGCCTGGCGGGAGTAATCACGACCCACTGAGCGGATCCAATCAGGCTGTGCGTGTGATGCAAGGCATCGGCAACAGCGATTTCGATGTGTCTATAAAGATCGACTCCCTGCTGGTCCCCACGGATGCGAACACTAGCCAGGGGATCATGGTATTTGCGGACAATACGGACTTCGTCACCTTTGCGCTGACCACAGATGGAAGCATGATTGGGCTGAAGGCGGTCAGCGTGACGCGCGGAACAGCCGCAACCCTGTTCGAGGATTCCGGCTTCAATCAATACCAGAATCCGATGTATCTGCGAATGTCCAGGAACGGCAATGCCTATGCCGGTTATTACTCCGTGGATGGAGTCGACTGGACACAGGCCGGGAGCTTTAGTTTCACCGGCGTTCCTACAGCGATAGGACCCTTTGCCAGCAACTACAATGGCACGCCGGCAAACGCAGTTCCCGTGGTCATGGCAGTGAACTGGTTTGACGTGCAGCAGTAGTCGTGGCCAATTGTTCTAACTTCAGTAATGCGCCCGCTGTGTCATTGTTGGCGAGATTGCAGAGCCTGATCGTAAGTAGAGACGGGTCCCATCTCTCTATCGGGGGTAGCTCATGTTTGGAAACGGTCGGCTATGCCATTTCGCGTTTGCTACCCTGCTGGCTGCGCAGGGCGCCGCCCTGGGGGAGAATCCCGGCCCTGTACCGGGAGCTCCTATGCCAAGCAGTTTTCCCGGGCCTCTCTGGGAAGTGGTGACTCCTGTGGGAGGAACAGTATCGGTTGCAAATGCACACCTGATCCTCAATGTACCCGGGGGCAGCAATCATGACCCCCTGCGCCCATGGAACCAGGCGGTTCGAGTATTGCAGAGGATCGGGAACTACGATTTCGATATTTCCATCAAGATCGATTCCCCCATCGATGCGACGGCGGAAGGCACCAGCGAGGGGCTGATGGTGCTGGCCGACGACGAAGACTTCCTGATCTTCGCCTTGACTACCGACGGATCGAGCGTCTCTCTAAGTGCGCGAAC
>DATJNV010000177.1:0-14807 GCA_035507705.1 Acidobacteriaceae bacterium
GAAAAACCGGGCCGGTTGGGACTTTCCGGTTCCCTCCGCGAAGACATTGTCAACAACTACACGTGCCTCCACCTTCACTAAACACAGAACGAGGAAGCAGAAGTTTTCCCTTTTTTCGATTCGCCCGAGCACGCTTTCTGAAGCAACTCGAAAATGGTGGCTCAGCGTCAACTACCGGCGCCGAGGGACGCTCATGGTATGTCCGGCAGGCTGAGTGCGGAGAGTATGACGCGCTCAAAGTTGATGCCGTTTTCCGTTTTTAAAGCAAGAATCGTGCGCATTGGAACAAACAGCACGTATTGACAATCGCCACCCTACTGCTGTACTTATACACCAGTACAGTGGATGCGCGAATGCTCTTTCGACTAAACCCGACAGGCGGGCAGCCCCTTTATCTACAGCTAATGGAGCAAATTCGTCACGCGATAGAGAACGGGAGCCTTCAGCACGGCGATCAGTTGCCCGGAATTCGTACGCTCGCACAGGAGCTTGTCGTGAGTCCTACCACGATAGCAAAAGCCTATGCGGAGTTGGAGCATGAAGGATTGCTCGACCTGCGCCAGGGTTCGGGCGCCTTTATCTCAGCGACCGCACGCTTATCGGAGAAGGATCGAATTCTGCACGCAAAGAGGCGCATTCGCCGGTTGGTGGAGGACCTTCGTCAGGCCGGTTTGCGAGACGACGAGGTGCGACGAATCTTTGAGGCCGAGTTGCTTTCACCGTCTGAGGCTCTGATATCCCGATGACCTATACACCTGTAATCGAGACAGTGGCGCTCTCGAAATCTTACGACCGCGTCCAGGCGCTTCGGTCGTTAGATCTGTCGGTAAAACCACATCGGATTACTGCCTTCCTTGGTCCGAACGGTGCGGGAAAAAGCACCACAATCAGGATTCTCTTGGGTATAGTTCGACCCACCAAAGGCAAAGGCTTCCTACTGGGACAGCCCGTCGATCAAGGCGAGAGCGTACGCCTGCGCGCACGGATCGCTTACGTAAGCGACAACAAGCAACTTTATGACTACATGACCGTCGAGCAGATGATTCGCTTCTCGCGGTCCTTCTACACGGATTGGCGGCCCGATATTGAACGCACGCTGTTGAAGACGTACGAACTCCCCATCAAGCGAAGAATCGCAGTCCTATCAAAGGGGATGCGAACCAAGCTGGCGCTTCTCCTCGCATTTGCCCGAAACCCCGAGTTGATGATCCTGGATGAACCTAGTGATGGATTGGATCCAGTCGGAGTCGAACAGATGCTTGAATCTCTGGTAGCCCGAAGCGCCGAAGGAATCACTATTTTCTTCTCGTCACACCAGATATCCGAGGTGGAACGCATCGCAGATCATGTCTGCCTGCTGAACAGAGGAGTGCTCGCACTCGATCTTTCGATGGACAAAATCCGTGAATCTTATCGAAGAATCGACCTGGTCTTCCCTGCCACTCCAGACGAGTCAGACTTCAGGATTGCTGGAGTGGAGAGCATCCGGACGAGCGGACGGCAGCTGAGTCTTATGGTCAGCAGGAATGCCGACACGCTCATAGATCGCGCACGGAAATTGGAAGCCAGTTCCATCCAGGTGTCTCCCGCTTCCCTGAGAGATGTCTTCCTGGAAACAGTGAAGGAGGCTTGATCAAATTGCTTTGGTACAAGGCCTGGCTGGAAACCCGTTCACGATTTTTCATAGCTCTCACCCTGTGCGTGGTCCTGTGCGCACAACTCGTCATCGTGCTTTCCAGAGGAGAGCCACCAAGCGGGACCATCTCCGTGCTAAACGGTGTCCACGCAACCCTGGTTATTGTGTGGTCGTTGAGCATAGTACTGCTCATGATGGGAGGCTTACTGCGTGAAAAGGCATCCGGTTCGGTGCAGTATACCTTGGCGTTGCCAGTAAGTAGGTTGCGTCTGATGCTAACGCGGATAGGGATGGGACTCGTCCAGTCCGTGGCCCTTGCAATCCTACCCTGGATCGCGATGCTTTTTGCCGGCAGGGCCGCCGGTAAACCTATCTTTATCTCGCAAGCAGGCTTTCATGTTTTCCTGCTCCTTACTGGCGGTGCCGTATTTATCGCTCTTGCTCTGTTAATCTCATGCGTCGTCGAAGGTGAGTACACAGCGCCCATCGTAAGCCTGGGAGTGATCGTGATGCTGGCGTATGCCTTGAGCAGCAGAAGCCTCTCACGGTACAGTCCCTCGGTATACATGATGGGATTTCCGTATCTCGACCGGCATACCTCTTACCTCGCCGGGCCACTCCCGTGGTTGCGTGCAGGACTTTACATGCTTACTGCGGTGCTTTTGACGGGTATTGCGATCAGAGTCATTCAGAAACGTGACTTCTGACACATCCGTCGAATACCGAATATTCAACCCGACGCCTCCGGCGCAGCTTAAAACAGCAGTTTGCCTTTCATCGCTTCCGGCACAGGTACATCGGAAGGAATCTTTGTATCCCCGGCATAGAAGCGATGCAATTTGGGCATTTGTTCCACAACCTTCAAGCAAACGGGAGTCGCCCCGGTGTCGAAAACGCTTAAGGACTCCAATTGATCGAGGCCGCCGAGCGCCAGTACGGTGTTGTCGGTGATCCTGGTATGCATCAGGCGAAGTATCCGCACATGCTTCATAGCGGCAAGAGACGCGGCCGAGCGATCGCTGATTGCCGTGCCGGAGAAGTCGGCCACCACGATCTGGCCACTGATCGGTTGCAGCGCGCCCAAATCATCGTCACCAAATCTGGCGCCAATCAGCGACGCGTCCACCACCAGATTGGCAGATCCCCTGGATTCGTAATCTAAAAGACCGGGATAGCGTTGTTTCAACTGCGCCACCACAGGGGCGAGCGGCGCGCGCGATCGCGCAACCGCAGCTGGATCGATTTCCGCAAACGTTACTTCGGCAACCGCAGGTTCTGCATTCGTGGGCGCGTCTTTGATGGCATTGGCCGCGAGGCTCGAGGAAGCTCCGGCTTCTATCCATAGCGCGATCACCTTTACTTCATTTGCCGACAGCGGCCGCTTCCCTTGTGGGGGCATGGCGTCATCATCGGCCGGCGAGAGTGTGACCCGCCGAATCAGTTCGCTTGCCTTCGGGTTTCCAACCTTGATAACCAGGCCATGCTTGCCTCCCCGCATCAGCCCCTGATAACTGTCCAACCGCAAACGCGACTTCTGCTTTTCCGGACCGTGGCAGGAGTAGCAATGGTCGATGAAAATGGGCTCCACATGCGCGCCATAGAAGAAAGCCGGATCTGATCGCGGAACAGGTTCCGAAGCAACAGAGAGCCCAATCAACTTTCGCAATCCCGCCGGCATTTGTTCCGTAAGGTGATTTTCCCCCTGCGAAAGCTGGCCACCGCGATATCCCGTCCACGAAACCGCTGCCATCGCGGCCACCAACCCCACGGCATACATGGCATCCAGATGTAAATCACGAACGCGGCCCCGCGCCATCCAGCAAAGCCAGCAAACCGACGCGACAGCGAGTCCGCCCCACATGTGTTGGGTGACCAGCCGCCCCGAGTATCCGCCGCTCCGGGCCAGGCACCATCCGAGAAACGCAGCCGTCAGGCTGCTCAAGGCAGCCAAAGCCCATATGAAATCGACGGAGGAGCGAAGGTGCAGGAGACGGCGGTCCCTTCCAGCCAATTCCAACACTGGTACGAGCAGAATCAGCGCTATCGGAAAATGCACGGTCAGCAGATGGAAGCGACCGATAAATTGCGCCCAGGCGGCACGCTCGACACCGTCCGGAGGAAACATGACGAACAGAAGAGACAGCAGCAGGACCGCTCCAAGCCCGAGAAGCCCGAAACGGATACGTGAAGGGGCCCGCCGAAAGGAAAAGATCATGCGGCGAGGCACCCTCGGAAGTACCCGGAGAAACTGCAATCCAATGGAATCACGCTAGAACTTCAGCAACCACGCGCGCCGGCTTCACGCTGGTAAGTTTTTGCTCCAACCCCTGAAACGAATAGGTAAGCTGGCGATGATCGAAGCCCATGGCATAAAGCATGGTGGCATGCAGGTCGCGGATTTCCACGGGGTCTTTTACGATTTCGTAGCCCATCGCGTCGGTTTCTCCGAAGCTCATGCCCGGTTTCATGCCGCCGCCGGCCATCCAGATGGTAAACGCGCCCGGATTATGGTCCCGGCCGATAAACTGCATCACTTGGCCGTTACGATTTTCGCGCATAGAGGTGCGTCCGAATTCCCCGCCCCAAACTACCAGCGTGTCCTCGAGCATGCCTCGGTCTTTTAGTTCGGAAAGCAGTGCAGCAATCGGCTGATCGGTTTCCCGGCAGCGTTCCGCAAACCCGATATTCAACGAATCTGTGGCCGAGGTTCCGTGATCATCCCAGCCCCAGTGATAGAGCTGAATAAAGCGGACGCCGCGCTCCGCCAGGCGCCGCGCCACCACGCAATTGTTGGCAAAACTGGCTTCTCCTGGCTTGGCGCCATAAGCAGCCAGCACAGCCGCGGATTCCTTTTGAATATCCATGGCGTCGGTCGCGTCCATTTGCATACGAAAGGCCATCTCGTACTGCGCAATCCGCGTGATGGTTTCAGGATTGCCGAACTCGGCATAAGTCTGCCGGTCGATTTCGTCCACCGCATCGAGCATCCGGCGACGCAACGGACGGCTCACGTCTGGAGGGTTTTCCAGGTAGAGCACAGGTTCGCCATGCGAGCGGCACTGCACACCCTGATAAACACTCGGGAGAAACCCGGATCCCCACAACTGTTTGCCGCCGTCCGGCTGGTGGCCGCCGGAGACCAGCACGATGAATCCGGGAAGGTTCTGGTTCTCTGTTCCCAGGCCATAAATGACCCAGGAGCCCATCGAGGGATAACCGAGACGCGCATTGCCGGTCTGCACCAGCAGTTGCGCCGGGGCGTGATTAAACTGATCCGTCCGCATCGACTTTATGAGACACAGGTCGTCGATGTGTTTTTCCAGATGCGGCAGGCGATCGGATATCCACTGCCCGCTCTCTCCAGCCTGGTGAAAAGGATATTGCGCACCCAGCAGCTTGGGCACTCCACTAATGAAGGCAAAGCGTTTGCCTGCTAAGAAGGAAGCCGGACAGTCCTGGCCATCCAACTTGGTCAAATCCGGTTTGTGATCGAAGAGCTCAAGTTGGCTCGGGGCTCCCGCCATGTGCAAATAGATGATGCGTTTGGCACGGGCCGAAAATTGTGGCGGGAGTGGGGAAAGCGGAGTGGTGGGATCACGAGTGAAATCCAGACGTGGCGTTCCGTCCACTCCCCGTTCCGCAGCCCGCGCCGAAGAGACCCACTGCGAACCGAGGGAACCGAGAAACATCGAGCCGACACCTGCGGTGACATTGCGCAGAAAGTGACGGCGTGTCTGCCCCTGCAGCAGGGCAAGCCGTTCTACGGAAAGTCCGCGTGTAGCAGACTGGGGCGCATCGACTTTCGTACGAATTTGCGGATGTGGCATAACCGTCACCTCACAAGAGCGGCATCCAGGTTGAACAAGACGCTGCCTACATCTGTAAGCGCCTCCACTTCCCTGCCCGGACCTTTGCTTTCCGGCACACTGATACTCGCCTTCACCACGACGGGGTGCTTTGTCATGGTCATGGCCTGCTGGTAAAACGAACCCAGCACCGCGAGTTCGCGCGGCGTAGGATCACGGGATAACACCAGGCGCGTTTCATACACGAGCCGGGTTTTTAGAATCGTGTCGGGGTTCGAGGCCGCCGCGCATTGCGCCGCCGTGTCTTTGAGCACGCGCCTCGCCAGCGCAGCGGCGGCTTCCTGATAGACCGGATCGTTCAGGGTCACCAGGGCCTGCAACGGAGTGTTCGTTGGGATGCGTCGCGGAAGACTTGTATCCCGGTCGGAAGCATCGAACATGAGCGCGCTGGGATAGCCGGCGGTGCGCTTAATGAAGGTATAAATCGCTCGCCGATACCTGTCGCGACCAGTTGCGTCTACCCACTTGGCGTTGTTATAGACCGAATTCCAGATTCCGGGAGGCTGCGGAGGCATGACCGGAGGTCCGCCCATGGCAGTGCTTAAGAGGCCGCTGGCCATCAAAGCCTGATCGCGCACCATCTCCGCAGTTAGCCTCTGTTGCGGTCCATGAGCTAGTAAGCGATTGCGCGGGTCCTTCGCCGTCAGGGCGGGAGTCGCCACCGCGCTTTGCCTATACGTGGCGCTGGTAACCAGTTCCCGCAACAATGCCTTCATGTCCCAGTGGAGATCGTTCTGAAAGTGAAGCGCCAGCCAATCCAGCAGTTCAGGATGGCTGGGTTCTTCGCCGACGCTGCCGAAATTCTCCAGCGTCTCGACAATCCCGGTACCGAAGAGTTCTTCCCAGTAGCGGTTGACCGCAACCCGGGCAGTGAGAGGCTGACCCGGAGCAAAAAACCACCTGGCCAGAGTCAGCCGGTCGCGTGGAGCGCCGGCAGGGAGTTTTGGAAAGATCCGGGGTACATCCGGCGCAAGATCCGGACCAACCTTGGTGAGGAAATTACCACGTTCGAATTCCAGGGTTGGTCTTCGCTCATACGGTTGCTCCTCCGCCATCACAGGCAGCGGAACGGTAGGAATTTTCGCCAATTGCTGGTCGAGTTTCTCGAGGCTGGTAATCTTTTGAGCCCGAATGGGATCCTGGCTCAAGGATGCCCAAATCGGATCGTCGCTGCCGGCGAGCCTTACTGCCTGAATGAGCGCCGGCTTGTCATCAATGTTCTTTACCTGCTTGAGATCCATTTGGATCCGGCTGCCGTCAGCCAATGGCAGTGGCGCGGCGAGAACTCCCACAATCCAACGAGTACGGAAGAGCTTGGGGAGCGCAGCGAATCCGCTGGGCGGACCGTCCGCATCTTTTACTTTCTCCTTCGCCGGATCGTTGTCCTGCAAGACTGCGGCGGCGAGATTTCTCTCCGAGTCCTGCACAAAAAAGCGGAACGAAATCCTGCTCTTCTGTCCTGACGGCGAAATGATCCAGCCTTGCACTTTGTCCACAAGGAAGCCGTTTTCCGGCGTGTGCCGCGCGATTTCCGGATGAATAGGGGGTACCTCGACCCGGATGGCCGTGAGCGAAGACAGCGTGGCCTTCGCAGTGAGCTCATAAAAGGACTGGGGCGGCGTATCCGCGGTGGCCAACGCCTCTCCGTCCTCGACTTTAAAGGTCTTTGCCAGGCCTCCGGAAGCCTTGGCATGCGCGAGCCGGGTCTTGACGTCGCTTATCGTCTTACGGAGAGCTTGCAGTTCTTCCTGCTTTTCTGCGGAGGAGAGGCTTTGGCCCTTTTCCATTTTGGCCAGCTTGCCCTCGAGTTCCGGAACCATCGGTTCCAGCGCCAGGGGCTCATTGGCTGCTGCAGTTTGGATCGGCAGGGGTGTCCACCGGGCCTGATTCTCCGTTTGGCGGTCCGACGTTTCCACCGCATGCAGTAGGCCGGTCATTTGTAGCTGTATTTGCGACGCTTCTGGATACTCGGTTTTGTCTTTGGGAACCCTCAGCACTGGCGAATCGTCCGGAAGGTCAGCATCGCGCTGTGTGTTGAAGAAAGCCATCGACTTGTAATAATCCGTGTGGCGAATCGGGTCGTACGGATGGGAGTGGCATTGCACGCAATTCATCGTGATGCCGTTCAGCACGGCCCAGGTTGTGGCTACGCGGTCCATGACCGCAACCATGCGAAACTCCTCGTCGTCAGTGCCGCCCTCATCATTGTTCGGGGTTTGCCGATGAAACGAAGTGGCGATTCGGTCCTCGAAGGTGGCATTGGGAAGCAAGTCTCCCGCCAACTGTTTGATCACGAACTGGTCATAGGGCAGGTTGCGATTGAAAGCATCGATGACCCAGTCACGGTAGGGCCAAACTCCCGGCCGTTCCACGTCTTTCTCGTAACCCTTGGTATCCGCATAACGCGCCAGGTCAAGCCACATGGAAGCCCATCGTTCGCCGTAGTGCGAGGAAGCCAGCAGGCGGTCCACCTGCTTTTCATAGGCGTCGGGCGAGGAATCGGCCAGGTAGGCTGCTTCTTCCTGAGGGGTAGGCGGAAGGCCGGTAAGGTCGAAGGACACTCGCCGCAGCAGGGCGGCCTTATCGGCCTCGGGAGAGGGCTGCAGCCCCTCCTTCTCCAATCGAGCCAGAATGAAGCGGTCCAGCGGTTGGCGCACCCAGGCGGTGAATTTCACCTGCGGCAGAGACTGCGGCGCGGGCGGCACAAATGCCCAATAGTCCTGCCACCTGGCCCCCTCCTTGATCCATTGGCGAAGCAACGCGATCTGCTCAGGACGCAGTGGCGGCGCATGGTACGGCATGCGCGCCTCAGGATCTGTGGACGTCAGGCGCGCGATCAGCTCGGAGCCATCGGGGTCGCCGGGTACGATCGTCGGCCGTCCCGATTTGCCCTTTCCCAACGCCTCTTCGCGGAAGATGAAAGAAACACCGTTTTTCTGGCGAACCCCGCCGTGGCAGGCGACACAATTCTGATTGAGGATGGGGCGGATATCGCGGCTGAACTCCACAGTCCTTCGCGGAGCTCGATGGAAGACAGAAAACACAAATGGGCCAGCCAGCACCGCTCCTATCGCTACGGCGGAAAAGGCAGCGATCTCCCATTTGTTGGCCCTACTCATCACTCCCATCTTGCCGCCCAGGAGCTCCCAACTGGCATTGTATCTCCGGGGCTAACCCGGTCCAGCCCTCAAATTCAGGATTTGTTCCCATTGATTACTTCGATTCATTACCAGCGATTGCGGAAAATGAGCGCGCGCGCTTCAAGGACATGGCGGAGACCGAACTCATCCATCTCCACGAAGGCAATTTCGCGCGCTACCGCGTCCGGCCCACCGAGTTTCACGCATGGCAAGAGGTCTGGATAGAGAAGTCTGGCCATTAGTGGGGCCTGCGGCTTTAACCAACGGCGGCGCAAATCCGGACCCGGATACAGCCGATGAGGCTGGCGCCTTTGCAACTTTGCCGTTGTCGATGACCAGGGATTGAGAAAACCGTGGGACGTTCACCGTGTTCACCTATCGCCGCAATTTTTTCGCGACAAGCGGCGAAATGTAAATCGCAAAACTGGCCGTGCTTAGTTGGAGGAATACATGGCTCGTCTGGTAGTCCATTTGCGCTTCCGACGTATACTCACCCGGTACGACCGTATTTCCTGAACCAGAAAACTAAAAGGCGGCGCCATCATGGGTGATTTTGGGCAAGACCTCCGCTATTCCCTCCGCACGCTCGTCGCGAGCCCTGCCTTCACCCTCACCGCCATCGCCGCCATCGCTCTCGGCATCGGAGCCAACACCGCAATCTTCACCGTCGTCAATGCGGTCCTCCTTAAGCCGCTTTCCTATCCCGAGCCGGATCGTATGGTGCAGTTCATGAATACCTTTGCGCAGGGCAACAGCCCCATCGGCTCACCGATGGACTACAACACCTGGAGAGCCCAGTCCAGCGTCTTTCAGGACGTGGCAGCTTACGATTTCGGCGGTCCGGGCTTCAACCTCACCGGCGTCGTTCCCGAGCAGGTACACGGCATCCACGTCTCCGAAGCCTATTTCCGCCTCTTCGGCGCGCCCGTCATCCTGGGCCGAACCTTTACCACCCAGGAAGATGCTCCCAACGGCGGTCACGTCGTGGTCATCAGCTACGGCTTCTGGCAGCGGAAGTTCGCCGGCAACCCTGACATCGTCGGCACCAACGTCTCTCTCAGCAATGAGTCCTACACCATCGTCGGCGTGCTGGCGAAATCCTTTGTCACCGATCCCCATGTCGACATCTGGGTCCCTTTCCAGATCGATCCCAACAGCACAAATCTGGGCCACTATTTCCTTGTCGCCGGCCGCCTTAAGCCAGGCATCACCCTGGCCCAGGCCAACGCCCAGCTCAAACTGACCGCCAATCAGTATCGCCGCCTTCATCCGGAAGATATGGACCCAAAAAGCAGCTTCGGCGTCCAGCCTCTGCGTGACTCGATTGTTGCCGGCGCTCGGAACTCGCTCCTCATCCTTCTCGGCGCCGTCGGCTTCGTTCTTCTCATTGCATGCGCCAACGTCGCCAATCTTTTGCTTGTTCGCGCCACCGGCCGCAAGCGTGAATTTGCGATTCGCGCCGCCATGGGCGCGAGCCGCGCACGCATCATCCGTCAGCTGCTGACTGAAAGCATTGTCCTCTCCCTCGTCGGCGGCATACTCGGCCTCATTCTCGGCTACGCTGGCGTCCGGGCCCTGCTCG
This sequence comes from Acidobacteriaceae bacterium, assembly GCA_035507705.1. Classification (GTDB taxonomy): domain Bacteria; phylum Acidobacteriota; class Terriglobia; order Terriglobales; family Acidobacteriaceae; genus PALSA-350. The sequence goes on from DATJNV010000177.1 coordinate 10,225, forward strand.
CCGTCAGCCCCGCCGGCCTGCCCCGCATCGGCGAACATGGAACCGCCGTCGGTGTCGACTGGCGCGTCCTCGCTTTCACCCTGAGTGTCGCTCTCTTAACCGGCATTCTCTTCGGACTGTTCCCTGCCGTCGGCGCCTCACGCCCCGATCTCAACACGACCCTTAAGGAAAGCAGCAATCGCTCCGGCAGCGGCTTCCGCCAAAGCAAGGCCCGCTCCCTGCTTGTCATCAGCGAAGTCTCTCTCGCTCTGGTCCTTCTCATCGGAGCCGCGCTGCTCATCCGCACATTCATTGCTCTCCGAGAGGTAAACCCGGGCTTTGATCCCCGCAATGTCCTGACCCTGGAAATGTCTCTTACCGGCGACCAGTTCAAAAAGACCGCCGGCGTTGCTCAAGTCGCCTACGACGGACGCCAGCGCCTCAATGCGATCCCCGGCGTCGAAGTCTCGGCCTTCACCTGCTGCCTTCCTCTCCAAGGCGGCTACGGCTTGCCCTTTAACATTATCGGCCGCGCAACCGACGGCAAATCTCCATGGAACGGCGGCGCCGGCTGGATGAGCGCTTCCCCAGGCTACTTCGCTGTCTTCCACATCCCCATCTTGCAGGGCCGCGACTTTACTGAGCAAGACACCGGTTCCTCCCCTGGGGTCGTGCTCATCAACGAGACCATGAAGAAAAAGTATTGGCCCAAAGCTGATCCCGTTGGCCAGCAACTCCTCATTGGCAAAGGCGTCGGCCCCCAGTTCGCTGAACCCGCCCGACAGATCATCGGTGTCGTCGGCGACATCCGCGACGGCGGCCTCAATAACGATCCCCGCCCGCTTATGATCGTCCCCAGCAGCCAGGTCACTGACGGCATGACCGCCCTCAACTCCAACATTGGACCCATGGTGTGGCTGGTCCGCACCCATGGCGACCCGCAACAGTATGTCTCCGCCATCTCCACGCAGCTACGCCAAGCCAGCGGCGGATTCCCTGTCGGCCGCGTGCGTCCCATGACCGAAGTCGTCGTTCAGTCCATGGCCCGCCAGGACTTCAACATGCTCCTCCTTACTATCTTCGGAGCCTCCGCACTCATCCTGGCCGCCATCGGCATCTACGGCCTCATGGCCTACTCGGTCGAGCAGCGCACCCAGGAAATGGGCATCCGCATGGCTCTCGGCGCCGACCGTTCGCGCATTCGTTCGCTCGTCGTCTGGCATGGCATGCGCCTGGCACTGGTTGGCGTTCTCATCGGCATCGGCGCGGCCTTCGCGCTTACCCGCTTGATCGCCAGCTTCCTCTTCGGCGTCAAAACCTGGGACCCCCTGGTATTTGTAACCGTTCCGATTCTACTAAGTCTGGTCGCGCTCCTCGCAGTCTGGATGCCTGCCACTCACGCCTCGCGCCTCGACCCCCAGCAGGCGCTCCGCATCGAGTGACCACGTTCACCGCTTGGAGGTCACGGGACAAGCACGGCAGATCGCACACCTACACGCTTGTGTTTACTTACGTGCTTCGTGCGGATTTATGTTTATCATGAATCGAATTGGTCGAAATTCGCTCCACTGCGGCTGACGTCGCGTCTCATGTGTTCGCCGATCGGTATCAGCAGCGGATCAGGTCCAGGTAGGTTGCCGCGCTATGGGCAATTCGTTCCGACGCGATGTACGGAACTATCCTTTGTACTTCCTGCTATGGACGATCTTCGGCCTTTTCTACTTCAGTCAGGGTCTGACGCAAAGACTTGTCTCGCATGACCCAAACCCCTGGTGGCGCTACCTGGTGGCGTGGCTCCTGGGTGTCTATATCTGGGCGCTATTGACTCCGGCGATTCTTTGGCTTGGGCGGCTGTTTCCCATCGAACGCGGGAACTGGTTGCGTCGAACAGCCCTGCAGCTCTGTTTCAGCGCCGGGTTTTCCGTCTTCGAATTAGGCCTGGAAGATGCGCTTTACTCGGTCCTCCATCTGTTTCCGTCGACTGCGGAGAGTTTTCTCGCGGTCTTTGCCCGATCGCTGGTGAGGGGTTTTCACGGCGGCGTGTTGAACTACTGGATTGTGCTTGGCCTGCAGTGGGGTGTTCTCTACTACCAGCGGTATCGAGCACGCTCCCAGGAAGTGCTCGCGATCCAACTGCGGGCGTCGGAACTGCAATCGCAGCTGGTGAGTGCCCAACTGAACGCGCTCAAGATGCAACTACAGCCGCATTTTCTCTTTAATACGCTCAATGCCATCACGGTCCTGGTGCGGCAGCAGAAGAGTAAGGACGCGGAACAAATGCTGGGTCATCTGAGCGATCTCTTGCGCGGAGTCCTGGAGGACGTGGACGCTCAGGAGGTTCCTCTGCGCCGCGAATTGGAATACCTGCAACTCTACCTCTCCATTGAGCAAGTGCGCTTTGCGGATCGTTTGCGGGTGGAGATCTCTACCGACCCGTCCACACAGGAGGCTTCAGTTCCGCAACTGATCCTGCAGCCAATCGTCGAAAATGCCATTCGTCATGGCATCGGACGAAGTTCCTCGGCGGGCCGAATCTTCATCAGCACGGCGAAGATCCATGACATGGTGAAAATTCGCGTGGAGGACGATGGACCCGGGCTTTCGCCGGGCTCCTCATGCGAGGACCAGGGCATCGGATTGGCCAACACGCGCGCGCGATTGCGGCAGCTCTACGGCAACGAGGCGAGTCTGGAAATCGAGAATGGCGACGACCGAGGGGCCGTCGTTACCATGAAATTTCCGTTCCGCTCCCGTGCGGAGCCAGGGAAAACGTATGCATCTGACCACGCTGATCGTCGATGACGAACCGCTGGCGCGGGAGGGCTTGCGGGCATTGCTCGAAAAGGACACAGACGTGTCGGCGATTCACCAGGCGAGAGACGGACGTGAGGCCGTCGACGCCATCCGCGCATGGCATCCGGATCTTGTGCTGCTCGACGTACAAATGCCCGAGATGAACGGATTTGCCGTTGCCCGGACCATTGGCGCGGAATCGATGCCGGACGTCATCTTCGTTACTGCCCACGATCAGTATGCAATCCAGGCCTTTGAGATTCATGCGCTCGATTATCTGCTCAAACCTGTGATCGAGGAGCGGTTTTTCCAGGCGCTGGCCAGAGCGAAAGACCGTATCCGTTCGCACGCGGCTACGGAGGCGAACCGGCAAATCCTTGGCCTGCTGGAAACCATCGCCTCGCCGCGAAAATACCTGAAACGGTTGGCAGTGCGGTCGGCGGCCAAAACGGCATTCCTGGATCTTGAAGACGTCGATTGGATAGGAGCCGCGGAGAACTATGTGGAAGTGCACGCAGGCCGAGCCGTTCATCTGCTGCACGTAACCATGAACACTCTGGAGAAATCCCTGGATCCGGAGAAATTCCTGCGCATTCACCGTTCGGTCATCGTCAACCTTGGCCGGATCAAAAACGTGCAAGCGGGTACGCACGGGGAGTACGCGATCACTCTTCGAGACGGCACTCTGCTCCAATCCGCGCGAACCTACGGAGACCGGCTAAGAGAGCTCCTGAACAACCCATTCTGATCGTTCCCTTGATCCAACCCGTCAAAGAGTTTCTCCAGCTGGTCAAGATCTGCTTCTCTCGAGTCCTTGGCACGGCTAAGACTGTGCTCAGGAAAGGATCCGGTCTTATGTACCGCGCCTCGAAGCCTCTTTTCTTATTGTTCGCGGTCACGCTGGTTGGCGCCTCCCTTGGGAAGGAGGCCGGCACGCCTTCCCCAGAAGCACCGGAATATACCGCTGACGCTCAGCTCAAGCTTCCCCAAAACTATCGTGAATGGGTCTATCTCACTTCCGACTACTACGATGCAGTCTCCGGCCCATCGCAAATGCAGACTGCCGGACAACGGAAGTTCAACAACATCTTCGTCAATCCCGAGGCGTACAGGGCATTCCTTGAGACCGGAATGTGGCCGGATAAGACCATGCTCGTGGTTGAACAACGCGCAGCGGACGACATCGGCTCCCCGAATCCAAAACAGAAAGGGGCTGTGCAAAGCTCGCAGATCGGGCTGGCATTGCATGTGAAAGACGAAGCCCGTTTTCCTGGAAAGTGGGCTTTCTTCGGCTTTCCAGGCGGCAGCGCTACCGCAAAAATGATCCCGGTCACTGCCGGTTGCTACAGCTGCCACGCGACAAGGGGAGCAACCGACACTACGTTTGTCCAGTTTTATCCGACCCTCTTACCGGTCGCGAAGAGCAGGAATACCCTCAGCTCCTCGTATCTTCAAAAGCTCGAGACGCCTTCCTCCACAGCAAAATAAAGGGATGCGTATGCCGGCCTCTGCCAACGCTGCTTCCGTACCGCACGCTATGTTCCAATCGCGCCTTCTTCTGCCTATCCTGGCCGCCGGCGCGGTGGCCGGCACTCTGGACATCACCGCTGCCTTCATCACCATAGGATGGGGCGTCTGCCGGAATATTGCCGGAGGGATTCTAGGCCCGGAGGCTAAGCAGGGTGGCATCGGCACATGGCTCTTCGGCCTGTTCCTGCACTTCTTCATCGCCGTAACGATTGCGGCCATCTATTGTCTTTCCAGCCGCCGGCTGCCCTTCCTTCGCGAGCATTACTTCGTTTGCGGACTGT
>DATJNV010000178.1:0-54745 GCA_035507705.1 Acidobacteriaceae bacterium
TCGCATTGTGCACCATGCCGCGGACTCGAGACTCCTGATCGTTCGCTTCACGGAGGTGGGCGCGGCATCCATCCTGCACGATCGCGCGGACCTTCTCTATAGCCACACTTTGCCGCTCAGCGACGTCCTGCCCCGGCCGCAAATCGAGCATATCCAGAACCTGCTCGCCGATACTCATTCGATACAGCAGCAGTTTCTTGTTCTCGAGCGCTTTCTCCTGGGCCGGATCCAGGCGCTCAACGGAAACGCCATCTCGCCTCAGATTGAGGCAGCGGTCGCTCTCATTCGCAGTTCTCACGGCAGCGCGCCCGTGACCGCGCTCGCCCGCCATGCCGCCATGAGCCAAAGCGCCCTGGAACGCCAATTTCGCTCTGCGGTCGGCACTACTCCCAAAATGCTCAGCCGTCTCACGCGGCTGCAACACGTCTTCCGTCTCTGGGATCGGGGACAAAACCTCACCGAGATTGCCTTTGCCGCCGGCTACTCCGACCAGCCTCACCTGGTGCACGACTTCCACTTTTTCACCGGTTTTTCCCCTCAGGAATTCTTTCGCCGCGCCATCCCGTGTAATCTGCCGACTTTTTACAAGTAGCAATCCAGTCCTCTCGTCTACTTTCGAACTGAGAGAGTCGCAGGCCGCGTGCAGCGCGCTGCGGCTTCGCCCACAGGAGAAACCCCGTGAAACACTATGCCCTGATCTTTCAGCTCACACGTGCTTTTACCCCTGACGAACAGCAGCGGCGACCGGCCGAAATCGGCGCCTGGGTCAAAAAAGTTACCGATATGGGCATCATGCTCGATCCGCGCAACTTTGGAGACACCCTCGGCGGCTTCGCCATGAAAGATAGCCAGCTAATTTCCACGGATGGATCGGGTGGTCCCAATCCCGCGACCATCGTCTTTTTCGATTCCCCCAGTGCTGAGCAGGCGGTGGAGATTGCCCGCATCCACCCCGGTCTGCGCTACGGCGCCACCGTCGACGTGCGCGAGTGGACTTCGCCTCGCCAAAGCGCCAACACTCCGCGTGAGTTCGAAGCGAGTCCTGCACGATGAAGCTGGTCGTTCTCGGTGCTACCGGGGGAACCGGACTCGAGATTGTTCGCCAGGCCGTCGACCAGAGGCATCACGTAACCGCCTTTGTCCGCAGACCCGATAGGCTCAATGCTTTCGCTCATCAGATCGCCATCCAACAAGGCGAACTGCTGAATGCTACAGCTTTGGCAGAAGTCGTCCGGGGACAAGACGCCGTGCTTTCGGCCTTCGGTCCCCGTGTGCCGATTGCCAGACAGGATGCAAATCTTCTGCGAGACTTCGCCGGGGCCCTCACTGCGGCGATGCAGCGAGCAGGCGTCCGCCGCGTCGTGGTCATCTCGACCGCGTTCCTTTTCAAGGACGCAATCCTACCGCCTGCCTACCTGGTCGGCCGGTTGTTCTTTTCTGGCGTGGTCAAGGATTCGTGCGCCATGGAGCAAATCTTTACCGGAAGCAGTCTCGACTGGACGATCGTGCGTCCGCCCCAACTGAACGAAAAGCCGCACACCGGGAAATATCGTGTCCGCGAAGCGCATCTGCCCGCCTTCGGGTTCAACATCCCCCGCGCAGACGTAGCCGATTTCTTCCTGAAGACCGTGGCCGACTCCGGTTCGATTAGAAAAGTCGTGGGAGTCTGCCACTGATCCCACAAACCTATTCCTCCCCAGACGCCCGGGGGTATCATGGGTACGAAGTTTCTTCTCTCCCGTAGAAGGAGCCGCAATGAACCGGCGCAATTTCCTCAAAAATGCCGCTGTGGGAACCCTGGCGGAGGTGACCTTGAACGGACTGAGCGCGAAGGCCGAGAACGTGCCGGCTGAGTCGAACGAGCATCCGAAAGGGGGCTGGGACGATGGCCTCGGCCGCCCTGTCCGTATCGCCAGCATCGGCTACAAACCGCACATTCCCCTGGAGAAAATTGTTAGCCTGGTGGACGAGCAGGGAGCGCACGGTACGGACGTCATCCTGCTGCCGGAAACCTGCCGTGGCCAGGATCAATCCAGCGAAGAGCCGCTGCATGGTCCAACCGTCACCGCGCTGAGCCCGCTGGCCAAGAAGCACAACACCTATATTGCTGTTCCGATTGACAGAAGAGACGGCAACCGCCGCCTGAACACCATCGTTCTTCTCGACCGCAGCGGGCAGGTGGCCTGCCTCTATGACAAGGTGTTCCCGTACTGGTCCGAATACGACCTGCATCCCGCGGTAGCTCCGGGAGATGCGGTGCATGTACATCCCGCAGACTTTGGCCGCGTTGGACTGGCCACCTGCTACGACGTCAACTTCCCCGAAGTATGGAAGCAGCTGGCCGATCAGGGGGCGGAGCTAATCCTCTGGCCGAGTGCCTATTCAGCCGGACGTTCCCTTCAGGCCCACGCCATCAACCATCACTACTACATCGCAACGTCCTCCCAGACTCCGGACTGCATCGTGTATGACATCACCGGAGAGCAACTCCTGTACGAAGGGGGCGCGCAGGACATCAATCTCAGCCGCATTACCCTGGATCTGGACCGGGTAGTCTTCCACGAGAACTTCAACCTAGCCAAGCGGGACCAACTGTTGCGTGACCACGCACAACAGGTTGCGCAGGAGCAATGGCTTCGTCTGGAGCAATGGTTCGTCCTGAGGGCGAAAGCCCGGGGAGTAAGCGCCCGCGAGTTATCGCGTACCTACGGTCTGGAAGAGTTGAGGCATTATCTCGACCGAAGCCGGGTCGCGATTGACGAACGCCGAGGCTGGGAATTCGCCAAAGGCCCCGCGCCGCGCACCGCGCAATCCGCGGAGCTGAATCTGCCGGGGCCAGTCTTGACTACGGCCCGTTGAAGCGTTTCGCCTTCTCAAGCACGTAAAGGACCCCGGGCATGTTGTCCGACGGGCTCTGCGCGCTCCGGATGTGTGTGTGGGGGGCCGCCCGAGGGGCTGCTCTGGAAATGGCAAACGAGAATCGTGCTCAACCCACTATGCTTCCCAGAAACTACGGGCCTCCCCTTTGTCCTTCCGAGCAAAGCCGAGGAATCTGCAGTTTCTTTCCTGATTGATGGCCTTGCCTGGCGAAACAGAGTTTGTTCACGAGGGAGTCTGCAGTTCTACTGCACCCAGGCTTCGCTGAGATCAGACCACGATGGTTTTTTGTCCTCAATCAGCAGGATCTTCTTCGCGCGAGTCCAGCTTTTGATCTGCTTTTCCCTTTCTATCGCGTTGTAGACGTAGCGGTAGTGTTCGTACCAGACCAACCTCTCGCATCGATAGGTAGTCGTAAATCCAGGAAGCGTCCCTTCTTTGTGCTGGATTGTTCGCCGTCTAAGGTCATTGGTCATTCCACAATATAGGACACGTGTCCGGCTAGCCATGAGGTAGACATAGTAATGATGCTCCTTGGAATTCATCAGGGAGCGATTGTACGGCGCCCCGGGCCCGTGCGGAAACGCAACCCGCTTCGCTGCTGCAGCGATCGAATGCATCTGCGGAAGTGAAGGCCATCAAACGGGAGAGAAACTGCAGATTCCTCGGCTTCGCTCGGAATGACAAGGGGGGCGTGTTGTTCCATTTAGCAAAAAGGTTAGGTGAGAAGGGCTGGGTTTTTCCGCCTGGAGACTCGCCGGCAGCCAGGGGAGATGCCGAGCCGCAGGCTGTAGCATGATCGTATGTGCGGCCGCTATGTGCGCAAAACGACCCGCAGGCAACTTGCCCAATGGTTTGGTGTGGATGTATCGGAACTGCCGGACTTCGGCCCTTCCTACAACGTGGCGCCGCAGACGTTTCAGCCCATCGTCCGCCTGAACCGCGATACCGGCCAACGCGAAATTGTCCTGCTGCGCTGGGGGCTCATCCCCTATTGGTCGAAGGATTCCAAAATCGGCTACTCGACGATCAACGCCAAGGCCGAGACCATCACGACGGCGCCGGCTTTCCGCGAGGCGATCCGGCGCAGGCGCTGTCTCGTACCGGCAGACGCTTTCTATGAATGGCAGAAGCTCGACGCGAAGACCAAACAGCCCTTCGCGATTGCGCTCAGTAACGGAGAGCCTTACGCACTGGCAGGGCTCTGGGAACGTTGGCGAGACCCGAACAGTCGCGAGCCTTTGGAGACATTTACCATCATCACCACAGACGCAAATGAGGTTGTGGAACCCATGCATGACCGCATGCCGGTCATTGTCGAGCCGAAGAACTACGAGCGCTGGCTCGCGCCCGCCGATTCCGCGCACCTCCCGGTGGATCTGCTGCGCCCGTATCCGGCCGAGAAGATGACGGCCTGGAAGGTGGACCCGCGCGTCGGCAATGTCAGGAATGACGACGCAGGATTGCTCTCGCCTCCACCAGATGAACCGGGATTATTCGACAAAGGGGAGCAGGGCGCCGGGGCTTGAGCAAATGCCCACTTCGGAGCGTGTTTATGTTTTCGCACAACCAACGATGGGGTAATTCAACCCTTACGTCCGAAAACCAAAACGCCAGCCCTGTTTTGAGCTGGCGTTTGCGAGCAATTTGTTTCTCAGGAGAGAACCGACCCGCTCTATTGTGGCGAGCTGCAGGGCATCATACTCCTGCCATTATCAAGCGTGCAATGCCGAATCTATGCGCCGCCTGGGCCCTGCATTCCGCGATTCTTCCTTCGGGCAGCGGATCTTAGACGAGTGCGCTTACGCCGCAGCTGGTTGATCTTCATGCTTACCCTGTGTTGAGGCGGTCTTCCACGTCCCTCCACCCAGCAGCGGCAGCAGAAAGAGATTAACCAGTATGTCGATCACCGTTCCCGAAACAACTACCAGGCCAAAGCGCTGCGTTGGCGGAAAATTCGAAAACGCAAAGATAGCAAAACCCCCAGCGATAATGACATCCGAGAAGACTATGCCGCGCCACTGCTCCTGCCGTCCCGCCACCCAGGCTTCCCAGCCTCTCCTCCCGTCGCGCTGTGCCCGCCGCACCGCGAAGACCAGGTGAACCATGGAGTCGATGGCCATCCCGATGCATACGTTGGTTGCCGGCGCAGAAATGATGTCGACCGGAACGCGTAGCAAACCAATGCCGCCCAGCATACAAACGGGTACAAGGCTGAGGCTGCAGATCATAGCGGCAGCGGTGCGAATACTTCGCCCGACAATCAGTGCGATCCCAGCAAAGAACACCATGAGCCAGAAGAGACCCTTGATCAGGCTCTTAGCTACCAATTGCGCCAGTTCGCCCTGCAACTCATAAACGCCGCCCACCAGGGCCACTCGAAACCCGTGCTGGTCCACAATTGCCCTCAGGTTTCGCACCACATTCAATCGTGGCTGGTCCCTCTTCGCTTCGATCATTCGCAGGTAGAACGCTGCAAAGCGCCGGTCCTTGGTTACGAATGTACTTGCGACTCTGCCATGCTTCGGCTCGTTCAGGATGTTGAGCAAATGATTCCAGCTCAGCAAATGCGCCAACAGATGCCGGTGCCCCTCTTCCATCAGCACCGGCAGCGAGAGCACAACGCCAACGCTCCTTTGCTTCTGCAAGGCCTCCTGCAGGTCCCACATTTTTTCGTACTCGTCTTTGTTGTCGAGCTTTCCTCCATCCGCCGCCCGGATGACGATGGTCAAAGGATTCGATCCGCCATTCCGGTCCACATAGGCCAGACCCTCCCGCGGCTGCTGCCCTTTCTTGAAGTAATCAAGCAGGCTGGGATCGGTATTCAGATGCATCAGACCCGGGGCCAGCGCTGCACACCCCAAAACCGTGATTACACTCACCCAAACGAATCGCCGCCGCCAGAACGCGGTTGGCTTATGAGCGACGCTGTTCTTTTGGTGGCCGGATTGCACCCAATCGAGGAAAGGGGGGTACATCAGGTAAGCACATATCAGCGCTGTGATCACGCCAATCGTGCCTCCAATTCCCAATTCGCGCAATGGCTTGGCTGGAACGATCAGTAGGCTGGCAAAACCCAGGGTGGCGCAGACCATGGACCAGAATGATGCCGGCAGCGTCATCCGCCAGGCCTTGCCTCCCAGCCTCTCCGGGTTGTTTGTTCCGCTGGCGAGCGTGCGCCAATTGAAGGTCATGTAGACCAGGTGCGACAGCGCCACCACAAAAACGATGGTGCTGAGGTTTGCTGTGAGCACGCCAATCTTTTGTCCGAAAAGAGACTGCAGGATCAGTGTGACCAGCACAGCGTTGGTGCAAGTCGTCAGCATCCCCAGCGTAAGTTTCCAGGAGCGGAAGATAATCCACATGGCCGCCCCGAAGAGCAGGAAACAGGTCACGCTAAACGTCCGGAAGTCGTGCTGAATATTACGGCGGATCATTTCCGCCACCAGCGGGGCGCCGGCAATCTGAATGCGAAAATCCGGCGCGTTGAATTTGGATGTAATTGCCTGAATCTGTTGAATCAGCCGCTGGCTATTTCCGTTCCCGGCGAAAACCATCACGTTGCTCGATCGCTCATTGTCTGCGATCAGCAGCCTCCTCCAGAAAGGGCTTTTCTCCGCGTCGCTGAAATCCTTCGGTCCGTGGGTCAGGCTTTCGACGCTGGTCACTCCCTCTACTGTCTGCAGCTTGTCCGTCAAGACACCGAGTCGCTCCATGTAGCGTAGAGACCGGATATCGGGCGAGGCGACACTGACAATCAGTTCTTCCCCGGAAGGAAACATGCGATCGATTTTTGCGTCTTCCTGAAAACGAGGGTTGCTCGATGAGAAGAAGAAGTCTGCACCGACTCGTGGTTTCAGATCGACCCCGGCGGCCACTGCCAGGAACAAACACAATGTGACACCCAGCATCAGCCAATGCCGGCCGGGCAATCTAAAGGGGACCCTCATCTGCTCCTCGGCCTCTCCTGAACGCGAAAATATAAGCCGGACCGTGCATCTGCGCCAAGCAGACCGCCCAAGCCTGTAAACATAGATGCGGCCGGTGGATATATTCGCCTTTTATTCTCCTATAATGGGTCTGATGTTTCCGGCCGGCGGCAATCAGAGACAGGTCGTGGTGCGATGCAAGGGATGCGGCGAGAACATACCCGCTCCCGTGGAAAGCGTCCCCTCGCAACCGGTCGCCGCCAGGTGTCCGCTCTGTGGCCAACACCGCCGCTATCTGCCAAGCGAGGTGTTTCTCGGCCGTCTTTCTCACTTTTTTGTCCGCAAGCCACCGCACCCGCCGACCCGGAGGACTGAATGATGTCGCCACGATTCAAAGGGCAACCCAACTTCAATCTGGCGCAAGCGTGCCCGCTGTGCGGTTACGCCATCCAGCCGCGCGAGCTGCTACGGTTGGCGTCTCACATCATCAGGTGTCCGAAGTGTGGAGAAGCATTCGATGAGTTGGCTGGAAAAACCGCTGAGCACGTCGTAAGCCCAGCCCACAAGGCAAAAGACAGCGAATTCTGAAGGGCACCTGGTTGAAACTCTGAACGGCCACGCCGTACCGGCCGGTTCAATTACCCGTCATCTTCGCTTGAGCCTGCCGGAAAGCGAAATCGCTTACGTGGACCGTCCCCTGAAATGGCCGGTTGATGTCTGCGATCGCGGCCAAAGTTATCGCGATGACGATAGTTAACACGCTGACCTGAAACGCATGGAACGTCCTGCTTTCTGCCCCGAACATCCAGCTCGATGCGATCGTGACCACGGCGCCCACTAGCAGGGTGAACCAGAGCACCCCAGGAAGTCGCCGTGCCATATCGACCAGCCGGATCCGGCGATATTTCGCCAGAGAATCGAGTTCTGACAGCGTATGATCCTCGGCCAGTTGCTCTCTTTGTCCGGCCGCGCGGGACTCCATGAGAGCAGCCCACATCTGTTGGATGATTGCATGCGTCTCTTGAGGCCTTACGTTGGCGTCCATCTCCCGCCATTCAAAGTGGAGCACGGCCTCGCAGTATCGCTGTGTCAGGCTTTTCAACTTTTCCGCGTCCTCAGGAGCCAGGCCGGACGCCAGTTCATAAACGTTCACCAGCGCGCTCGCTTCCCTAGCCACATTGCGTTCAGCGGCCCCAAAGCTGGTCCACACCGCGTAGAGCATGAATCCAAGGATGACCGCGTAGGTTGTCCCCAATACAGAAAGCTGCCAGCCAATCAGGTCGTTATGGGTCCGTCGCTTATCGTGCGGCCAGAAGCGGTTGAGCACCGCCATAAAGAAAAGCGAGCAAACCACCGCGGTGAAGACTAACAATCCATTTTGTGCTGCGCTCAACATCGTTGCCAGTATAGCCACGCAGCCTGCCTGGGAGCACGCGTTGAAGGCAGCCTGCTGCCAGCGGTTCGAATATGCAGAAGAGCCTGACAAAAACTCGCATAGCGCTTCTCACAGGTGGCTTAGCAGTTCAGCGAGGCTAAGATCGAAGGCCGATGCAAACAGAGAGAGACTCCCAAGGCACGGCTCAAGCTTGCCCGCCTCCACACGGCTGATATAACCCGGACTTAGCCCCTCGGATGCCATGGAAAGATCTCTCATTGACCAGCCTTGCTCGAATCGCAACGTTCGGATTCTCGCTCCGAACCTCTTGCTCAGCTTCGCGGAAGCGGGAGTCTTTTTTCGCTTTGCCATTCTTGTTGTGGTTCCTCAATTCGCTACGTCCCGGGGTGAATCTTCTATTGACCTGAAACCCGGGTAGATGGGTCGAGAGTCACAGAGAGCGCTGAAATACGTAACTATACCAGCACATCCAATAGACCAGCCTTGGGCCGACGCCGGGAAGGTATGGATCCTGGGTATGAATCAGGGGTATGGATCAGGGTATGGATCCTGAGGGGTACCCGTCTTCCCGGCAGTCCGTTCGGCAGTTCTTGCATCGCAAATCAATTGACGAAAAAATCGCTCCGGCGGTTTCAGGATCTTTGGAAAGCTCGTGGCAAAGACTAGTCACTAGCTAGTCCCGCCTTAGCGATGTACCTTTGCCGGTTGGGCAGTTTATGCGCCTCAAAGATAACTTAGCCACCAGTCTTTGCGTCGCTGTTTCAGTTCGGCATACCATCGGCAGACTGGGTACAACATCGCGATAACCAATCCCCAAACCACGAAAACCACCCAGAGCGGATACCCATAATTGCCGGGAAAAAGCTGGCGGGCGCCACCCATGGACGGCGGCGCTTCAAATACAAACGGTTTCCAGCCATACCGTATCGCATTCATCGCGAGCGCGATCAGATGTGCCAGCCCCAGGTGCGCCACATAGTAAAACAACGGGACCCTCCCGAACACGATGAGCGGATTTCGTTTGGACAAACTGATGTGCTCCAGGGCGGCGAGGCCAAGGAGTGTGGGTCCAATCGTCATGAGCAGATAATCCAGAGACGGTGGGTATTTCGTCACGTTCAGGAAAGAAAGAACTGTCAAGAGCCCGGACTGCTGTTGTGACCAATGTACGGGGTCGCCGTAGAGGTTAATCGCCCGCAGCACCACGAACCCAACCGTCATCCCCATCCCAAGAAGGACAAGAACGCGCTGGCGCCGTTCTGCGTCCCATTGATACATCGAAGCAAAGCAGTAGCCCAGAGACATCACACCAATCCAAGGCAAAACCGGATATGCCGTCAGAAAGGAGATTCCGAATATGGTGAACACGGCCTGTTGATGCAGTATGTCCCACGTCCACGCAAAAGAGCCGAACCGCTTCGCAGTAATTCCGTCCAGCAAATTATGGAAGAGCAGGATCGCCGCGCTCAGGAATGCAAGGGCGCCTCCAGGCAGGTGCGCGAGAGCCGCCAGCGCGATCATGCTGACGCCGATCGCCCAAAGGATAAGAAGAATGACCGGACTTCCGCGGGCTGAAAATTGGGAAAACGTGACTGCCCGCAGAATCGTAACTTCCAGGACGATCAGAAAAATACCTCGAGTCACCAGGAAGCGCGAGAGCTCGTTCGTCGAATGATGACCTCGAGACATCCACAGCCTTGCTCCCATCCCGGCCGTCAGGATGAACACGGGCGCGCAGAAATGCGTAATCCAACGGGTAAAGAACAGGGGAGCAGTCGTATGGCTCAAGTCCGTTGGAGAAAACAGCATGGCGTCGTGGCTAATGTAATCGCGAATGTGATCAATCGCCATAAGGACCATGGCGACGCCGCGGACTGCATCCACAGACTGGATGCGCCGCGAAGGTGCGGGTGCCTCAGTGGCCGGTTGTAGGACGGAGCGACCCATAAACTTACAACCTAAAGGAACGGCACTCTAACTCAAATTCCGCTTATACAACGCGGTGAGTTCCGACCATGCCCGTTCTGCTCCAGCCTCGTTGTACACCTGGCTTCCACGTACCGTCCATCCGTGATTGCAGCCCGGGTACACTTCCACCGTGGCCTTTAGATGAGCTTCCGCAAAAGCTTCCTTCAGCTTGTCTTTTGCCATCGGGTCGCGCTTGTCATCATTGTCGGCTACGCAGCATAGAACCTCGGCCTTCATCTGCGGGATCAGCAAATGCGGACTATCGGGCTTGTCCGTCACCAGGCCGCCGCCATGAAACGTCGCCGCTGCACCGATCCGGCCGGCTCGTGTCGCGGCCGTGCGAAACGTCAGCGGTCCGCCCATGCAGTACCCCTGCACACCCATCTTCTTACTTTTGTCAGTCTGCGGCTGTGCGTCGAGAAAGCTCACATAGGATTTGGCATCGCTAATGTTGGCATCGGCCGTGAGTGCTGCCGCCATCGGCATCACCTTAGCGCGGTCTTCAGGCTTCGAAAAGTCAAACGATCCATCCACCACCGGTGCCTTGGCGTTGCGATAGAACGGGTTGGGCACCAGAACTACGTAGCCCTGGGCAGCCAGCCTCTGGCCCATTTCGCGAAATACCGGACGCAGGCCCAGAATATCCGTCCACATCAGCACCCCGGGCCACGGCCCTTTTCCTTCGGGATAAATCAGCGCCGAGTCCGAGACACCCGAAGCCATCGGCACATTCACATCCTTCGTGAGCACGTTTGCTTGCGCGCCCGCAGGAACCGAGCTGAGCATGACCACGGCCGCTGAGCTGACCATAAAAGCACGCCGGGAAACGCCGGGATCCTGCGTCAACCCCTGGTGGATAAACTCATCGCACATAAAGTGTCGCTCTCCGTTTCCTCAAGTATTTTCCTCGGGCAGTATGGCCGAAACAAAGTCCTGTTGTCGATGTTCCTGGCATACACAAGAGAAGTAATCCAGAAAAGGGACCGCTAAAGAAATTTAACGATGGCGCCCCCAGAACATTGCAGGAATCAATCGCTTCGAACAGTAGTTTCGATTCAGGAGTGGCGGCGGAAGATAAGGGAGGCATTGGTGCCGCCAAAACCGAAGGAGTTTGTCATCGCGTACTCCATCGTGGCCTGCCTGCCTTTGTCTTTCACCAGGCAGAAGCAGCAGGCGGGATCGACATCATGCAGATTCGTCATTGGGGGAGCGATCTGGTCGCGCAACGCCAGTACCGTGATTCCCGCCTCCAGGCTGCCCGCGCCGCCCAGAAGGTGGCCGGTCATCGACTTAGTCGAGCTGACCAGCAGCTTTTTCGCCGATTCACCGAACGTCTCGCAGATTGCCTTCGCCTCTGCCCGATCGCCCAAGGGGGTGGAAGTCGCGTGCGCGTTCAAATAGCCGATCGCCTCCGGCGCAAGACCGGCGTCCTGCAGAGCGAGCTGCATCACCCGGCGAACACCCCTGCCATCTTCGGGCGGAGCGTTTGTATGATAGGCATCGCTGTTCGCGGCGTAGCCGACGAGTTCGGCAAGAATCTTTGCACCCCGCTTCACCGCGTGTCCGTGTTCTTCCAGGATCAGAATCCCCGCGCCCTCACCCACCACAAACCCGTCCCGGCCTTCATCCCAAGGACGAGAAGCCGTCGATGGATCATCGTTTCGGGTCGAAAGAGCGCGCATCGAGGCAAATCCGGCCACCGACAGAGGGGTCACCGCTGCTTCGCTCCCCCCGCAGATCATCACATCGGCATCACCCCGCTGGATGATGCGAAAAGACTCTCCCACCCCGTGCGCCCCCGTTGTACAGGCGGTGGCCGATGTCAGATTGGGACCCGCAGCCCCATACTTGATCGAGATTTGTCCCGCAGCCAGATTCGCAATGGTTGCCGTAATGAAAAAAGGGGACACCCGATTCGGGCCTACCGTGAGCAATTTGCTGTGCTCCCGTTCGATGACTTCGAAAGCCCCAATTCCGCTGCCCACATAAACCCCGACCCGGCCCGCATCTTCCGCCGTCATGTTCAGGCCGGCTTGGGCCACCGCGAATTCCGAGGCCGCCATCGCAAATTGGATAAAGCGGCCCATTTTCTTGATTTCTTTGCGCTCGATGTAGTTCTCGGGGCTGAAATTCTTGACCTCCCCGGCAATCCGGCTGCTGAAGCCGGCCGTATCGAACAGCGTGATTGGGCCGATGCCGGATTCGCCTTGGAGCAGGGCCTTCCAGGTAGCTTCCGTTCCCACTCCCACCGGGCTTACCAAACCGACTCCGGTCACCACCACGCGACGCTCTTGAATATTCATCGTAATCAGGGCGCAAGCAAGCTCGGCCCCTCGGCACGGCTCCGCCGTTCTCTCCGTTCCCCAGAACTCTTTCTGTTCATCCTACTATCACAATTGCCGGAAGTGGCTCTGAGAGGGCTTCGGTGCACGCATCACGCTGGGCGAAGTCGACTTACCGTGGACCGGTTGAGAGTTGGTGCGAAAGGGGGGACTCGAACCCCCACGGGTTGCCCCGCCAGATCCTAAGTCTGGTGCGTCTGCCAATTTCGCCACTTTCGCACTTCCAGGCCTGCCAACGATGATAATCGACCGCGAGCGCGATGAACGCTACTTTAGCGTTCGCCTAAGAAAGTACCGTCTGGGTTCATCCGGGCTGGTCAGCCGGGGGCTTCCAGCCCAGACGTTTTGCTGGAGTCTCGTGTTCCAAACCCCATCACACCAACGCTGCCTGCGCCTCTTCGGGAACCCGGGCATACACATAAGGGCCCTCCGGAACCAGCGCGACCCGGGATCCGGGCGCAACCCCATCCAGCACCGCACCAACCGCCGCTTGCCAACTCGGATAGGTCCGCGAAGCCAGGTTCCCTAGCTTCTCCCTGGGGATTCCCGGCATATAGAAGAACAGCTCATGCTTTTGTCCCGCAAGCGCCAGTTTCTCCAGTTGCCACTGGTCGATTTCCACCGGAGCATTCTTAATCTCATCGAGAAAGCTGTCATAGCTCGAGAAGCGCTGCACCTTGCCGGCAAATTCCGGCGATCCAACGCCTTCTGCGCACTCTCCCAGGATTAGAATTCTTCCTCCCGGTTTCACAATGTGCTGGGCTGCGGTAAGGCCTTTGATGGTCTGGTAAAACGTCAAATCCAGCGGATGTCCTGCGGCGCTGGTAATGACCACATCGGCCAGCCCGGTGAGCCGCTCGAGCGATGTCGTTCGCAAAAACGCGACTCCGGCCGCATGCGCCTGTACCGGATTCCCCGCAAAGATTCCCGAAATGTCGCGGGCCTGGGTCAATGTCACGTCCAACATGAAGTCGTGCCGAGCCATGGAGGAGATTTCCAGCAATTGTTCGTGCAGGGGATTGTGCGTGATGGATCCCTCCGTCGCCATCGGTTCCCGCATGAACATCGGCGAGTGGATAACCTTGATCGTCTCCTGGGCCGCCAGGCCCGGCGCGATCAGCTTCCGTCCGCCGGAAAATCCGAGCATCAGGTGCTGTTCAATAAACCCGAGCGTAATGTGCAGGTCAGCGGCCATGAACCGCTCGTCTATGTACACCGGGATGCCGCGCCGTGTGCTGCCCAGGTGCCGATGTTCGGCCAGCACACGCGCATCGTGATTCACCACCCGGTATTTCGCTGCTATTTCGGGACCGAGGATGGCGTTGACCTCCTGGGCGGTTGCTGCCCGGTGAAGCCCGGTCGCAATCAGGAGGGTCACCCCTTCCGCAGGAATTCCGGCGCGGTGCAGCCGCGCGAGAAGCGGGGGCAATGTCACCGAATTAGGGGCGGGCCGGGTGATATCGCACACCGAGATTGCCGCTGTCTTCTTGCCTGCTGCAAGCGCCGCGAGCGGCTTGCTGCCGATGGGTTGATCCAGCGCGCGATCCAGCGCCCCTGCCACATCGGGCAGCGCCGATGCAGAACGGCTTTCGATTACTTCGTATCGGGGCCCCTCAGGAAGCGAGACGTCGAGGCCGCTCCGACCAAACGCAAAATGAACCTGCATAGCTCTACTTTAACGGTATCGAGACCCTCGTTGGGCCTCAGGAGCCAAGAGTCTGCGTGAGAACTCAAGAATTGTGAAACCGGCGTTGCCCCAGGGCTAAAGCCCAAATATTTTCAGCGGGACGACTAAAGTCGTGCCCTGATACAAAGCCGGGTTCTGAAGTAGACACTGAAGCCCCGCCCCTTCACCCGATATGTTCCTTACGGCCACCCTAGTACCCGGCAGCCTTACCGAAACTGTGACGTTTATCCTGACCTCCTTCAATCAGCCCTGTCTTAGGATCCACGGCAATGCACTCGCCATCGCTCCAAACATGGCCGGGCTCGCCACCCTCGATGCGATAACCCATCGTCTCGAGATCCTGCAAGGTTTTCGCCGGAAAGCCGGGCTCGACATAAACAACATCCGGCAGGTACTGCTGGTGGAAACGCGGAGCATCCACTGCCTGCTGAATGTTGAGGCCGCCATCCGTGGCGCCGAGAAAGATATTTGCCACCGTGGTGATGATGCGTGGCCCTCCCGGCGAGCCGATGATGAAACGCACCTTATTATTCTCGAGCACAATGATCGGCGTCATGCTCGACAAGGGCCGTTTCTTCGGTGCGATTGCGTTCGCCGCGCTCTGAATCAGCCCGAACATATTCGGCGCGCCGGCCTTGGACGTGAAATCGTCCATTTCATCGTTGAGCAAAAAACCCAACCTGTCCGCAGTTACGCCGGATCCAAAGCTATTGTTCAGGGTATATGTAACAGACACGGCATTGCCGGCTTCGTCGATCACCGAAAAATGCGTGGTCTGCTTCGACTCCGTATCCGGCAAATAGCCCGGCGGCCGCGCCAACGCGCTCGACGGTGTCGCCATCGTCATGTTGATGCTCTTTCGCCACGCCGCCGCGTAGGTCTTGCCGGCAAGCTGGGCGATCGGCATTGAAGTAAAATCGGGGTCGCCCAAAAACGAAGTGCGGTCGTAGAAGGCCCGCCGGAAAGCCTCGATTATCAGGTGCATCGATTCAGGCGTACGGTTACCCAGTGCAGCGAGATCGTAGCCTTCCAGAATGTTGAGTATTTCCAGCAGCGCAATCCCGCCGGAGGAAGGCGGTGGAGGCGCAAGGATCTGGTACTCGTGATATGTGCCGGTGAGAGGCTGGCGATCTTTTACCCGATACATCGCCAGGTCCTTCTTGCTCACTAGGCCGCCGTGTTTCTGAATTGACTGGGCAAGCTCTGCAGCCAAAGCTCCGTGATAAAAGCTGTTTGGATTTTGCTCGATGCGAGTAAGCGTTCGCGCCAGCTCCGGTTGCCGGAAGAGCTCTTCCGCATGATAAAAGTTTCCGTCGCGCTGAAAAATGCGCCGGGATTCAGGAAAGCGGGTCAGCACGGGGTTGTGCAGCTCCAGCGCCTCTTCGGCGCTCAGAACATAGCCCTTTTCCGCCAGCTCAATGGCCGGCGCCATTACCTGGCGCAGGGTCAGCTTTCCAAACCGCTTCTCCGCTTCGACCAGGCCAGCCACGGATCCGGGAACACCAATCGCAAGATATCCGACAGTCGAGGCCTGGGGAACGATCTTGCCTTCCTTGTCGAGATACATGTTTGCGCCGGCCCGCAGAGGCGCTCGCTCGCGGAAATCGAGAAAGTGTGTTTCCCCGTTCGCCTTGCGCAGCAGCATAAATCCGCCGCCGCCGAGGTTTCCCGCTGCCGGATGAACCACGGCCAAAGCAAACCCGGTTGCCACTGCAGCGTCCACAGCATTTCCACCCGCGTGCAGCATCTTCAACCCCGCGTCGCTGGCATCATGCTGGACGCTGACCACCATTGCGTGCCGCGCCGTAACAGGTGGAACATCGGGCAGCGCATCCGACTGCGCCCACACAGAAATTGGGCAGGTAAACAACAGCAGGGAACAGAGTGCGGGTTTAGTCAACGTCTCTCCTATCGACAACATTGAAGGGTACGATCTTCATCCCGTACGTAAACCGAGAGTCAAACGAGCGGCTCTCGCCACTCGGGGAATGGTTCTCCGATCCCGCCACAAAACCGTCATCTTTGAGCGAAGCGCCTGGCTGCGAGCGGCTCCGGCGCGCTACCCGGCACGAAACAAGATCTGCCGCGCAGCCTCAATTTCCCGCGGCAGAACCGTATGCGGGCGCCCCGCATACCGCCGTGTGTCCACATCCGCGCCCATGGCAGTAAACTGCTCTGCTGTTGCCAGCACGCGCGACCAGGGAACATGCGGATCGGGATCTCCGGAGCTGAACAACGCCGGCATTCCGTCGAGCCTGCCGGGATGGTGAAGGTCTGCGTCGGGCGGCCCGATCAGTCCGCCCGTGAACGCAATCACGCCGCCGTAGCGCGCGGGATTCCTGGCGGCAAATTCCGACGACAGGCACGCCCCCTGGGAAAAGCCACAGACAAAGATACGATCCAGAGCTATGCCGGCGTCCCGCGCCATCCCGACCGTAGCTCCGACTTTGGCCAATGCGGAAGACAGGAAGGGTTCATTTTGCTCGATCGGCGACAGAAACGAATAGGGATACCAGCTATGTCCGGCCGCCTGCGGGGCAAGATACGCGAAGCGCTCGTCGTACATCGCGGTGGCTAAGCTAAGGATGTCCTCCGCGGAGCTCCCGCGCCCATGCAGAAGAATCACCGCCGCGGTTGCGGAGCTAAGCTTCGCGCCAACGTGCCGCACCGGCTGGTCGCGATGCGGATCAGTCAACGGACCTCCTGCTTCCGCGAGTGCAGCGTGATTGGCGGCAGCACGCCCTCGATTCGTGAACGGTGCCGTTCCAGCCATGGCGGCAGCTTCAGCGATTCACCCAAAGATTCGATCGGCTCGTCCAGGGCAAAACCCGGCGGATCCGTAGCGATCTCGAATAGCACCCCGCCCGGTTCGCGAAAATAGATGGAATGAAAATAGGTGCGGTCCAGCACCGGCGTTACGTCTAGCGAATTGGCCACCAATGCCTTTCGCCACTCCAGTTGAGAGGCATCGTCGGCCGCCCGGAAAGCGATGTGGTGCACGCTGCCGGCTCCCATCCGCCCATAAGTAAGCTGAGGCTGCACCATCACGTCAATGTGGTTCCCCAGCGCGCTTCCTTTTGCCGCGAAGCGGTACCGGCTGCCATGCTCGCCAATTTTTTCAAACCCCATGACGTTCAGTACACCCACGGTTTTCTCATAGCCGCCCTCGCACAGGGTCACGCCGAAGAAACCCCGGATGGCATGTTCTGCTGCGACGTCGCTGGTGCGCGGGGCCTTTGCCTCCCCAGCTTCCTGATGCCCCACAATCTCCAGCCGCATGCCATCAGGATCGGCGAAGCTGAGGACCTCTTCCTCAAAGCGTTCCCCGGCTCGCTCCACTGGGACACCCGCGCCCAGCAAACGGCTCTCCCAAAAATCGAGAGAGGCACGGGGGACACTGAAAGCGGTCGCTGAAGTTTCTCCCACGCCCAGGCTTCCCCGGCTGGCATGCGGCCACGGGAAGAAAGTAAGGATTGTACCCGGCGATCCCGCATCGTCGCCGAAGTAGAAGTGGTATGTGCCCGGGTCGTCGAAGTTGATGGTGCGCTTGACGAATCGCAGTCCGAGTACCTCGGTGTAGAAGTCGAGATTTCGCTGAGGATCGGAAGCGATCGCGGTAACGTGATGCAAGCCAACAATAGGTTTTGGCATGAGAGGCCTCGAATCGACAGCAGGAGATCGGGTGGGCGAAGGCGCATCGCCTGTGCCCTAGTTTAAGACAAGCAGCCTCCGGCGTTGCCTGATGAACGGTGGAGAGCGAAACCGGTGCCCACGGCGGGTCCACTCTCGTTGTTCCTTTGGGTAAGACAAAAGTCCTTACATGCGGAGGATCGAAGTCCGAACGCCTCTCACTTGTCTAACAAAGTGGAAGGAATTCTGGCATGCGACGACTGATTCTGCTTCTGGCCGTGGCGATTGCGCTGCCGGGTTACGCGGCTAAGCCGGTAAGTCATCTGGTTGCGCCTCCTCCTGGCGCGACGCTTCCCGTCACCCTTCTGAGCACCCTTGACTCCCGAAACCTTACCGCAGGACGTCCAGTCATTGCCCGGCTTTCTCAGCGGGTGCCGGTCACCGCGAACAGCTATCTTCCACCCAAAGTGGAGATCATCGGAAGTATCGTTGATCCGCGGCCTTCTTCCTTTGGAATCCTCTTCACCCAACTTCGCTGGAAGGGCGAGACTGTTCCAGTGCACGTCCGCCTCGTGGCAGCGGCCTCAGTGAACAGCCTGTTCCAGGCCTCGATGCCAGTTGGAGGAACAGACCGAGGCACATCGAGCCCGGCCGACTGGACCACGCGCCAGGTAGGAGGAGACGAGATCTACCGGTCAGCAGGTTACGGCAAGGTCTACAACCAGTTCAGCGAACCGGTAGGCCACGCGGACCTCAACGGTGTATACCAAACTCCCGCGGCGCCAGGAGATGTACCTCATGCGATGGGTCCGTTCTCCACCACGGCGGCGGGTCTCCATGGGTTTACCAACTTCTCGCTGGTCTCACCCGGCGGAGCTGACAAGCCAGTCCGTCTGTCTACGACCGGCCCGAAATGGAAGCTGCCCTCAGGGACTGCGCTCCTTCTGGAAGCCGTTCACTGACCGCAAAATCGAGGCAAAGAAGAAGGGCACCCGTTGCGGGTGCCCTTTGGTAGCCAGGTAATTTTAGTCTTACGGCAAGTAGTACCGGAAGGAGGTCCAGAACATGTTGTCGTCAGCCTTTGGCGTGGCGCCAATCCCAGACCAGATGTTGCGCTGGAAATAAGCGTATTGCAGCCCCTGGCGAATCCGTCCCGCCGGTCCGCGGTAGAAATCGTACCAGTAGCCCGCGGTGAATTCCTGTATGTCCTTGGTGTCGGCGGTACAGTTGGACGGCTGGGCGGGGCTGAAGCCGCCAATCGTCGTTCCGGGAACCGGTTCGGTATTGCAACCAGTCTCCACGTTGAGGTAGGAGCCGTATCCAACCGCCTTGGTTGGGCTGGTCATGAAGTAACGACGGCCAATGTAATCGCCGCCGTAGTTAGCCCAGATATCAAGCCGCGGACTTACGTGGTAAGTCAGTGATCCGAGGGCGCTGAAATTGTGAATCAGGGCCAACTGGCCATCCGGCCGAATCGTCAGATCGGCGATCGTGCTGCTGCCGTAACGCCCCGTTCCGTCACCCCAGAGACCTGACAAACCAACATCGAGGTGCTTTTGCAAGGTCGGTACCCGAAGGCTTCCACCCACGCCTCCGCCTACCGTGCTGTCGTTGTACGCGCCTACCGATGAAGGAACGGTGGCGGTTGCGTTCGGGAAGACGCGATCGCGGAAAAAGCTGGCGATGCCGAAGAGTTCGTAGGTGCCCCAGTTTGGCGAATGATAGACCGCTTTGGCGAGCAGGTCAGGAGCGAGGTTGGCAGAATACTGGGCCACGTTCGTTGCCCCGGAAGTACCGGCCGAGTTGTAGAGACCGCCGGCATTGCCCGCCGAACCGATGATGTAGTTGGTAGGAAGATTGTGGCCGACCGGGTTCAAAGTCTGCGGGTTTTCGGCGGATATGGCGAACGAAGCGCTGGTGCCGAAATCCTTGCTTACGCGGAATCCATATTGACGCTCCCAAACGAAGCCGGCGGTGTACTGTGGGTCGATGGTTTGAGGAAGCAGTTCACTCCTGTTTTGTGTCAGGTTGCTTGTTTCCGTGGCCAGCGACCACATCTGTCCTCCGGTAAACGTCAGACTATTCCAGTGGGCCTGCGCCCAAACCTGCCGCTGCCGCAATGTGTAGCTGTTGCTCTCGTTGTTGTTGGAGGTGACGCCGGCGCTCAGGAAGTCGGCCTCGTAATATCCCCCTACGGTCAGGTTGGGACTCGCGTGTCCGGTAGCCAACAATGCAATGCGAGACTGACGGCCTGACCCATAGAACTCTGAGTACTGGGCGGCGTTCGCGTAGTTGAGCGGAATTCCGGTGAACTGGGTATTCAGGCCGCCGCCAGTGGCCCTTTGCCGCCACACGGTTTCAGCCGCCAGGAAGCTGCCGGTCGGCGAGAGCGTAACCCCTTTGAAGTGAATGGCGTCGGGGTTGTTGATCTGCTTCTCGATCTTGGCCTGCTGATCCTGGATGGTTGTCGCCAGCGATGCATTGTTCGTCTTCAGGTCATTGACCGCGCCCTGCAGGGTGCTTACAGCCTGGGTATTCTCAGTGCAGCAGGTTGCTTGCTGTGCTGCTTGTTGCTGGGCCTGGGTTGCCGCCGCCTGGGCTGCGGCTGCTGCCTGCTGCGCCTGTTGCAGTTGCGCATCCCGGTCGGCCAGCTGCTGTTTCAGCTGCTGGATCTGCGACTGCATGTCGTCCCGCAGTGATTGAATCTGGCTTTCCAACGAAGGTTTCTTGGCGACGGGTTTCTTGGTGGTCGTCCGCCGATGGGTCGTGGAAGCAGTACCGGACGCGGTCGTCTGGGCCATCCCGGCAGACAGTGCCGAGACAAGCGCCAGCGTTGCCAGCGTCTTCAGTGGGATCTTCATTTAGCCTCTCTTTGCTGTTAATCGCGGTGCAAGTACGAAGAGTGCACGGAACAATCAGTCAAAACCCACGCCAAAGGCACCCCACAACGAGGGACACGAAGGCGTGGTAACCCTGTTTTGCTGCTGTGAGGTTCGCAGTTGCCTGTAAAGATCTGAAGAATTTGCCGTGAAAAACCAAAGAAAGAGGGGATTTTCAGGCCTGGCGGCGAGGGAACAAGGCCTTTGTTATGAGCGACTCCCGCTCCCCTAGGAGGTAAGAAGCGGGCCGATGCCCCAAAAGGGGCACTGCAAACCCTCGATTTACTGTGTCAGAATGGCGCCGGCCAGCGTCTCAGGCGAAGCGGATCCGGACCTCGCCCAGCTGAGGAAAACGGGCGATCACCGTCGAACCACTGTCCGCCATCGTCTTGCCTGTCCAGCTTCCTGTGGTAACCCACTGCCCGGCCGCCAGCCCGCCGGTTCGTTCCTGACCTAAGTTCGCCAGCCATTGAACGAGCCGCAGCACATCGCTACCAGCAGAATTCTTCCCACCCGCCACCCGGACGAAGCCGTCGACGTTTATTTCCGCGCTTTCATTGGCAAAGTCGAAGCTCTGCCAGTCGCCGATTGCCTCGCCCGGCACGAACCCGCCGTTCGACTGGAGGTCTGCAATCGCGGTCAGCCGATCGGCGCTATCGGGGTTCAGCACTCCCGATTCGAGTAGCTCGATTGCGGGGCAGCAACGGGCGATTGCATCGGTCACCTCTTCCCGCGAGTAGGGTTTGGAACGCGGGGGTAGATCTTTTCCCATCAGAAAAGCAATTTCCGCTTCGACGCCACGCAAACGGCGAAACTCGGGCGCGATTACGTCACCGTTCCTGGCGAAGCCATTCAGGGGCATAGGTGCGAAGAGCGGTGTCGCCTCCGGGGAGGGGGCTCCCACCTTCCACCCGCCCACTTTCCCCAGCGCTGCCATGATCGCATCCTGCACATAGTAGGCTTCCTGGAGGGATTGCGGGGACAGGGAGGCAGGCAGATTATCGATGGGCTGGACGGTCCTGCGTGCCTCTAATAGCACATTCGCAGCCTGTTGCAGGCGCTCTCTATCGGTTCCGCTTAGTGATGCCGTCTGCTGGTGATCCATTTACCCTACCCTGAACGTTCATCAATTGAGATTCAAACGATGGAACGCCCACAACGGTGTCGCTCTTGCAAGCGTAACCTGTAAGAACTGTGAGCGTCATATAAGCAAGTCTATGCTGATCAGGAAATCGAACGACATTCCGTACTCCGAAATTACCCCCAGGAGCACCTATCTCAATCGCCGGGCTTTTATGGCAGGGGCCGCGGCCCTGGGCGTCACCGGGCTTTTGGCTGAAACTCCCAAAGCCATGGCGGATGCAGCCAAACTGCAAACCGTTAAGAGCCCTCTTTCCACTGCCGGCCTGACACTCACTCCGTACAAAGACATCACTTCCTATAACAACTTCTACGAGTTCGGCGTGGAGAAGGACGACCCTGCCAGGAATGCCGGGAAAATGAAGACCAGGCCCTGGAAAGTTACTGTCGATGGCCTGGTGAAACAGAAGAAGACCGTCACCATCGAGGAACTGTTGAGTTTCAAGCCCATCGAGGAACGTGTCTACCGCCACCGCTGCGTGGAGGCCTGGAGCATGGTGATTCCCTGGGCTGGTTACTCGCTTTCGGAATTGATCAAGTGGGCCGAGCCTCAGCCCAAAGCCAAATACGTCCAGTTCCTGTCTTACGAGGACGCTGCCGTCATGCCCGGGCTGTCGGAGATCAACCTGGATTGGCCGTACTCCGAGGGCTTGCGCATGGATGAGGCCATGCATCCGCTGACTCTTCTGACGTTCGGTTTGTACGGAGAGGTGTTGCCCAACCAGGATGGGGCCCCGGTTCGTATCGTCGTGCCGTGGAAGTATGGGTTCAAGTCGGCCAAATCCATCGTAAAGATTCACTTCACCTCAGACCAGCCGCGCACCGCGTGGAACGAGATGGCGCCGAACGAGTACGGCTTTTACTCCAACGTAAACCCTAACGTGGATCATCCCCGCTGGAGCCAGAAGACCGAACGCCGCATCGGAGCATCTCTCTTTAGTCAGCGGCAGCCCACGCTCATGTTCAACGGCTACGGAGACCAGGTTGCCAGTCTCTACAATGGCATGGATCTGAAAAAGAATTTCTGAGCGAAGCGAAGACTCCTCTGAGCACGTAGGCATGGATGAGTAGAGGCGCCCTCATATCCCTGAAAGTGGCGGTCTGGCTGGCGTGCCTGGCTCCCCTCGGCATGTTGGTTTACCACGGGTTCACCAACAATCTCGGACCCGACCCGACAGCTACGGTTACACATGCCACCGGCTTCGCGACTCTTCGGTTGCTGGTGATTTCGCTGGCGATCACGCCGGTGCGCCGGCTTTCGCCGCACCTTTCGTGGCTGATTCGTTTCCGCCGTCTTTTGGGGCTATTTGCCTTCTTCTACGGCTGCCTGCATTTGCTCACGTGGCTGTGGCTTTATTCCGGCTTCAGCATTTCCGCGATGGCCGATGATCTCGGCAAGCGGCCTTACATCATGGCGGGCATGGCTGCCTGGGTGCTCCTGCTGCCGCTGGCCGTTACCTCCACCAACTGGTCCATTCGCAAGCTCGGCGGCAAGCGATGGCAGGCCCTGCACAGGCTGGCCTATGCTTCCGCCATTCTCGGCGTGACACACTATTGGTGGATCGTGAAGAAGGGAGTCCGCACGCCCATCACCGTCACTCTTGTGCTGGCTGTGCTTTTGGTGGCGCGGATCTTTTGGATCGTCAGGCAGAAGGTCAATCAGCAGGCGCAAATTGCCGCTTTACGCTAGCGATCAGTCTCCCTCGATGCCGGCGAACATATCTGCTTCTAGTGGGGAGGAACGGAAGCCGCGTGCGGCGGCCAGCAGGTATTTCTCCTCGCCGCCGGTCTCCTCGAAGACAGCTTTGACCTTGGCCAGCAACTCCGCCTGGGTTTTGTGCTCCATGAACGCTTCCAGTTTCTTCGCCTTCAAAGGCCCCAGTTCGAGTACGAGCGAGGCGGGCATGAGTGCAATCCGTTTCGCCTCCTCCGAATCCGCCCACGCCAGGAAGGGAGCAGCGCCGTAATAAAGCTTTTGCGGGCGGTAGGGAACTAGTCCCGCGGCAATCTGCTCGGGTGCGAAATTAGCGCGTCCAGCCCAGTAAAAGGCTGCCGTGGCAAAAAAAGACGCCATAGTGTGATCCGGGTGCAGATTGACGTTGCCGTCGCCCCCGAACGTCAGCACCACCTGGGGACGAAAGCGGCGCATACGCTCTACCAGCACGGTCGTGACCCTGGTAAAGTCCTGCCCCGCGAGCCCGCCGTCAGGGAAGTCGAGCACCTCACCCTGAGTTACACCCAGCACCCGCAAGGCCGCGGCAAATTCCTGCCGTCGCAGTTGGGCCAATTCGTTCCCGTCGACGGCAGTGCCGCGATGGGATGCAGCGCGGCCTTCGGTGAGGCACACCACGCAGGTTTCCACGCCGCGCAGATGGGCGAGCATCAGAGCTCCACCGAATGCTCCGCACTCATCGTCCGGATGGGCGGTAATACACATCAATCGTAGTGGCAATTGGAATCTAATCCCACGGAAGGCAGTTTTCAGCTACCGGGCGGAAGCTTCGCCGGTGCAGGGGACTGGGCCCATGGGCCAGCAACGCCTGCTTGTGCTCCGGCGTGCTGTAGCCCTTGTGAGAAGCCAGACCATAGACCGGAAAATGCGTGTCCAGCTCGCGCATGCGATTGTCACGATACACCTTGGCCAGCACCGAGGCAGCCGCGATAGAAATGCTGAGCGAATCGCCATAGATGATGCTGGTTTGCGCGCAGGCTATGTCGAGCCGTAAGGCATCGATCAGCAGATGGTCGGGGGTCACCGGTAAGCGGCAAACTGCCGCCGTCATCGCAGCGCGTGTGGCCTGGTAGATATTGATGCGATCGATGGTCTCAGCATCGACTTCTTCAATCGCAATTGCCAGGGCGCGGCGTTCGACGATCTTCGCCAGGCGCTCGCGTTCTTCCCGGATCAGTTGTTTTGAATCGCGCAGGCCGGGAATGCGGCAGCCCTCGGGGAGAATCACCGCTGCTGCGACCACCGGCCCGAAGAGCGCGCCCCGCCCCACTTCGTCGACTCCGGCAATCACTTTCGCTCCCGTGGAGCGCGCTGCCCGCTCGTAGCGGTTTCCGCACACCAGCGACTTGAGCATGCGCATCTTGCGCGCGGCTGGGGAAAGCTCTCGCTCAACTACTTCCGGGTCTATGAGTGCCTCAGGCATCGCCACAGTCGAGTTTAGAGCATGCGCGCAGTCGTTCGCCGGATTCGGTACCGTGTTTCCCACAGCAGGCAGCGAAAATTTGCGGGCAGGAATCCGCTGCGAAACCTGACTTGCGAGCAGGGTCAATCGCGCGTTCGGCGGGCATGAAAAACGCCCCGGGACCGGGGCGTCTCTGGACAAAATTCGGGAACGAAGCTATTTGCGCTCCACCTCTTTGAGACGGGCGGCCTTTCCGCGCAGTTCACGCAGGTAGAAAAGTTTGGAACGCCGCACACGCGCGGACCGTAGCTTCTCAACCTTGTCGACGACTTTGGAGTTGAACGGAAAAATGCGTTCGACACCCTGGCCGAAGCTCATCTTGCGCACCGTGAAGCTGCCCTGGGCGCCGCTCTTGAGAGCAATCACAATGCCCTCGAAAGCCTGCAGGCGCTCCTTGTCGCCCTCCTTGATCTTGACTTGCACCCGGACCGTATCGCCAGGGCCAAACTCGGGCAGGTCGGTGCGCCGAAGCTTTTCGGCGAGACGCTGCATGACTGGATTGATAGACATGATTGCTTCCTAATTGCGACAGAAAACGCTAACGTCGAAGTTTCTAGTTTACACGGAATTCTAGCTTTGCGCCCGTTCCAGGCGGGCAAGAAACGCGCGCTCTTCCGCGCTCAATTGTGCGTTCTCGAGCAGGTCGGGCCGATTGCGATGGGTCTTCCTGAGGGCCTGCTCGCGGCGCCAGCGGCGGATCTGCTCGTGGTTTCCGCTGCTGAGCACTTCTGGAACTAATACCCCCCGAAACTCCGCCGGGCGAGTGTAATGCGGATAGTCCAGGAGGCCGCCTGAACCATAAGTAGAATGCAAGCCTGTGCCGCTGCGCTGAGACAGCAGCTCATCCGGATGGCCGAAACTTTCGTATTCCGACGAGGCTTCGTTGCCCAGGACTCCAGGCAGCAGACGCATGGTTGCGTCCAGGAGAACGGCGGCCGCCAGCTCTCCGCCCGAGAGCACATAGTCTCCAATCGAGAGTTCCTGGTCGGCGACGAGTTCGCTGACTCGCTCATCGACCCCCTCATAGCGTCCGCACAGCAGCACAACTCGGCTCGTTTGTGCCAACTCCCGCGCCTTCGCCTGGACAAATTTCTGCCCTTGCGCGGAGAGCAGGATCACGGTTTCCCGATGCTCTGCTCGCTCTTCCTTGCTGTGCAGCCCGAGATGCTCGACTGCCTCGGCCAGAGGTTCCGGCTTCAGCACCATACCTTCGCCGCCGCCAAAAGGCCGGTCGTCCACGGTGCGATGCCGGTCATGCGTGAACGCCCGCAAATCGTGCACAGTAACGCGCAGCAGGCCGTTCTGAATCGCCCGTTTGACCATCCCATGGTCGAACATCCCCGAGAAGAATCCGGGAAAGATGGTGACAATGTCGAAGCGCATACCGATTATTCCGATTCATCCGAAGACGCCGTCTGGACTGCCAGCAGACCCTGGGGAAGATCCATTGCCACCCGCTTGGCTCCGAGGTCCATTTCCTTCAGGTAGGCACGAACAAAAGGAATCAAGAGCTCTTCGCCGGAGATGCCTCTCACCACCAGCATGGCAGGCGCGGTTCCTTCCGGTTCAACGTCCGTGATTTCACCGACCTCCACTGCGCCGCCACGGCTCACGTCGACCACCCTGGACCCCAGCAAGTCGCTGATATACACCGCATCTCCCTCGAGGGGAACTCGTTCCTCGCGTGGAATGACGACATCAAAGCCACGCAATTTCTCAGCTTCGGTAATGGTATCCACCTGGGCGAATTTCAGGACCACTCGCCCCTTGTGCAGCCAGTGGGAAACCAGGTTCACTTCCC
Organism: Acidobacteriaceae bacterium; assembly: GCA_035507705.1. Taxonomy (GTDB): domain Bacteria; phylum Acidobacteriota; class Terriglobia; order Terriglobales; family Acidobacteriaceae; genus PALSA-350. The sequence goes on from DATJNV010000178.1 coordinate 26,844, forward strand.
GCGTTACCTCCTGACGGTGCAGGAACAGCCGCTTGCGCTGGGCGAAGCGTTCGGGAAAGTCGGTGCGGATATCCGCCAGAACCTCGCCATGACGGCCCTGGGGCCGCACGATGTGGGCGAGTAGCACCCAATTCGAATTTGGAGCGCTCATTGGAGCGTTCCGCGCTGCATGAGGGCGAAAACTCTGCTCAGGATGGGAAGGTCAGGGACGCGCCGGCACAAGCCGGGCACGCCGCAGATGACGCTAGGACTCCGCCGGTTTGCCGGCCTCATCTTCCTCCAGGATATCCAGCGTATATCGGTGATGCAGCTTCATGCTGACCGCGCTCAGAATGGTACGCATCGAGCGTGCGGTCCGGCCCTGTTTGCCGATGACTTTACCTACGTCTGCAGAAGCGACGCGCAACCGCAGTACCGTGTTCTCGTCTCGCGATACGGCCTGCACTTCTACCGCTTGGGGATCGTCCACCAGGGCCTTGGCGATTTCTGTGACCAGTTGCTGCATATCATTGTGATTCGCGTCTTGCATCGTCATACGGCCTCAAAGAACCAACCAACGCACGTTTTGGTAGCAGTCTGCCCCGCATCTGAATGGATTCAGACACAGGCATTGGCTGGGTCGCTTCATGACCGAGCATTAAACCGCTTTTGCTGTGGTTGTGTCCAGAGGGTTTTACGCCGCGGGATGAGCAGCGAGTAGTTTCGCAACACGGTCAGACAGTTGGGCGCCATTGCTGGTCCAGTGCTGAATGCGATCCCGTTTCAAGTCTACGGTGGCTGGAGTGGTGCGCGGGTTGTAGGTCCCCACAACCTCGACCGACCGGCCGTTGCGGGCCCTGTCTTTTTCAATCACGACAACGCGATAATAGGGCTGCTTACGTGCACCGAAGCGAGCCAGGCGAATCATCAACACAGATGTAAATCCTTTCAGAATTCTTTCCTGATGGGGCAAACCAGGTAGGCTTAAGACCGCGATTTGCAGGCCAGACAACGCTGCTCGCGCACGCGACCCAAAATACAAGTATCGCTGCATCAAACCGATTGCGCAAGTCTTGCGCAAGAACGAAGGACTAAGCGACGGCGTCGAGATAGCTCGGAAAAAGAGCTGTAGAGTATTCCTGGATGAAGGCAGTGAGCCGGACCAGCATGGCACTGTAAGTGGCCACAGCGCGGTGGGCGTTTACCGCTGCCCCAACCGAAGAAGCGGAGAACAGGTACTGCCCCAGCGCCATCAGCACGCAAACACGGATTTGAAACGCATCGCTGCGCAGACCTTCCAGCATCTCCAAATCAACGCCCTCACCATGCTCTGCGGCATAGTCGGCGAGCTGCACCAGTACTGGAGAATTTTTATACATCGCCCACAGACCCTTGCAGCCCTGGATGCGCTGCCAGACGTCCTTCGGCGTCACCTGAACTTCGCCTTTATAAAGGAAACGCTCGGTGATGTCTTCGATGCCCCAGTCGTTGCCATGCAACTGGTTGATGATTGCGTGCCAACTCCGGGAACGACGCTTCATCTGCTGCCTGCGCCATAACGCGGCGTAGCCAATCAGCAGAGTGGCAAGAATTACCTGAAGCATCGGCAAGATCATGTGATTATTTCACCTGCATCCGCACCAGCGCCGTACGCGCGAGCTTCGCCCGCCCAGCCAGTGTAACCAAAAACTGCTCCATTTGTGGACTGAATTCGCGCCTTTGTACCTCTTTAGTTGTAAAGACCCACACGAAAAAAACCAGTTGAAGAGCGACCGCGATCATTCTGACACCCTCCAGGTCCCGGGAATCGCCCCCGTAGCGCCCGAGGAGGCTCACGACAAGGTCCACCGCACTGTAGAAGGAGAGACCGGTGGCTAACTGCAGCACCTTGTTTCGCCACCCGATTCCCAGCAATTGGGCAAATCCCGCCGTGGCGGCGAAGATCAGCATGCGCAGCAGACCCACCGTAAGGTCGAGGGGCACCTTAATATCCTGAATTTTGTTACCGGTGTTGCCAAAGTGGTCAGCCAACAGAACGCCGCCAAGCAGAGCCGCCACCATCGCTATAACAAACGCCCGAACAGTCCCTTGGGGGAGGGACGTGTGCACAGGCCGCAGAACATTCCAGCTGATCTCGAGCAGCACGGCCAAGTCCAGTAAATATTGGAGTGGCAGCAAAGCAAAGGAAACGGAACGCGCCACGTGGATCGGATAGGCCACCATCAGGATGCCTATACCGATGTCATTGAGGAGATTGGATGCGATGCAAAGCGTGAAAATCGGAAAGGTCTTATATTGGCGGCGCCAAATGAGTACGACGAGGAGACAGACCTCGGCCAGGAGGCCAATCACGCTGAAAGCCGCGAATATGGCGCGCAAGCTCACATTGCACCTTTGCAGATGCAGAATAGCCGCAAGATCTGCGGATAGCAAAGCTTTGTTTGGCTAAATAATGCGCAGAGATCCCAGTTTACAACTTAGAAAAACCAGGTCCAAAAGCCGACTGGCATGGCATGGGCGGGCATAGACATCGCGAGCAATCCAGCTACAGTCAGAGCGCGTATCAGTGTGGCTTTCATAGGGCATCTCCTTCAGAAAAAACCGGTTATGCAGATGTTACCGATAGGGATGCCTGGGCGCTACAACTTTCGTGTGATTATTACTAAGTATATATCCGGAATATCAAGTAACGCGATTTGCGGGGTTTGGCGTCAGTCCTTGCTTCACTTCCGGGGCGATTTCTGAAAAATTTCTTATGAAGCGGTAAAACCCGAGATACTCCCACGGGTGACTTTAGTACTATGGGGACGAATAGGTGGCCTTTTTAGGGGATTCACGTACATCTCGGTTCTGATTATGATCACGGCATGGATATCTCAACCGCAGCCGCTTCAGAGCGTCCGATTGAACTCCGCGCTGCGGTGCGTTTTCCACTGCGTGTACCGATTACTATTACTACGGAAACAGCAGATCTGCCCGCGGTAACCGAAAACATATCCGCCAGTGGCGTTCTCTTTGAGGTCGCTACTGCGTTGGCCGTAGGCAGTAACGTAAGCTTCACAATTAAAATGCCGGCAGAGGCTATGGGCACCCCCACCGATGTCGTATTGCACTGCACCGGCCGCGTGGTACGCTGCACACCAGACGTAAAAACAGATGTACAGACAAAACACGTCGCTGCCGTTATAGATAAATATTATTTCAGTCACTGAAGCTATTTTGGTCTTTGAACCTATGGTATCTGCCAAACCTGAAGCTCTCGATGCCGGTCTGCCTGACGGCGCCATTGAACCCGAAGAGGGTGCGGACAAAGCTGCGATACGAATCGTCCTTGCTGATTCGCAAGCGATCTACCGGGTAGGAATCCGGAAGATCTTTGCTCTTGAAGACGATATTCGTGTGGTCGCTCAAGTCGACACCCTGGCTGGTCTTCACGGCGCCATCCAACGCTTTCCAACCGATTTGGTCCTGCTCGAAGGGAATTTGATCGCAGGCACAGTCGACGCCATTCCCGAACTTGTCCGCCGCGCTCCGCAATTGAAAATTATTGTGCAGTCAGCGCAAAACGACGAGTCCAACACGGTCGAGCTCTATCGCCGCGGCGTTCGCGGCATCATCCCTCGATCTATCTCGCCCGACTTGCTGGTCAAGTGCGTGCGCAAGATCGCTGCCGGCGAAACCTGGATCGATAACCAATCGATCAACTGGGTGATCGAGGCTTACCGCTCGCAGGCGACGGCGCTGACCAGTCCTCGCAGTCAGCCACGGCTTTCGCCGAAGGAGCTGGCCATCATCACCTGCATCACGCAGGGCAAGCGCAATAAGGAGATTGCCTATCAGCTCGGCACCACCGAGCAGGTGATCAAAAATTATCTGCGTAAGGTGTATGACAAGCTCGGAGTTTCGGACCGCCTCGAGTTGGCGCTCTATTGCCTGCATCACCAGCTGCACAAAAAGGCAGCCGGTACGGTTTCGGCAGGCGGCGCTCCCACTGTCGAGCCAATTGCTGTGAACAACGGCAAGCTCTAATCGCCGCGCTCAGCTTCGCGCCCTGTCCTTGGCGAATAGCCAAGCGATGGGGCGCACGCTAAATTGCGTGCTGGCGGGCGAGGAGCGCTTTTCGCGCTCCCTGAAGAGCTCCGCTCCCTCATCCCTTTAGTCCGGGCATCTCCCGCGACGGGCGAAACCGAGGAAACCTGGGCGACGCTGGTCATCGGCGCACTCCGAAGAGCATCCAGACGATCAGACTGAGCAGGCCGGCCAAGAAAAGCAACAGAAAGCCACCCAACGCCAGGGCCACGGTACGCTGCTGTTCCGGCCTGGGCCGAGTAATGCCGAAGGTTGCGATGAAGCTTTCTACCAGGAAATTCAGTAATCTCATCAGCGTACCGATGCCCATTATCATGCCCGCGGCGCTGTGGTAGGCTCACATTTGTCGTGAACGACCCCGAAGTGGTGCCAAACCCTGCGCGCAGAGAACTGGATCAGCCGCGACTCCCCTCCGATGAGCTGGAACGCGAAATAGGCGATTCGGAGCCTTGGGACGAAGGCGCCGAGGATGCTCCCGACGACCCGCGCCCGGATCCCTAGACCTTCGAAAATAGCAACGGCCTCTAGGCTTCAGGTTTCTCCCATTTGCCTGAACTGGCGGCGCGAAAGACAGCTTCGATCACTGCCATATTCCGGATCGCGTCGCTGAGAGGCACGGGCACCTCCGTCCCCTCACGCACGGCTTTGGAGAAAGCATCTCCCTGCAACGTGTACTGATCGCAGATGGGGAAGCTCTCGATGGTGATTCCCCCTCCCATCAAGTCCCGGCCGTCGTCGATGAAAATCCGGCAGGGGCGGTCATTCGGAGCATTGAAAGGGATTTCGATTTCGATCCGGCCCTTGGTTCCCAGCACCTGCATCCGCTGGTAAGGCACCAGCTGCGTGCTGCAAGTGAAGATTGCCTGACCCGAGGGAAACTGCAAAACCGCTGAAGTCAAACAGTCCGTGCGGAAGTTGGGATCTTTCTCCAAGACGCCGGATACGCGCACCGGCTCCTCGCCGAACACAAATCGGGAAGTATTGATCGGGTAGCAACCAATGTCCATCAGGCCGCCACCGCCGCAATCTGCAATATTCCGAATATTTTTAGGGTCGGTATTGAAGTAGCTGAAAAATCCCAGCACAGAACGCAACGAGCCGATCCGGCCCGAGGCGATCAGCTCGCGTGTTCGCAGCCACTGCGGGTGCGTGCGCACCATGAAGGCTTCGCCAATCTTGACTCCCGTGCGCTGCTGCGCTGCCAGCAGTTTCTTGGCTTCGGCTACCGTCATGCTGATGGGTTTCTCGCATAGCACGTGCTTTCCCGCTTCCGCGGCCTTGATCGACCACGGAACGTGGAGCTGATTCGGCAGGGGATTGTAGATCGCTTCAATATCGGGATCGGCCAGCAGCTCTTCGTACGATCCATAAGCCTTGGCGATATTCAGTGTGCGCGCAGCTTCCTGGGCCCTGGGAAGATCGCGCGAGGCGATCGCGGTCACTTCGCTCCAATCACCCTTTTGCATGGCCGGCAGCACCTTCTTCATGCCGATTGCAGCCGTGCTCAGAACTCCCCAGCGAACTTTATTTGCCATATCGGGAATGATACTTGCTTTATTTGTTCTTGCGCCCAGGCCATACCGGCTCGCGTTTCTCCAGGAAGGCCTGCAGGCCCTCACGAAAATCAGGGCTGTTGCGAATTTTCTCGTTCCACCGCATGGCGCGTGCCAAGTCCCGATCCAGCCGCTCCTTGGCAAATGAGCTCAGCAGCTTCTTGACTGTGCTCATTGATTCGGGGCTGTTCTTGAGCAACATTGCAGCTAGCTCATAAGCCCTGGTCATCAGCTGGCCGTCGGGAACGATTTCCGTTATCAGGCCCAGCGCCAGCGCTTCCCGGGCATCCAGAATCCGGCCCGAGAGCAGCAGGCTTTTGGCTGTTTTTTCCCCAACCATCTCGAGCAGAAATACCGAAACCATGGCCGGGATAAAACCGATTTTTACTTCGGTATAGCCCAGCCTGGCCTGGGGCGCTGCCAACGTGAAATCGCACAAAGTCGCCAGCCCGGTCCCCCCCGCAATGGCTGGACCATTTACGGCTGCAATCGTGGGCTTGGTTAGGTCGTACAACCGGCGCATCATCCACATGGTGGATTCAGCATCGGCACGCTGGTCTTCCGGACGTTGATGAGTGAGAGATTTCAGGCTTTCGAGATCCATCCCGGAACAGAACGCCGTTCCCGCACCCGTAAGCACAACCACGCCGCAATCGCAGGTTCCGGCCTCTCCCAAGGCATGGATAAGCTCGGCGATCATCTGCGGGCTCAAGGCATTCCTGCGTTCGGGCCGATTCAGCGTGATGGTATGAACGCGGTCGGTTTCTCTGATTTCCAGCGTTGCGTATTTAATAGCCACCTTACGGGAATCTCCTCATTGCTTTTATAGCTGTCCGCCCTGCCTCCACCGTGAAAAAGTTCTAGTCCGTGCGCGGGCCGCCAAATCTATCGGCGATCGCGCGGCTTTTGGCAAGTAACTCGTCAAGCGCCGCGAAACGGGGAAGGAGGGCGCCGAGCCTGGCGAGCTCTTTCATGGCGCCTTCGGTCGCCACATTGCCTACCAGTGAATCCTGTGCGAACGGGCAACCGCCTTGCCCGCCAAGCGCCATGTCCAGGCGCCGGCAACCCGCCTCGTAAGCGGCTGCGACTTTGCCGGCTGCCTCCTTGGGCTTGGCGTGTAGATGAGCGCCGATCTCAAAACCAGGGATTGCCTCAAGCACGGCCGTTAGCAGCGAGTGGATCTGTGCCGGGCTGGCCAGCCCTACTGTGTCTGCGAGTGAAATTTCGCCAATCCCAAGGTTCTTTAATTTCATGCAAGCCGCAATGACTCCCTCCTGGTTCCACGGGTCTCCGTAGGGATTGCCGAAGGCCATCGAGAGGTAGGCAACCACTCCCAGACTCGCTTTCCGCGCAAGCGCGACAATCGATTCCAATATTTGCAGGGCCTGCTTGGGTGTCTGTCTCTGGTTGCGCTCAAGAAATGAAGGCGACAGGGAATAAGGAAAACCCAAGGTGCGCACCGCTCCGGTGGCGACGGCGCGCTCCGCTCCTTGCTGGTTGACCACGATGCCAATGATTTCTACGTCTCGCCGCGGCGCCAGCAAAGCCAATACGCGTTCGGAGTCCGCCATCTGCGGCACAGCCGCCGGAGAAACGAACGAGACTGCGTCAATATGCTGAAAGCCGGCGGCGACCAGAGCGCTCAGGTAATCGGCCTTGACTTCCGCCGGAATCGGAAGCGGCATAGATTGCCACGCATCCCGCGGGCACTCAATAATCTTGACCGGTTCAGACTTCAAGCCAGCGGTCCCCACGAGCTTCCTTAATAATGAGCTGCCAGTTTGTACTTTTCAATGATCAGCAGGTCAGCTCGGCGCCAGCAACCACAGTACGGCAAAGCCGGCCAAGTGGATCGCGGTTAATTGCAGGAGTACGGCCCACAGCGGTCTCCATCGCGTCGCGATGCTGGCATAAAGGCCGTAAAGAGGATACTGCGTGTACAGCATGATCTGCGACCAGCCCTCACTGGCCGCGTCGGAAAGGCCAAACTGCGGCTGCTTGAGCAGCAGTGCAAAAGGATAGAGGAGTTGCAACCGGAGCAGTCCTCCTGCTCCCATCAGTGGCAGGATCTCCGCTGTCTTCACTGCTGCCAGGGTGATCGCGATCCCGGCTGCTAATGGCCACCACGCCAACCAATTTGCGGGCTTCTTCTTTTTACGGGACCTCCGGGGACGAGCCAGGGCAGGCGAACTCATGAACCGAGAATACCGGCGACATGTTGGCGGGGGCCTCGGAATATGTGTCCCCGCACCTTACTGATCACACGCTTCGTCGGCGCGCTAAAAGCCCGTGGATAGCTGGGGAGGGGTTAGCGGGGCACCAGGAAGCTATCGGGGATGGGAGCTTCGTCCGATTCCTGCGCCTTGTTCAGTCCACCATAGCGGCGTTCCCGGCGCTGATAGTCGGCGATGGCCTCAAGCAGATGGATGCCGCGAAAGTCAGGCCAGAACCGTTCGGTCACGTAGATCTCGGAATAGGCCATTTGCCACAGCAGAAAGTTGGACACCCGAAACTCACCGCTGGTGCGCACCATCAGGTCCGGGTCCGGCATGTGTGCGGTGTATAGATGCCTGCTGAGGTCTTCTTCCGTGATTCGGTCGAGCGGCAGGTTGTTGGATGTTGCTTCGCGGGCCAGGGCTTTCACCGCATCCACCAGCTCGGAACGCGCTCCATAATTGAGCGCCAGCGTCAGTACGGTGCCATTGTTGTGAGCCGTAGCTTCTGCGGCCCATTGCATCTTCTCTTGAACTTCGGAGGGCAACTCATGGGTCCGCCCAATGTAGGCGATCCGGACATTGTTGTCGTTCATGCGCTGGACATTATCTACCAGGTAGGAGCGCAACAGCCGCATCAGGAAATTGACTTCGGTTTTGGGGCGGCGCAGGTTGTTCTCGAGCGAGAATGCATACAGGGTAAGCCAGGGCAAATTGATGCGCGAAGCCGTCTCAACCACATACTGGACCGCCTCTGCGCCCTGCTGATGGCCAAGGAAACGCCTGAGGCTACGCTTGCCTGCCCAGCGCCCATTCCCATCCATAATGATGGCAACGTGCTGCGGCAGGCGAGCTGGATCCAGGCTGCTGTAGAGGGCCTGCTCTTCGGAAGATAATTCGGATACTCGGCTCGGTGGCAGGAAGCGCAAAACGATCGCCTTTCCTTACGACCGTAGCACATGGTCCCTTCCCCCGCAAAACGCCAGGCGGAGGATTCCAGCAACACCTCGCATAGGGAAAACGCCGTAGGTTATGCGCTTCTACGGCGGCCCATGGCCAGGTCGCGCACCTGGTTTAAAAACATGGAACGTTGCAGCGTATCCATCTGGGAAATGTATGGTGCGAGCTCAGCCAGAAAAGGATCGCTGAGAATCGACGCAGTCTCTTCATGTCGGCGGCTACGGGCATCACGAAGAAGATTGCAGATATCGATCTCGAGCGCTGCCGCCAACCTTGATAAGGAAGACAGCGTTGGCATCGCTTTGCCATTCTCGATTTTCGAGATGTAGGTACGCGGTACCTGCATCCGGCTGGCAAGCTGGCGTTGGCTCAGATTGCGGCCCTTGCGAAGGTCACGCACAGCGCGTGCCACCTGAAGACCGTTATCTTCGGTCACGGTTTCTTCCGGCTCGCCCGCGAATTGCGGAACGAGCCGTTCCGGTTCTTCGATTTCGAGCGGTTTGTGGCAGCGCCTGCACAAAGAGTTCGCAGTGCGGAACTGCACCAATGTGCAGCGCTCACACCGTAGAACCTCACGCGCTTCGACTGTTGCTAAGTTAGTAGCCATAATTTTTCTTGAACGGAGCGCCAGAGCAGGGCGGTCCCGCCAGGAAGAGCCGCTTTTAGATCACCTTGCACGTCCCCGTGCCAAGTATTCGTTTAACGACGGTCCCTAGCTGATTCATGATTACAGTGATGCAGGGTATTCTCAATGTCAAGTTAAAAAGTAGGGGTCAAAGCGGAAAACGTGGTACGAATTTCGGAAGAAACCCTAAAAAACTCGGAATCTCGCGGTCGTCTGTGCAAAAAGATAACTGAATGGCCGGAATAAGATACACACGCGCCGAAGCCTGGAGTCTTCTCAACCAGTACACCCAGTCGCAGAGTTTGTTAAAGCATGCTCTTGCTGTCGAAGCCTGTATGGAAGCCTACGGTCAGGAACAAGCGCGACTTCGCGGACTCGGTGAAGCCGACTCAAACACGTTGCGCGAGACCTATCGCATCACTGGACTGCTGCACGATTTTGACTACGAAAAATATCCCAGCGCAGAAGAACATCCGTTCGTCGGAAATCAAATTCTTGCTCAACAAGGCTGGCCGGAAGAAATACGCGAAGCGATTATGGGACATGCTCAGTACTCAGGTGTGTCCCGAAAAACTCATCTCGCTAAAGCACTTTTTGCCTGTGATGAATTAGCTGGTTTTCTGACCGCTGTGACGCTCGTAAAACCCACTCGTTCCATCTTCGATGTGGATGTCGCGAGCGTCCGTAAGAAGCTGAAAGATAAGGCATTTGCGCGTGGTGTGCAGCGCCCGGATATTCTCCTCGGAGCGCAGGAGCTGGGGCTCGAGCTGGAAGCCCATATCGCCTTCTGCATAGCCGCTATGCGAGTTCATGCTGAGCTGCTGGGTCTTCAGGGCTCAGGTCCTTCCTCTCCGCTCGCATAATTTTTCTCTCCCCGCAACTGCTATGAGCGTGTATCCCAATCGCGATTTCGGCAGAGTCGTGCCAGCGAGTTATTTTGTATCTATGATTGTGACTTTATCGAACGCTCGGCTTACGAAAGAAGCCGGAGCGCGGATCACTTTTTTCGCCACCGCAATCGTTTGCGATTACGCCTCGGCGTGTGTATGCATCGAGTCATCAACCTGCGGATAAAGCCTGTAGCGCATGCGCGCCGCCGGGCCGGCGCTTGCGGAAAGAGGGAAAATTTTTCGTCCCTTTTTTACTTGGTGGCGGCGCGCGAAAGGGCGCTAAATCTCATCCCACCTTAGTGTTATTAGCTTGTGTGATTCATTGAGCGCCGCGGTACAGTTCCGAGCGCAGTGGATCCGCGTTTTCGGGCGCCTCAGGGTCGACGGCAAAGTCGAATACTTCTCCTTCGGCAAACCCGGGACTCGAAGGAAGTGGGACGAGAGCATACTCACCCGGAGAAAGAGTCTGCAGCGGAGAGAGCCGATACCAGTCCGTTGTTCCGATCCGCTGTTGCTTGATGCTGATGACATCCGGGTATTGCCCCTCGCCGTGTTTTGCGCGCTGCTTCAGCTGAGCCATGCCATCCTTAGTAACTTCGCGCCGCTGGCCATCGGCATTCAGGCGCACGATCACCAGATCGCAGCGGTCGTTGTCGTTCCCTGAAACACCACGCAGGAAAAACGAAGCTGCCGGATCATGTACCCTGACTTTCGCTGCCTCCCCTTTGAATCCAATCACGTGCCTCAGTTTGAGGGAGAAACCGGAGTCGTCCGTGGTGGTATCGGGGGGACTCAGGCGGACCAGCTCGCGAAGTCCTTTCCAGGTGTCCAGCGCCCATACGTGCCCATAGGTGGGTAGCTGAAGTCCTTCCGCTACGCTGATGTCATCTGAAGAGACGCTTTCCTTTGAGGAAACCTGAGCCACAGCCACGGTGAGTGCAATGCAGCCGAGAATCAGCGCCAGAGAAAAAAAACGCGCATTCTGCATGATCGCTTTTCTGATTCGAGATGGATTAGAGCCCTGGTTCGGCGGTCCAAACCATCCTATTGTGTGGGCGCGAAAATGCAACGTAGGAAAACGCCCAAGAATTCCCGGGCGGACCGCGCAGTCGGCCGAATCTGGTGGGGGATTAAAACGCGTACAGGAAGTAGCCGGCAATCAGCGCAAAAACGGTCACCACTACGATTGCTTCCAATTTCTCGTAGCTCGACTCAGCACCCTGGAAGTGGTATCGTCCCGGCTTTTTGGGGTCGTATTGGATGTCTAAGTGCTCGCCTGGGCTATAGGGTGCAATGTGCTGTGTACCGTGGTGGCAGAACTCCCCGTGATTTTCTTTCCCGCCAGCCTGGTAAGTGAATTTGACTTGGTAATGCCCCGCGATGCCTCCCAGGTGGTCGTGAAGCCGTAACCACTGGCAGGAGTCCACGGTAGCTTCCGTAGTGGGCCAACAACGGGCAGGAGATAGTTTCGAAAAGAAGCCGGACATGATCGTTTTCTTCCGTTTTTCCATCTTTCAGTCATCGGGGTTAGCTGAAAGATAATTTTGGAGCAGTATGTCACATTCGGGGGATTGTTGGAAAGCAGCAAAATGTGTTTGTTTTTCACACCTTCAACCTCCGGTAATTCACTTTGGGAATGGGCATCCGGTGGTTGTGCACGCAAGGCCGCAGCTGAGATGCTATGCTGGCGAGTTTCTTATGGCTGTCCCGACCGACCCACCCATTCATGCCGTGCCCGCTGAGACGGCGCCACACTTCTCGAACCGCCTGTCTTCCCGACTGGATCCTCTTTCCAAAAAGGGGCGGGAGAATGCTGCCGGTATGGAGGCGCTTCTGGGGGAAATCCTGCAGCAGGAAGAACTTATACGCCAGGGCGGCGGCCCCAAAGCGGTCGAAGCCCAACATTCCAAAGGGCGTCTCACCGCGAGGGAACGGCTGGCCTTGTTGTTGGATCCGGGTGAGGAGCTTCTGGAGTTGGGGCTGTTTGCCGCGTTCGGTATGTACGACGAATGGGGCGGCGCGCCCGCGGCAGGAGTCGTGACTGGTTTGGGCCGGGTTGCCGGAAGGCTGGTGATGCTGATCGCCAACGACGCCACCGTTAAAGCAGGTGCTTTCTTTCCCATGACCGCCAAGAAGGTTATTCGTGCCCAGACGATAGCCTTGGAGAATCGCATTCCAACTATCTATCTGGTGGATTCTTCAGGCGTTTTCCTGCCCCTACAGGAGGATGTATTCCCCGACCAGGATGATTTTGGGCGTATTTTCCGCAACAACGCGGTGATGAGCGCCCGGGGCATACCCCAAATGACCGCCATCATGGGCATGTGCGTAGCCGGCGGAGCCTATCTTCCGGTCATGACGGATCACGTCTTGATGACCGAGGGCAGCGGTCTCTTTCTTGCAGGACCGGCTCTGGTGCAGGCAGCCATCGGGCAGAAGTATTCCGCCGAGGAACTGGGTGGGGCCACGATGCATTCCGAGATTTCAGGAACCGTAGACTTCAAGGAGCCCAACGACCACCTATGTCTGGCTCGGCTCCGGTCTCTGATATCCCGCCTGGGCCATGCGCCCGGAGCGCCATTCGATCGAGCAACGTATGATTCGCAGCACGACGCTCCCAGGTACCCCGCGCAGGACCTCTACGCCCTGCTCGAACCGGATTCCACCCGCAGTGCAAGCACCTACGATGTGCACGAGGTAATCGCTCGTCTGCTGGATCGCTCTCAATTCGACGAATACAAGGCCGACTACGGCAAGACCGTCGTTTGCGGCTATGGCCGGATTGGAGGATATGCGGTTGGCATCGTTGCCAATCAGAAGACCCATCAGACGCATACCAGTCAGACCGGCGATAAAAGAGTCGAGTTCGGGGGCGTGATCTATGCCGAAAGCGCGGAAAAGGCGGCGCGCTTCATTATGGATTGCAATCAGAATTTGATTCCGCTCATCTTCCTGCACGACGTAAACGGCTTCATGGTGGGCCGGGACGCTGAGTGGAGCGGAATCATTCGCGCGGGAGCCCAGATGGTTTCCGCCGTCTCAAACTCCACCGTGCCCAAGATAACTGTGATCCTCGGTGGCTCTTTCGGCGCCGGCCACTATGCAATGTGCGGCAAAGCTTACGATCCGCGATTTATTTTCGCCTGGCCCACTGCCCGTTACGCCGTCATGAGCGGAGCATCCGCCGCCGGCACATTGGTGGAAATCAAAATCCGCCAGCTCGAGCGCGGCGGCAAGCAGCTGAGTGAAGAGGAGAAGAATCAGGTTCTCGCTTCCATTCAGGCCAGCTATGGCCAGCAGACAGACTGCCGTTATGCCGCGGGACGATTGTGGGTGGATGCGATCATCGACCCGGCAAAGACGCGGAAAGCGCTGCTAACCGCGCTCGAAGCCGCGGCGCTGAATCCTGAAGTCGAGAAATTCAATCCTGGCGTGATTCAAACCTGAATCGGGAATAAGCGATCAGTGTGAGTTACTTGTTGCGGCCTGCGTTTCTTTTTCTTCGCTCGCCGGCGCCCATGTGCTGACGTCTCCAGCAAGCACTTCTACGGGAGCGCTCCCTTCTGGAACAATCTTAGCGACAGCTTTCCCGCGGCGGGTGATGATGATCTCTTCGCCGAGCTGTACACGATCGAGCAACCGGCTGAATTTGTCCCTGGCTTCGAAAGAAGCGATTTCAATCACGGTATTCCTCCAAGCAGCTAATGCCGATCATACCAAGAGACCTTGTGGATGTTCCGCGGAGGCCGCGATAAGCAACCGTGTATGCTTCTCTAAAACATGAAAAGAGTGATCACGGCAGCCGTTCTTGTTCCTTTGGTTCTGCTGCTTCTGCTCCGCGGTTCTTTTCTTTGGCTCATCATCGCGACCGCGGTCGTGGCGGAGCTTGCTGCCTGGGAGTACCTGTCCATCGCTGATTCTCAGGCTTCGCGCTTGCCGCGTGTGCTGGTCCTGGTCTCCATCGCCATCCTCTTCGCCGCGACCTATTGCAGCCCGTCATTGGTGCTGCCCGCGATCGGCCTGGGAAGCGTCGCGCTGCTGTTGGTATGCAGCTTTCGCTCGCCGCTGGACCGCGTACTGCCGGATACTGCATTTTCCATTTTTGGCCTGCTCTATTGCGGTTTGTGCCTCGTCACTTTGCCCATGATCTGGGTTATGCCTGACGGCCCATCTTTGCTGGTCTTTCTTTTTTGCGTGGTTTGGGTGGGTGACACGGTTGCCCTCTATATAGGTCGCGCTTTCGGCCGCCACAAGCTCGCGCCCCTGATCAGCCCCAACAAAACCTGGGAGGGATCCGCGGGTTCGCTCGCCGGCGGCCTGCTCATCGCCACAGTTCTGTTTTTCCTGGCTCGGAATTTCCCTGGCGGCATGTTGCATTATGCGGGATCCCTGGATCGGTGGCTGGGGATGGCTGTCGTTCTGAATCTCTTTGCCCAGGTCGGCGACCTGGTGGAATCCGCCATCAAGCGAGGCGCCGGCGTCAAGGACTCCGGAGCCCTCCTTCCCGGCCACGGGGGCGTGCTCGACCGCATCGACGCCCTCCTGCTGGCTGCCCCGGCCCTGTGGTACGCTCAATGGATTCAGCAGTTTTTTCGGGTGGGCTAGCTGGCCTTGAAGCACATCTGCATTCTCGGTTCTACCGGTTCTATCGGAACCAGCACCCTTTCCATCATCGAGCGTTACCCGGACCGCTTCACGGTTGCGTCGCTGGCCGCAGGCAAAAACCTGGAGGTTGCCTTTGCCCAATGTCAACGCTGGCGACCGCTGGTGGCTTCCATGGCCACCGAGGAGCTGGCCACCGAACTGGGATCTCGCCTCAAAGCTGCCGGAATCAGCTGCATCGAGGTTGTGTACGGAAGCGCTGGAGCCGTACGCGCGGCCACCTTACCCCAAGTTGATTTCGTGGTTTCGGCAATTGTCGGCGTAGCCGGGCTGGAAGCCACTCATGCCGCAGTTTCTGCTGGAAAAGCCGTGGGCCTGGCCAACAAAGAAGCCATGGTGGCCGCAGGCGAGATTCTCACCCGCCTTGCGCGGAGTAGCAACGTGCCCCTGCTGCCCATCGACTCCGAGCACAACGCCATCCATCAATGCATGCGCGGTGGAACCGCCAAGGAAGTCCGCCGCATCTGGCTTACTGCTTCCGGTGGCCCTTTCCGCAATCTGCCCCAGGACCAGTTCCAGAACATCACCGTCGAGCAGGCGCTTCGTCACCCGACCTGGATCATGGGCCGCCGGATCACGATCGATTCGGCCACCCTCCTGAATAAGGGCCTTGAAATCATTGAAGCCTGCCGCTTGTTCGACTTGTCCCCTTCCGCGGTGCACGTCACTGTCCATCCTCAGTCCGCGGTTCATTCCCTGGTCGAATTTGTGGATGGCAGCATCCTGGCTCAGCTTTCGGTGACGGATATGCGGTTGCCGATTCTCTATGCATTGAGTTATCCCGAGCGGGTGCCGAGCGAATTGACGTTCGATATGGCGGCACTCGGCGAACTGAATTTCGAACCGCCTGATTTCAAACGGTTTCCCTGTCTCGGCCTGGCGTACCAGGCGGCCCAGGCAGGCGGCGCCGCCTGCATCGCTCTGAACGCCGCCGACGAAATCGCGGTAGAGGCATTCCTCGAAGGCATCATTCCGTTCACGGCGATACCGCGTACAATTGAGTCTGTTCTGGAGGTGACCCCGCCGAGTCATCCTGAGACCATCCAGGAAGTGCTTCAGCTCGACGAGGAAGCACGACGGGTCGCCCGCATCGTAGTAGCGGGGGTTTCGCCTGCTCTACGGTGACCTGTGTCCCCGCGGCCGTTCAGAGCCAGCAACAACATCTGTGCTCACCCGCGGCAGTTTATTCCAGTCAATACTCCGGTAGTTTGGTTTGGGTCCGGCTGGATCCGGTAGAGAGGTAAATGAGCGGATTGCGATGTCATTTTTCTTAACCAGCACAGTTTCCATGCTTGTTGTGCTCGGCATCATGGTACTGGTGCATGAGTTCGGCCATTTCGCAGTTGCCAAATTATGCGGCGTGCGGGTGGAAGTCTTCTCGATCGGTTTCGGTAAGCGTCTTTTCGGTTTTCGCCGTGGAGACACCGACTACCGGCTCAGCCTCTTGCCTCTGGGTGGCTATGTCAAGATGTCGGGGGAAGCCCCGGGCGAACCCTCCACGGGCGACCCGGCGGAGTTCAACGCTCATCCGCGCTGGCAACGCATCTTGATCGGCCTCGCGGGCCCCGTATCCAATTTCCTGTTGGCCCTCCTGCTCATGACCGGCTTTTACATGATGCACAACGAAGTGGAAGCTTTTCGCTCCGAGCCGGCGAATATCGATTTCGTTTCCGATCACACCGCTGCCTCTGCTGCGGGACTCAAACCGGGCGATCTGATTACCCGCTTCGATGGCGTTGAGAACCCGACCTGGGAACAGGTATCGATCCGCGCCGCGATGAACGTAGGCCAGACGATTCCTGTGGATGTGAGGCGCGACGGACAGATCGTCCGCAACATGATCGCGATTCCAAATCCCCGCGGAGCCGACGATTTTGATTTTGACACCATCGGCTTTGTGCCTCGCATGCAGCCGGAGCCAATCCGCGTGCGCCAGATCGAAGCCAACATGCCGGCAGCGAAAGCGGGGCTTAAGCCGGGCGATCAGATTCTCTCCGTGGACGGCTTGGCGCTTCACTCTGTCGATGCCATGCTGGCGTTTCTGCAGCAGGACAATGGCAAGCCGATTCAGCTGAACGTGCAGCGTGATGGCAAGCAGTTCAGTCTCGACTTGCAGCCCGTCATGGCCGACGAACCTAATGGGCACAAGCTCTACCGCATTGGTTTTGCTCCCAACCCGACGCCTCTCAAAATCCAACAGCTTGCGCTGCCTGCAGCCCTCGATCAATCCGTTCATTTCAATCTGCGGTATTCCGGCCTGATTCTGGAAGTGCTGCATCGGATGGTTACCCGGCGCTTTGCGGTCCAGGATTTGAGCGGACCGATTGGGATTGCGCGCGAAACCGGCTTGGCTGTTGAGCAACCCGGCTGGCAGCCGATTATCGGCCTTATGTCAATCATCAGCCTCAACCTCGGCATCTTCAATCTTCTCCCCATCCCGATTCTGGACGGCGGAGTGATTGTGTTGTTGCTGATCGAAGGCGTGATGCGGCGCGATCTAAACCAGGAGTTCAAAGAGCGGATTTACCAGGCAGCGTTCGTGGTGCTGCTGATTTTCGCCGCCTTCGTCATGTTCAACGACATCTCCAAACTCCAGGTTTTCGGCAAGCTCAAGCCTTAATCGCCGTTCTAATCTCGGGGTGCCAAGTCTTGCGGCAACGGTACCCCAACCCTCCCGGCGCCGTCCCGCCTGCCCCCAGCGTCCGGCGGGACCGCATCGCCCTTAACTTGTCAGAGGCGAGTCAACCAGTCAAACGTGGCAACGGCAACAGCTTTTCGTTTTTGGTTCGCTAAACTGGTCTTCATCCATGCCAGTTTCCCAAACCCGTATCCGCGTTCGTTATGCCGAAACCGATCAGATGGGCGTCGTGTACTACGCCAACTTCTTTGTATGGTTCGAGTTGGGCAGGGTTGAGCTCTTGCGCCAGCTCGGTTTCGAATACAAAAAGATGGAACTTGAAGACGATTGCCACATCCCGGTCGTCGAAGCCAATTGCCGCTATAAATCTCCCGCCCGCTACGATGATCAGCTGCTCCTCGAGACCACCGTACTCGCCATGCGCCGCTCGGTGATCAAATTTGGCTACCGGCTCATGCGCCCGGAAAAAGATTCTCTGACCCTGTTGGCAGAAGGGGAGACGACTCACGTTACCGTGAACCGGTCGCTGCATAAGATTCCTCTCCCCCGAAAGTATGCGGCCGTGCTCGAGCAATTCCTTGTCTGATCGCATCCTTCGCCTGATTCTGCCCGTTGGAAGCCTGTGCATTGCCATCCTGCTCGGTTTGCCGGGGGCCATCTACGCCCCCGACGCGGGCCAATATCGCCTGCTGGCCTTGGGCCGCTATAGCTCTGTACCCGCGCCGTTTTCCGCGCGAATTCTCGGACCGGCCATCGCCGGCTGGTTGGGCCGTATCACGGGACTTGGCGTCGATGCCGGTTTTCTGGCGCTGGGAATGGCTTGTCTGATCGCTTTGCTTGTCCTTGTCGCACGGCTCCTGTGGTCCTTGCAGGCCCCGGCGATCATCTTCGCCGCTATCTTCCTGATGCCGTTCTGGGTCGATGTCTTCCACGACTACTATCTGCCCGACCCCTTGCACGCCGCCATCCTCGCCGCCATGCTGCTGTGCCTGCTTTTCGGCCATTCCGGATGGGCGTTGTTGCTGCTCTTTCCGGCCTATCTGGCCCGCGAGTCCACATCCCTGGTGGCGGTCTGCCTGGTCTTCGCCTGCTGGCGCCGCATCCGGCTGCAGTCCGCCGCGGTCGGTCTGGCGGCACTGTTAGGCGCCGCCCTGATCAGCCGGCACTTCGCGCAGGGTGGGCCTGCCAGCGTGCATGGCATGAGCGGCGGAGCCTACATCGCGGGGAAAATTGTCTGGAGTTTCTTTAAGAATGTTCTCGGATTTCCTCTCTGGAGCAACACCTTGCCCGAGTGCAACCCGGTTTGGGTGAGGGCGATCCCCCCGGGATTGCAACTAGGCGCCATTCGCGAAGTCGGCATCTGCGAGCCGTCCCTCTGGGGCCCTTCGCGCCTCCTTCTGGCATGGTTCGGGCTCTTCGGCATCGGGCCTGCGCTCGCCTTCGCATCGTGGCGCAGAATCGTTTCACCCACGGTCCCGCCGGAGAGCCGTCTTCCCGGGCTAACCATCATCCTGCGTTTTTCCGTCCTTTATGGCTTGATCAGCGTCCTCATAACCCCCCTGTTGGGCGCCAGTGCCGATCGCCTGGTTGAGTACGGATGGCCCTTCTATCTCATCGCATTGCCCTGGTTTCTCATGCGGGATTACAACCTGCATGACAGCCGGGCAACCGGATTCCTCGCCCTGCACCTGCTCACCTGCTGGTTCGGCTGGCTTGGATTCCGTCAGATGACACCCAACTTTCTCATCCCTGGCGTGGCTGTTCTGGCATTAAACGGGGTAAGTTACGCTCTCCTCCGCCGGTACCGTACCGCGCCAAGCCAGGGAATTCCTTCCGTAACTTACTGAGTTATCCACATTGTGGATAACCTGTGGATTTGACTCCGTACCGATCAGCGATTGTGATGATTAGGTTAGCGCGATTTCACATATGTGATTGATACAGAGACAAATAGATTCGCAGGCGCGTGTTTCAAGGCCGCGCGCTTCAATCACTGCTCTTCAGTACATCTGAAAAATAAACCAATGGTTGCGACGAATAAGAAGCGAGCCCATGACGCGCGGATGCGCATGACCCAGTCCCGTGACCGTTAAATGGAACTGGTTTGCTGGGGTTCTGGCATTTGCAGAAGCGGGATCGTCACCCAGGAGCGAGGGCCTTTTGACGTCGAAAGCAGGAATTAGGAAGATTTTTGCCGTTTTTGCTCCAGCTTCGTCGCAATCCTGATGAAGGTTCGCTTTAGTCCCGCTGCCCGGCGGCGACCGGTCTTGGCGGCAGTAAGCCGGGTAATCACCATCCTGGGTTACCAACATTTGC
The DNA here is from genome assembly GCA_035507705.1 of Acidobacteriaceae bacterium. GTDB lineage: Bacteria > Acidobacteriota > Terriglobia > Terriglobales > Acidobacteriaceae > PALSA-350. The sequence continues at coordinate 46,769 of DATJNV010000178.1, forward strand.
AGCTGGCCGAAAGATATCCGACTCGTTCAGCATTTCTTTACTAAAGTGAATATAAGCTTTATGGGCTGTTTCAAGAGGGCGCACAAACAATAGACGACGCCTTTTGAAAAAAGTCCCGAGGCGAGCAAAAGTTGCCCGTCCCGCAGTGGTCCGATTGCACTGGATTTCGCAAGAACAGGCTCCCCCGGTCTGTGAGGACAGAATGAGTTACCAGAAGCGCACCATTCCGACCCTGGATGGGTGGCGCGCGTTGTCGATCATCGGGGTCATCCTCTACCACGGACGAGTTGGGTTTTTCGGGGAGGATTCTTTTCTTACCCGCCTGGCGTTCCGCGGCGACGTCGGAGTCGACGTTTTCTTTGCCATTAGCGGTTTTCTTATCTGCGGTCTGCTTTTGCGAGAGTACGAAGCCTCAGACGGCATCAGTCTCTCCCACTTTTACATCCGAAGATGTTTTCGTATTCTGCCGCCCTGCTACACCTATCTTCTGGTCCTTGCCCTTCTTGGTCTCTGGGGTGTACTGACCATCAATTTTTCCGATTTTTCCAGTTGCCTGCTTTTTTACCGTAACTTTAGGCCCCTCGGCATGGTCGAGACCGGCGGGTTCTATACCGCTCACCTGTGGTCGCTGGCCGTCGAAGAACACTTCTATCTCCTGTTTCCGCTGCTGCTGCTCGTCGCCACCCCGAAGAGGATTGGCAAGGCCGCTCTGTTTCTGGCCCTGGCGCTTTTTTGCTGGCGCATGGTCGAAGTCCGCTATCAATTCTTAGGAAGGTTCTTTCCGCCACAATTCATGCTGGCTCGCACGGATATGCGGATGGATGGGTTGCTGTGGGGCTGTCTGGCCGCGATCTACTTTCCTCAGATCAAGCTCAGGCTGGAGCGCATAAAGTTTAACCAACTCTGGTTTCCTATCTTATTGTTGCTGCCGATTCCGCTCCTGCTCCATGCTGACGCCTTGCATCTGCTGCTGGTGATTCTCCTCCCAGCCCTGGTTTTGAGCACCGTGCTGCAACCTGCCAGTCTGCTCGGCCGCTTTCTGGAATCGGCGCCTGTGCGTTGGATCGGAACCCTTTCCTACAGCCTCTATCTTTGGCAGGAACTTTTTCTGCCCCAGGTACCATCGATCATGGCCCACGGCGCTTTCCGCCATCTCCAGCAATGGCCATGGAATGTGCCGGCGATCCTCGTCTGCGCGTGTTTGAGCCGTTACCTGGTGGAAATCCCCATGAACCGCACCGGACATCGACTCGGCCAGCCAAGAAGACCGGTGCGCATACTCAAGCCTCGGGTTCTGGGCTCGCAGCCCGCCATGCGGGTTGTCTTTCACCGGACCGGTATCCTTCGGGCGAATGGCAATCCGGGGCCGCAGAGGCAATGACCGCTCCACGCCCTGTCCAGTCAGGAAAATGACTGTGGATGGCTGAAGGCCCGGCCCATCGACCCTGCCTCCCGCCTCGAGACGACTCCCCTTTGCGCCAGCACGGCGCAGAATCGCAATCCGCCTTTCAAGGAACATAGCAGCCCAGCTATGTCCAGTATTACTTGACATTAATCAGTAGACTCGAACATACTATTGTCCAGTATTAATTAAATTTATGCCTGTATTTCTGTACAGGTCAGCTTTGCTTCGGGCAAACTCCCCTGTCCGGGCGTGGCCCGGTTTCGGCTGCGCGACTCCGTTGACCTGTCATGGCTGGCGTTCCCCCCTATGTCATTCGCTGGCCGGAGAGAGGTGGGGGTCCTTTGAAAATCGCCTTTGTAAGCCAGCCAATCGACACTGTACTCCCGCCAAGCCAAAATTCTGTCGGTTCGTGCACATATTGGATGGCCAGAACGTTGGCGTCGTCTGCAAGTGTGGTGGTTTATGGCCTGAGCGATAACCATCGCCATAAAGTGCCGTCGGCGGAAGCCTCGGGCATTGCATTTCGCTTCCTTCCAGGGAGCCGCAAGGATCGGCTCCGGTTCAAAATGCTCAACAAGTTGGCTAAGCTCTTTCCCCGGTCCGAGCCAGCGTCCACCTCGCGGTGGCTATTTCCCGACTACGGCCGTCAGATCGCTCTCGACCTGCAGTCACAGGACTGCGACGTCGTCCACTTGCAGCATTGTTCTCAATACGCTCCTGTCATTCGCGCTCTGAACCCCAGGGCGAAGATCGTGCTGCAACTGCATACCGAATGGTTCCCGCAAAGCAACCGGGAGCAGTTGGCTCGTCGTCTGGCCGCCGTCGATCTGGTGTCCACTGTCGGCGACTACGTAACCGGCAGGATCAAACAGCTGTTTCCGGAGTACGCGGATCGGTGCGAGACCATCTACAACGGCGTCGATCCTGAGGAGTTTCCCTACGACAAGGACTACGCCGCCGGCAGGCTGCGAACGGTGAAGCGAATCCTTTACAGCGGAGCTGTTTCCCCGCACAAGGGGCTGCACGTGCTCCTCGAGGCCTTTGTCCTCGTGGCGCGCGAGTACCCTAGAGTGAGCCTGGATATCGTCGGGCCCATTGGCAGCTACCCACTGCAGGAAAGCTACGATGTAACCGACGATAAAACCTTAAGAAGCCTGTCCCCCTACTATGAGATGAGTACCTGGTCGGTGATTAAGTCGCGCCTCTTCCGTGGAAAGGGGCTTCAACGAGATTATCTTGGTTACCTGCAGGGGCTGCTGCCGCAGGATGTCGCAGCCAAAGTAACTTTCCATGGTAGGTTCCAGCGCCCAAAGCTGGTAGATCGCTACTATGACTCCGACATATTCGTTTTTCCCCCAATCTGGGATGAAGGATTTGGATTGCCGCCGGTCGAAGCAATGGCCTCCGGCTTGCCAGTTGTGGCAACTCGCTCCGGCACCATGGTCGAAACCGTGATCGACGGCAAGACCGGAATCCTGGTAGAGAAAAATAATGCGGAACAACTGGCGCAGGCCATGCTGTTCCTTCTGGCGGATGCTGACAAGAGAGAGAGAATGGGAAGCGCAGGACGCCAAAGAGCTTTGCAGTACTTTACGGCTGCAAGAATTGGTCAAAGAATGCATGCGCGGTATCGCGCCTTATGCGAGGATGCTCCATTGAACTCATCCCATTCCGGACCACTGAGGAAGTCAGATGCAGGGACAGTTACGATCTCATAATTGAGAGTCTCGCCTGGTTACCCGGCTGCGTATGAACGCCACCGTACTTTGGAGGCTGGTGCCGGGGCCAAAGACCTCCGCCACGCCTTCCGCCTTTAAGCCAGCAATATCGGCTTCGGGAATGGTCCCCCCTAAAACCACCAGGATATCGTTCGCGCCCCGTTCCTTGAGCAAAGCCAGGACCCGGGGAACAATGACGTTGTGCGCGCCTGAGAGGATGCTCAGGCCGATACAGTCGACGTCTTCCTGCAGGGCGGCGTTCACGATCATTTCCGGAGTTTGCCGCAGCCCGGTGTAGATCACTTCCATGCCGGCATCACGCAGCGCCCGGGCGATGACCTTGGCGCCCCGGTCGTGTCCATCGAGCCCCGGCTTGGCCACCAGCACCCGGATCGGCGCAGCCGTCCGCCTTTGCTCTTCAGGCATGAATGGTTACTTGTCGCGGGCTACCACGAAGTCCGGCATCCACAGCAGGGCCCGTTTGTAGTCGGATTCGGGCAGTCCCGCGATGGCCGCGCGCGCAACTTCGGCGTACTGAAATGCGGAATTGAGGGCGTACTGCATAGACCCATTCCGGTCGAGAATGTTGAGTACTTCCTGGTGGCTGGTGCGCTCGAAACTGAGATCGTCCAGGACCTTGCCAATCGCCTCCTGTTCGTGCGACTTTCCGTTTTCCAGCGTATGCACGATGGCCAGCGTGGCTTTACCCTCGCGCAGGTCGCTCGCCACCGGCTTGCCCAGTACCTGCTCCGTAGCTGTGAGATCCAGCACATCGTCCACAATCTGGAAGGCGATCCCAAGATTCCTCCCGTACTCGCCCATCTGCTCTTCCACCTCTTCGGAAGCGCCCGCCAGGACGGCACCCAGGCGCATGGAGACTTCGAACAGGCAGGCGGTCTTGCGGTAGATCAGATCGTAGTATTCCGCCTCGCCTACCATCCGGCCCAGCTTTTCCATCTGCAGGAATTCACCTTCGACCATTTGCTGGGTCAGGCCGATCAGCAGGTCCAGGACCTTGAACTTGCGTTCCTGTAAGGCGATGTGGAAGGCCTGCATATACAGCCAGTCGCCCGCCAGAACACATTTGGAATTGCCCCAGGTGGTATTCGCCGAAGGCCGCCCGCGGCGGGTGTCGGCCCCATCGATGATGTCATCGTGAACCAGGGTTGCAGTATGGACCATTTCTACTACCGCGCCCAGCCGCACCATGCCGTGGCCGTGGTAACCCAGCGCTTTGGCGGATAGCAGAAGCAGGGAAGGCCGGATCCGCTTGCCCCCGCCTTCGCGCAGATAATCGGCGATATCCGTTATGGCTCCCACATTGGATACGGCATCGCGCACCAGCTCGGTTTCGATGGCGGTCAAGTCGTCGCGTAGCAGATCGAAGACTTCTTTTGCCGTCGCTATCGCTTGTGTGCTCACTCACTCTCCAGGTGCTCGTTCTCGTATCGGGCCCGAAGGTCCCACCTCACACAGCGTTGCTAGTTCGACCGGTAGTTCGTGAACTGCATATCGATGCCGAAGTCATGACCCTTGAGTAACGCAATCGTCTCTTGTAGGGTATCGCGATCCTTGCCCGTTATCCGGACGGTATCACCCTGGATGGAAGCCTGCACCTTTTTCTTTGATTCCTTAACCAGCTTAACGATCTCTTTCGCCTTTTCTCCCGGAATGCCTTGCTGCAGCGTAATCTTCTGCCTCACGCTCGAACCGGAGGCCGGCTCTATTTTCCCGTATTCGAGCGCTTTCAGCGAAATCCCGCGTTTGACGAACTTTTGCTGCAGGATCTCCGTAACTGCCTTGAGCTTGTATTCGTCTGCCGAGGCCAGTTCAATAGTTTTGTCACCATCCAGAAGCTTGATTTCGGAATGGGAATCCTTGAGGTCGAATCGGGTTCGTACTTCCTTGATCGCCTGGTCCATGGCATTCCGTACTTCCTGAATATCCACCTTGCTGATGACATCGAACGAGTTGTCTGCCGCCATGCTGCCGCCTCCTCGATTATGCGCGTAAACGCTCTTGCTGGCCCTGGAGTTGGGGATCCGGATCCGGCGTTACACCAAAAAAACGGAAGAAGTTATTGGCAGTGCTGGAAGCAACCTGCTCCGGGGGGATGCCCCAAACTTCCCCCAGCTTTTCTGCCACCCGAGACACCCATCCTGGCTCATTGCGCTTACCACGATACGGCAACGGCGCCAGAAAAGGGGCATCGGTTTCTATCAGGGCCCGATCCAGCGGCACTTTGCCCGCTACCTGTCTGATGTTCTCGGCTCGCGGAAAGGTGATATTGCCGGCGAAAGAGATCAGGAAGCCGCAGTCCATCGCCCTCCGCGCATGGTCCCAATCTCCCGTAAAGCAGTGCAGAATACCGCCCAGGCCGCTCCCTGCCCACTTGCTCTCAATCATCTCCAGCGTATCGTCCCATGCATTGGTGCTTCCCTCAGAAGGCCTGCAGTGAATGATGATGGGCCTGCGCGCGGCTGCGGCTATCTCCATTTGCTGGGCGAAAGCCTGTTTCTGCTGTTCTCGCGGCGAATGATCGTAATAGTAGTCGAGCCCGATCTCTCCCACGGCAAGCACGTCGGGGCTGGTGAGCATCTGCTCCAGCTTGTTTAGCGCCGCTTTGTCGGCAAGTTGCGCCTCATGCGGATGGATGCCGGCTGTGGCCAGGATGCGGGGAGTCTCTGGTTTTCCTGCATAGCGGCGGCTCAGATCGAGCGCCTGATGCATGGTTTCCGGACCATCTCCGATCCCGATGGACAGAATGGTACGCACACCTTGTTGCCAGGCCCGCTGCAACAACTCATCCCGATCGGCATCGTACCGTGGGCTGTCGAGATGTGCGTGTGAGTCGACCAGCGCGATCCCTCTTGTCGGCACTTTATTTGAGCCGGGCGCCTATTTCGATATCTTCGAGAAATCCGGCGAGGACCGGCTTCCCCTTCTCTCCGACGGAAGCCGCTACGATCATTCCGTTCGACTCCAGACCTCGTAACTTCCTCGGTTGCAGGTTGGCCACGATCACTACCTTGCGTCCAAGCAACTTCTCCGGGTCGTAGGCCTCGGCGATGCCGGCGACAATCTGCCGCACTTCACTCCCGATGTTCACTTCCAGCCGGAGGAGCCGGTCCGCTCCCTTTACCCGCTCTGCGACTTCGACCTGTCCCACCCGCAACTCGACCCTGGCAAAATCGTCGATGGTGATGGTGGCAGGCTTTGCCCCCGCCGTTGGTTCTGCGGCCGGGGTTGACGCGGCTGCTGGCGTTAACGTCGCGGACGCGAGCCCTACCGACGCAACTGGAGTCAGTGTCGCCGGCGTCTTGGTCAGAATGTCCTTCGTCGCCTCCCTGGCGCTCGTCGCGGTCGGCTGGCCAGTGGCCCTGGGGTGGGAGGCCGGTTCTGCTTCCGTGCCCTTGCCGCTATCGTCGTTTTCGAGTTCCTGCATGCGCTTGACAGTGTCCTTTTCTGCCCGGGGGAACACCGGGCCCGCTTGACCGAGTTTTGTACCCGCCGCCAATTGCCCCCAACGCACATCTCGCAGGTCCGCGTGGGCAATGTCGCCCAGGCCAAGTTGTGCCCAGATCCTGGTTGTCGCGTCAGGCATTACGGGATGTGTAAGAGCGGTGATGATGCGCAATGCCTGTGCGCATGTATATAGGATAGATGCGCGCCGCGCCGCTCCGTCTTCCGCGGCTCCCAGCTTCCATGGAGCCTTTTCCGTGATGTAGCCGTCCACCACAGCAACCAGGCCCCACAAAGATTCAAGAGCGCGTGAGAAATCCAGCGCTTCAAAGCGGTGGGAAAACTCGCGCGCCGCGGTTTCCGCAGCCGCCATGACACGCGGGTCGGACTCCCCCGCCGGAACCACACCTTCGAAGTACTGAGTGATCATGGCCAGCACCCGGCTGACCAGGTTGCCATAGCCATTGGCCAAGTCGGCGTTGTAGCGCTGCACCAATGCGTCAAAAGAGAAGCTGCCGTCCTGGCCAAACACCACTTCGCGCATCAGGAAATACCGCAGAGCGTCGGCTCCCAGCGTGGAAAGAATGGTCTCTGCCCGCACCACATTTCCCCGCGACTTCGACATCTTGCTTTGCTCAAACAGCAACCACCCATTGGCAGCGATTGCCTTCGGCAAAGGAAGGCCTGCGGCCATCAGGAAGGCAGGCCAATAAATACAGTGGAAGCGGACAATCTCCTTGCCCACCAATTGCAGGTTCGCAGGCCAATAGCGCGCGAAGCGCTGCTGATCTTCTGGCCGGTCGCTGCCGTAGCCGAGCGCGGTGATGTAGTTGGCCAGGGCATCCATCCACACGTAGATCACGTGCTTGGGGCCCCCGGGTACTGGAATCCCCCAATCGAAACTTGTCCTGCTTATGGACAAATCTTTTAACCCGCTGCGCACGAAGGACAGAACTTCATTCCGGCTGGCCTCAGGCCGGATGAATTCTGGATGCTGCTCGTAAAACTCCAGCAGCTTGCGCTCGAACGCGGAGAGCTTGAAGAAGTAGTTTTCTTCGCTCACCGTTTCCGTAATACGCCCGCAGTCCGGGCAAGGCGAACCGGGCGGCGCATCCACATACAATTCGTCCGACACGCAGTACTGGCCTGTATAGCTGCCTTTGTAGATGAAGCCACGTTCCTGCAGCACCGTCCACAGTTTCTGTACGCCCTTGCGGTGCCGTTCCTCCGTGGTGCGGATGTAATCGCTGTAGCTGAGGCCCATCCGGTCCCATAGGCCGCGGAACTGGCTCGAGACTTCCGTTGCGAATTCCTTCGGAGTTTGTCCTGCAGCTTTGGCCGAGCGCTCGATTTTCTGCCCATGTTCGTCGGTTCCGGTCAGAAGCCAGGTGT
>DATJNV010000179.1:0-2761 GCA_035507705.1 Acidobacteriaceae bacterium
CGGGTTCTGACCTTTGAAGAAGCGGTTGGCGAATGCCTGGTTCACCACGGCAACATTGCGGCTGGTGGCCGTATCCGTGGCGGAAAACGGCCGGCCCTGCAGCATGGAAGCTCCAATCGCTTCGAAGAAGCCCGGCATTACCCGCACGAACCCGGAGCTTGTGTCTTCCCGGGCAGGCGGTTCCGGCCGCCCCGCTATCCGGACGCCATCGTTCCAACTATCGCCCGTCATCGGCGCGTAGAGCGCGGGCGCCACCATGCGGACACCAGGGATCGCAAGCAGCCGCTCGTCAATCTGCCGGAACATCGGCTCCATCCGCTCTGGCTTGTAATTGCCCAGCATGGGATTGATCCAGGCAATGTAGCGGTCCTTTGTGTCGAAGCCAAAGTTCTGATGCACCAAGTTGCGAAGACTCTGGGTTAGCATCGCCGCCGAAGAGAGTAAGATCAGGGAAACCGACACCTGCGCGATCACCAGCGATTTCTGTAACCACGAACGCCCCGCGCCTACCGTGCGATTGGCTCCGCGCAGTGCCTCCGCTGGATCAGTATGCGAAGTCATCCAGGCAGGAGCCATCCCAAACAGCACGCCGGTGAGCACTGACAACGCCAGTGCGAACAGCAGAACCGGCCACGAGGGCGACGTAGCGATGGGCACGTAGTTATCGTGGCTGCCAAAGTTGAAAGCCAGATAGACTATCAGCCTGGTTCCGGCGTAGGCAACGGCAATCCCGAACAGCCCCCCAATAACGGAAAGCAGCAACGATTCGGCCAGCACCTTGCGCACCAGCCGTGCTCGCGATGCGCCTAATGCGACACGCACCGAGATTTGGGCACGGTCCCGCAAACCGCGCGCCAGCAAGAGATTCGCCAGGTTCCCACACGCCACCAACAATAAGCTCCCCGCTGCCACCAACAGAAGCTTGAGCCCGTCCCCATACCACTCACGAATCGCCGCCACGCCCATTGCGCCCGGAATCAAGTGCAGGGTTTGCTGCTGCCAGGTGTGCTTCTCACCCGGCTCCATATCGGGCACATGGCTCGCAAGCCAGTCATGAAATACCACCCGTAGTTTTGCTTCGAGCGTTTTCGGATTCACGCCCGGACGCACTCTGCCGATCAGATCGAGAAAGTTCGTGTTGGGCCTTTTGAGCCGAGCCGTCTCCCCGTCAATCACCAGTTCACTGACCAGTGGCAGCCAGAAGTCCGGCATGCCCCAGGCTTCAAGTTTTGCTCCGAAAAAGCCAGGCGCCGTCACGCCGATTACGGTGAACGGATGCCCGTTAATCACGTAGCTTGTTCCCACAACTCCGGGGTCGGAGGCGTACTTATCCTTCCAAACGTGATAGCTCATCACGGCCACTGCCGGCGCCCCCTCCTGGTCATCCGCGTCGGTCAACAGCCTGCCGATCCACGCCTGCACTCCAAGCGTCTTGAAGAAGTTGCCCGAGACATACTGCCCGTTCCTGGTGGCCGCCTGCGCGTTCGATCCCGCTGTGCGTACTCCCAATGGCGCATTCCCGGCCTGCAAAGCCGCTAGCTCAACAAACTCCGGCGTGTGCGAGCGAAAGTTTCGATAGGCCTCCCACGAGAACAGCGAAAAATCGCCGTCATCGCCCTGCGTATACCCACCCCAGTTACAGCAGCGTACTTTGTCTCCAATCCGCCACAACTCCTCGGGGTTCGCCACTGGTAACGACTTGAGCATCACCTGGTGCACCAGGGTGAATATCGCCGTTGTTGCCCCGATACCCAAGGCAAGGGTGATGACCGCCGTTGCGGTGACGCCCGGTGCTTTCCGCAACTGCCGTACTGCCTCTCGCAGGTCAGCTAACACGCAATCCCTCCCGCTCCAGCCGCGATATACCTCTATACGCAAGCCGCAAGGGTCTTGTTGGCTTTTAATTTTCCTCGCACCCCGCCTGCGGGCTCCCGGTCCATGAACGAAATGACAGCGGAGGCGCCGGAGTGGAGGCGCGACAATGATGGACATGACGCAGATGCGATGGGCGCTTGTGGTCATCATGGCCTGCAATGCGGCCTTGTTCTTCTTCGGCGCCCTGCAACATGCCGGTGTCGCATTCGGACCATTCCATGAGCCTCCCATCACTCCCGCCGCTATCGTGGAAACCATCTGTGGACTTTCACTGCTCTCTGGCGCGGTCGTCATCTGCGGCCATTCCGCCTCAAAATGGCGCGTGGCGTTGATCACGAATATCGTCGCGCTCGCAGGAGTGTTACTGGGAATTGGCGCCCTGGCTCTCGGCGCCGGCCCACGCACCGAAAGCAATGACACCTATCACCGCATCATGCTGGCGCTGATCGGAACCGCTTTCGTGATTCTGCTCCTTCGGGAGTCTGTCGCGCGGCGAAAAGAGGACTCCGGCCAGGACTCCGGCCCTCAGGCCGGCGCCCGATCCTAGCCTCTGCTGGCCTTAATTAATACAACGGATACGATGGCATGTGCTGGCCCACTGCCCTCGCCCGCTGATCAGAACCGGACGGATGGCAAAAACGCTGCGGGGTCGCAGCGAACCGGCATTGCTCCAGTACAATCACAAAGAAGGAAAACAACCATGAGCCAGCAAGGCCGAATCCTCGGCATCGGCGGTATCTTCTTTAAGTCCGCGAATCAGCAACAAATGAAGGACTGGTACGCAAAACACCTCGGCCTCGCGGATAGCGGCCATGGTGTCATGCTGCCGTGGCGTGAAAAAGACAATCCGGAAAGTGAGCAGATGACGGTCTGGAGTATTTTTCCC
>DATJNV010000180.1:0-27240 GCA_035507705.1 Acidobacteriaceae bacterium
CGCGCCGCGGCTTGAGAACGAACAGCAACACAGGCCAGAGAAGGTAAAAATGTTCCTCGACCGCGAGCGACCAAAAGTGAGCCGTGTAGAAGCCGCCCTGCTCGTCCATCCCTAGCGGCATGTAATTGCGGTAGAAGAGCAGACAACTGGGAAGAAGCGTGTGATTGACCGGTAGGACGCCCAGCAATGAGAACGCGCAGATCGCGCCCAAGGCGACGTAATACGGAGGCAGAACGCGAAAACATCTGCGGATATAGAAACGGCGCAGGCTGATGTCTCCGGTGCGCTGGTATTCCTCCACCAGCAGTCCGCAAATCAAAAACCCGCTGATGGCGAAGAATACGTCAACGCCAATGTTGCCATGAGCTGCCAGCCTCGCCGCGAGAGTGTCGTCGGCGAAGAATCCAGGCCGCCCATGAAACAAAATCACACCAATGACAGATAAACCACGCCACCCATCGAGCGTGGGGATATACCTTTTCTTTGCAAGCACGTCGCCCCTCAATGTTCCGGACGGCTCGCAAAATACTGCGCGCGGCGTTCGGCGCACACCTCGTGAGCCTTGCGAACGTTTAAATGAGGATTCTCAATTGGAGAACTTGCAATCCGAGGAGAACCTGAAAAGCCGAAAGCGGGGGAGCTATCTGTTTATAAGCCGTCGGGGGAAACGACTATTAAACAAACTATAAGCCGGACTAAACACTCTGTAAAGTTATCGAAGGAATCGGAGTGAAGTATCTTTGGACAAAATGTTTATATAGATGTGGAAAAGGCGGGGCGAAATACTTCCCAGCTGCATCGCCCGATTTCGTAACAGTCACGCGCTCTGCCGCCGGCACGCTGGGGAAAATTCCAAATGAATCTCGAGAAAGCGGATTAAGTTGCCGTAGAGCCCTCATATTTCCCGCCTTGGCAGGAAATATGAGGCGCGCACTGGAGCAAGCTGCTCTTGAACTTCTTCGGACGGGTTCAGATTTTTCGAAAGAGCGCAGTCGAAGGGCTGGGATAGGGAAGCGCCGAAGATCAGGAACGGCGGAGGCGCTGCGCGATCAGACTGGTTTGGATTGCAATGGCACGTTGCTGCTAATTGGCACCATGCGTGGGGCTGACGTTCTTCTACCCATGAAGGGAAGCTCGAACGTGTGATTCCACAGTGTCGCCATTCCGACGATGAAAGGAGCCATCACCACGACAATCGCCCAAAACAGCGCCGGGCTTCTCATCTCGGTTCCGAGCACGTTATAAAGCGGAATCAGTATGGCGCCATATAGCAGGCAATGGATCAGGTAAACGCTATAGCTGATCTGTCCCAGGAACAACAACGGGCGCTTGCGGAGTACGCCCCAAAAGTCGCATCCGCCCGCGACCGCCAGGAAAGGAATCGCGAGAACGATGGATTCCAGCGGCCCCTGTTGCGCCGGCAGGAAAAACAATGCAACCAGAACCAGTGCAATGGAAATGGGTGCTGCCCACTTCGACCGGCCGAAGTTGCGAATCCTTTCGTTCCGCATGAGGTGGGCTGTGATGAAGCCGATGCAGAAGGTGAAGCTCAGAAAGCGCACAAGCGCCCGAAACATGAAAAAGCCGTGCAGATGCCAGTGTGCCGGATCGATCACCAGGGTTCCTGCATAAAGAGCGTTGCAACCGGCGATGAAGAGCAATGACTTCCGCAGGCTTCCCGCAAACCAACCGAGAAACGGAACCAGCAGATAAAATAGAAACTCGAACTGAAGCGTCCAGGTTACGCCCCAAAGCCAGGGTGCGTAAGACAAGCCATTCAACTGGGGCGTTTCTCCCAGCAGTGCACGGGTGATGTCGACTCCGACCCGAACGGGACTTTCGTGCAGTCTGAAGTGGGAGAACACGGCCACCAGGCTGAACATCAATAGCGCAGCTCCCAGGTAGGCCGGCCCGAGACGCCGCAGGCGGGCAACCATAAATTTTGCCGGTTGCGGTTTGGGATCTGCGATGAGCTTCGACCAGAAAAGGAAAGCGGTAATAAAAAAGAAGAACGTAACTGGCGCTGTGCCTAACTGGCTATAAAATGTGGCGTTCCGTCCGGAGATTTCCGGAGTTTGGTAATAGAGCAGAAAGTAGTAGACAACCGCATGGTGCACAACCACGGAGAGAGCCAGGATCCCGCGCATGCTCTCTAACTCCTGATAGTATCCCTTCTTCCGAAGAAGCTCAGGAACCAGGGAGTTATAGGGCGAAACTTTCCGGCAGAGGAAGTACCCGGCGACGACAAACAACGTCATCAGCAGGACAAACGGAACCAGACTGGTAACGGACAAACGCCCCTCCGAGTGGCGATAAGACCCGGGGGGAGGGCGAGCAAGATCGCGACGCTTGCATGAATGCTAGCCGAACTGCGCATGGGGCGCAATCGAAGACATCTGTCTGCTAGCACGCCGGTATAGCCGTTTAGATGTACTGGACGATCGCTAAGTGCGCTGCAGGACCCTCTTAGTTTTCAATTATTTGCACTAACCAAGTTGGCGCGGGAATAGTTCACCACGTGCGTTTTTCGTAGCCGCGAGCCCCAAATTGGGTCTACTTGGTAACGGTATCTTTCGATAACCGAACGATATCTCACGGTTAGAGCTCCTTCTTACCCTCTCACTGAGACAAGAGCTTCGTTCCTTCGAAGTCGAACTTGAATCGCACTTCCTTCAAACCCTGCTCGCGCATCGCGTGTCGCAACTTGCTTTTCTCTTCCGTGTAGAACATGAGAAACCCACCTCCCCCGGCGCCGATCAACTTTCCGCCAAGCGCGCCGCTTGCCAACGCAAGCTCATATAAATCGTTGATGCGCGAATTGGACATGTTGTTGGATCGCTTTTTCTTGTTCTGCCAGTGCACGTTCATCAGGCGGGCAAATTCCCGCAGGTCGCCGGCCTCGAGCGCCTGCTGGCTCTCGGTGGCCAACTGTTTGACGAAGTGCAGGTTGGCAAGCATATCGGGGTCCATGGTCTTGCTGCGGTCGTTTTGTTCCTTGAGCACGGTCGAAGCAGAACGGGAATACCCGGTAAAAAACAGGACCAGATTGTCCTCGAGGTTGTACCGCATCTCTTCCGAGATGCGCAGCGGCCAAGCACGTACCTTGCCATCCTTGCAGAAGTCGAAGCACGTAATACCGCCAAATGCGGCGATGTACTGATCCTGCTTGCCGATCGGCTCGCCCAGTTTGTTGATTTCGATATCGCAGGCTTGCTCGGCCAATTCTTCGGGATGAATGAGATGCTTCTGATGCGCGTGCAGCGCCTTGAGCAGGGCAGTGGTAAAACTCCCGGACGAGCCCAGGCCGGTGCCCGACGGAATGTCGGCCATCGAGGTGACCTCGAGCGATCCGTTCTCTTCGATCTCTGTCAGCTTGAGCGCCTCTCGAATGATCGGATGCTCGATTGCCCCGATCGCATTCACTCGTTCCAGGCGCGAATATTTGATGATGAATTCCTGCTGGAACGTGTCGTGAATCGTGATGTAGACATAGCGGTCAATGGCAGCGGCGATTAAAAAGCCGCCATAGGATTCGTAATAAGAAGGAAGGTCGGTGCCTCCACCTCCCAGCGTGATGCGCAAAGGCGATCGCGTGATGATCATGTATTAGCCCGCCGTAACCAGACTTTTTTGAGGACTTCCGTGCTCTTGCGAGCCGGTCTTGGAAAGAGTTTGATAGCGGGCCAGCATGCCGCCCGTGACAATGTCCCAGTTGAAATCCGCAGCCCGCTTGCGCCCCGCGCGGCCCATTCGCTCCCGCAGCGAGGCATCCTCCAGCAATCGCAGTATGGCTTGCGCAAGTGCCGGCGCGTCGTCGGGTTCGACAATAAATCCCGTCTCCTGGTCGCGCACTGTTTCAACGATGCCGCCGCACCGGGTGACTGCTACCGGTACACCCGCCGCCATAGCCTCCAGCGGCGTGACACCAAACGCCTCATTCCAAACCGGGGGGAAAACGAAGACATCCGCGTTGTAGTACAAATCCACTAGGTCGGGACGGGAAACAAATCCATGAAAGGTAACTTTGCTCTGCAGTTCCGGCGTCAACTTACTCTTCAGAAACGCGAGATACTCATTGGACTTAGAAGGCCGCTGAAATAACTTAGCCAGCGAAAACTGCTGCTGCTTCTGGAAGTAGGGTGCCACGCGCTGCAGGGTTGCACGATCCTGCAGATCGCAGGCTTCCTCGATGGGATAGTCGCCTTGCGGGCCCACCAGGTCCATGGTCACATCCGGAAATTTCTCGGCTACCAACCGGAATGCGTCGATGGCAACGTGCGTGCCCTTATGGGGCCAGATACCGCCGACGTAAAGTATCCTCTTGGTCTTCCGGGTTCGGCCTGACTCGTAGTCTTTTTCGCGAGCGAATTCCTTGAAATCGATGCCGTTGTACAGGGTCTCGCACCGGTCGGCGAATTGAGGGAAGTGCGACTTGGTTTTCGCAGTGACGAAGTCGCTTACGGTCAGAAGCAGATCGAGCCCGCGCAGGCGGCGCGCTATCACGGCGAAATTGCTCTGGGAAAACCATTCCGTGTGGATGTGAAGTACGACTTTGGCCGACGGATTCAGCTTGCGGATGGGCGGCACATACTGCGTGCAATGCTGAATGTGAATGACGTCCCACTTCCGGGTGGCAAGGTCGGCCGCCACTTTTTCTCCGAAGGAAGGAAAGAGTGCCCCCGAAGTCGAAATCGGCGTCTTGAGCGGCTTCACTTTTAAAATCGCCTTTCTGCCCTTGCTGATCAGGCGATCCGAAGCAGAGGAGGGAAGGAAGCGATATTCCACTCCTTCGTAAAAACCGCTTTCTGCGCCACTCTGGCTATCCGCCAGTCCATACACCACGACATTGCAGGTCTTCGCCAGGTCGCGCGCGATGGCGTAGATGGTGGCGCCCATCGATCCGTGGTAAGGCGGGAGCAATGCCGCCGTCGGATATGTAACAAACGCGATATTCATAATCAGACCAGAGACTATCCTATGGTTTTTGCGGCCAACAAGTACCTATGGTTGGGCGCAGGGCTGTTTCTAAGTGGTAGCTGGGGCAGGCCTCGCAGCACCGTGGAATCTGTCCTTCATGCGCAGGAACGGCTTTTCAATGAAGTAGTAAGAAAGAGTCGCCGCCAGGATGGACGCGATCATACTCGTTGCCACGCGCGCGAATCCGTTGAGCAAAGGGATCTTGCTTACGAAATAGGTGACCAGGACGTTGTACAGGTACAACGAGTACGAAATCCTGCCGAAGAAACTGGCGACCCGGTTATTCAAAACTCGCGGGGGCCGCGCAATCACCGACATCAGGATGATCGCCAGCGGATAGGCCGCAATCAAAACGCCAAAGCTCAAACGATGAACCCACACGGTGCCGGATAACAGCATGACCAGCGCCACCGACGCCCACAAGCACCATGGACGCAATAACGCAGGCGGCGGAAGCCAGCCTGACTTGATGGCAATCGCCAAGGCGGACCCCAAAATGATGGAATCGACGCGAGTGTCGAAGCCCCACGCCGCCCACATCACGTGGCCGCGCAGGTAAATGATCGAGTGGTAGACCTGGACCACAAAGAACAGGGTCAGCAGCGCCTTGAGGAGTGTTTCCCGTTTGAATCTCTTCAAAACAGTGGGCCAGATCAGGTAGTACTTCTCTTCTATCCCCAGCGACCATGCCATACCGAGAACGCCGTCGCGCCCGGAGATGTCGTAGAGGGCCTGATGAAAGTCCATCATGTAAAAAAATGCCCACCATCGCCCTGGAGTATCAGGCACCAGCCAGGTCAGAAGCCATAAGGTGTAAAAAGCAGGAAACAGCCGCAGCGTCCTGCGCTTCATAAAGTTGAGCCGATCAATGGAACCAGTGCGGTCCTGTTCGCTGAGCAGCAGCCAGGTAATCAGCAGGCCGCTGATTTCGAAAAAAAGCACAACCGCATAATCGGCAGGGATCCAACGCCCTAAACCCCAGGCGTGTGCTAACGCCACGCTGAGGGCCGAGATGCCCCGCAGTCCATCCAGGCTGGGAATGGTTTTCCGTTCGAGGTTCTGGCGCAGGGCAATGGGGGCGGTCTGTCTGCTTTCAACTTGACTTGTTTCCACCGCCATATCCTTATTGTGCGCTATCCCTGCTCCCTGGGCGGGCGCCCCCATGTTCGCGCGAGCGTACATGGAGCGAACGTAATCGGGCGAAGTCCGTCCTTATTTCTCGTGTTCTGCTAGAGCTTGAACCCTGCCGCCTTGGCATCTCCGGCGAACATTTTCACCGTATCCAATGAGAGCGCAGTGAGATCCATGCCCGCCATTTTCAGTGCCTTGCCCAGAATGTCATGCGGCACGGTCACGATATGGCAGCCGCACTGGTCGGCCTGGAAAATGTTAAGCACTTCGCGCACGCTGGCCCAGAGCAGTTCCGCCATTGGCTTTGCTTCGAGTATGCAGCGGCTGGCGCGCATCAAGGGCTCCGGGTCCACTCCAGTGTCGGCCACCCGTCCGGCGAAGACGGAGACGACCGCCGGCACCGACTCGACCAGCGCTTCTGCCACATCGCGCACCTGCCGAAGCGTCAGCAGGGCCGTTACGTTCAGCTTAACGCCGTCCGCCGAGAGCTCGTGTATCAGTGGTCCCATGAACTCGCCGCGCGTATTGGTGACCGGAATCTTCACATAGACGTTCGAGCCCCAGCCTGCAATCTTCAGAGCCTCACGCCGCATCTCAACCGGTTCATCCGAGAACACCTCAAATGAGATCGGCTTGGTTTTGATGGTGCCGAGAATATCGCGAGCGAAGCCTTCGTAGTCTGTGAGGCCCGCCTTCTTCATCAAGGTCGGGTTTGTCGTCAACCCGTGAATCAACGGATTGGCATACAGGTCAAGCATTCCTGCTTTATCAGCACCATCGGCAAAGATCTTCACCCCAAGACTCTGCACAGGATGCTTTTTGCTGGCGGCGGGCGCGGTCGATAGATCAGCGATCGGCTTCATAAATCGGTTTCTCCTTTAAAGGGAAAGAATGAGTTTAGCGGCGCTGGGCAAGTCGGCGACAACAAAATCAGGTGGTTGCTTCAACGCCTCGTCATAACCTCGGTCGATAAAAATTGTTCTGCATCCGGCTGCATACCCGCAGTCGATATCGCGCCAACGGTCGCCGACCATAAAGCTCTGCATCAGGTTCAGGTCAAGTTCTCTTGCCGCGCGCAACAGCATGCCAGGTCTAGGCTTGCGAAACTCCGAAGGTTGGCCCCCTCCCGGTTCGTAGCAAACCTCCACGCGGTCAATCGGCAACTGCTCCAACATAATGCGGTGCATCTCCTCGACCGTCTCCTGGGCCAACTGGCCCCGGCCGACATCCGGCTGGTTGGTCGCCACCACGAGAGCGAATCCGGCCTTGCTCAGCGATGCGCATGCATCCGCAACCCCCGGCAACAATGCAAATTCATCCACCGTCCACGGGGGATACGGTTTGCCGTCTCTCACGATCGAGGCATTGATGACGCCATCACGATCCAGAAATACGGCGCGATTGCTTTCCCGGCTCATGCTTTACCGCACTAACGCCGCGGTCGTCTCCCATTTGGTCTGATTCATCTTGAGCCGCGGATGTGAGACAAAGAGATGCCACACCACAGCTTGAAATGCTTCCGAATGGGGTGTTACGTGATCCGGATTCACCGTAGGCACGATCACCGCGGCATTCGCCACCTTCGCGGTATAGCCGCCGTCTCGCCCTACAATCCCGGTGATCGTGGCTCCGACCTCCTGCGCGTATTGCAGCGCTCGCACCAGGTTGGGGCTTACGTTCTTTTCCAGATTGCCTCCGCCGACCGAGAACACCAGCACGCCGTCCTTCTTCGAAAGGCGGCTTCCACGCAACCACTCCGCAAAGATTGTCGCCCAACCTTCATCATTCGTTCGCGCCGTCAGCTCAGAGACGTTGTCCGTGGGCGCATAACACTCCAACCCGCAGATCTTGCGAAAGTCGTTCACAGCGTGCGAGGCGTTGCCCGCGCTTCCCCCGACACCCAGAATGAACAGCCGGCCTCCGCGCTCGCGAATCGCCTGCAGTTGTTCCACAACGGCATCAATTGCTGTTGCATCGAGCTGCTGCGTTACCTGTTGTACTTCTTTGAGAAAGTCTTCGGTAAATGTCATCGTGTCTCCTGCTTCTGTGGAACATTGCTTTGCAGAAACTGATCTAATTCTCGCCAGCCTTCCGGTGATCCGATCTCGTAAAAACGCTCTTTAGCTTCGAAGCCGGCCATTTGGCCCCGATCCACGAGAGCGCGCATGACCTGCGCAAGGTCCAATACCGTGTCCGCAGGATACTCGGCAAACACCTCGGATTTGAAGACGCTCAAACCGTAATCGATGTGTTGCATTTTCGGATCTCGCAGCGCTTTATCGTAGCGCTCTATGGTGCCGTTGCCGTAGCAGACGTTACTCACATCCCAGAGACCGCGATTGTGATAGATGGTCATCAACCCCGGCTTTGCGGAATGGCGAAACGCACTTTCCACCTCGCCAAAATCGATGCGCAGATAGGAGTCGCCATACATAACAAAGAAGGCCTCGCCCAGCAGCGGCAAGGCATTGCGAATCGCGCCTCCGGTTCCCAACAGTTTTGGTCCGTCGAAGGAGTAGCTGATCCGGACTCCCTGGCATCGGCCATCTCCGTACCGTTCCCGGATCATCTCCCCCAGGTAGCCCACACACAGCACCACTTCTTCCACACCTTGCTCGCGCAGCTGTGCAAGCTGGTGTTCAAGGAATGGTTTACCCGCCACTTCGAGTAATACTTTAGGAACAGTTTCTGTAACTGGTCTCAAGCGGGTCGCAAGACCGCCCGCAAGAATGGCGACGGGAATGCTGATTTTACGCGCCATAAGATTGATAAATCAGCACCTTGGCTAACATCTTTGTAGTTCCAAAGAGGGTGGTCCATACGACTTCGGTGTGAAGAATCAAGGGGCTACACGCTCTACTTATCACACGCTACTCCGCCATCGCAAGGTGTTCCCGCATCAACCGGGAACGCCGGTAGACCGTGTCCACTACCTGCATCACCGCGCGTGCTTCTTTCAATCCTGGCGCCGGCTGGCGATGTAGACGTATGTCTTCAACAAACTCCCGTGTCTCCAGCCCCCACGAATCGTCTCCGCGAGGGAACTCGTAAATGATGGTTTCGGGAGGTCCCATTTGCGGCAGCATCTGGTAGTGATAAAGCCGCTCCACTCCGTAACTGCCGCCGAGTCCCTCAATGTGCAGCTTGCCCAGCTGACCATAAATCTCAAAAGAAAAAAGATTTTTCCATTCCGTGCAACTGGCGTGCAGCCATGCCGTCTGACCGGAACTGTTACACAAATGGAGAAACGCATTGTCGTCCACCGGCATGTTCCAGTACAGCGTGTTGACCCACCCATCGATCTGGGCCCACTCACCCAGAAACCAGCCGGCCAGATCGATCAGATGAACGCCCTGGTCGATCAGCTCGCCGCCCCCGGAAAGCCTGGGGTCCGCGCGCCATTCCTTGTCGTAGTTGACCCGGCCGCCGTGTCCGTACCGGGCGCGGATGAACATTAATGGCCCGATTGCTCCGGAGTTGAAAACTTCTCGTGCCCGTTGGAATGCCGGATGGTAGCGGTGATTGTAGCCGGCGCGAACCAGCAGTTTCCTGGCCGTTGCGCATTCGATAATCTCATCCAGCTCAGAGAGGGACACGGTCACTGGCTTCTCCACCAGAACATGCTTTCCGGCTTTGAGGCACTCTAGGGTCACCGGGCCCAGGTTGGCGTTCAAGGTGGACACAATCACGGCATCCGGTCCTGTTTCCAGCAACTGCTGCACCGACGTGGTTGCGGTACATTGCGGGCCTGCTTTGGCTGCCAGTGCGGCCGCTCGTTCAGGAATGAGGTCGCATACCGCTGTTAGCGATCCTGGGGGAAGGGCATTGGCGCGCTTTCCGCCGATCAGTCCGCAGCCGACGATGGCAAACCGAATCTTGGATTCAACAGACATATATCAATCCCATTGTTTCGCCCGGTCGGAAGGGACGATTCGCCGCAGCGTATAAATGTCGCTGGAGCTCAATTCCGCACCATGTTCGTGCAGCGTCGGCCAGGGATCCCAGGGTGCGCTGATCAACCGGCCCGTGATCCCGTCTGACGCAGCAGACGCCAGATAAACACACAAGGCCGCGGCTTTTTCCATCGATGATCCGCCGTCTTCCTTTTGTTTAACTGCCCGAGCAAACTGACCTTCGCCGATCTTCTCTCGCCCGGCCGCAAGGGTCTGCTCCAGCATCTGTGTGTTCAGAGCTCCGGGCGCTATCGCATTTACATCCACCTGGGTTCCGCGAAGCTCTTCGGCCAGGTTCTCCGTAAGTCGTACCACCGCAGCCTTCGACGTGGCGTAAGCACTAAAAAACGGGCGTGGTGAGGCGGCGCCTCCGCCAGAAAGATTCAGTATCTTGCCATACCCCTGGGTGCGCAAATGCGGCAGCAGGGCGCGGCAGGCAAACAAAGTCCCGTAGAAATTGACCTCGAATGTGCGGCGCCAATCCTCCAGAGCCAGGTCCTCCGTACGGCCGATCGGCCCTTGAACGCCGGCATTATTCACCAGGATCTGTATGTTTCCTAACTGTTCAACAGCATATCGGACGAGTTCGTACACCTGCGATTCGGAAGAGACATCGCAAACATGCATCCGGATTTGCTGCTCGGACCGCGCCAACGCGGAAAGGGAAGTAAACGCCTGCTGCAAAGCAGCCGCGCTTCTTCCGCACACAACGATGCTGGCGCCCTCCGCCACAAATGCCTGCGCGATGGCGTAACCCAAGCCGGCGCTTGCGCCGGTCACAATCGCCTTACGGCCAGCTAGTTTCAATCAGAACCTCGGCAATAAAAAACGCACTTCAAACAGATACGGCGGGCTTATCAAATACCCACTCGTTGGTCTTGAGCCAGTCTACCGTGGCCTCGACACTTTGCTGAATATTAAGCTTGGGAGCCCATCCTGTGTTACGGACCTTGCTCGTATCAAGATAGATGAAGGGATTGTCTCCGATCCATCCGCGATCGCCGCCGCTGAATTGCAACGTAGGCGTAACGCCCAGCTTGGCGCAGATCCAACCCACGGAATCCCGTACCGTACAGTACTCATCCGTCCCCAGATTGAAAATCTCCACGTGGTGTTTGGCCTGCGCGGCAAGATTGTTTTCGATCACGTGCATAATGGCGCGCACACAGTCGTGCACGTACAAATACGATTTGCGCTGCGTCCCGTCGCCCAGCACCTTCAGCAGGTTCGGGTGATCCATAAGCTGCTTGTAGAAATCGATAATGTGGCCGTGCGTGTACCGCGGGCCAAGGATGGAAACAAATCGGAAAATGTAAGCGTGAATGCCAAAGCCTTCGCAGTAGGCTTGGATCATGCCCTCGCCCGCCAGCTTCGACGCGCCATAGAGAGACGTCTGGATCGGGAACGGACACTCCTCGGGCGTCGGAATCGTTTGGGCTTCTCCATAAACCGAACCAGTGGAGGAGAACGCCATCCCCCGGATGCCGTTCGTCCGAACACCTTCCAATACATGGAACGTAGCCGTGGTGTTCTGCTCGAAGTCTTTGCCTGGGTGTTCGACCCCAAAGCGAACATCCGCATTGGCCGCCAGATGGAAGACGAAGTCACAACCTTTCATGGCCCGGGCCAGGGCTGCCGCATCGAGGTTATCGCCCTCGATCAGGGTGAATGCGGGGTGACTTTTGGCTTCTTTGAGGAATTCAGGACGGCCGGTCGAGAAATTGTCCCAGCCAATGACAGTTTTACCGTTGGCCAATAAGGCGTCAACTAAGGAACTTCCGATAAAACCGCTGGCTCCAGTAACAAAAACGGTCTGCATCTACCGAATCTAACATTTGGGATCAGCATTTCGGCCCCGATACGCGGTTTCGAGCGCACACCTCCGCGCACGGCGGTGCACACATCCGTAAGGCATCGAACGTGAGGAGGTAATGTCCGGACGTTCAATCATGTCCGATAACATATATTCTGTTAACTAACGCCCGGCGCATCCAGGCAGTAAGGCATTCGGAGATGTTTCTCTTCCCGCCCCGGTTACGCCACCGGGTTGGCCACTTGTTCGACCACGGTGGCATCTGCAAAACGCAGAATCCGCCTGACTTCCCTGATCTGAATCGGCCAGAACGTCACCAGCTTGCTCATAGCCATGCCGAAAGCAATCCCGGTCAGACCCCAACGTGGTGAAAGCAGAATTCCAGAGCTGACTACGCCGATGGCGCACAGCGTGATGGAAATCGCCAGAGGGTCGACACGTTCCACCCCCGACATAAGCTGTCCGGCCGCCATCAGGATCACCCCAATCAAGGTGTAGATACTCAACCAGATGACAAGCGAGTAGCTTGGGATAGCAGCTGCCCCTGCCCAGATCCGAATCAATGGCTTGGCCGTCAAAGCAATCACCGCCACCATGGGAAGCCCGAAGGTGAGCGAAGCCTTGACACAGTTTCGATAGGCGCTTCGAATCCATCCCCAATCGTGCCGGGCCTTTGCCTCCCCGAATGCAGGAACAAAGGGTTGAGTTGCCATGTAAACCAGATCCATCGGCAAGGAAATAATCTTGTAGGCCACTACAAAAATCACCACCTTGGCTGGCCCAAGCAGTTGGGTGATGATCATGGGTTGGCTCTGGTAAATACCGAGTGAGGCCAGCTGGCTTACGAGGTACTTACTGCCCAATTTGAAAAGGCGCTTGACGCAATGCCAGCGCACAGCTGACGGTACGGGCGTGATCCAGTGATACCGCCGGAACAGGAAAAAGATGTTGGCAATAGAGACCAGGCAGCGGGTGCCCGAAAGAGCCAGGACCAATTGCGGCAGGCCGCCGTGGGTCTGGGACACCACGATTAGGGCCACCAGGCTCAGGGCGTTCCCCGAAATACTCCACACGTTGGCTAAATAACCATCCTGGTAGGCGTTGTAGATGGACATCTGAACGCTCAGCGGGAATCCGATCACAAAAAACAGCAGAGTCAGAGCACAAGCCATCTGCAATTCATGTGTGGATGTCGCGGTCGAAACACGAAACACCGTGCGCCACGGTATGTAACGGAAGAACGACACCGACAAAATTCCCGCCAGAACGCTCACTCCCGTGAGAGACCACCAGGCTGAGGCCGTATACTGCTGTGCCGCTACCCGATCATCCTTGCCGTGCGCCTCTGAAAGAACGTTAACCAGAGCTACGCCCGCCAGACCAAAATCCGTCATTGACATCCAGGTGATAAGGCTGCTGATGGTGAGCCACACACCATACCGCTCGGCGCCCAGATAGTGAACCGTCAGGGGCACGGAAAGGAAACTGATCAGTATGTTTAGCGCCTTGCCGATGAAAGAGGAGGAGGCGGTGATGCCGGCTCTGCGATAGCGCTCAATCCCCCGGTTTGTGCTCGACTTGCTAAGGGCCTTGAGCCTCTGCAAGCTGAGATTTCGCCTTAACTGCTTGAAACGGTTGCGGCTGGCAGACTCTGGAAGTTCAGACACGGAATCCTCGGAATGGAATGCCCACCGGGGAGCGTGAGCGCTAACTTATTGTTTTCGGAACGCGGCACGGAGCTCAGCTGGATTGTCTGCTGGCCTTTTGCGACCAACTTTTCGCAGTATGGCTTTACCCTAGTTCACTGTCAATTACTCGCGTCGGGAAACCGATAACTATTGTAGCTCTGCGACCTCCTGAAATACTCTTTGGTAATCTCTCCACCCGGCATGGCGAACTTCGCCAGAGGACAAGCCTCCATTCACCTCTATGCGGATGCACACAGTGTCTGATAACGGCTCCGCATGTCCTCGGCTATATTTTCCCAGGTGAAACGGCTGAGCGCCCTCTCTCGTCCTGCCCGCCCCATCGCTTCTCTGCGCTCTTCATTGTTGAGCAGTGTTAAAAGCGCCTCGGCCAGCTCTTTTGCGTTGTTCTTTTCCACCAAATATCCCGTTTTGCCATCGACCACAGTCTCCGTCACTGTCCCCGAGCGGCTCGTCACCACGGGAACTCCGGCTGCCATCGCCTCCACTGGAGGAAGACCAAAACCCTCGTTCCACACGGGTGGAAACGCGAAAATGTCTGCCGCATAATAGCGCTCCACGAGCTCCGGCCTGGGTATCATCCCCAGAAAAATTACTCGCTCCGCAACATCCTCAGGCAGGCTGGCCTTGAGGTGACGCAAGTAGCGTTCCTTCCCGGCTGACCTTCCTCGCAATCTGGACCAGAGTGCGGAGCCAAAGGAGATCTCGTAATACGGAGCCATCGCGCGGATCATCTCTCGATCTTGCATGTCGAAGGTCTCTTCGATCGGGTAGTTCCCCACCGGCCCGGCAATCTCCAATATGACGCTGGGAAACTCCTTGGCTACGGTGACGAAGGCTTGTAGAAGCACGTGCAGGCCCTTATGGGGCGAGATCGCTCCGCTATATAGGATCCGCTTGACCGGACTCTTCCGGCTGGCCGCGTAATCCTTTTCGCGGGAAAACTCCTCCGCATCAATGCCGTTGTAGGTCGTCTCACAGCGGCGGGCAATCACGGGAAAGGCCCGCTTGGTCTTGTCGGTAACGTAGTTCCCTACCGTCGTGACCAGATCGATCACGTGTAGGCGATCGGCAAGCAAATCCAGATTGCTCTGTGAAAACCACTCAGCGTGCAGATGCAGAACGATTTTTGCCTCGGGATTCAACTGCCGGATGAGGGGAGCATATTGTGAGCAATGCTGCAGGTGGATCACGTCGCAGGCGTGTTCCCGCAGATCCTCAGCCACGCTTCGGCCGTAATCAGGAAACAGCCAACCCGAACTCGAAATCGGAGCTGGCCGGAACCGAAACTTGCTGAATTCATTGTGCAGTTTGAATCGGATCTTATCCATGCGGGTGGCGGGAAAAAATCGGAATTCGATGTTTTTGTCGGTATCTAACGCGCTTTGATCCTGATGATTGTGTGCTATCCCATAAACCAACACCTTTGCCTTATTGGCCAGTGGGCGCGCAATTCCATGGGTGCAGGCGCCCACAGAATTCTGGTAGGGGGGCAAAATCCGATCGAACGGCTGGCTGACGAACGCAATCTTCATGGTCACCTATGCGGAGAGAATGGGCCGCTTTTCCGGGCAATGGCTTACGTTCGAATTCCAGCCTGACTACCCTGGAAATGGCCGAGGCGGCATAGGTCTCCGAGAAGGAGGGCCAAGGAATGACCAACCGCTAGTGCAGATTAGCACGAAAGATAGGCTACTTATATCGAAAGATAACTTGCAAATTGATAATTATCTAAGAGCGGCAAGATCGAAGGCAGACTTCTCGCGTATAAACAAAACCTGGCTTGCTGGGTGCCGAATCAGGTGAAGAACAAAATAGGCATACTCTGCTCACTCAGTCGCTGCCCTGAACGCAAGCTGCCGAGCCAAAGCCTACATCTTATATCGGCCTAAATCCTCATCGTTCAGGCCTTCCAGCCAACGGCGCAACTCTTCCGGCGTGGTTTCCGCCATGCTGGGAGCCAGCTTCGCGATCCGGATAACCTCTTCGCTAACATAGATCGGGCAATCGGACCTCAGCGCAAGCGCCAGGGCATCGGAGGGCCGCGCGTCCATGCTGACCACCTCTCCGTCTTGTTCCATCCAGATGACAGCATAGAAGGTGTCGTTCTTAAGTTCCGTAACTACAACCTTCTGCACCGCAGCATTCAACCCATGGATGAGATTTTTCAGCAGATCGTGGGTCATCGGACGCGGAGTAGCCGACTTCTCGATTTCGAGCGCGATTGCGTTGGCCTCGTACATGCCCACCCAGATTGGCAAAACTGTGTCGCTCTTGACGTCCTTCAGGATTACGATCGGCATATTACTCGCCGGATCCATAACCAGACCGCGGATCTTCATTTCAACATCCATGGTCAACTCCATTGCGAGGCGCAGTCATACCCTGGCCTCGGCCTCGCCGACAAGGCTGTTGGGGAAACTTTGGGTGATCCGCACCGGCACGTAGCTGCCGGGGGCGGGGTGGATAGGTTGCGACGTAGTGAAATTGACGGTCTTGTTTTGCGATGAGCGGCCGATTACCTGGCCACGCTGGCTATTGAATCCCTCAACGGCTGCTTCCAGAATCTGTCCTATATGACTGGCGTAACGTGACCTCTGGATCTCGCGCTGCAGATCGAGCATCTTCTGCAAACGCCGGCTCTTCTCCTCCTCTGGGATGCTGTCCGGTAACGAAATGGCAGGCGTATTGGGACGGGGCGAGAACTTGAACGCAAAGACGGCATCGTAGCCCACGGTTGTCAGCAAACTCAGCGTCTGTTCAAAGTCCTCCTCCGTTTCTCCTGGAAACCCCGCGATGATGTCGGTGGTGATGCTGATGGGCCGTTTCGCAGAATGGATCCATCCGATCCGTTCCAGGTATTCCTCCCGGCTGTATTCCCTCTGCATGGCTGCCAGAACCCGGGTCGATCCGCTTTGCACCGGAAGGTGCACATGATCGCACAAGCTGGGCACGGCATCGATGGCGGCCACGATGTCCGGCGTGAAGTCGCGGGGGTGTGACGTCGTAAATCGCACCCGGCGGATTCCGGGAATCTGGCCCACCGCGGCCAGCAGTTCCGCAAAGCTGCGCTTCCCTTCCCGGTCACGATACGAATTGACGTTTTGCCCCAGCAGTTGAATTTCCGTGTAGCCCGACTCCGCCAGCCTGCGAGCCTCTTCGAGAACGGAAGTAGAAGTCCGGCTTCGCTCCTTACCGCGGGTATAGGGAACAACGCAATAGGCGCAAAACTTGTCGCATCCCTCGATGATCGTGATGTAAGCACGGTAAGGATTGGTTCGCGCAGTAAATTCCGTCTCGAAGGTCTCTTCCGTCTGGCGATCGTCGAGCCCCGTAATCCGAGACTCTCCCGCTTCCAGCCGGTCCAGCATCTGCGGCAATTTCCGATACGAGGCAGAGCCCGAAACCAGCGACACGTAGGGAGCGCGCTCGAAGATCTTTTCCCCTTCCTGCTGCGCGACGCATCCCAACACCACAAACCGCTTGCCCGAGGCATGCAGCTTCTTGTAGTCGTTCAGGCGGTTGAATACCTTTTGTTCGGCTTTGTCGCGGATCGAGCAGGTGTTGTAAAGGATCAGGTCGGCGTCGGCTTCGCGGTCGACCTGCGCGTAGCCTTCGTGACGCAGTGTGCCGATGACTTTTTCCGAGTCATGCACGTTCATCTGGCAACCGAAAGTCTCAAGATAAAAGGTCTTTTGGGTCGCCATCGTAAGTCAAAGTATACCGCAGCCAACCCAGCGCCGGAGGTGCTCAGGCAGGCCCTCTCCACCGCGCGCAGCGTCATTTTGGGGTGCACAATAACTGCTAAACTTAATTTTGGAAATGATGTGGGAGGCGGCAACATGGCGGAGATGAATGGCAGTTATCCAACCGGCTTACGGTTGAAGCTGGGCTTGGCGGAAATGCTCAAGGGCGGCGTCATCATGGACGTGATGAGCACCGAACAGGCCATCATTGCCGAGCGCGCCGGTGCCACCGCGGTTATGGCCCTGGAGCGGGTGCCGGCAATGATCCGGGCTCAGGGTGGCGTGGCGCGCATGGCAAAGCCCAGCCTCATCAAGAAAATCATCGAGGCGGTCTCGATTCCCGTGATGGCCAAGGCCCGCATCGGACATACCGCGGAAGCTCAGATCCTCCAATACCTGGGCGTCGACTTCATCGACGAAAGCGAAGTCCTTACTCCGGCCGATGAACTCCATCACATCGACAAGCACGCCTTCACCACGCCCTTTGTCTGCGGGGCGCGTGACTTGGGGGAAGCTCTGCGCCGGATCGCGGAAGGCGCCGCAATGATTCGCACCAAGGGTGAGGCGGGTACAGGGGACGTGGTGCACGCGGTGAAGCATATGCGCCAGATTGTCGGGGAGATGAAAGCGCTCACCGTGCTGCGCGACGAAGAGCTGTATGCAGCCGCCAAAGAGCACCGCGCACCCTACGAGTTGGTGCGCATGGTTGCCAAGACGGGCAAGCTGCCCGTACCAAACTTCTCCGCCGGGGGCATTGCTACACCCGCGGACGCGGCTCTCATGATGCAACTGGGGGCGGAGGCCGTCTTTGTCGGCTCCGGGATCTTCATGAAAGAAAGCTCCACGCCTCTCGATGTGGAACTGGACGAGAAGAGCGGCAAGCCGCGTAACCCCAGGGAACGCGAAGAAGCAGAGTCTCGCGCCAAGGCGATCGTGATTGCCACCGCGCACTTTAACGATCCCAAAATCCTGGCCGAAGTCAGCGAGCAGGTAACCGGGACCATGCATGGGCTGGCGGTCGCTGGCCTCGAAGAGGGTGAGCTGTTACAGACCCGCGGCTGGTAGAGTCTGTGGGCTTTGGCCCTGAGGCATTGCCGCTTTTCACGACTCTTGAGTTCTCACGCAGACTCTTGTAGCCGCCCCAGCAGCGAAGCTGCCAGGGACCCCGGAGAGGTGGAATGGGGCAAGAACGGCCGCGCATTGGTGTGCTCGCCATCCAGGGAGATTTTGCCGCACATGCCCAGGCACTCGAAGAGGCCGGCGCTGTGGCCGTGGAGGTGCGCAAGCCGGCGCAACTCGAGGGCCTGGATGGCCTGATCCTGCCGGGCGGCGAGTCAACCACTTTCCTGAAGTTCCTTGAACGGGATGGTTTCCTCGAATCCCTTCAACGCTTCGTTTCCGAAAAGCCGGCCTTTGGCACTTGCGCCGGGTGCATTCTTCTTGCCAACAACGTTTCCCATCCGCCCCAGCCTAGCCTGGCCGCAATGAATATCAACGTAGAGCGCAATGCTTACGGCCGCCAGATTGACAGCACCATTCAAACTGGAAATACCAGCTTGCCCGGTGGCCCGCTGGAGATGGTCTATATCCGGGCGCCGCGCATTGCCGGCGTAGGTCCCGAAGTGGAAGTCATGGCAGAACGAGACGGCTTTCCCGTTCTGGTGCGACAAGGAAAATTATTGGCGGCCACATTTCATCCCGAACTCTCCTCCGACCGGCGCGTCCACAAGCTATTTGTCGACATGGTGCGTAACCAACGCAATTGCTAAGGCACACGCGCCGTTCTTCCGCGCCGTGTATCTTTGAGTGTGGGTTTTTCGTCCAATTTAGTGTGGCGGTTCGGGGCGTATTCGTCTCCCGCGCATCTCATTTGGCATACGGAGTTCACCGCAGCGAACTAGTTTTCAACTGCAGCGTGAGCCGGAGGCCAAAGAGGAGTAATCTTTCGAGTGTCGGAGTTCTAGCATGCCCGCAACGTTCACCCGCACGCCTGTTGAGACCGAGCGCAAAGACCCTGGATTTGGCGGGAAGCCGCCGGTTGCCCGCAGGCCAACGGGCGGGGGCGGAGATGGCGAGAACTGGGACAACCGGCCACCCGGGCGGCGTGGACCTCGTGACCTGCTGGGCCGCTATCGCATGGTGCTGTTTTTCGGGTTAGCCAGCGATCTGATGTTTTTCATCGCCCTGGTGAGCGCGTTTTTTGCCCGTCAGAGCACCGGCCATTTCACCGCCAGTAACACTTGGGTAATGGATTGGCGCCCCGTAGCCATTCCTCCCATCCTTTGGATCAATACCGCCCTGATTTTGCTCAGCAGCCTGACCATGGAAATCGGCCGTCGGCATTTCTTCCGCGAGATCGACGTCATGGAGGAGTGGCTGGGCCTCGGTCGTCCCACGATGCGCCGCGCGGCTCCCTGGCTCACGGCGACGGCAATCCTGGGAGGCCTCTTTCTCGCCGGCCAGTGGATCGCCTGGAAGCAGCTGGTCCATGAAGGCGTCTTCTACGCCTCCAATCCCAGCAGTCATTTCTTCTACCTGATCACCGGTACCCATGGCTTGCACCTTCTGCTTGGCGTTGCCGCGCTGATAGGTGCCATGATTGCTCTCGTCTTTCTGCGCCGCATCGAGCTGCGCCAGGTCGTCGTCGATTGCACCGCTTGGTATTGGCACACCATGGGGATCTTCTGGTTCTTCCTCTTCGGCCTGCTGGTCTTCTGCCAATAACGCGATCCTGATGACCACCGGCGCCTGGCCTTCGCTCAAGTGGACGGATTGGCACGACACCGCCGACACACTCCACATGTGGACGCAGATCGTGGGTAAGACGCGTCTCGCACTTAGCCCCCTTCAAGCCCACTGGTGGAACGTTCCTTTGTACGTCAGCGCCCGCGGCCTGAACACGTCGGCTATGCCGTATGAATCGGAGTTTCTCGAAATCGCGTTCGATTTTGTCAGCCATGAATTGAAGTTCGCCATGAGCACGGGCGCGACCTTGTCCACCCCTCTGCGTGCTCAGTCCGTAGCCAGCTTCTACTTCGAATACCAACGCAGCCTGGCCGCGCTCGGGGTCAGCGTCAGCATTCATCCGGTACCGGTAGAAGTGCCCCATCCCATTCCTTTCGCCGAAGACCGCGAACATGCCTCCTACGATCCGGATGCCGCCCACCGGTTCTGGCGCGTACTGATGCACGCGGACCGGGTGTTTCAGCAGTTTTCTTCCCGCTTTTTGGGCAAGGTCAGTCCCGTTCATTTCTTCTGGGGCAGTTTCGATCTCGCGGTGACCCGCTTCTCCGGCAGGCGGGCGCCGCCGCGCGAGGGCGCCGATAAGGTCACCCGCGAAGCCTACTCGCATGAAGTCATCAGTGCCGGCTTTTGGCCTGGGAACGGTGGCTTTGGCGAAGCCGCCTTCTATTCCTACACCGCGCCCGCTCCCAAAGGTTTGGAGAAGTCCTCCATCGAGCCTGCCCGCGCAGGTTACAACAATTCCCTCAGCGAATTCATTTACCTCTACGAAGATCTGCGCAATGAACCCTCTCCGGACGACGCGCTGATGGCGTTCCTGGAGAGCACTTATGCAGCAGGCGCCACGCTTGCGCAGTGGGATCGCGCTTCGCTCGAACGCGTCCAGTTGTAGCCGGCCCATCCGCGGTTCGCAAAGCTCTCATCGTTTATGCTTGCACCATGGAATTCAGACAGCTTGGACGTTCAGGACTGAAGGTGCCGGTGCTCTGTTTCGGCGCGGCAACGTTTGGTGGCGAGGGCGACTTTTTCAGAGCATGGGGAGCGACGGACGTCGCAGAAGCTACGCGTCTCGTCGACTTGTGTCTTGAGGCGGGAGTGAATCTCTTCGACACTGCAGATGTCTACTCCCAGGGACGGTCAGAGGAAATTCTGGGTCAGGCAATTGCCGGCCGCAGAGATAAGGTGCTCATCTCCACGAAAGCCACCTTCCCCATGGGGAATGGCCCTAACGATCTCGGCTCTGGCCGGTTGCATCTCCTACACGCTTGTGATGCCAGTCTGAAGCGTCTGGGAACGGACTACATCGACATCTACCACCTGCACGGATTCGACGCGCTCACGCCGGTCGAAGAAACGCTGGACACACTAAACACCCTGGTGCGAAGCGGCAAGGTACGCTACATCGCCTGCTCCAATTTTTCTGGTTGGCATTTGATGAAGTCCCTGGCCATCTCCGACAGATACGGCTGGGCACGTTACGTTGGCCACCAGGTTTACTATTCCCTGATCGGACGGGACTATGAGCACGAACTCATGCCATTAGGTATCGACCAGGGCGTCGGAGCCATAATCTGGAGCCCGCTCGGTTGGGGCCGGCTGACGGGCAAAATTCGCCGCGGTCATCCGCTGCCTGCAGAAAGCCGTCTGCACAAAACCGCTGCCCAGGGTCCGCAAATGGAAGATGAATATCTCTATACCGTGGTCGACGCTTTGGAAGAAGTGTCACGGGAAACCGGGAAGCCTGTGCCCCAGGTAGCGCTGAACTGGTTATTGCAAAGGCCGACCGTATCCACGGTGATCATAGGAGCCCGCAATGAGTCGCAGCTACGCCAGAACCTGGCCTCAGCCGGCTGGAATCTAACCCCGGCACAGGTAGCCAAACTGGACGCCGCCAGCAAACTCAACGCACCGTATCCCTACTGGCACCAGCGCCAATTCCCTGCTCTGAATCCGTCTGTGATTCCATAGCCTGTTCCATAGCCCGTTCCATAGCCTGGATGGCAGGGATTCACAGACTGCAAACATTGCTTTTGCTTTGGAAGGGGCGGCGCTTCTGCCCCGCCGTGGAATTTAACAAAAGAGCGGCTTTAGCCGCTGAGGAGTGGTCTTCGAGAGCACCTCTCACGGAACCCTATCCACCCGCTATCCGCGAACTCGCTCCAGCCGGGCATGTTCCTTGTAGATGCAGCGGTCCATCACCACCAGAATCCCATCGTCTTCCGCCCATTTCACCGCTTCGGGATGGCACACGCCTTCCTGCAGCCAGAGATACGGAATCTTCAAACGCATCACATCCTTCACAATCTCCGGAACATACTCCGACGCGCGAAACACATTCACCAGATCGATCCGTCCTTCGGCTGCGTATGCGTCCTCGAGCGATGGGTAAGCCTTGACTCCCAGCGCCTGGCTGACCTTCGGATGAACGGGAATGATGCGGTAGCCCTCCTGCTGCATGTATTTCGAAACACGAAAGGCAGGCCGCTGAGGATTATCCGACAGCCCGATGACGGCAATCGTCTTTGTCTTCTCCAGGATCGTGCGAATCGTCTCAGGTTCGTTCATGCAGCATTGGATGCTTACTCTACCTCGACCGCTTCCTCGGGAGCGGAAGCCTCTCCACCGTTGCGGCGCATGATCAGATAACCGCGGATGAACGGGTCCAGGTTACCATCGAGCACGCTATCCACATCGCCCACCTCCACGCGCGTGCGCAGGTCTTTCGCCATGCGGTACGGCTGCAGCACATAAGAACGGATCTGTGAACCGAACTTGATATCCAGCTTGGAATCTTCCAGCTTCTTCGATATCTGCTTCTTCTTCTCCAGCTCATATTCGTAAAGCTTCGAACGAAGCATCTTCATTGCCTTCTCGCGATTCTTGTGCTGCGAGCGCTCGTTCTGGCACTGCACCACAATGTTGGTCGGCAGATGCGTGATGCGCACCGCGGAGTCTGTCGTGTTCACATGCTGGCCGCCCTTACCCCCGGAACGGTACGTATCAATGCGCAGCTCTTCCGGCTTGATTTCGATGTTGATGGAGTCATCGATTTCAGGAGACACAAAGACGCTGGCGAACGAAGTGTGCCGGCGTTTGGCCTGGTCGAAAGGCGATATGCGCACTAAGCGATGAACGCCGGTCTCTCCGGCAAGCTGCCCGAATGCGAACTCCCCGGTAACGGTGAAAGTAGCCGACTTGATGCCCGCTTCCTCCCCATCCTGGTAATCGTTGACTTCGGTTTTGAACCCGTGACGCTCTGCCCAACGCAGATACATGCGCAGCAGCATTTCCGCCCAGTCCTGCGATTCTGTTCCACCGGCGCCAGGATGAACCGTCACAATGGCATTGAGCGGATCGGTCTCGGACGAGAGCATGGTGCGGGTTTCCAGTTGCTCGACAAATTCTTCGAACGACTTGATTTCCCGTTCCAGCTCGGCTTCGATCGGCTCTCCTTCGCGCGCCAACTCGAAGTAGGCTTCAATGTCCTCCGAGCGGCGCACTAACTCGTTCTCCATGGCGAGCTGGCCTTCGAGACGCTTGCGCTCACGCATGAGCGTTTGCGATTCCGCCGGATTGGACCAGATGGTGGGCTCGGAAAGCTTGGTCTCTAGGCCAGCCAGTTCCCTGTCGATGCGATCGCGGTCAAAGATACTCCCGAAGGTCGCGCACTTTGTCACGGACCGGAGCGTAGGAAAATTCGAGTTCGTTCAGCATGATGATTTAGTTGCGCCGCAGGCTACTCCACACCATGACGGCGACAATCCCTAACGTGATTATCCCACACAGGTAGGCAAAGACATCGCCGTGCATGGTGTAGAACGTGAGGTCGTGCCTGTAACCGTACCTGCCGGCCAGTGAACCGAGCACGTGACGGGGAAGGCTTGCCGTAAGCCGTCCATAGGGATCGATGATGGTGGTGATGCCGGTATTTGTGTCGCGCAGCAGCCAGCGCCGATTCTCCACCGCGCGCATGCGCGACATATTGAGTGTTTGCCAGGGCGCGCAGGTATCGCCATACCAGCCGTCGTTGGAGATGTTCACCAGGACCTGGGCCCCCGCTTTCACGAACAGGCGTATCTCGTCTCCAAATATCTCCTCATAGCAGATGAAGACACCAAATGTGTGGTGGTCGGTTGCAAAAACGACCCTGCGCCACCCATGAGTCATGTCGCCCGCTTCTTGGGTGAGATTTTTGGCGAAAGAAAAGAACTCCTTGTAAGGGATGTATTCGCCCCAGGGAACGAGATGGATCTTGTCATAGCGGCCCGCAACTGTGCCATCGGGACGCACGAACAAAGCGGAGTTATACATATCGGCGCCGGCGCCGTGAGGATCCAGAGAAGTGGTGCCCGCAATCACCGGCGCGTCCATCGTAACCGCCAGAGTATGCAGAGCCTTCAATAGCCGTGGATCTTTATCGACAAAGGGAGCCGGCGACTCGGGCCACACGATAATTCCCGGAGTGACAGGTGTTGCCGGGCAATCGGGGGTTACCGGATAAGCATTGAGGTTAGGCATACCGGCAAGAAAGGGCCCGCAGGTGCGGGTACTCAGCCGGATGAACTCATTCATATGGATTTGATATTGATCCGTGGTCCAATTATTGTCCTGATTGACGTTCAGGTTCTGCTGCAACAACACCGCGGTGGCGGACGCCGGCGCCGCGGGAGGCGCGAAGTGATCGCCGTTTTGCAGCACCAGTACCGCCACGATTCCGATCAGCAATGCGGCCACGCGGCGTCTCTCCGCTGCCGCCAGGATTCCCCAGGCAAGCAGTGAGTTTCCTGCAATTAATACGAAGGTGAGGCCATACACCCCGGTGAAGGGAGCCATGCTGGTCAGAAGAAAGTTATCGACCTGCGAGTAGCCCAGCAAATCCCACGGGACCTTCGTCAGCCGTGCGGACAACAACTCCAGCCCCACCCAGAAGAAAGGCGCGGCTGCGAGTGCGTAGCCCGGCTGGCGAAAGACCTTTGCTGTTGCCGAGATCAAAAGTCCTAAGGCAGCGAAATAAAGCCCCAACACTAAACTGTAGGCAATCAGGATGCCCGCGGAAATCATCGGCGGGAGCCCGCCGTAATATCGCATGGTCTGGTAAATCCAGTAGCAATTCCCGGTAAACCAGAGAACGCCCATGAGATAAGCGCCCAGTGTTCCACGCAGCAGCGCCCCTGGGCGGCTCAGATTCTGCGTTGCGAGCAGGCCTGAAAACAGCGGCACAAACGCCAACCAGGCAAAGAAGGTACGCCAGAAAGGCACCGGGCCCACAACGGAAAAAGGCAGAAGAAGCAGGACGGCAGAAACAATTCCAAGCAGCCATGGTTGGCGCGCCAGTTTTACCATCGTCGTGAGTCTACCACCCTCTCCCTTCATCTCCTGTGCAATCAAACTCTTGCATACTGCGAGAACGGGAAAGCGCTACAATCAATACCTATGCTGATTGCCATCATTTTTATGCGGCTCCTTGAAGTTTTGTTCTTCGCTGGAATCGCCGGGTCTGCCATCGTGGTCGCGATTAGTTTTGTCGAAGATCTCCAGTTGTTGCTGGGCGAGTGAGTCGTTGACGCTGAACGGCAACCAACTTAGACTCAGGTCTGGCTTCGATAGAGACCGCGGCCCGTCTCCAATCGCGGATTTGACACGCTGACCTATATCGAATGGCTTCTGATCGAACAACGAAAGCGCCATCCCTCTCCTCCAGCCGGGTAAAACTGGTCGTCGCCTCCTCGGTGATGCTTACCTTTATTTCGTTTTGGCGAGCCGCCGCGGTGGTGCTGAACGATCTCGGATCTTCCGCCTTCTACGCTGGCGGCATTGCCGAAGAGGCCGTAGGCAAGTCTGCTCCCTGGTTCATTCTTGGTGTGATGCTCTTTTCCTTCGCGGTGCGGGCAGTCTACGTGGAGAGCTGCTCGATGTTCACCCGCGGAGGCGTGTATCGCGTAGTGAAGGAAGCGTTGGGTGGCACCTTCGCCAAGCTGAGCGTTTCTGCGCTCATGTTCGACTACATCCTGACCGGGCCGATCTCCGGCGTCTCTGCCGGACAGTACATCACCAGTCTGCTGAATGAGTTGATGAACGTGGCCGCCGCGCATGATTGGCTGCCGGCTGCAATGCTGAGTGTGAACCATGCTGCGCCGCAGTTGCCCATGAATCTCACCTCAGCTGCCTTTGCCGCCATTGTCACTGTTTACTACTGGTGGCAAAACCTGAAGGGCATCGAGGAATCGAGCGATAAGGCTCTCGAAGTGATGAAGATCACCACCGTAATGGTGGTGATTCTTCTTACTTGGGGCATCTTTTCCGCGATCCATATCGGCGCCAAGCTACCGCCTTGGCCGACGCCTTCGAATTTGCACTTCAGCCAGGATGCTCTCGGCTTCTTGAAATACTCCAGCCTGCCGTCGATGCTGGGCCTGTTCGGCATCATCATGGCATTCGGTCATTCCGTGCTGGCCATGAGCGGCGAAGAAACACTGGCCCAGGTAAACCGCGAGATCGAGCACCCTAAGCTGAAGAACCTCAAACGGGCGGCCATCGTCATCGCGATTTACAGCTTCCTGTTTACTGGCGTGGGTTCGCTCCTGGCGGTGATGCTCATTCCCGACTCAGTGCGCGTGCCGGTGTACCGCGACAATCTGATCGCCGGCATGGCCATGTACATGGTCGGGCCGCAGGTGCTGCGGATTGTTTTCCGGGTGTTTGTGGTTCTGGTCGGTTTTCTGATCCTCTCCGGTGCGATCAATACTTCCATCATCGGTTCTACGGGCGTGCTCATGCGCATCGCCGAAGATGGTGTACTGACCGACTGGTTCCGCAAGCCCCATCACAAATTCGGCACCAGCTACCGCATCGTCAATCTGGTCGTAGGGTTGCAACTTTTCACCATCATCGCCAGCCGCGGAAATGTCATCGCCCTCGGCGAGGCTTATGCCTTTGGTGTGATCTGGAGCTTCACCTTCAACAGCCTCGCCATGTTGGTGCTGCGCTGGAAGTACAAGGGCGAACGCGGCTGGAAGGTGCCCATCAACCTGAGGATCGGCGGCACGGAACTGCCCATCGGGCTGTTTTGCGTCTTTCTTACCCTGCTGATGATTGCCGTCGTGAACCTGATCACCAAGAGCGTCGCTACGGAAAGCGGCATCGCTTTTACGGCGGTCTTCTTCACGATTTTT
>DATJNV010000181.1:0-54285 GCA_035507705.1 Acidobacteriaceae bacterium
ATTAACGATGGATCCGAGAGTGGTGATCGCAGGCTGGAGCAGAAGATGAAAAGGAACTCCGATTTCAAATTAGACACAATGATGCTAGCCACCGATTTTTCTCCTGCATCCTACGGAGCCCTGGCCTACGGGGCAGAGTTGGCAAGACTCTTCCGATCCAAGGTTCTGCTGACGCATATCGTAGACCCCGCCCTTCTCTCTGAAACAGAGAAGTCTGATTTATGCAACACGCTCGATTCCGCCGAAAGCAAGCTTCAGGATCAGGCAGAGCAGTTCAAAGAAAACTGCATTGAGAGCAGGGTGATAGTTCGAAAGGGCGACGTCCTCGGAACGATTGTGGATTTAGTCGTCGAGAGAAAAGTCGACCTGCTTGTCCTGGGAACCAGGGGCAACTCTGCCAATACCGGGGGGCGCCTGGGCTCGGTTGCCGAGAGCTTGCTGCGCACCATGCCATGTCCTGTATTGACGGTTTCCGTGAAGGCTCGCTCGGGCGCATTTGATGGCACCCATTCTCAGAGAGTCTTGTTGCCAACGGATTTCTCTCGCGACTCCCGGGTTGCGTTGAGCTATGCCGAATCCCTTACCCGCCGTTTTAAGGGGAAATTGTACCTGTTGCATGTTGAAAACGGGTCCGGCGCCGCTCCCGCGATGACCTTGCTGGAGCAAACCGAGAAGTTTAAAACCCTCTCGGAGACAATGAGAGATCCACAACTGGTTGCCGAGTCAATTAGCTGTACCGGCTCACCGGCGGAGAAAATTGTATCCACTGTCGCCGAGAAGGGGATTGATCTCGTCGTCATGAGAGTCCACGAGGCAGATGGTTCTAACGGCAGCCGGGTTCATGACGTGGCTTACGAGGTTATTCGCCAGGTCAATTGTCCAGTATTTACCCTTTACATACCCTAAGTACCTTAGGAGTTAATCTTTTTGTGAGCCTCCATCGTCCGGAAATGGCCTGGAAACCGGGGGCGTCTGCAACCCTGCCGTTCCGGTCGGCAAGCGCAGCATCTGTTGCCTATCGGCTGCTGCAAACTCCTGACGAGGAATCTTCGTCTATTTCAACGCAGGGTGACAACACCCGTAATCTTGTCGTCTAAGGTGGGCATGCTTTCCACGGCTCTTCCCCTGCTCTTCTGCGTCTTCCTTCTGGTTCCGTTACTTCGGTCGCAGAACTCAAGTGCATCTCCGGCTTCCACGCCGGCTCAGAACCCGTCGACACCGGTGACTACCATTCCGGTGAACGTAAATGTTGTCACATTGCCGGTAACCGTCCGCGACAAAAAGGGCAAGATTGTGCGCGATCTGACCAAGGACGATTTTGAGCTCGAAGAGGACGGCAAGCCCCAGACCATCCGCTACTTTAGCCAGGAAACCAATCTCCCTCTGACCGTGGGTCTGCTGGTCGACACCAGCATGAGCGAGCGCGACAACATCGACCGGGAGCGCGCCGCGAGCCGCAGCTTTCTCGATCAGATGATCAACCGGCCGGTCGATCGCGCCTTCGTGATCCACTTCGATCGCGAAGTCGAGCTGCTGCAGGATCTGACCTCGGATCACGCCAAGCTGGAGAAAGCCGTCAGCCTCATCGACACTGAATCGTCGGTGGAAAATACCCAGACCAGCGACCAGGGTTCGGGGCGCGCCCGGCGCGGCGGTGGAACGCAGCTTTACGACGCGATCTTTCTTGCCTGCGATGAAATCACGAAGAAGCTCCCCGGACGCAAAGCTATTGTTGTCCTTACAGATGGCGAAGACAGGGGTAGCAAAGAAACCCTGAACGAAGCGATTGAGTCGGCGCAAAGGGCCGAAACGGTCGTCTACACCATCTACATCGGTGGCCATGAAGACCATGACTATGGGCAGAACCCCGGCATGGGACGCCGCGGCGGCATGGGCGGGGGGTATCCCGGCCGCTACCCGGGAGGTTATCCCGGAGGGTATCCG
The DNA here is from genome assembly GCA_035507705.1 of Acidobacteriaceae bacterium. GTDB lineage: Bacteria > Acidobacteriota > Terriglobia > Terriglobales > Acidobacteriaceae > PALSA-350. Next base: position 1,945 of record DATJNV010000181.1, read on the forward strand.
GGCGGCGGCTACCCTGGTGGACGCTATCCGCAGCAGGAAAATCGTCCGAACGGAAAGAAAATTCTTCAGCGGATCGCCGAGGAGACCGGCGGACGATACTTCGAGGCCAAGAAAAAGGACTCGGTGGACGATATCTACGCCCAGATCGCCGAAGAATTGCGCACCCAGTTTATGCTTGGCTACACTCCGCCTAAGGATCAAACCAGCGGTTACCATTCCATCCACCTGGTTACCAAGAAGAAGGATCTATCGGTGCAAACGCGCGCCGGCTACTACTCGGGCCAATGACACCGTAGCGGTTGCTACTATCGGGGAATGAACGAGCTTGATAACCGTCTTGACCCGACGCCTGCGCCGTGGCCGAAGCCGATCATACTGAGTGGCAACGTGGTCACGCTGCGGCCATTTGAATGCTGGCAGGCAGAAACCCTTTACAACGCTACCCACGGTCCGGAAAAGGAAGACCTCTGGCGCTATATGAGCGAAGGGCCTTTTCCGAGTTGGTCCGCCTTCGAGGTAGCATTTGAGGCCAAGGTAAAGTCCACCAATCCGCTGTTTTTCGCCATTGTGGATAACGCCACTGGCCTTCCCGTAGGCCAGGCATCGTATCTCCGCATCGAGCCCGTACACCGGGTCCTCGAGGTGGGCAATATCGTCTTCACGCCGTCGTTACAGCGCAGCCGCGGCGCCACAGAAGCCATGTACCTGATGGCTCGCCACGCCTTCCGTGATCTTGGTTACCGCCGCTATGAGTGGAAGTGCAACGCCTTGAACTACCCCTCTCGCCAGGCTGCGCTGCGGCTGGGTTTCGTCTTTGAGGGCATTTTCCGCCAGCACATGATTATCAAAGGACGGAATCGCGACACCGCCTGGTTTTCCATAACGGATGCGGAATGGCCCCAACTGCAGGCAAACTTCGAGCAATGGCTGGCGCCGTCGAACTTCGATGCCGAGGGGAGGCAAATACTCTCACTTTCCCGCTTGAATAGCAACGTGTCACCAAAGGATTCATCTGCGACGTTTCGGTGATTGCGACCCCCACCAGCGACTCATAGAGTTGTGGCAATCGGAGGGCACCATCAATGATGAACAATTCGGGGACGGTCATCGGTAAAGGCATTTGCATTCGCGGGGAAGTGACGGGAGAGGAAGACTTCTTTCTCGACGGAGTTTTAGAGGGCAACATCACTTTGACGGGTAAGCGCCTGACCGTCGGCGCCAACGGCGTGATCCATGCCGACATCGTGGCCGGCGATCTGGTGGTCTTTGGCCGCGTCGAGGGCAGCGTCAAGGCGTCAGGGCGCGCCGAGCTCAAGCACTCCGCGGTTTTCGTCGGAGACATCACGGCCACCCGGCTGTCGATTGAAGACAATGCGACCCTTCAGGGTTACGTCGACCTCTCCGAAGCTGCGCAGCCTCCCAAGAAAGAACCGGTTGCTCACAAGGAAGTGGCCACGGAAGAATCCGCAGAGTACGCCGAGCAGTACAGCGAAGCAGTCTAAACGGCGGGTACTGCATCTCTCGACTCGAATTGTCCCTTTCGTTGACCGCCCCATCCTTGCCCGCGCAAGGATGGGGCGCCGGTCTTTGTATCGGGGTTATAGATAGACCCCTTCCGGTATATGCAGGTTGGGTAGTTCCGGCCTTCGGCCCGGAGGTTTGGGGATGCAACATCCACGGCCTTCAGGTACTGCGTGACAACCCAGTTTTGTATCAGGGCACGACTTCGGTCGTGCCAAGGTGCCTGAACAGGTTCGGGCTTTAGCTCCTGCGCAGTCTTTTCTTTCCCAATTTTCGAGTTTTCCGCAGTCCGGAGAGGCCTGACTCTACCGAGCTTGCTGCGGCGCCAATCGGTCCAAATCCATGTTGAGCAGCAGTACGTTGACGCGCTCTTCTCCCAGAAAGCCGAACTGGCGCCCCTGTACATGGCTCCGCACGAGGTCCAGCACCGTGGTCAAGGGCAAATGACGCGAGCCAGCCACACGAACGGCTTGAAACAGGGCAGCGGCAGGGGAAATATCAGGATCGAGACCGGAAGCAGAAGCAGTTACTAGATCAATCGGCACCGGTTCGGTCTTGTTCTCGGCCGCATAGTGGCTCACGTCGCCTTGAATGCGCGTAATCAGTTTCTGGCTGGTGGCAGCATAATTCGAAGGTCCCGAAGATGCGGCATCGTAGCCGTTTCCAGCAGCCGAAGGCCGCCCGTGAAAATACTGATCTCCCGTAAAGCTCTGCCCGATTAGCCTTGATCCGACGATCTGCCCGTTCGCGACAATCAAATTTCCATTGGCCTGGCGGGGAAAAGCAACCTGCCCAATCCCGGTAATCGCCAAGGGGTAAAGAATTCCCAGAATCACCGTGGTCAATACCGTAAAACGCAGAGCGATTTTTAATTCGTTACGCAACATATGCACTCCGATCAGGATAGGCCGAGCCCGGTCAGGCAAACATCGATCAACTTGATCCCGATGAACGGAACAATGACCCCTCCGACTCCATAGACCAGCAAATTCCGCCGTAAGAGGGTCTGCGCGGATTTCGGTTCATATTTCACGCCGCGCAGAGCCAGTGGGATCAAGGCGACGATGATCAAGGCATTGAAGATCACGGCGGAAAGAATCGCCGAGTGCGGCGTGCTCAGGCGCATGATGTTCAGCTGGTTCAGTACCGGGAAGACTCCGGCGAACATGGCCGGAATAATGGCGAAATACTTGGCCACGTCGTTGGCGATTGAAAACGTCGTCAGCGCGCCACGGGTCATCAACAACTGTTTGCCGATCTGGACAATCTCGATCAGCTTGGTCGGGTTCGAGTCCAGGTCGACCATGTTGCCTGCTTCTTTCGCGGCCTGGGTGCCGGAGTTCATGGCTACGCCAACATCCGCCTGGGCCAGCGCCGGGGCATCGTTGGTCCCGTCTCCCGTCATTGCTACCAGTTTGCCCTTGGCCTGCTCACGGCGAATCAGATCCATCTTGTCTTTTGGTTTCGCTTCTGCGAGGAAGTCGTCGACCCCAGCCTCACGCGCGATCACTGCGGCGGTCAGGGGATTATCTCCCGTGATCATGATGCTGCGGATGCCCATGGCGCGAAGCCTGGCCAACCTCTCCTTCAACCCGCCCTTGACGATGTCTTTGAGGTAGATCACTCCCAGCGCGGTTGAGTTCTCTGCAACCACCAGGGGCGTACCTCCCATGCCGGCAATCTCTTCCACGCTCTCGCGCACTTTCTGGGGCAGACTCGAGCCCTGTTCCGCCAGGAAGCGGCTGATGGCGTCGACCGATCCTTTGCGAATAACATGGCCGGCGAAATTGACCCCCGACATGCGGGTCTGCGCACTGAAGGGCACAAATTCCGCCTGCAGTGCGGTCATATCCCGGCCGCGAAGCCCGAAGTTTTCTTTGGCCAGTACTACGATCGAGCGGCCTTCCGGAGTTTCGTCGGAAATGGACGAGAGCTGCGCGGCGTCCGCCAGCCGCTCCGGAGTGATGTTCGGCGCCGGAAGGAACTGGGTGGCTTGGCGATTGCCCAGGGTAATGGTGCCCGTCTTGTCCAACAGCAATGTGTCTACATCGCCCGCCGCTTCTACGGCACGGCCAGACATGGCCAACACGTTGTACTGCACGAGCCGGTCCATGCCCGCGATGCCAATCGCCGAAAGCAGGCCTCCGATGGTCGTGGGAATCAGGCACACCAGCAGCGACACCAGGACGAAGATCGTTTGTGGCGCCTGCGAATAGATCGCCATGGGTTGCAGTGTTGCGACGGCAAGGAGAAAGATGATCGTGAGCCCGGAAAGCAGGATGCTGAGGGCAATCTCGTTCGGCGTCTTCTGCCGTTGCGCGCCCTCAACCAGCGCGATCATGCGGTCGAGAAAGGTTTCTCCGGGGTTGGAAGTAATTTTGATCAGGATCCAGTCGGAGAGCACTTTCGTGCCGCCCGTGACGGCGGAACGGTCGCCACCCGCCTCCCGGATCACCGGCGCGGATTCTCCGGTAATTGCCGATTCATCCACCGAAGCGACGCCATCGATCACTTCACCATCGCCAGGAATATGGTGACCAGCTTCGACGTAGACCAGGTCTCCAGCCCGCAGGGCGGAGCTCGAGACTTCTTCGCGCGGCCCGTCCCGGGATTCGCCCTTAAGCCGGACGGCCATGGTCTCACCCTTCGCCTTACGCAGGGTGTCTGCCTGGGCTTTTCCTCGGCCTTCCGCCATAGCTTCGGCAAAGTTGGCAAACAGAACCGTGAACCAGAGCCACAGAGTGATCTGCAGGTTAAAAGCGAAATTGCCCTGATGACTCAGGGCGCCCTGGATCAGGAGCGCCGTCGTCAGTACGCTGCCGATCTCGACCACCAGCATGACTGGGTTTTTCACCATCAGGCGCGGGTCTAGTTTCTTGAATGAATCGAACGCCGCCTGGCGCAGGATTTCGGGATTCCAAAGACTTTGTTTCTCTGCCATCGCGCTTCTCTAAAATGTCTTGCCTGCATGCAATAGCAGGTGTTCCAGAATGGGTCCCAGGCTTAGCGCAGGAAAAAACGTCAGCGCGCCGACGATCAGGATCACGCCCACCAGCAGTACTGTGAACAGGGTGGTGTTCACCGGAAATGTTCCGGAAGAAGGGGGAACGCTTTTTTTCTGCGCCAGATTTCCGGCCAAAGCCAGCATCGGCACCATCATGAGAAAGCGCCCCGCCAGCATATTGAACCCAAGCGTCAGGTTGTACCAGTTGGTGTTGGTCGTAAGACCGCCGAACGCTGACCCATTGTTTCCAGCAGTGGATACATAGGCGTAAAGAATCTCAGAAAGTCCGTGGGGCCCATTATTGTTCAGGCCGGAGAGAGCGTTCGGATACAGTACTGCGATCGCAGACAGCACCAGGATCAGGAGGGGGAAGATCAGCACGTACAACATCGCCATCTTCACGTCGTAACTTTCGATCTTCTTACCCAGATATTCCGGCGTGCGGCCCACCATCAAACCTGCGATGAAGACGGAGAGGACGACGAAGACCAGCATTCCGTAGAGACCCGAGCCGACGCCGCCGAAAACCACCTCGCCCAGCATGATGTCGACCAGAGGAACCATGCCTCCCAGCGGCATAAAGGAGTCATGCGAGGAGTTCACCGCACCGCAACTGGTGTCGGTGGTGACGGTGGCAAAGAGGGCAGACTGTGAAATGCCGAATCGGACTTCCTTGCCTTCCATGTTTCCGCCGGGGCTCACTAGCGTGGTTTTCTGGTCTACGCCATGCAGTAACGGATTGGGCTGCGATTCCGCCCAGTAGCAAACCAAGTAACCCGCAAAAAACAGCACAGCCATTGCGGCAAAGACGGCCCATCCGTGTCCGGCCGATCCCGTCATTTTGCCCAGAGTGACAGTCAACGCCGCCGGAATCAGGAAAATCAATTCGATCTCGATGAAGTTACTGAAGGGCGTGGGATTTTCGAACGGATGACCACTGTTCGCATTGAAGAAGCCGCCGCCGTTCGTGCCCAGCTCCTTAATGACCTCTTGGGACGCCACCGGACCCTGGGCAATCGTTTGGGTCGCGTGCTGCACGGTGGCAGCATTCGTGTATGGCTTCAAGTTCTGAATCACACCCTGCCCGATCAGCAGCGGCGCAACGACGATACAAATGGGCAGCAGAATCCAAAGAACGGTGCGCGTGGTGTCTACCCAGAAGTTACCGATGGTTGCAGATTGCTTGCGCACGATACCGCGGACCAGGGCGACTGCTACAGCAATGCCGATGGCTGCGCTTAAAAAGTTGTGGTACGCCAGCCCGGCCATCTGGGTGAAATAGCTCATGGTGGTCTCGGGCGTATAAACCTGCCAGTTGGTATTGGTAGTGAAGGAAGCGGCTGTGTTGAAGGCAGTAGCTGGGGCAACTCCCGCCAGGTGCTGAGGATTCCACGGAAGAAATTTCTGTGCGCGCTCGATCACGTACGTCAGGAGCAGAGAGACGACGCTGAAGATCAGCATGGCCACGCTGTATTGTTGCCAGCTCATTTCCTGGCTGGTCTCGATGCCACACAGCCGGTAAATGAGACGTTCCACCGGCCGCAGAACGGGATCCAGAAAGGTCTTCTCCCCTTGCAGCACGCGGGCGATATAGAGGCCCAGTGGCCGCATCAGAAGCAGAAGCACAACGAAAAATATGACGAACTGCAACCAGCCGCTGGCAGTCATCCTAGAACTTCTCCGGGTACAGCAACGTGATCACCAGGTAGATCAAAGTGGCAATCGTTAGCACCAGTACGATCAGCGTGGAGTCTGACATGGCTTCGTCACCTCAACTTTTCACAGCCGCGAACGTAGAGCACGGCGGCCGCGAAGAAGATGACCGTATAGACGACCATCAATAAATCCTGCATGTTCAGTAGTGGAACTCTGCGTCACTAAAGAGCGCGTAAGCGACACATAAGGAATTCATAAAGATGGTGGTGAACGCTGCTAAGTGCACCGGGACCGCTCCGCTTCGCTCGGGATGAACCCCCGGTTCTTGCAGGAAGGAGATGGGGCGTCAAATCTGCGAGAATCAAGATCTGGGTACGTGCGGGCTTCAGCCCGGACTTCTCGCGGCGCAACCTGTTTGGCTTCAGGCCTCTGAGACATCCGTGGTTACTCCGGAACCCCTTCCGGTAGAAAGCGGTAACCGACCCAGGGCTCTGTCTGGATGTATTGTCGGGGGCCTTCCGCTTCCAGTTTGCGGCGAAGCTGACCAATGAATACCCGTAAATACTCGGGCTGATGGGCGGACTGCCCTCCCCATACCGCCGTGAGCAGGGCACGATGGGTGAGGGCCTTGCCTGCATTGCGCGCCATGTAGAGCAGCAGGTCGAATTCAGTCGGCGTCAGGTGCAGGCTCTTGCCGTTGACAGTGACGGTATGCGCGGCACCGTCAATGACAAAATCTCCGATTTCGATGGGCGCATCGACGGTTCGTTCCGGGGCACGGCGAAGATGAGCCCTTACCCGAGCCAGCAATTCCTGAATTCCGAACGGCTTGGTCACGTAGTCGTCAGCGCCTGCGTCCAGGGCTTCCACCTTGGATCGCTCCTGGTCGCGCACCGACAAAACGATGATGGGGGTCGCAGACTTGGCCCGGACTCGGCGGCAAAGGTCCACGCCGCTCATCACCGGCATCATCAAATCCGTCATGATGAGGTCGGGGCTCCACTCTTCGAAGAGCCGCAAAGCTTCTTCCGGATCGTTCGCCGCGCGCACATCGTATCCCTGAGCTGAAAGCGCGGTCCGCAATACGCGCGTAATCTGGGCTTCGTCGTCAACTACCAGAACTCGTTCTGCCATCTAGACCCTTTACGTTATGATCGCTACGGTATTTTTCCTAATGGGGCCGACCGGACGACTGGACCGTACGCGGCCATTCCGTTGCAGAGTGGCCGGACAAGCCGGTCTCGCCAGACCACTGTTTTAGGAAAAATGCATTAGTTATGCGCCCATCTTCGGCTCGGCAGCCCGTCTTACGTTTTCTGGCGATGACCGCGGCCGCCCTGCTGGTAGTGCTGGTCTACCGAAGGATACTCCATGTAAACCAGACCACCGTTGCACTTACTTTCCTGGTGATGGTCCAGGTAGCGGCTTTCCGCTGGGGGCTTATCTACTCCGTAAGCCTCGCCATCGGTTGCACGGTCTTATACAACTACTATTTTCTTCCTCCCGTTGGTAGCTTTACCATCGCCGATCCACAAAATTGGATTGCATTGTTTGCGTTGCTGCTATCCGCAATTTTCATCAGCCAGATCTCCGCGAACGAGCGCCGGCAGGCGGCATTGAGTGAATCGCGGCGGAAAGAGGTGGAGCGGCTCTATGAGTTCAGCAACCAACTTTTATTGGAAGAAAATCTGCACGACGTGGCCAGCCACGCGCCGCGGCTTGTGGCGTCCATATTCGGTCTTGATGTTGTCACGCTGTACCTCACAGAAAACGACACTGCGTATTCTTCCGACCCGCGCCACCCCCCGGTCACGCTGGACGAGCTCCGCGCCGCCGCGCGACTAGCTGACGCTCCGCGTTCCCACACCAATGGAGTTTGCATTGTTCCTCTCGTGTTAGGGATGCGTACCAGCGGATCGATTGCCATGACCAAGGCCGGCTATTCGGATGGATTGTATGACGCCATAGGCAGCCTGCTCGGAATTGCACTCGAGCGGGCCGCAGCCCTGGACCGCTTCAGCCGCGTGGAAGCAGCTCGCGAGGGCGAACGCCTGCGCAGCGCTCTGCTCGACTCGATGACCCATGAACTGCGCACACCGCTGACCGCTATTCGCGCCGCAGTCACCAGCCTTTCGTCACAACCGTCCCTGGCCGAGGACCAACGCCGCGAAATGCTCGCCATTATCGATGAGGAGAGTGCGCGCCTCGACCGCCTCATCGGGCAGGCGGTGGTCATGGCACAGCTCGATACCGAAGGCATCGAGGTTCGCCTGAAGCTTCAGCCGCTACAAGAAGTGATGGACACAGCCCTGGAGGATTCCCATACTCTCTTGCGCGGGCGACCGGTTACCGTCGATTTGCCTGCCGAAATGCCTCCTGTCGCTCTCGACAGGGAATTGATCCGCCGAGTGCTGCGTCACCTGCTGGAGAACGCTGCGCGTTACTCTCCCCCCGGGTCGCCGGTGCACCTCGGGGCGACGATCGATGCTGACCGCCTGTTAGTAAGCGTCACGGATCGTGGGCAGGGCATTGACGAGGTGGAACAGGCCTACATCTTCGACAAGTTTTACCGTGGCAGCCGCCATCGCCTGTTGCACGGCACCGGGATGGGCCTCGCCATCGCGAAGGCGATTCTCCGCGCGCTTGGCGGGGGCATCGACGTTGTCAGCACTCCTGGCCAGGGCGCCACCTTTACGTTTTGGGTGCCACTGAAGCGGGCGTCCGATTAACGGATTTTTTGCGCAAAATGAAAAACTTAACTTCGAGACGCGGGTTCAGATCAAACGGATAGGTTTGAAGGTTGCGGCAACAGCAAATTTTGTTTCCCGCGTAAACCTTGATCTGCCCGAAACCGTCTGTGCGTCCAGGAGTCCTGTAGTTTTACTTGCATAGTGATGAGCCCGCACGAGACACTGTTCCCGTCGAAAACTAATGCCTTTTGCGGAGACGTTTTGTTCGGGATGCGTCTAACGGGATGACAGTCATTCAGCCGTTCCGGAATCTTAACCTGTGAGTTCCACCCGTTGGGCTCCGACCCCTTAGGAGAAAGGCCTTGCGTAAAGTCTGCGCTATCCTCTCAGTAACCTGCCTGCTCATGCTTCTTGTGAGTGTTCTCTCGTCCGTATCCCAGGCCCAGGCCGTGCTTCAGGATCGAATTACACAGCCGATTAGTAACGCCGCGACAACCCGGATGGTTGGAAGTGTGCACCCCATGGCAAAAGCCGAATATGACCAGGGGCTGGCCGACAATTCCAAAATGATCCAGGACATGACCATCAACTTCAAGCGTACGGACGCTCAGCAGGCCAGCTTGGCCGCCCTGCTTCGTGCGCAGCAGGATCCTTCGTCGACAAGCTATCACCAGTGGTTAACACAGGCGCAGTTCGGGGAACTGTTCGGCATGAGCGCATCGGACCTGGCACAGGTAACCGCCTGGCTGCAGCAGGAAGGCTTCACCATAACGGGAACCTCTGCCAGCAACAACGCCATCATCTTCTCCGGAACGGTAGCTTCTGTGGAGAGAGCCTTCCAGACGGAAATACACAACTACAGCATGAATGGCGAAACCCATTTCGCCAACTCGACCCAGATCTCGCTTCCGGCTGCGTTTGCCGGTACGGTGATTGGTGTACATGGGCTCAATGACTTTCGAGTGAAGCCGAGGCTACAGCTTCCAAAAACCCGCCTCTCGGGTCAGAATCCGCATTTTACTTCAGGAATTTCCGGGAACCACTACCTGACACCCGGCGACATTGCGGTTATCTATGATTTGAACCCGCTCTACCAGGCTGGGGACACTGGGAAAGGAATAACCCTAGCAGTGGTAGGTCAAACAGATATCGTACCCGCCGACATTACGGATTTTCGTTCCGCTGCTGGCCTCTCCGTTAACAATCCAACAGTCGTCACGGTTCCTGGCTCCACGCCTTTGTCTCCTACTGCCGGTGCAGCCTCAGGTGATCTGGATGAAACCGACCTGGACCTGGAGTACTCGGGGGGCGTGGCCACGGGAGCCTCGATCGTTCTGGTGAATTCGAACGACGTCGCACTCTCCCTGCAGTACGCCATCGAATCTCAAATCAATGGAATAACCATTCCGATCATCAGCATGAGCTATGGCGGTTGCGAAGCAAGCTGGTCAACCTCGGATATCAACGCCATCGAATCTCAGCTGCAGCAAGCGAATACACAGGGACAAACCGTTATCCTGGCGGCAGGCGATACCGGAGCCGCGGACTGCGATGACAGCCAGAATCCGCCGGAGACTTCGGCCGTGAATGGCCTCGCCGTAGATTACCCGGGAAGCAGCGCGTATGTGACCGATCTGGGCGGCAGCGAATTCATGGGTGACGGCACGGCACAAAATCCGCAAACCGGCTCCGGCCAATACTGGAACGGCGCCAGCGGCTCCAACGATCTGGTCACCTCGGTGAAGTCCTATATCCCCGAGATGGCCTGGAACGACACCACGTTTGCGATCTCCCAGGGTGGGGGCCTTTCTGCGGGGGGCGGCGGGGTGAGCGCGCTATTTTCTAAGCCCTCCTGGCAGACAGGCGTGGCCGGCATTCCTGCCGACGGACATCGCGACGTCCCCGACGTCTCGCTCGACGCTTCTCCTGACCACGACGGTTACCTCTATTGCACCCAGGTTCAGACCATCGGCAGCGGAAATAACTACGTGTCCAGTTGTCAGAACGGCTTTCGCATTGTAGATACCGGCCAGAGCGACAACAACGACCTTACCAGCGCCGGTGGAACCTCCTTCGCTGCGCCCCAATTCGCCGGGCTGCTGGCGATCATTGAGCAGAAGCTCAACGCCGGAGGCGGCCAGGGAAACCTGAACCCAGCTCTATATTCGTTAGCCGCCAACTCGACAACCTATGCTTCGGCATTTCACGACATCACCACTGGCAATAACCAGGTGCCTTGCACCACCGGATCGCCTGACTGCCCGAGTGGCTCCAACCCGGTGATTGGCTATACGGCGGGGACAGGCTACGATCTGGCAACGGGCCTCGGTTCGCTTGATGGCAACAACCTGGCCACCGCCTACGCCGCGTTAATTGCCGCGACTGGAACTACAACTGCGTTGACTGCGAACCCCGGAACTTCCCTGAACATCAACGAATCAGTCACGTTCACGGCTACGGTCACGCCGAACACCGCTTCCACCACGCCCACCGGCACGGTCACCTTCATCGTCGATGGGACTGCGCAGACCCCGGTAAATATCTCGTCGGCGTCCCCATATACCGCTGCCTTCAAAACCGATTTTCCAACCGCAGGCGCGCATACCGTGTCAGCTACGTATAGTGGGGATTCCACCTATCGCGGTTCGACGGCCACCGCCCTGCCGATCACGGTTACCGCTACAGGAACTTCGTCGACCACTACCGCGGTGACCGCGAATCCGACCTCGTTTGCGCTGGGCAGCAGCGTAACTCTCGTCGCTACGGTGACCGCAACCGGAACCGCGGGTACGCTTACCGGCCCCGTAACCTTCACCACCGGCGGACAGACTATCGGCAAGGTTAGCCAGGTAACATTGGGATCAGGCAACACCGCGACTGCCACTTTGAACGTCGCGTCGGCGACTGCTTCGTTGGGCTTCACACCCGGAACCGATACCATCACTGCTACCTATGGTGGAGACAGCTTCAACACGGGCTCTTCCGGTACAACGAATGTAACGGTAAGCAACCCAGGCATCACCGTGACGGCTACGAACATGACGATCTCGTCTCCCTCGCCCGGGAACAGCGGGACTTCAACCATCACGCTCACTTCTACCGGCGGATATGCGGGCACAGCCGTTGTTTCGGCCTCGGGCTCGTTCGACGCTACCTACGGATTTGGCAGTTCCGGCGCCCAGACTGCTAATGTTGCCTTGTCCTCCGGTGGTACTGGAACCACCACCATCACCATCACTACCGTCGCTGCGTCGGGCAGCTTCCAGAAAGGCATCGGAGGCAATCTGCGCAAGTCGGCTGCCCGGATTGCGGCAGCTGGGGGAACGGCTGCAGGGTGCATCCTCTTGCTCCTGGTACCAGGCATCCGACGAAAACGATGGCCGGTGGCTCTGGGCATGCTGATCTTCCTGAGCGTGGGGGCCGGGCTTGGCTGCGGCGGAGGCACAGGTGGTGGAACTCCAGCTGGAACCTATACCGTGACCATTACTGCCGCCGATAGCAGCAACTCCAACATCACGGGTACGGGAACGTTTACCTTAACGATTCAGTAGTCGCCAGCTGTGAAGGGCCGCCCTGGACAGGGGCGGCTCTTAACTTTGGCAAATGAATTGCCATTCCGGCCTAAGCGACCTGTCCCGCCTGTCCCGGCGAGCCGTGGTAGCGAAGCGGAGGGACCTGCTGTTTCCTGATATCGCAAACTCGAAGAGAGCGACTCCTACGGATCACCGTCCCCCGCTCGCAGCGAGGACCTCAACAGACTCCGCGCTTTTTCGCCGCGAGTACCACGCGCATCCCAGCAGGAACATTGCCCCTCCTGCGTAGGCGAGGCTGAATTGTGGCGCGACCCACCATCCAACCACGCTTTCGACCCCATTGGATGAGAGGCGATAGGCGTGAATAATGCCAATTGCGGAAAGTCCCGCAGCGGCGGCCAACCAAGCGGCCGCGGTTCCGAAACGGCGCTGGACGATCAATGCCAGCGCTGCCGACCAGAGCATGGAGGTAAGCAGCGACCCCTGCCCTAAGGCGAGCAGTCCTCCCAACGCCAAGTCACTGCCCATGTGTGGCGCGATGTTGATAAGACTACTGCCGGCTTTGCGTGCCACCGTGTCGGCAATGCTGGTGGCCCACTGAGCGAGCGATGGAATCATCCCGACAATCACCGCAATGGCCTGACCGGGATCGACTTCGGTGACGGCCTGTCCCACGGTGATCAGACCGAACCATATGACCACTGGCGCAGCCACTTCTAGAGGCACAAAGCGCAGTACGACTGGCAGGACTCCGGTGGTGCACAGCACCAGCGTGACCACGCCATTTAGCACCGAGTAGCCTGAGCGAGCGCCGTTGGCTTTGTGCGCCGCGTGACCCAGGTAGAGCGTGGTCGGAAAAGGGCTTCCGAGACAAGCCGCGGCGAGCGTGCCGAGACCGTTCATCAATAGCGAGGGGCGGGTCGCATAGTCGTCGCCTGCGACCTTAACGCTCTCCAGAATCATCAACGAGGCGAGCGTGTCCAATGCGGCGAGCGGCACGATGATGGCCAGGTAAGGCAAGTACCCCCGCTGGTGAAGCAGCGCAAAAATATTCACCGCACGCGGCAAGTAGAACCTCAAGTCCGGCACGGCCGGCACGGGAACGGTATAGAGGTGCAGCTGGCGTAGCACCGCTACCAGGATTGCTCCGATGCCGATGGCGAGCAGACTCGGCGGCAAACGATAGGGAAGTTTTAACTGCGAGCCATACAGGGTGAACAGGATCAGCATCGGCAGCAAAGCGATCTCCGCCTGCTGGAACACGCCGAAGACAAAACCCAGGCACAGATACGCCAGGGCGAGTCCTGCCAAAGGAGACAGCAGTGCAGCGCGCGGCGTATGGTCGCGCAGCCACTGGGTACAGAAGGCTCCCGCGGTCTGCACCACGCCGCTGATCAGGCTGGCGAAAATCCCCGCATGCCATGCCAGGTTCGCATCGTGTGTCCGTTGGTAGACCGGAGCAATGATCAGGAACACATACGCGAAGATGGTTGGCGTATTGATCCCGAATGGAATTGCCGTTACATCGCAACGGCCCTCCCGCTGTGCCAGCCGGCGTGCTTGCCATGCATAGAACAGGTTTCCCACCAGGATAGAGACGGCAACCCCGGGAAGGATGCGGCTGGCGACAAAGCTGAGGGGGAATCCGCAGACGGGCGCAAGGCCCACGATGAGCAGCAGGTCAGGAAAGCCGTTGAAGAACAGTCCGAAGAAGCCGTCGACGTCTCCCGATGTAAACCACTCAGGCTGTCCCATAAGAGAAGCCAATCTCGCGCAGCCATTTGCGATAGGCGATCGCCATGCGGTCGGAGCGGAGGTGCAACTCCGATTGCAGGTCAAGGGGCAGAAGTTCCGGCCGCTGCGATTCCACCACAGTTTTATCCTGTGCGGTCACCCGGTTCTGGAATTCCACGAAGACCTCGTCGGGCACATCGTGGGCGTAGTCCAGGGCCATCACTAGTCGCGCTTCGCAGGTTTCAGCATCTACGGGGGCCACCTGCATGAGGATGGCGAAGTGCTGTCCTTGATGCACCTTCACCAGGCCCACCGTGAGGGGTGCGCTGACCCAATAGTCATACGTGACGGTGGCGCCCTTGCCTCGGCCATCGGGATCCGGTTGCCAGATGCGAATCTCGCGTGCTTCCGGGCCATGCGGTCCCATGGCCGCTTCGTAGTCTTCAATTTCCGCGTGCTGCGCGTCGCCCAGCAGACCGGCGTGGACAAAACCGAAGTGCGCCACGTCGAGGAAGTTCTCCACCACGCGTGGGCCTTTAGCGTGGAAGGAATACGGCCCCGACGGAATCAACCGGAAAGCGCCTTCCTCGCCATAGGGAAACGGCGGTATGTCTCCGATCGGTTCTCCAAGACAGGCCCACACCATGCCATAGCGTTCTCTTGTCTGATAGGTTTGCGCTCGTGCCTTCAGCGGCGATGGTTGATTGGGATGGGCGGGCATGTGCACGCATTGGCCATGAGGGTTGTATTCCCATGCGTGGTAGGGACAGACCAGTCGCTCCCCGCATATCTTGCCCAATGAAAGTTTGGCGCCGCGATGGACGCACAGGTCGCGCCAGCAATGAACGCCCTCGGCTGAGCGCCAAAGCACGAGGTCCAGGCCCAGCAACCTGCGGGAGACCAGGCGACCAGGCGAAACTTCTCGCGACCAGGCAATCGCAAACCACTCCGCACGAAGTCCGGCATCATCCAGGCCTAAGTCCATCAGCTTCCTCTTTCGGATCATTCTACGATGAACGATTTCGGGCGGCATTCTGCGCGTCCCGATCGTGCAGGAGGTTGAGAGCGCAGCATTTTGCAAATGGAAGACAACCCTTGACAGAGGGTGGCCCATGTGTCTAGTGTATCATCAGACTAGTACACATTGGTGATCTTTCGACTCAATCAATCCTCCGGTATCCCGCTCTACCTCCAACTCATGGAGCAGATAAAGCATGCAGTGGAAACAGGCGCGCTTCGCGAGGGCGATCAACTGCCAACCATCCGCAAGCTTGCTGAGGACCTGGTGATGAACCCTAACACCGTGGTGCGCGCATACCGCGAGCTGGAACATGAAGGCGTCGTGGAAATAAAACACGGCTCTGGAGCCTTCATCAGGGAGGCTGCAGCCGAACGGAGCCGCCTGATACGCAAGGCGCAGGGCGTGCTCCAGTCGACCGTCGGGAGGCTCATGTCACTGGGATTGACAGAGGAAGAGCTTCGCAGGGTATTTGAAAATGAGTTGGCTCAGGCCCGTGAGCAGCGGCGAGCGGGCGCAGTAGCGGAGAGGAAGACATGACCGATTTTGTCATCGAAACAAATCAGCTCTGTAAGTCTTTCGCGAGCCGGCCGGCGTTGCGCGGCTTGGATCTACACGTGCCGGTTGGAAGCATCTACGGTTTTCTCGGGCGGAACGGTGCCGGCAAAACCACGACCATCAAAACTTTGATGGGCTTGTTACGA
Organism: Acidobacteriaceae bacterium; assembly: GCA_035507705.1. GTDB lineage: Bacteria > Acidobacteriota > Terriglobia > Terriglobales > Acidobacteriaceae > PALSA-350. The sequence goes on from DATJNV010000181.1 coordinate 17,805, forward strand.
TCCAACAGCGGCACCGCCCAGGTATTTGGAACGCCCGTCGTCGATGCCGACCGGTCCGTTGAGATCCGCCGGCGAATTGGCTTTGTCACCGAGGACAAGGAACTCTATCCCTACATGACGGTGGAACAGCTCATTCGCTTCACGCGTCCCTTTTTCCCGAAATGGCGCGACGACCTGGAGCGGCGGTACCTGCAACTGTTCGAGCTCCCGCTGCAGCGCAAAATTCCTGACCTTTCCAAGGGCATGCGATCGAAGTTGATGCTGCTGCTGGCGATCTCACGCGGAGCTGAGTTGCTGATCCTGGACGAGCCGACCGATGGCCTCGATCCGGCGGCAATCGAGGACGTGCTGCGTGAGCTGGTTACAATTGCCGCCTCCTCAGGAACCACCATCTTCTTTTCCTCTCACCAGCTTGCCGAGGTCGAGCTCATCGCCGACCATATCGGAATTATCGATCAGGGCAGGATGGTCGTAGCCGGCTCTCTGGACGATATGAAAACCCGGTATCAGCGGCTACAGGTGGTATTTGCAAATTCCGTGCAGCTGCCTTCGCATTGGGTGGAGGGGGTGGAATCGGTTCGTCAGGAGGGGCGCGTTGTCTCCATCCTGGCCAGCCACAACGCTGACGCCATCGTCGATCAGGCGCAATCCTTGCCGGGAAGTGAAGTCGAGCGCTTCCCGGTCACGCTCAAAGAGATCTTCCTCGAACACGTTAGGAGCAATTGATATGCTTTGGCACAAGGCATGGCTGGAGACCCGGTTCCGGTTGTTGTTCACTCTTTTCTTCATGTGCCTCATTTTGACTTTCCAGCACGGGGCCGCAACCACACCACCAGGCGTTCACGGGATCGTCCGGTTCTCAAACCCCATCCTCGTGGTGATGGCTTGCTCGATGCTTGCGGGAGCGGGGATTGCCACGCAACCAACGCTCGCGGTTTCGAAAGGAACCCATGGCTCTACGCTTTTTACGCTTTCCCTGCCTGTGAGCAGGCTCCGTTTGCTGGGCGTCCGGGCTGGTATTGGTTGGCTGGAAGGCGCCGGCGTGCTCGGGATGTACTGCTGTGCCTTCTGGTTCCTGTCTCCAACACTGAGAGGAATCGTAACCCCGGCTGACATGTTCAGATACGCGGTTACCCTGGCCGGCTGTGCTTCGGCGATCTATTGCCTATCGGTGTTGCTGGCGACCTTGCTGGACGACCAATGGCGCGTATGGGGCACGATGATTGGCTCCGGAGTTTATTGGTGGGTTTCCACGCATATCCCGTTCCCCGCCTTCGCGAATATCTTTCGAGGCATGGGCGAAGACTCACCGTTGATTGCCCACACAATGCCGTGGAACGTGATAGCCTTCTCGGCCGGATTAGGCATAATCTTATTCTTCACAGCGCTGAAGATTGCAAAAGCCAGGGAATATTAGCGGGGTGTCGCGAAGAGATAGTCAGTAACCGAATACCGTTCGCCAGGACATGGAGAAACTGCAGATCCCTCCACTTCGCTAACGCTCTCTCGAAGATCAATCTCTGCGTTCTTACTTTTTCCGCATAAAGCCACGCCCACTGAGAAAAGTCCCGCAGAGCCTGTCGAAGCAGACGGCTGAGAGAAGCCCAGGACGTAAGTCCCGGGTACAATCTGACGATTTTGTGCTACAGCCAACTCGGTATCACACCTGACGATCAGAATCATCTCCATCCGCCGGTATCCTGCCCGTTTTACTCAGATGGCGATAGAATCCGAGGTCTTGGTCCCGCAGCATTTCGGTGACATACGCGATTTGCCCATAATGGAGACCGAAATGCTCTACCACCTGGTACACAGCGTCCAGACCGCTCACCTGATATCCCTGAATCTCGAATCGCGCCAGCAAGTCTTCTTCCGTTAGCCGGGAAAGCACCTTCTCCGCCTCGCTCATGGTTGTGCCTAACTGCGCTAGCAGCGCAGCGCCGGCAACCATCGCTCTTTGGCTGAATTCAGCGGGCCGGTCCCTGGTATCTTCCAGGCGCTGGAATGGCACGACCAACCACTGCCTCACGTTACCATCCAGATGAAGCGCCAGGTTCCCGATGCTGTTACTCGCATCATTCGGCCGCCACCACACCTGCTCATCCGTAAGCGATGCAACACATTCACGCAGGCGTGGCCAATACTGCTCCAGCAGCTTGTTGCGAGAGAAACGCAAAAACATTGCGGCTGTATTTGGTACCGCAGTTTTGCTCGTCAAACCAAGCCTCCCTTTTGGTCCGGACTGCATTGCTTTGGCTTGCAGGAACTCAAAGCTTATAGCCCAAACAGGCGTTCCGCATTCCCGTGGGCAATCCGCTCTTTGTCTGCGCTGCTTACCGGCAATTGGTCGAGAAACGCGCGGGCGCGTTCCATGGAGCCATATGGGTGGTCAGCCGAGAACATGATCCGATCCACCCCCGCTTCGAGCAGAAGATTGAGAAACGTGGGCGTGAAATTGAAACCGCTAAAGGTGTAATGAACATTTTCTCGAAGATAGGTGCTGATGCTGCGATCAATCTTCGTTATGGCCCCGGACATGACGTCGAGCCTTTGCAGCATGAACGGAAGACCCTCGCCCATATGCCCGATGACGATCTGCAGCTTCGGAAAACGATCGAAAACTCCACCCAGAATCATGCGAATCACGTGCACCGCAGTCTCGATGTGCCAACCCCAGCCAGGACCGGCCAGCATTTCAGTCACGATAGGGGAGAAGCCGCCGTAGGACGCATCAATCACAGCCTGCGGGGGCGGAGTGGGATGGAGATAAATGGGAGCATGCAGACGTTCGGCACGCTCTAATATTGGCCAGAAGAACTTATCGTCAAGGTAGCGCCCCCTATGGTGGCCATTGATGACCGCTCCTTTAAATCCATGGTCTGTCAGCATGCGTTCGAGCTCGTCAGCCGCCTTTTCCGGGGCTGCTGTTGGCAAGGCTGCGAATCCGGCAAAGCGCTTTGGATTTTTTGCGATGGCATTCGCCAGATACTCGTTCACTTCCCGTGCCAGGGGAATCGCCGCAGGGGCGTCCAGCTGTTCCAACCCGGGAGAAGTGATTGACAGCACTTGCATATCGATACCCGCCGAGTCCATGTCGGCGATTCGCTTATCGCCGACATCCGAAAGTTGTTCGAAGAGGCGAGCAGCGCGGTCGCCCAATTTCAAGGCTCTTTCCTTTAGTTCTTTCCCGGGACCATTGAGAAACCCCGGGCTCGCAAAATGTTCTTCAAGTGTGATGGTTCGCATTCGCATGCTCCAAAAAATGAGATCTATCAATCGTGACTGGTTTTCTTTTGGATGCCACAGCGGGTTCGCTGCGAAGCTGGGAAAAAGCGTGCGGGTTGACGAAGCCTCAGGCGCCGTATGCCTGAGGCTCAATTGGGTGGTTGTGGAGTTAGCACCAAAACCTTCTCCGCTACGGATTCCACTTTTGCGCGGGAATAGAAAATGGGGAAGTATTCTCCGCGGGCCCAGAGCGCATACAGATCTCGATAGTGTGCGCTATCGATATCCCCCGATTGCCCCGGACTGTTCAATCCGACAGAATTATCCCAGTCTTCGGTGTCGGCAACGATCTTGAAGGAGCCGCCGGTGACCTGGTTATCGCCAGGGCCGTTCGTTGCTGTTATCGTGTATCCATCGCCACCGCGCGGGGCGTGCCCAACGTCGAACTTCTCCTTGAGGTCGGGACGCAACGCATTGGTCATTGGGCTGTAAATGCGCGCGTAATGGTAGGCGCCCAGCTTCCAATTCTCCATTTCCGGCCCGAAGCGCTTCGATAACTCAGCTACCCCTTCCTCCAGGCTCTTCACCAGAATGGCATTCCGACCCGTAATCGGATCCGATCCAAAACGCCCGTCAGGAGCGTACATCAGACTCACGATCCTGGACATGGGAGGAACCGTGGTGGCAAAAATATCCTGCACAGCTTTTGGGATCACTACCGCCCGGACATTAGCGATCAGCCGCCGCTGCCACATTTCGTAAATTCCGGCCTCGACGGAATCCTTGTCCAGCACGTGGTTCCAATGCAGTAAACGTGAAGCGGCCTGTCGGGTTTGGACATCTGGTATCTCGATGCCACGCAACAGGGGAACGAGGCTGCGCGCCGGGATGGAGAGATCGCTGTTTTGCAGTTGGACCATATCGGCAACCGCAAATTTCCTTCCCGATCCGAGAAATTCGGCCACACTCTGCCCGCGATAGGGGTCGGCCCACACGTAATGCAGAGCATCGCGATGCGGCCAGCCACGCGGAATCTGGTAGTCGTTAGACGTGTTGTAGAAACCCTTCTCAGGGTTGAGGACGTGCGGCAACTCTTTGATGGGCAGAAAGCCGTTCCATTCATAGCGGCCATCTCCGGGTACGGGCACGAGGCCACTCCAATTTGGGCGCCTGGGGGCGATGCCTACAGCCTGGTAACCAATGTTGCCGTCGCGATCTGCCCAGACCATGTTCTCGGCCGGAATACGGCTGTAACTGCAGGCCTCCACAAACTCCTGCCAGTTGTGGGACTGGTCCATGCGCAGGCTCGCCAGGTAAGGCGCGCCGCCCATCTCCCGCCACGCGGCGCGCACGGCATACGCCTTGTGATGGACCTTGTCTTCGAAGACCACCGGGCCGTGGCGAGTATATTTCAGCTCTACCGCACGCGGCGCTTCGCCTTTCACCGGAATCGAATCCCGGATCACCTTCATGGTTTCCCATGCGCCCGCGTATTTGTACTCCAAAGGATTTGCCGGGTTGGTGTCGTACACATAGAGATCTTCGCTGTCGGTGCCGAAGATGGTCAGCCCCCACGCACCCGCTTCGTTGTGGCCGATCGAAACTCCCGGCAGCGCCGGCTCGCCGCCGCCGATCACATTCCATCCGGGCGCCACCAGGTGGACCCAATAGCGCAGTGACGGAGCGCTCAAATCACGGTGGGGGTCGTTCATCATCATCGGATATCCGCTGGCCGTGAGCTTCCCGCTCACCACCCAGTTATTGCTGCCGATGCCTTGTCGTATGTCGTCGAAGGAGGAAATTTCCAGATCCAGACGCTCCGCCACGACGGTGCTGCGGTATTCCGGCAACAACTCATCCGGCGTGAAGCGGAGGGGAGTACGAAAGGCATGATAGACGGAAAGGATTTCTTTGCTGAGCAGGGACGCATCGATGGCCGGGTCCATTTCCAGCTTGGGATCAGCAGGCTGGAAATACATCACGTCCTTCACCCGATTCACGCCGATCGCGCGAATGGCCAGAGCCAAGGTGAGCTCCTGATCGACATTTCCCAGCAGGCCATTAAAACGGGAGATAACCACCGCCGGCGTCCACCTGCCCGGTTTGATGCCCAGCATTTTGAATTCCGGCGTCAGCAGGGCCGGGTTCTCTTCTGTCTCGTGGATGTAGGCGTTGACGCCGTCAGTGAACGCCTGGATGATCGCCGCTCCGCGCGGGTGGTACCAGTTCATCTCCTCCTCGAGGTTGCCGCGGAACATAAACAGGCGGTTGCCGATGTCGCGCGCAAGCTCCTTCTCTCCCAGGATCTCGGCAACGGTGCCCGTCGCCTGTCTCCTCCACATTTCGAGCTGGAACAAGCGGTCCCGGGCCACGTTGTAGCCCTGGGCGAAAAAGAGGTCCGCTTCGCTTTTGGCGTAGATGTGAGAAATGCCCCAGTGATCCTTGATGATTTCGACCGGCTGGCTCAAGCCGGGGCAGAGCATCGTTTCAGCAGAAGAACCCGATGCTCCTGCGCCGGACGGCAGCATCATCGCACCCAGACAGAATCCCATTCCCAAAAGCCCTCTCCGCAAAAGCTTCTTCATGCCGCAGTCCTCAAAGCGCGTGCTGCCAGACTACACCCCCATCCGACAGCGGGTTCCTGTACACTGCCATCGCCCGGGAATACGGCGACGTAAGTTTCTGGCTAAATTGCGGAGGATGGAAGCATGTGCAGGAACTTGTGGAAAGTATTCGCAGGCCTGCGTGCCCCCGGGGTGTCCTCGGTGGCGGTAAAGAAGGCTCATACATGCCGGAAATAAAAGAAAAGGTAACTGTCTCATGAATCCAACCCAACGGAAGACTGCGGTGTTGATTGTGTTCTCCGCTTGCCTGTTCTCTGGATCGCGCCTGCAGAGCGAGGAGCGCACGATCGATCCAACCTTCCTGCATCGCGACACGGCTACTGTGGCTGAGAGGAAGTCGGACATCAGCACACAGAGTTGTCACTACAAGCCCTTGTTTGGCGAAGGAGACGCGCAGACTTCTGTCGTGGTTGGCGTGGCGCGTTACGGCGAAGCAGTGGTTGATCCCAAAGGCGATTGCGCTGCGGTGCAATACCCGGCGGAGGATCAGGTGTACGTGGTGCTCGATGGCAATGCATCGGTGAACTATGGAGGGGAAGTCGTCCCGCTGAAAAAGGAGGACTATCTTTATGTGCCCGCCACGATCACGCATACCCTGAGGAATCTGTCCGGCTCGCCGTTGACTGTGGTGATCATGGGCTTTCGCACTCGGGGCTTCGAAAGGGAAACGCTGCCTCCGCACCCGCTCCATGCGAATATCGAGGATGTACGCACGCAGCCGGTCAAGGGGCATCCGCTATCGGCGATGTACCGGCTGTTGATGGGTGACAGCGAGAGCAAGCGCGACCGTATCGCCGCCGGGCATGTGCTGACCAGCCTCTTTCTCATGGAGATCGCTCCGGGAGGCACGAACTTTCCTCATCATCATGAACGCGAGGAAGAGATCTATTTGGTGCTGACCGGCCATGGTGACATGGTGGCGGGCGGGGGTATGGACGGGATCGAGGGCAAGCATCCGGCCAAGGCCGGAGACGCGTACTTCTTCCGCCTCAATTGCACGGTGGGTTACTACAGCGCTCCAGGTGTCAAATCGCGCATTCTGGCTGTGCGGTCCTGGTATCCGGGAATGCAGCAGAAGGGAGCGCAGCACTGACGTATTCGATTAACGTGAAATTCTGTTCAATTGGGGCGTGAGCTGTAACGTCGATCCGCGTCGATTCACTACATAGCAAGCCATAAAACCATGGAACGATCCGTTCGCCTTCCAGATTGATAAAGTCTGGAAGGCAGCTTTTTTTGCGCCTCGATTCCTCCTTCCCTTATCTGGTAAAACGCGTCATCGCTGTACCTGGCGATCGCATTCATTTGCGCAATGGCATCGTTTATCTCAACGGGGTCGCCCAGGACGAGGCCGAGACCGCCAAACCAACCCCTGCCAACTATGAGCCCATGTCGACGATTTTTCGTCGGTCGATCCTGCCAAGGAACCGGGAGTTTCGACGAAATGGTCGCAACAGCCAGGCGCCTACAAGCAAGGTGAGGACCTGGTCGTGCCTCAAAACAGTTATTTCGTGATGGGCGACAACCGTACGAATAGCATGGATAGCCACTATTGGGGTTTCGTGCCACGGCAGGACATCCTGGGCCGTCCGCTGTCTGTCTATTGGTCGATTGTGACTCCCGAGTCCGGCAACGAGGACATTCCGTTGAGTCGGCAAGCGGCCGTCACGATTCATCAGATGATCCATTTTTTTGATGAGACCCGCTGGCGCAGGACATTTCATCCTATCCAATGAAGGACTTCCCAAGATTGGGATCGTCGATCGGGACGACGGAATGGTCGTGCCGCCGGCGCTTTTTCCGCCTGAAGTGGATATCGCTGTTCTCTCCACGCATGCATATATTCAGGTAGTTGGGTATCTCGTCTGACCGGAGTGACGGCGTGACGGTTTTGCTGCAGGACCTTCGCTTTGCGCTGCGGATGATCGCTCGGTCTCCGGGCTTCACATCGATTGTGATCTGCACACTTGCACTCGGCATCTGTGCGAACACCGTGGTGTTTTCTGTCGTCAATGGCGTGCTTCTTAATCCACTGCCGTACCCGCAGTCCGCTCAATTAGCTGCTCTCTATTCTGCGGACCCGACCATGGCGAAGGCGCCAATCAGCTACTTGAATTTCCTAGATTGGGAACGGTTGAATCGAAGTTTCTCTTCCATCGCCATTTATCGTCATGAAGATTACAACCTGACGGAGACAGGCCGCGCAGAGCGCGTGAATGGATTGATGGTCTCCGCCGCTTTCTTCCGGACACTGGGCGTGCACCCGATGCTTGGCAGGGACCTGGTGCGCAGCGACGATCACATCGGCGCCGCGCCGGTTGCTCTGGTGAGCGATGGCTTCCGGCGCCGGCATTTTGGGGCCGCCGCCGATGTGCTGGGGAAGGTAATTCAGCTGGACGGCGTCGACTATACGATTGTCGGCGTCATGCCGCCGGGATTCAGCTTCTATGGTGTGAACCGCGACGTCTTCGTGCCAATAGGACGCTGGGACGATCCCTCTTTTCATGACCGGCGAGTCGATGTTAGTTCTCACGCCATCGGAAGGCTCGAGCCAGGCGTGACTCTCGCCCAGGCTCAATCCGAGATGGACTCCATCGCCAGACAGCTTGCGATCGCTTATCCCGAGGCCGACAAAGGCACCGGCATTGCCGTCCTCTCGATGAAGGACGACATGGTCGGGAACGTTCAGCCGATTTTGATGCTTTTGCTGGCCGCGGTTGCTTTTCTGTTATTGATTTCCTGCTGTAACGTCTCCGGCCTTTTGCTGGCGCGTTCGATGCGCCGTTCCGGAGAATTCGCACTGCGCGCCGCCATTGGCGCGGGCCGCCGGCGGATTGTCCGCCAACTCCTTACCGAAAGCACGATCATCGCGCTCGCCGGAGGCGGTCTGGGCATTCTGCTGGCTCTGTCAGGAACCAGGACTGTGCTTCGGTTGCTGCCGGAGGCATTGCCGCGCTCGGCGAGTGTGACCGTGGACCTGCGGGTGATGGTGTTTACGTTGGCGCTGTCTCTGCTGAGCGGAATCGGGTTCGGGTTGATTCCGGCTTTGAAATCCTCCAATGTCGATTTGCAACAAGTGCTGCGCCGCAGTGCGGCCGGAGGCGGTTCCCGGCACCGGCTGCAGGAGATTTTTGTTGCTGCCCAAATCGCCTTGACTGTTGTGCTGCTGGCCGGTGCGGGGCTCATGTTGCGCTCTCTCGCGGCGCTTTGGCGCGTGGATCCGGGATATCAGCCGGATCACGCCATCACCTTCTCTGTCTCGTTTCCATCCAATGCCCGAACCACCGAGGCTGAGACGCGAGCGCGCCTGCGCCAGTTTGACGCCAGCATGCGCGCAATTTCCGGAGTAGAAGCGGTCTCAGTCACGCTTGGATCGCGGCCCATGATCCACGATTCGGAAATCCCTTTCTGGATCGTAGGCAGACCGCAACCGGCCAGCAACAACGACATGCCCCAAGCCATGTTCTACCTGGTAGAGGCGGGATTTCAAAAAGCCATGGGCATGACTCTCGAACGGGGCCGGTTTGTCAGCCCGCAAGATAGAGAGACCTTTCCCGTGGTGGTCGATATCGATGATGTGTTTGCCCGGACCTACTTTCCCGATCAGGACCCGATCGGGAAACGCATACACATTGTCGGGTTTGACCTGGAGGCGGAGATTGTCGGGGTGGTGGGCCACATCCGCCAGTGGGGGCCGGGCAATGACTCTGCGACAGCCATCGAGGCGCAGTTCTATTACCCCTTCATGCAGCTTCCTACGAATCTTATGCGGCTGGCAGCCAATGGAGTAGCGGTGGTGGTGCGCACGCATGGGGACGCCGCGTCGGTGATTGGTCCGCTGCGTCAGGCGGTTACAGCATTTGATCCGCATTCGGTGATCTACGGCGAAGAGACGATGAACGAAGTGATCGCCAGGTCGCTGGCTGCCCGGCGGCTCACCATGATCCTGCTGAGCACGTTTGCAGCGCTTGCTCTGGCGCTCTCCTGCATCGGGACGTTCGGAGTCATCTCCTATATGGCCCAGGAGCGTACGCGCGAAATCGGCGTGCGTATGGCTCTCGGCGCCCGCCGGACGGACGTCGTATGGCTGGTCCTGGGTAAGGGAGCGCGGATTACGGCACTTGGTTTGATGCTGGGCCTGGCTCTTGCGCTCGGGCTTACCCGCACGATGAGCACCCAGATCTTTGGTGTCTCGCCCTACGATCCGGTCACCTTTGGCGGCGTGGCTGTGATCCTTGCGGCCGTTGGGTTAGCGGCATGTTATCTCCCAGCCCGGAAGGCAACGCGGGTAGATCCGATGATTGCCCTTCGTGCTGAGTGAGCCCTGGAGCGAGGTACGAAACAGAGCAGGCACAGCGTTTGCACGTTGCGCCTGTTCTCCTTTTCGGACTTTAAAGTTCGCACTTTTCAACGGTGTCCTCCTCCGCCGCCGTGGAAACCACCACCACCATGAAAGCCACCGCCGCCGTGGAAGCCACCGCCGCCGTGGAAGCCACCGCCGTGGAAACCTCTTCCTGCGTAGCCGCGGCCATAAAAACCGGGCCTGCCGTAAAAACCGCCGCCAAAGTATCCGTATCCGAATGGGTAGAATCCCCAGCCGAACGGGCTATAGAACGGGTACGGACCCATAAAGGTGTAGTCAAGAAAGAACGGGTCCCAATACCAGCCTGGACCGAATCCATACCCGCCATACTCGGCGGAGAGTTGCTGATTCGATTCGGCAAGATATTGCGAGCGCAGGCTGCTCCAGTTGTAAAGCTCATTCTGCGAGGTACGCGTATCAAAAGACACCGGCTTCAGAGACTCAGGATTATTCAGCGCCAGTTCATGATGTGCCTTGATCACCGTCCACTTCTTTTCACCCTCGTTTACAGCGGCCTTCCCTTTGAAAACCTTTGCCACATCGTCGTTGGCATTGAATTCATAGAGGCCGGTCTTCAGCAATTGGGTCGATACGCCGCCGTCGACGACCTGCAAATCATTTTGCGGATGAATTTCATCCACTTCGACCATTGCCCGGCCGTGTTCCAGTCCCAACTGGGTGAACGTCAGATCGGGCGAGATCATCTTGACGCTGCTATTGGAACCAAGCCGCATGTACACACCGGGCGTGAGTAGTATCTCCGCTTTGCCGTTCCCGGTTGAAAGTACCTGACCGGGCGTCAGATCTGCGGTTCCGACAGCTTTCTCGCTGATCGGCTTACCTTCGAGGAAAGCGGAACCCTCGATATAGTTCAGAGTCCCTGGACGGGCTGGATTTGCGCCGAACGCCGGCGCACACAGACTCCCCAGGGAAAGCATAACCAGCACCTTCAACCTGGACATCATGACACTTTTCCCTTCTAACTATTAGATGTAGAAGAGACAGAAAAGATATAGCAACCGAAGCCGGGATGCGGGTGAGCTGGTCGGCGAGAAGGCAGGAAATCAGTTGCCTCTATCCATTATAAATGAAACAGCAGCAGTACTTAATTCTGGTTTTCTTATGAGCGATCAGGGATAATTGTGTTTGACAAGATCAGCCCGGATTGTCACCAGGTACCCCCCGGACACGTTGCCGGCGAGCAACTACAATGGCCGACAAGGCATCCCCCGCCTTCTTTGAGGAGTTGCGCATTTCCCCGAGATCTGCCATGAAATATCGCCTATACACAGCTGCGTTGCTGGTCTGCACGGCGTTCCCCGCAATGGCCGGAAGCCACTCGACACCTGACTTCGGTCCGAATGTTCTGATCTTCAGGCCGTCGATGCCGGTAGCGACAGTGCAGCGCGAGATCGATGCGGTCTATACCACCCAGCAACACAACGAGTTTGGGCCGGAACGCAATGTGTTCATGTTTGTGCCCGGCGACTATAAAGTTGATATTCCGATCGGGTACTACACCCAGGTGCTGGGCCTGGGACCTTCTCCGGATGACGTGCGTATCGTTGGGAACGCCCACTCCGACGCAGCATTGCCGAACAATAACGCCACTACCACTTTCTGGAGGGCAGCCGAAGGATTCTCCGTTAAGCCCACCGGAGGTACGATGCAATGGGCGGTATCGCAAGCCGCGCCGTTTCGCCGCATGCACATCCTCGGCGACATTGTGCTGCATCAACACGGCGGGTGGGCGAGCGGCGGGTGGATGTCCGACGACCTCATCGACGGGAACGTCGGCGCGGGCCCGCAACAGCAATGGATTTCCAGAAACACCGAATGGGGTAGTTGGACCGGCGCCAACTGGAACATGGTTTTTGTTGGTGTTCCAAGGCCCCCGACGGGTGAGTGGCCTATTCCGCCGTATACCAAGGTCGATGAAACTCCGATCGTTCGCGAAAAGCCCTTCCTGCAGGTGGATGCGGCCGGAAACTTCAGCATTTGCATCCCATCACTGCGTACCCGGAGTGTGGGCATCACTTGGCATAGCGGTACCACGCCGGGCAGATCGATTCCCATCAGCCGTTTCTATATCGCCCGGCCGGATATTGACAGTGCCGCCACGATCAACGCACATCTGGCCAAAGGGGAAAACCTGCTCTTTACGCCCGGGATCTACAAGTTGACCCAGCCGATCCGCATCCTCCGGCCCAACACGGTGGTGTTGGGGCTGGGATTCGCGACCCTTCAGCCGATCAATGGTACTAAGGCCATGACGACCGCAGATGTGGACGGCGTCATCATCGCCGGTCTGTTGTTTGATGCCGGGCCGAAAGAGTCACCAATCCTGCTGGAAGTCGGGCCCGAGGGAAGCAAGGCCCGGCATACGAAGAACCCTATTTCGCTGCACGATATCTTCTTCCGGGTTGGCGGAGCTGGAGTTGGACGCACGGCAGTTAATCTTGAAATCAACAGCAGCGACACTATCATCGATCACACATGGATCTGGCGCGCCGACCACGGCTCTGGTGTGGGCTGGCTCAAAAACACCAGCGCCAATGGACTGGTTGTCAACGGAGATAACGTCACCGCTTACGGCCTTTTCGTAGAGCATCATCAGCAGTTCCAGGTGCTCTGGAACGGAAATCATGGCCGCACTTATTTCTATCAGTCTGAGATTCCGTACGATCCACCAGATCAGGTCAGCTACAGAAGCAGTCCTGGAACGGATGGCTGGGCTTCCTACAAAGTATCCGATCGTGTGACCAGCCACGAGGCGTGGGGTCTCGGGATTTACAGTGTGTTTTTGCAACCGGGAGTCAATTTGACTCGCGCCATCGAAGTGCCGAAGACCTCGGATGTCAGGTTCCACCACATGATCACGGTGGCTCTTGGCGATCACGGCGAGAGCAGCCACGTGATCAACGACGTTGGTGAGGCGACCTCAATTCATCCTCGCGTTACGCCCAAGGTGGCGAATTATCCGTAGTTGTTGTAAGACTTGCGTCGATCAGTTCCACGATTGCTCGATCGCTTCCAGTGATTTTCCCTTTGTTTCGGGCAGGCGCATGGCCAGGTAGAGGAAGCCCAGACCGCAGATGGCGGCGTATATCCAGAACGTTCCCGAGGCGCCTAGAGCCCGGTTCAAAAATGGAAAAGTATAGGTGAGTACAAAGCAGGCGCTCCATAGAGCAGTCACGGCAACCGAGACTGCGGCCCCGCGGACTCTGCTGGGGAAGATTTCTGCGATTACTACCCAGGTCACCGGCGCGAGCGACATCGCATAACAGGCAATGGCCGCAACCACCAGGAATAACATCGCCACGCCATGGCCGTGCAGGAAGTACAGCAGACCGAGCAAGGAATAGATGATTGCAAGCCCGGCCGAGCCAAGCAGCATCAAAACTCTTCTGCCATAGCGGTCGACGGTCCGCAATGCCACGATTGTAAACAGCACGTTGACCGCGCCCGTGACCACGATGTTGAAGAGGATGTCGGAGATAGGGAAGCCGGCGGCAGAAAAGACTTCTTCCGCGTAATTGAAAATGACGTTGATACCGCACCATTGCTGAAGGACGGCCAGGAAAATTCCAAGCCAGAGTATTCGCCTGATTTTTGGCTGAAGAAGTGTGCTCAGGCTGGTTTCTGCGTGTCCGGCTTCGATCGAAGATTGGATTTCTGAGTAAATGCCTTCGCTGTAAGACCTGCCGCCTATGCTGGCGAGCACCGCTTTTGCCTTATCAGGGGCGCCATGCCTGGCAAGCCAACGGGGACTTTCCGGAACAAAGAACATGGCAATCAGGAATAGCAGGGAGGGAATGGCCGTGACGCTAAACATCCAGCGCCAGCCAACCTGGCCATTCCACGAGTGCAGAATTTCATTGGCTGTCGCCGTCGGTGAGATCGGCCTGGCGATGAGCCAATTTACGATTTGCGCCAGCAGGATGCCGCAAACGATCGTGAACTGGTTCATCGACACAAGCTTTCCGCGAAGACGGGCGGGAGCGAGTTCGGCGATATATACGGGGGACAGACTCGAAGCCAGGCCGATTGCAAAGCCTCCCAGAACGCGCCAGAACACAAATGCCTGAAAGTGTTCCGCCATTGCTGTCCCTGCGGAGGAAAGGCAGAAGATAACGGCAGAGAGCAGCAGAGGCTTCTTCCGCCCGAACTTCTCGCTCAGAGCGCCCGAGGCCAGCGCGCCCAACAGGCATCCGACGAGCGCGCAACTCATGGCCCATCCCTGCTGCGCCGGTTGTGTCAGGGCGAAGTACTTTTCATAAAAGGGCTTGGCGCCACCGATGACCACCCAATCGTAACCAAACAAGAATCCACCGAGCGCGGCAATCGAGGCCACAACCCAAACATAAAGGCTGTTCACTGGCTCGATTGTCGGGGGAGCCTGAGGTCCGCTGGCCGCTGGGGCGGTGTTCATGATCGGCCTACTTTGCCATCCATGATGTGGACTCGATGACATTGTTGCCGCTGCGGCCGGCCTGCGCAAACATGGTTTGCGCAGCCAGGTGGTTCGGGTCTTTTTCCACCACTTTTTGAAGTTTCCGGGCTGCCTCGACTTCGTTCCCCTCGCCGAGATCTATGAGGGCCTCGGTGAAAATGCAATCAATCTCTTTTCGGAAAGCGAGATCATCTTCGAAGACCAGAAAATTGGGGAGAGAGGTTGCGAAGTAATCGATGCTTGCCTCGCGTGTGCGGTCTGCGTCCAGTCGATCACGCATCTCCTGCAGAAGCGCGGCTGCCGCATCTGTCCTTCCCAGGGTGCGCAACGCCAAAAGCTTGTAGTAGCACATCCACGGAGACGCAGGTTCGCTGTCCGCCGCAGAAAGGAATGCATTGCGAGCCATTTCCTCTTGTCCCATTTCCCGCAAGGCTACTCCGGAAAGGTAGTCGAGATCGAATTCCTGAGTCAGTAGATGCTTGCCTTCACCAAGGTTGTGCGGATAGGTTCTTGCTGCATTGAAATGGTCCAGGGCTTGTGCGAACTCTCCATCATTCAGGCACGCGATGCCAAGCAGTCGATGTGCCCAGACAAACTGCCCGGAAACCAGCCCTTCACCCCCCTCCCAGGGATGAAAACGGCGTCCAAGAAGAAGCTCCAGCGCCTTTCCCGGCTCTCCGGTCTGGTTGTAGAGCGTGATCCGCTCAACGGTTAAATCATCTCTCTGAGCGACGCAGTCGGATTGTTGCTCCAAAAAAGCCAGGCGCTCGGCAGGTGAACCTCCGGTTCGCTTGCGTAACTGATCCAATTCGTAGACCAGGCGCGCGTCGTGAGGGTTCTTGAGCAGAGCTTGCTCGTAGGCATGGAGAGCCTGTCCGGCGTTGCGACGAATATTGAAATAGGCGATGCCGAGGTTGCGCCATGGAATGGAAAAGCCATCTTCGATGGCAACACTCTTCTCCCAAAGGCAGATAGCATCCTCGTAGCGCTTCTTGTCGTAGTAGAGATTGCCGAGGTAGTACAAGGCCTTGGCATCGAGCGATTTTTGACTCAGTGCGCCTTCCAGGATTCTCATTTCCTCGAGCCTTGCCGGAAAGCAATAATCCGGGGACGCTGCCGCAGCCAATGTTCGATATTCAACTGCCTGGTCTGAGCGGCCGCTTTGCGCGGCCAATTGAGCCAACAAGTAGTACACCATTGGGTACGTGGCGGAACGTGGACTGGAAACCACAACTTCCATCAGCGCACGCGCTTCCGCAAACAAGCCCGCAAGGGCGTAGTCCAGGGCCAAGTCCAGGTGTATTTGCCGATCTCCGTGCGTGGCGTGGGTGAGATGCCGCGCAGCACTCTCGGGAGAGGGGTTCTCCACAAGCAGAAGCTCGAAGCGTGACAGGAAATCCAGCGGGTCTTTCATCAACGTGCCAGAGGCGATGGACCGAGCCTCGTCGAGGCGATTTAGCCTGCGCAGAATAGCCGACTGCAAGCCACGAGCGTGCAGATGGTCCTGGTTTGTGGCGAGCGACTGGCCGAGATGTTCAAGAGCTTGGGCCAATCGCTCCCGGCGAGAATCGAGACACGCAAGCCGATAAAAGGCGGCTGACCTCCATTCGTAATTCCAGGTTGCTTTATAGAATGCCGCGTATGCTTCATCGTCCCGGTCCTGTAGCTGCAACGAGAGGGCGAGATAATATTGAGCTTCTCCCGTTTCCGGATTGGGGTTGCGCGAGGTCAGGCGTTGGATTGCCATGGATAGGTGTTCTTCCGCTCTCGAGAACAGGCCACGCCGCAGCAGCATTTTACCCATCGCGGTATTGCAGCGGCTCTCCAGCGAATCCCTGCGCAAAGCTTCTTCCCAATAGGGCTCAGGACTTCTCGTCGCATGGCGGTACTGCTCCAGGTGAAGTCCGATCAGATAAAGCTCCTCCACGGTCTGAATCTCATCTGGCGGCAAAGGTTCTTTAGCCGGATCCGGAATGCGTTCTGATGTTGCGGCGTTTTGCGCTGTCCAGGCAATGAGTTCGCTTCCTTCAGCCGAGAGGACACGAAGAGTCATAGCGGCAATCGTACCCGCCACGTAGATGCTGGTAATGAATGGGCCGCCAGGCAGAAGATCGGTGGTGGTATCTAGCAGGACGTGGTCAGGAGAGGAGAGAACCAGGCGCGCGTTCTTAAATGTCTCAGTGACGCAGGCGCCAATCCGAACCGTGCTGTCTTCCCGTTCAAGATTGATCGCAATTTGTTGATTTGCGTTCTTCGCCGGACCAATCTGCTGGATTGGATACCAGTATTGGCTGAATGCCCTGGTTTCATAAGGCAGAAGCCAGGAGAAATCAGGCTGGTTGTCTGTGTAAACCCCAGCCATCAGTTCGATATAGGGGCCGTCTTCGTCTGTCAGCTCGCGATCCCAGGCATATCCGAAATCGCCGTTTCCCCAGGTCCACAGCTTCTTGCCGGGGGCGATGAATCGATCGGCAACGTGAACCATGCCCGCGCGCGCGCTGAAGTCGTAACCTCCAAAGAAGTCGTATTGCGACTCCGTAACCATGTATGAGGTCGGCACGGGGATGTTTTTGTACCAGGAAATATCGACTCCCCGCCTATAGTCCACTCCGTAGTAAAAGCCATGCGCTACTGGAAAAGCGGACATGGCCCGCTTTGCATGATCCGCGACGAAGGCGACGTCCGGCGGAAAGAACGCCTGGTATTGATCATGGACACGAATGCCGACGTTGGCCCACCACAGAAAGGTCTGGGTAAATGGGGTGCGATTGTAGAGACGAACCTTGGCCTCGATCAACGCCTTGGCGGGATGCAAACAGATCCCCACCATGCCCTTCATGCGATGCATGGGTTCGTGTTCGCTCAACCATACAGTCTTGCTCCCATCAGGGGATGCCTCTATCTCCCAATGGACCGGCATAAAGGTCGAAGGGCGGTGATGCTGGGGCCAATTGAACTCAACTCCGCCGGATATCCAGGGTCCGAGCAGGCCCACCAGCGCAGGTTTGATCACATTCTGGCGATAAAAAAAATCGTAGTTGTTGGTTTTGTCCCGCCCGACGTGAATGCGGCCGCCGATCTCGGGCAGGATCATGACATGCAGGTATTCGTTTTCGAGAAAGATCGCCTGGTATTTCTGATCGCGTTTCTCGTCTGAAACGCGATCGGTAAACGGATTGGGATACACCTTGCCGCTGCTGCCTTGATACACACGCTTTTCCAGGAACATGGGGTTCCGGTCCGGCGGTTGCGCGGGATGGGTTGGTATCTCCACCTCCTCCTGCCAGGCACGTACTGACGGGGAAGCTATCGTGTCGCTCATACCACTCCGGCGGTGCTACAGAGTCAGTGAATTCACAGCGTACCGGGTACACAGCTTCGAAGTCAGAGGGCAGCGAAACCGAAACGTTAACGTACCCGATTATCAGCTTCCTGTCAACCTGAATGACCTCTGCCGGAACCTGCGTCCTCCCAGTATTAGAGTTTTCCGCAACCGCTGATGCCCATCGAATTTGTGGCTTCCCGGGTAAGGGCTAAAAAGCCGTACCTTGCACATAAGGCTATGTTCTGGCCCCGTTCCGGCCGTGAGCGGCCGTCCTCGACGGCGTCAAAAGGCCCTCCGGTGACGTTACCGATAAAGTTCTTGACAGACGCGAAATGTCGTTCATATAGTTGCTGGCCTTAAGGCTCTGCTCCTGTTAACCGTTGCGAGTATCGTACCCGGCATTTATCCAGACATTTCTTAGGAGGCGGCTCATTTATGTATCAGTCAGCGAGTAAACGTTGGGCCCCGGTATGGTTGACCATCTTTCTATTGAGCTTCGGCGTTTCCGCGGGAATCGCCCAGGTGGATACCGGCACGATTTTGGGAACGGTAAAAGATCAGACGGGTGCGGTCGTTCCCGACGCGAGAGTCACCGTCACCAACCAGGGTACGTCAGAGCAGTTTACGACCACGACTCGAGGGGATGGAACCTATATCGTGACCCCCCTCAAGATCGGTACTTACCGAATCAGCGTCGAACATGCCGGCTTTCAGAGGGCAGAGAATGCCGCCTTTGGCCTGAATATCCAGCAGCAGGCTGTGGTGGATTTTGTATTGCAACCCGGAGCCACCAGCCAGACCGTGCAGGTAACCGCGGAGGCCGCTCTGCTGCAAACGCAGAGCGCGACCGTGGGGCAGGTGATCGGCTCACAAACGGTCGAGAACATGCCGCTCAATGGCCGCGACTGGACGATGCTGGCCACGCTTACTCCCGGAGTGACGCAGCCACAGCAAGGCGCCCGGGCAGGGAATCAGTTTGCCGCTAACGGCACTCGGCCCGCACAGAACGACTACCTTCTTGACGGCATCGACAACAACAGCAACGACGTCGACTTTTTAAGCGGTGAGGCCGACGTAGTCAAGCCTCCGGTCGATGCCATTCAGGAATTCAATATCCAAACCAACAACTTTAGCGCGGAATTCGGACGCGCAGGCGGCGCCATCGTAAACGCCACCATCAAGTCCGGCACCAACGGTTTTCACGGTACAGTATGGGAGTTCTTCCGTAACGACGCGTTGGATGCCAATGCCTATTTTTCTGATCCAGCCACGCAACGAAAACCCGAATTGCGGCAAAACCAATTCGGCGCGGTGGCCGGTGGGCGAATCATCAGGGACAAAACATTCTGGTTCGCAGACTGGGAGGGGACGCAGATCCATGCGGGAGTGCTGCAAAGTGGCATCTGGGTTCCTACCACACCTGAGGCCAGCAGCGGCTTCACTAACTTCGCCGACCTGTTGAACGCGACCGGAAATTTTACCCGAACCGACGCGCTGGGGCGCTCCTTCAGCAACGGGCAGATTTTTGATCCAGCCACGACGCGCCCGGTAACCGCCGGTCAAGTCGATCCGTTCACCGGCATCACGGCAGCCACCAGCGGATACGTCCGGGAGGCTTTCCCTAACAACCAACTGCCCGCGGCCCGTTTGGATGCGAATGCCATTAAAATCCTCCACCTCTTTCCGGCGCAAAACCTTCCCGGCGTCGAAAACAACTATCAGGTCACTACGCTGAATACCACCAGCCAAAATACATTCGACGTGCGCATCGATCAGCACTTCAATGAGCATAACCAGATGTTCGGCCGATATAGCTACATCAACAGCACGCAACAGGTGCCTCCTCCATTCACGGGGGTCGCCGATGGCGGCGCATACGGCGACGGCACGCAGAAGTGGGACGTGTATGGTGTGGCTGTCAGCTATACGCACGTCTTCAACCCGACCCTTATTAACGAAGTTCGCTTCGGCTATGGGCAGGAGCACACCACACGCACTCCCTCGACGGCAAATACGCTGGGAATCCCCGCTCAATATGGCATCGGTGGAGTCCCCCAGTTTGCCGGCAATGGTGGACTTCCCTATATGAGTTTCAACCAAATCCACAATTTGGGCGGCTCCGAGTGGCTCCCGGGAGATCGCTACAGCGATACCACCCAGCTTACCGAGAACCTGACCAAGGTTTATAAATCACACACCTTCAAAGGTGGCATTGAGTTCCAGTACCTCTACTTCCCTTGGCTGGCTCCTCCGGAATCGAAGGGCGCATTTGACTTTGATGGCAGATATACGTCGATTCCGAATCAGACAGACAAAATGGTCGGCACCGCCCAATTCCTGCTCACGCCCATTGCAGCGACCGTTCCCAGCGGAGTCAACTACTCCGGCGGATCAGACCAGGTGCAGGCTTCGAACTACGGCTACCTGCACAGCAACCGGAACTACTGGGGTGTATACGCTCAGGACGACTGGAAGGTAACTCCGCGCCTGACATTGAATCTCGGACTGCGTTGGGAATACTTCGGGCAGGTGGGGGATACCAATGGCGCCCAGGCAAACTTTATCCCTGGCATTCCCGGGTCAACCGCCCAATTCATCATGACTTCCAAGAACAAGAGCATTGCGCTCTCCCCCAGCTTCACGGAAAACCTGGCAAAGGACGGAATCCAGTTGGTTTATACGAATCAATATGGCACCGGTCTCGGAATATCGCAGAGAACCAATTTCGGACCAAGATTCGGAGCCTCGTACCAGATAACTCCGAAACTCGTTGGGCGCGTGGGATATGGGATCTTCTACGGAGCCTTTGAGAACCGCGGCGGCGACCCCAGCCTTGGTTACAATTACCCGTTCGAATATGTCTTGTCCTTTCAGGACTCCTCGAATGGCGGAGTGGGCAGTGTAACGCCTACGATCTTTCCTGACGGTTCCTATGGCACGCTGGAAAACGGATTGAGTGGAATCAGCCTGACCCCTATCAGCGTGAGCGGGAATGGACTGCAATTCCGCGGGGTCCAGTTCCACTACCAGACGCCTTACACTCAGGGATTCAACCTGACGCTGCAATATGCGCTGACGCCGCAGGATTCGATCCAGGCGGGCTATGTCGGTTCCGTCGGCCGCCACATGGAGGCCTTTGCCGGGACCAACAATCCATCACAGATCCTGCCACCCGGAACGCCTATAACTCCCTACCTTGCCTATCCTGATTTTGCCAATAACTCCTCCTACGACATCACTGCTGGTTCCAGCAGCTATAACTCTCTGCAAACCAAGTACGAGCGCCGCTTCAGCCATGGCTTCTATATGCTGGCAGGCTTCACCTGGGCGCGTACACTTTCTGATTCCGGAGACTTGCTGAGCAACGGTGGTGTGGGTGGGTACCGCGCCCCACAGATCACGGGAATCTCATATGACCGTGGTCTGGCTTCCTTCAACATCAACCGCTCTTTCGTGGCCAGCAGTACGTACGAACTCCCGATTGGAAACGGTAAAGTGTTTCTGGGCGATCTTCACGGGCCGGGTCAGTTGTTGCTGGGAGGCTGGATCGTCAATGGAATACTGACTCTCAACAGCGGGCCGCCGCAGTACATTCCTTGTCAAATCACCACCACCGCCACGACCGGTACCTGCTATGCCGACGTGATTCCAGGTGTGAGCAAGTATCGTTCCGGTGGACCGGCGCATTACTACAACCCCGCTGCGTTTACAGAGCCGCCGGTGGCGACCACGATCGGCAACAGCAATCTTGCTCCCCTGGGCGGATCGAACACCCAGGTGAACGGTCCTGGCTACCGTGATCTGGATTTTTCGATCTTTAAGGAATTCAGAGTTACCGAGACGACACGATTGCAGTTCCGGGCCGAGTCTTTCAACTTTACCAATACTCCCAGCTTTAACTTGCCGACAAACACAAACTTCACCGATACGGTGAACTTCGGCCAGTCAACCACCACCCGCGGCACCGGCAACAATATTGGCAACCAGCGCCAAATCCAGTTCGCCTTGAAGTATTACTGGTGATCGCACCGCCACGGGACAACCCCATCATGGTTGTCCCGGGCGTTTCCCGGGCAAGCTGGTGGTAGGCCCCAGGCGTTATACTCATCCCGATGTGGCGGAAGGGCTCATATTCGTCTTGTGTTTTTGGGGTCTGTTGCCTCTCCGCCGTGACTGCACTCGCCCTCCAGTCCAATCCCGGAGATGGAGGACATCCATCTCCCTCCCCCGTGGCACCAGGGCCCGGCGTTCAGCAAGCAGAGCGAAGTTTGGTCGAAGCAGCTCTAAGAAGCCCCAACGACTTTGCCGCGCAGAAGCAGCTGGGCGAGTTTTACCTTCAGCAGAATCGCCTTCCGGAAGGCATCCGCACTCTGGAGAAAGCACAGCAACTCAATCCGCAGGACTATGACACTGGCTACGACTTGTCTTTAGCGTATTTAAACTCAGGAGAGAGCGCGAAAGCCGCTGCAGAGCTGCACCAGATGGTCGCCCGGCACGAGACTGCGGAACTTGACAGCCTGCTGGCCGAGGTAAGCGAAAAGTCGGGGGACTACAGGGAAGCGGCGAGCGAGTATTATCGGGCCGCCCAGCTGGATCCAAGTGAAGGAAACATCTTTAACCTGGGCTCTTTCCTGCTGCAGCACAAGAACTATGAAGGCTTTCTCGATAAAGCGCTTACCCTCTTCCGCTACGGCGTACAGAAGTACCCGCAGTCGGCCAAGCTGATGGTTGGTTTAGGGGTAACTCTTTACGCGGAAGGCACGTATGACGATGCTGTGGAGACCCTCTGCAAGGCGGTCGATCTGGATCCGGCGGATCCAAGACCGTTTCAGTTCCTGGGAAAAGTGAGCACCATCTCGCCGGCGCACCTACCCGAAATACGCAGGCGGCTCGAAGCCTTCGTACAACTCTATCCGGACAATGGCCCGGCAAACTATTACTACGCGATGAGTCTGTGGGAACGTCCCGAAGGCGAACCGGCTGCCGATAAGGTTGTGATTGAAGGCATGCTCAGAAAAGCCATCACGGCAGACCCGAAGTTCTACGAAGCACATTTTCAGCTCGGCGTTCTGTACCAGGATGAGGGGAAGTACGTCGATGCCATCAGAGAGTTCAATCAGACCCTCGCTCTTCGCCCTGATTACGGGCGCGCGCACTACCGTCTGTTTCTGCTTTACAGCCGCACCCACCAGAAGCAATTAGCCGGCCAGCACCTGGCCATGCTCAAGCAGATAAAGCAGGAAGATGCAGAAGCGGAAGACGCAGGAGAAACCCCTGGAATCACCCAGGCACAACAAACGATGGAGACAGCACACTAGTTTCCAGACGGAAACTGTCGAACGCCATGGATCTCTTTAGTACCCGCAACGGCGGTAATTGTCAGACGCTCAGTGAACTTCTACGCTTCCGCGACCTGGGATCCAGCAAACAGATCCAGCGCGCGATCTCGTGGAGCCGGCGTGAATTTCTTCGCGCTGCCACCGGGGCGAGTGCCGCGACTGTGCTCTCCGCCTTCTCACCCTTGCGTGCGATGGCGATGCGCCAGGGACAGAAGGCAGTCGTGGTCACGTTCGGGGGAGGTACCCGGGACGAAGAGACGTTCATGCCGGATGGCCAGGAGAATATCCCTCATCTCTTGCGCGAATTCGTCCCTCAGGGCACGTTCTTTACTCAGGTGATCAATCGCGGTATTCTCGGTCACTATGTCGCGACCGCGAGCCTGGTGACGGGGGTTTACGAGACATTCAATAATTTCGCCGCGGTCTCTCCGGCGAACCCGACGGTCTTCGAGTACTTCCGCAAGGAGCTGAATCGCCCCGCTTCCGATACCTGGGTGGTCGCGCCCAGCAACGGCTTTGGGCTCATCGGCGAAAGTAGTCGCGGCACCTATGGAGAGGGTTCGGGCGCAGGCGTGATTTTACCCAAACGGCTGCTGGCGGCAGCCATGGCCACGCATGACGCTTCTGGCTACGAACATCTGCTGCGAGATAACTATGAGAGCCCGGTGTATGCGCCGGCCCTGGGAGTCAGTGAGCAGAAACTGCAACAGATGGCGGAGATGCTGAAGGTCTCCGTAGCGGATTTCGCCACCCACGCGCGCAGCCTTCGTAGTCCGGACGAACTCTCCGTCTATGTGGCCCGCCAACTGATGCGTCAACTCGCTCCTAGCCTGCTCTGGATTACCCTGCACGATATCGATGTTGCCCATGCGGGCACGTACTCTCTCTATATCGATGCCATACAGCGCTCGGACCGGCTGTGTAGCGAGATCTGGCAGATGATCCAGAACGAACCGGAATATGCGGGAAAGACGACCATGTTTATCCTTCCCGATTTTGGCCGCGATTCGGATACCTCAGCCGGCGGCAATGGCTTCCAGCATCACCGTACGGGCGATGCGTACTCCAGAACCACCTGGATGATCGTGAGAGGCGCTGGGGTGAGAGAAAATGTGGTGGTTGACCGCCCCGTAGAGTCGACCGACCTGGTTCCCACCCTGGGCTCTCTGTTTGGCTTCTCGGCCAATCTTTCCCATGGAAAAGTCTTGCCGGAGGCGTTGTAGTTCATGGCCGCGCTGCAGATACAAGCCGAACGGTTCCAGAACTATCCTCCGCAAGCGAAACAGATTGCGATCAGCAATGTTGCTTTGCTCCAGCAGCTACCGCTGGCGTTCGTTCCGCTGCTTCTGCGTGAGCTCATCGTGTACGACTGGAAGTTTCCCGCTGAGCGGGATGAAATCGACCGGCAGTTCCGCTATCTCGCAGGCCTGACTCCTGAACAACTTTCGGCCGCCATGAGATCGTTCGCAAGCTTGAGATTGTCCCCGGATCTCGAACAAATGGACTGGATCGGCGACCCAACGCGCTTTTCCGAACGCCTGTCGGCCTATCTATGGGCGACCCACCAGATCGATGACTTCAGCAGGGCAGCAGAGGACTACATAAAGACCTTCAACAGCGCGATGCCGGAAGCAGCCGCTCCGGCGCCACGGCTGGGCATGGCAGTGATTGGGCGGGAGATTACTGAGACCGGCTACCCGCTCTTTCGCAAATTGCGCCCTCACGGTATTTACTTCACCCGGGTCGACCTCGGAGCCAATTATCAACTTCTGTTGGATACAGTGGCTGTGCGCAATCAGGCTCATCCCATTCCATATGCTCACTGGTCCATTGAGGGAGGGTTGGCAGCCACGCCGGCAGACCGCCGCTTCACATCCCTGACTTATGGCTCACTCGAACCCGTGCGCAAACGGCTGATCCAGAAAATGCAGCAAATCGCAGAATCGAAAGCTGGGGTCGAAGCTTTGCGCACCCGGCTTGCGGAGACCGAACCCTCCGATGTAGGGATGAACCGGACCGGCGATCCGGTCCTGAACCGTTTTGCCATCAGCGTACTTACAGAAGGCTCAGGAACACAGATCTACAGCACGACGTTTGTGCAATGGACCGCCCGCGAGGCGCTCCGCCGGGCGCAGCCGCTCACGATTTTGGCTCGTTTCGCGCCCCGGCAAACGGAGGAATCCGCCGACGAGGAACTTTCGGGTATGCAAAAACAAGCGGTTCTGGATCCGGCGGGATCGCTGCTCGATGCGGATATGGGCGCCTACTATACGTGGATGAATCTGCAAAGGCTTTCCGGTGCCGGGCAGTCGGGCTTTCTTGCCTGGTTTGAAGGGCATGGTGAAGCGGTCGCGATCGGGCCGTCGTGTGCAGCCGGTACCGAGTTTCGCGACCGTGTGACTCTGTCCGAGGTCCTCCGCCGGGTTCAAAGCTGATGACTTGATTGTGCGGGAAAAAACGGCAAAATGGGGATTTAACTGATCCGCTATCGTGTACGATAACGGCACGTTCACTGGACTGCTGAAAGAACTGTAGAAAACGGATCCTCAGAAAATCTCCGCGTGAGAACCAGCGGATGCAGGATCAAGTCTCAAAGGGACTCTACCGAGGAAAGCACATGCCAAAAAATCAGCCAACCAGGTTTGCGATCCACAGTTGTTTGGCAAGCTTTCTCTTCTTCTCTCTGATTGGCCTTGCAGGCTGCTCCAATGCTACAACCATTGTGCTCGATGGCGCGGGTAAAGGGAAAACCTATGAGGGAATTGGCGCCCTCAGCGCGGGTGCATCGTCACGCCTTCTGTACGATTACCAGGAACCGTATCGCAGCCAGATTCTGGACTATCTGTTCAAGCCCGGGTACGGAGCCGCCCTGCAACATCTCAAGGTGGAAATTGGGGCCGACGTAAATTCCACCGATGGC
This sequence comes from Acidobacteriaceae bacterium, assembly GCA_035507705.1. Lineage (GTDB taxonomy): Bacteria > Acidobacteriota > Terriglobia > Terriglobales > Acidobacteriaceae > PALSA-350. The sequence goes on from DATJNV010000181.1 coordinate 44,054, forward strand.
TCCGAGCCTAGCTCCATGCGCTCCCGGGATGATCATGACTACAACCGTGGCTACGAATGGTGGCTGATGGAAGAGGCACGCAAGAGGAACCCCCAGATCATTCTCGATTCGCTTCCATGGGGAGCGCCGGGTTGGGTCGGCAATGGGCACTTCTACTCTCAAGACATGGCCAGCTATGTGGCTGACTTCTTGCAGGGTGCCGAGAGGTATCATCACCTCGACATTGCTTACACCGGCATATGGAATGAGCGGCAGTTCGACAGCGGCTACGTGAAAATGCTGTATCACACGCTGGCTCAGCAGGGCATTCCAGCCAAGATCGTTTGCTGCGACGAATATCCCGGAGAGGGCCTGGGCCAATGGAGCATCGTCGACACCATTCTCAAGGATCCTGAAGTCAATGCGGCCGTGTACGCGGTAGGCGTGCATTACTCCCTGGTAGACGGAAAATACACGACTCCGCCGAATGCACGAACCCTGAACAAACCATTGTGGTCGAGCGAAGACCAGCCCAACAGCGGAGGCGGTCCCATCCTCTCCCGCGATTGGCCGATCGGAGGCCGCATTCTGGCCCGGCTCTACAACCGCAATTATCTCCAGGGCGGCTTCACCAAGACCGAGATATGGAGTCCCATTACCTCTTACTACGACATCCTGGCGGCCCCAAATTCAGGTCTGATGTATGCGAATACCCCATGGTCCGGCTATTACGATGTGCAGGGCGCGATCTGGGCAACGGCGCACACCACGCAATTTGCCCAACCCGGCTGGCAATATCTAGACGCGGCTTCCGGACTCTTACCGGAGCAAGGCAGCTATGTCAGCCTGAAGTCGCCTAACGGAAAAGATTGGAGCGTCGTGGTAGAGACGATCGATGCCAAACAGCCGCAGAAGATCACGCTGTCGACTCGGGGTGGGCTCTCGTTTGGGACCATCCACGTGTGGGAGACCAACAACCAGCGCACTTTCGAACACGTCGCAGATCTAAGCCCTTCGGGCGGCAGGATCACAGTCACGCTCGATCCGGATTCTCTCTACACCTTCACCACCACGACGGGGCAGGGCCGGGGTACAGCTACTCCGCCCGCTAATACCCCGTTTCCGTTGCCCTATGCGGATGATTTTGAGCGAACGGATATAGGACACGCTCCGCTCTTTCTCTCCGATCAGGACGGGGCATTTGAGGCACATCCTTGCCTGCATCGTAAGGGGCGCTGCCTGGAGCAGGTCATCACCGTCAAACCCATTCCCTGGTCGCCGCTGCCCGATCCGTTCACACTTGCGGGCGATGTGACATGGACAAATTATCGCGTTGCTGCGGACATCCTGCCCACTGCTGATGGTTCGGTGACGCTGATGGGCCGCATCGATAGCGCAGATGTTTTCAAGGACCACAAGGCCCTTTATCCGAGCGGCTATGTGCTCAGCCTCGAGCCTGGCGGGAAGTGGACCCTCTTAGCCTCTGCCTACAAAACGCCTACGCGCACTTTGGCATCCGGATCCGTGCGCATGCCTGCAGGCACGTGGCATCACGCCGAACTTGGCTTCAAGGCGAACCAGATTTCCGTTTATCTCGATGGCAAAGAGTTGGCTAAGGCTACCGACAACTCCCACTCTCACGGGATGTTTGCGCTCGGAACCGCCTGGAACCGGGCGCAATTCGACAATCTCACCGTCGCTCCGCAGTAGTCATTGGTTGGCTTAGCAGAGCATCGAGATTGGTTGGAGATTTTGTCAATCCGATGGTGCAAATGAATTGTCATCCCGACCGCGGCCGGCCTGTCCCGGCGTGGCCTGCATCCCCCATTGACCGCCGTGTCGCCTCGCCAGGGCCTCAACCCGCGCCAACATTTTCATCAGGGCCGGAGACGTAGTTGAGAAACAGGCCGAGGTTGCTGCGTAACACGATGTGCGGGGCGAGCTTGGTCGAGGGCGCTGGCTTAATCCCCTCGATGAGAAACCGAAGCAGCGTCTCAAAGGCTACTTTGCCTTGCGTGAACGGACGCTGGTAGATCGTAGCCAGCACCTTCCTTGACTCGATGTGCCCTATCAACTCGGGAAACAGATCTGTGGTGATGACCTGTATCACTCCGAGGAGACGCTTCTGTTCCAAAGCCTCGAGCACGGGGATGCTGTTCGCGGTGCTGATGTAGATTCCGGCAGGCCGCGGTTTGCGGGCCAGCAAGTCGAGGGTGGCCTGGTAGGCATCTTTCGGACGCTCATGCGACTCGATGGTTGGCAGCAACGACAACTGCGGCGCTTCCGTGGCCAGGGTCGCGGCGAATCCCCGCAATTTGTCCGCATGGTCAAGCGTGCTGAGATCCCCTGTAATGGGCACGACCGCTCCGCCGTTCGGCAGCCGCATGCCCAGCAGTTCGGCGGCCATGCCACCGCTTACAAACGCATCTACCGAAATGCAGGCAAGCCGGCTGCTGCGTGGTGCATCGCTGGCTACGCAAACCACCGCCCTTCCTTGTTCAGCGAGTCGCTGGAGCGAGCCGCCGATGGCTGCCGGATTGCCAGGAGTGAGAATGATGCCATCGAAGTGTCGTGCTACGTCGGCTTCCATCAATTCCACGTCTCCCTCGCCCAGACGTGGATAGGTACGGAAATCAAGATCGACCGTAGCCCCTAGCGAAGCCTCCGCCGCAGCTCGTACTCCGGCACGCAGTGGATCGAAGAAGGACTGGATCTGTTGCGGCAGATGCACGGCAATCCTGACTCGGCGATTCAACTTGAGGCTTCTGGCGGCTACATTGGGTTTGTAGTTGAGCTTCTCCGCCATCTTGAGGACCTTGGCGCGCGTCTTCGCACTGACACCTTCTCTCGCGTGGAGAGCACGGTCGACGGTACCGATCGAAATGCCCAGGGCCCTGGCGATTTCCTTGATGCCGGCGGGCTCGGAAGGTGTTGGTTTCACGGCGCTCATTGTAGCTCACACCGATCCGGAGCCTGGATGTCGTATCGAGTTTGCGCCCATTAAAAGGAGATTGACAGTGGACGTGCGACTTCAGTAGGGTCAAAAACACCGTACGGTAACGTAAACGGAGCCATGCCAGCCAACTCTCCAAGGTCACGGGGAAGATCCAACCGGGCGCCCACGATTCGAGATGTCGCCCGTCTCGCGTCCTTATCTATTGCAACTGTCTCGCGAACTCTCAGCAGTCCGGAAAAGGTACTGCCAGCGACAAGAGACAGGGTATTGTCGGCAGTCCGAAGTTGCGGCTACAAACCAAACGAGTACGCCCGGCGCCTGGGCCGGCTCAGACGTGCGTGACGAATTTCTCTATACCGCACGCTCATTAAAGGGAAAGAGTAGCTTTGCCGTCTCCATCCTTGCAGTCCTCCGTTCAGTCTGGTAGTTGACTCACATCGATCGGGCTCAACAATATCGTAAGCTTAGCGCCCAACCTGAATCCCGCGCTGAAAGCGCAGGCCGCGGGGTGCCATCCTTCACCACGGGATTCATTAATTTGACTAGAGCCGCTGGAGTAGAACCTTTGGTGGCATTCAGAATGCAAATCTCCCCTCTTCACACTACTAGCGTCATTTTTTTGTTAACAATCGCGAATCGTTGAGCCCTCGTCCCGGACTGCGGCATCTGTTGAGCGAGACCCAGATCAGTTATGCGCATTTGCCGGTTGTTTTTGGCTCTCACTCTCGGTGTCTTCCCGTTTGCCGGTCTTGCCCAGCAGATCGGCGCGCCCGTTCCACAACGGGCGAGCATCCAGGGTACGGTGACGGACGTTCAGGATGCCGCGGTGCCAGGGGCAACTGTTACGGTGACGAGTTCCGTCTCAAATGCGGAACGCACGGTCACCTCCAACGAGACCGGCTGGTTCGATGTTCAGAATCTCGACCCGGGGGTGACCTACGAGGTCACGATTCGCGCAAATGGGTTTGCCGAGTGGGCGTCTCCGCCGGTGGTGGCAAAACCCGGAGAGGCGATCGAGCTGGACGACATCAAGCTCAAAATATCGGTAGTGGAGACGACTGTGGTCGCCCTCACCACGGAGCAGCTTGCCCGGCAGCAGGTGTCCGCGCTCGAGAAGCAGCGGGTTTTGGGGATTGTTCCTAATTTCTTTGTGAGCTACGACAAGCATCCGGTTCCGCTCACGGCGAAGCTGAAGTATGAGCTGTCCTTCAAGGCCGCCACGGACCCGGTGAGTATTGCGGGCGACTTTGTCCTCGCCGGCGTCAACCAGGCTGCCGATACTCCCGACTACCAGCAGGGAGCACTGGGCTATGCGCAGCGCTTCGGCGCGACGTACGCCCAAAGCTTCTCGAACATTATGATTGGTGGCGCTGTGTTGCCCTCCCTTCTGCACCAGGATCCACGCTACTTCTACCAGGGAGAGGGAACCGGCAAGTCACGCGCCATACACGCCATCTCCAGCCCCTTCATCTGTCGAGGGGACAATGGGCGGCTGGAATTCAATTTTTCCAGCGTCGGCGGCGACCTGATTTCAGGAGCGCTGACGAACGTCTATTTCCCGCCCAGCAATCGCGGACCCGGGTTGGTGTTTTATAGCGCCCTCATCAACACCGGCGGCAGAGTCGCCAATGCGCTGGTGCAGGAGTTCTTCCTGGCGAAATACACATCCAAAGGAAAATAACTGGAAATCGTCGAAGCAAACACACCGCAATGGCGGGTTAGAGCCCTAAACTGTTTTCAAGCCTGAACGGCTTGACTAAGTCATGCCCCCATGCAAACCTGAGTTCGCAGCGGGTCCGCCAGAGAAACATTCCAACTGATAATCTTCGGGTTCTTGCAGCCGGCCAGACTGGCGATCTAGGACATTTGTCCTAGATCGTGTTGGCGACCCTGCCCTCCCCGGGCAAAAGATGGATGACAAGCCCGAAAGTTTGTAGTTAAATCAACAAAACCCCACGGGAAAATAAAAAAATCTGCACTAGTGGTGGTTTCACAAGCTTCACAGCCCCAATTTTTGGCCCCACGTAGGACTGGATAAGCCGGAGCTGGAAGAACTGAATAACTTTTGGGAGGAAGTGCCGTGAGAGTCAGGAATCTGTGTATCAGTGTGCTCATCGGAGCATTCGCGGCCGCAGCTTCGGCCCAGATCGCCAATAACACCTCGCTGGTTGGCACCGTAAGTGATTCGAGCGGCGGCGTCATTAGCGGCAGCAAAGTAACCGCGATCGAAGAGAATACTAAAGTTCACGCGCAGACCGTCGCCAACGACCAAGGCTACTACTCGATCAGCTTCATCCAGCCTGGGACCTACGACATCACGGTGGAAAAATCGGGCTTCAAGACGACCACGAAGACCGGGGTCGTGGTCCCCGTAGACCAGGCGGTGCGCACCGATTTTACGCTGGCTGTGGGCTCCACGGAAACCGTTGTCACGGTTAGTGCCACTACGCCCCCGCTGTCCACCGACGATGCGACCCTGGGAGAGACCTTTAGCACGCGAGCGGTCGAAGACCTCCCCATCAGCGGGCACAACGCCCTCGATATCGCATCGCTGGCTTCCAACGTTTACATCGGAGCGGACACTAATTACCAGGGCAATCCTCCGGGTGAGACTTTTGTAGGCGCCGGGCAGCGCGCTATCCAGAACAGCCTCTCGCTCGATGGCGTTTCTATCATGAATAACCTGATCACCACCACGCCGGATCACCCGGCTGCGGACATGATCTCGGAAACCCAGATGCAGAGCGGCAATTATCCCGCGCAGTACGGCTCGTATCTGGGAATTCACATCAACCTGGTCAGCAAGAGCGGCACCGACAACCTCCACGGAGCGGTCTACGATTATGTGGAAAATACCGCTCTGAATGCCAATGTGTTTACCGCCCGTCCAGGCAGCCCGAAGCAAGTACTGCACTATAACCAATACGGCTTCCAGGTAGGAGGTCCGGTAGTTATCCCTAAGCTATACAACGGCCGGAACAAGACCTTCTTCTTCGGCTCCTACGAGAAACTCAATCAGATCGGCCAGGGATCGAGCATCGTGTCGGCCATCACGCCGGCGATGGAAAACGGCGACTTCAGCGCGGCCGGGATCCCGCAGCTTTACGATCCTTCCACCGGCCAGCCTTACCCCGGCAACCAGATTCCCGCGGCGGAGTTAACCACGCCCAGCGCCGTGATCGCCAAGAAATATGAGGCCTACATGGTGCCTCCCAATCTGTCTGGCATTGCCAACAACCTGAACAACGCTTATCCGAGCGAGCTGATAATCAAGCAATCCATCGACCGCGTGGACGAAAACATCGGGGAAAAGGTCAAGCTGTTCGTGCGTTACTACTATCAAGACCTGACTTTCGTCAACGGGTCGAACTTTGCTGCGAATGCGTCCAACGGGCCGACTAACAGCCGGAACTACGCCTTCGGCTACACCCACATCATCACACCCCGCCTGGTCAATGACCTACGCTTCGGGGTAAACAAGTTGATCGCGGAAAACCTGAATTACTGGTATACCGCCGGGCTGAAGGATGCCGGAACCAACCTGGGCATTCCTGGATTCAAAGGCGACACGCTGTACAACAATCCCGGCGTTCCCGTGGTGACCATCACGAATTTCCAGGGCGTGGGCAATGCCGGCAGCAACTGGTTTCAGGACGATCGCACTTATGACCTGTACGAACAATTGAGCTACACCAGGGGGAGGCACAACATCATGGTAGGCGGGGAGTTCCGCCGCCTGACGCTGGGCCGGGAAGCCACCAATGATCCGTTGGGAGTCATCAATTTTGCCGCCACCACATGTACTCCGGGTCTTTCTGGCGCCTGCACTACTCCCCTGGTCAGCTCTGGATATTCGGCCGCCGACTTTGTGCTGGGATATATCAACAGCGACACGACGCCGATCGACACTATCAAGGGTTCAGTAGGGGAATGGCGCGACGGGTTCTTTGCCCTGGATAACTGGCAGGTCTTTCCCAAGCTGACGATCAACTATGGCCTCCGCTACGATCTTCCGACAGCGCCGTACAGCCTCAACGGGTATGGCCGCTTGTTGAACGATTCGCAAACCGCTCTCATCCCCACTTCCTCCGCGACCTCCGGTGCGACCTACACTCCGACGCCGGGTTATAAGTTTGGCTCGGCGCAGTTGGACAATGTCGGTCCCCGACTCGGTCTTGCCTATCGTGTTACGGACAAGACCGTGATCCGCGCCGGTATGGGCTTCTACTACAACGCCAACCAGCTCAATACCTATACCCTGCTCACTTCGAATTACCCCTTCGCGGCGGCAGTTAACTACAACACCACCGGAGCCAATCCGGTCACCTTCGCCAACCCGACCCCGGGGGCGGGCAGTGCGGCTCCCGTGGCGGGCACGCCCGGCACCTACGTTGCGGCGTATACGCCGGAGCCCAACCTGAAAACGCAGCGCAGCTATCAGTGGAATGCGGATGTGGGACAGGAGCTTTATCCGGGGGCGGCCTTCGAGCTGCAGTATCTCGGCTCGCACTCGCTGCACCTGGATCGCAGCTTTTACGCCAACGAGCCCATCAATCCTGTCAACACGACCAAAAAGTCACTCAACTCGCAGCGTCCCAACCAGCTCTTTGGCAGCATCCGGGTTTTCCAGGAGGATGAGTACTCGCACTATAACGCTTTGACCGCCATCATGCGGCAGCGGCTCTCCCATGGATTTTCCGGCCAGGTAAGCTACACCTGGTCGCATGATCTCGACTTGAGCAATGACTCGAACGATAGCGGCACCACATCGCAGCAGTACAACATTGGCGCCGACTACGGCAACGCGCTCTGGGATGTTCGCAACCGCGTGGTGGCCTCATTCACGTACGCTATGCCGGAGCTGACGGGCATGAGTCTGCTCAAGCGCGAAGCGCTGGGCGGATGGCATGTGAGCGGCATCGTGAACATCCAGTCGGGCATGCCGTTCAACGTCGGGATGGCCAGCAGCACTGTGGCGGCGGGCGTCGACCAGGGCACCCAGCGCCCCTCCTGGGTCCATCCGGAGAGAGCCAATTGCAGCCTGAAGAATGCCTACGCCGGTCTGTCCCACTCCACCGCGTCGTGCGTCGATGAGACGGCATACCAGACCGCGGTCAACTATTCGACTGGAGCGGTTGGCTACGGCGACGTGCACCGCAACAGCCTCATTGGCCCCGGCCTGCAGTACGAGAACCTGGCGATCTTCAAGGACTTCACCATCTGGGAGCGGATGAAGTTCCAATTCCGTTCCGAAGCCTACAACGTCTTCAACCACCCGAGCGGAGCCAACCCCCCGACCTCCAGCAACGGCCTTACCATCAATACGACAAGCGGCGCCTGTGCCGTGCAGTCATGCCTAGGCTTCCCCAGCGGCTGGGGAACGATCACCGGCGTCCAGCAGATACCGGGTACGTTCAGCGGAGCCCGCATTCTCGAGCTCTCGGGCAAGTTGATCTTCTAATGGCAAATTAGGAGATACTGCGTCATCTTTGAGAGCGTCTCTACGCTGCCGTTCCTCGACGGAATGGCAGCGTAGAGACTCATTTCATCGGCTACACCATTTCCTAACTTTCTTTAGCGAATCTCCTGCGTTGAAAAAGGCAGTCCTGTGCTCTTTCATGTAGGCTGTACATTCCGTGGCGATGGTAGCGTCGCCCGGCAAATACGGCGTACGAACTTGCAGGAGAGGGAAGCATTGACAGGTAAAATTTCGGCTTGGGTTTTGTCCACGGTAGCCGGCGGCGGTCTGGCGCTCATCCTAGCGATGAGTCCAGGGATCGTGGGTCCAGCGGTCGCGCAAACTACGTTATCGGCAAGCGGCGAACCAGCGCTTATGCCGCTGCCCAGCTCGATGACGCGCGGCGAGGGAGCCCTTATCATCACTCCCGCTGGTGGAGCACCTTCCACCTTTACCTTCAACTATGGGCAGACCCACGATCCGCGGCTCGAAACCGCCGTCAGAAGAGCTCTGATCCTGCTCGGCCGTACCTGCGGCGGAGATGTCCTGCGGTCGACCATCGATCACTCTGCTCCGGCACATCCTTCGCTGCTGATCAACGTCGCGGCGCCGGGTGAAGAAGTGCAGACCATTGATGAAGACGAGAGCTACCAGCTACAGATAACACCCGAACAAGCTACCCTTACAGCGCCCAATGACCTGGGGGCCATGCATGGCCTGCAAACGCTGCTGCAACTTGCGATGCTGCAACGGGGTGCTTGCGTCCTGCCTGCTGTCAGCATCAACGATGCGCCGCGCTTTCGCTGGCGCGGGTTCATGCTCGATGTGAGCCGGCATTTTGAACCCGTCTCTGTCATCGAACGCACGCTGGATGGCATGGCCGCCGCCAAGCTGAATGTCTTTCATTGGCATCTCAGCGACGATCAGGGCTTCCGCGCGGAGAGCAAGAAATATCCGCGGCTCACCGAGGTTGCTTCCGAAGGGCAGTTCTATACCCAGGATCAGATGCGGGAGGTCGTTGCCTATGCGCGGGTGCGCGGCATTCGCGTTGTGCCGGAATTCGATATGCCGGGTCACGGCTCGAGCTGGATCCTGGCGTACCCCGAGTTGAGCCCCAACGCGCACCTCTCGACGCTGCCCGTGGTCTACGGCATGCCCACGGCGGTTCTAGATCCTACGCGCAAGAGTACCTACAAGTTTATCGACAACCTGGTCGGGGAAATGGGGAGCATTTTTCCCGACGCTTACTTCCATATCGGCGGAGACGAGGTGCAGGGAGAAGCGTGGCTGGCCGATCCTGAGATTGCCGCCTTCATGAAGAAGAAGGGGTTCACCAAGCCGGCGGAGCTGCAGGCCTGGTTTAACCAGCAGTTGGAAGAGATTCTCAAGAAGCACCACAAGAAGATGATTGGATGGGACGAAATTCTCGATCCCGCGTTGCCGAAGAACATAGTGATCCAGAGCTGGCGTGGCGTGGAGTCGCTCTCCGATGGAGCGCGTCAGGGTTACCAGGGAATTCTCTCCGCTCCTTACTACCTTGATGGCCAAAAGACGTCGGCGCAGATGTACCTTGCCGATCCGATTCCCGCCGACACGACCCTCACGCCTGAGCAGCAGAAGCTGATTCTGGGGGGCGAAATTTGCATGTGGGCGGAGCAGCTGAATGCGGAAACCGTGGACTCGCGGGTTTGGCCGCGCACCATGGCGGTTGCCGAGCGTTTCTGGTCCCCGCAGGGCGACCGGGATGTTTCTAATATGTATCAGCGCCTGCGCGTGAACTCCCTCAAGCTGGAGGAGCTGGGACTGCGGCACATCAGCGGCCCGGAGACGATCCGGCGG
>DATJNV010000182.1:0-24054 GCA_035507705.1 Acidobacteriaceae bacterium
ACTCAGCTTTTCTGTCGATCGAAATTTACATTGATGTAAGAAATTTCTGCCATATTTCTTTCAATGGCCCGTAACTATACTGAGGTTGATGCAAGCCGAGGTGTGCCTACCGCGACGCCGGCCGCACCGCATATCTGATCCAGCAGTTAAAAGAACGACCCAAGATGCCTTTGAGGAGAGCCTATGCTTCGAACCTACCGGTTCCGTTCTCTTATTCTGGTGACGCTACTTGGCGGTGCGATGGGCAACGTCGCCCTCGCCCAAACGGCCGTAGATGGGGCTGTGGGCGGTACCGTGGTCGACGCCTCAGGCGCCATCGTGAGCGGCGCGACCATCACGGTTCACGAAAATGCAACCAATGCGGAGCAGACCGCAAAGGCAGACAACGCGGGATACTTCCGTGTGATCCACCTTCAGCCCGGGACCTACACAGTTACCATCACTGCCTCGGGATTCGAGCCTTATAAATCCGCGGATGTGCTTGTACAGGTCGGCTTGCTGACCACCATCGATGCGCACATGCAGGTCGGTTCCACGTCGCAAACGGTCGAAGTTTCAGGCGCGGCTCCTCTGGTGAACACCACCAATCCTGACTTTGCCGGCATCATCGATCAAAAGGTCTTGCATGACCTTCCGGTCAGCAACTATCGCTGGTCCAGCTATGCGCTGTTGACGCCTGGCGTAGTCAATGACTCAAACGGATATGGGTTGCTGAGTTTCCGCGGCCAGAGCACCCTGCTCAATAACGTAACCATCGATGGCACTGATGATAATCAAGCCTTCTTTTCCGAAGAGCGGGGACGCACACGCGCCGGCTACTCCACGGCCAAGGAATCGGTTCAGGAATTTCAGGTCAACACGTCCAACTATTCCGTCGAATATGGCCGATCTGCAGGCGGCATCGTAAATTCCATCACCAAGAGCGGGACCAACGATTTCCATGGGGTCGGCTACTATCTTCTCCGCGATAGTGACTGGGCGGCCACGAATTCCACGGTAACGCATCCGGTCGAGGTCTCTGCCAACCCTCCGACCTACCAGGTGCTGCCCTTCAAGCCCACAGACCTCCGGCGCCAATACGGCCTGGCGGTGGGCGGCCCGATCTTGAGAAACAGACTCTTCTTTTTCTTCGCGGCCGATAAGTTTTATCATGATTTCCCGGCGGCTGCGACGATTACCGGTGCGAGCCCGAATGCCAATTTCTACACGGCCGCAGACCCCACGCTTCCGGGAGGAAAAACCTGCGGCGCTACCGGATCGGCGGCACCCTCCTATCAGGATGCAAACGTCTGTCAAATTGCAACCAATACGGGCCTGAATTATGGGGCAGCCTACAACGTGTACAACTCCGGCATTGCCGGGCTTCAATCCACGCTCGGGACGGTGCCACGCACAGGTGACCAGACCATCTACTTTCCCAAGATCGACTGGCAGGTAAATTCGAAGAATCACGTTTCAGTAGAAGCAAACCGGATGCGGTGGACTTCGCCCGCCGGGATTCAAACCAGTCCTGCGGTGGCATACGGCCTTTCCAGTTTCGGCAACGACTACGTCCGCGATACCTGGATCGTGGGTAAGCTAGACACCTTATTTACCTCGGCCTGGAGCAACGAGGCTCGTTACATGTACGGTCGCGACTTCGAATACGAAACCAACCAGTCGCCAACTCCATACGAAACCAGCACTCTGGTAAAGACGCCCACCTATACGAATCCGCTGGGGCTGCCAACCAACGTCTATCTTAGCGGATTCTTTCAGATCGGAACCCCGCAATTCCTTCTTCGAGCCGCCTACCCGGACGAACGCCGGTGGCAGATTTCCGACACGGCCAACTGGATCCGTGGCAACCACAGCATCAAATTCGGCGGGGACTACATCCACACCTACGATCTGCTGTCGAATCTGTACAACCAGTTCGGTGGCTACACATATAGCGGTAACACGCTGCTTGGCAACTATATCTCCGACGCTTATCTCGCCAGCAGTGCGGCCACTGCCGCCAAGGCCACTCATTACACGTATTTCAATCAGGGAGCGGGTTTGCCCGGCCTGCAATTCACCACCGGGGACTACTCTCTGTTTGCCCAGGATGAGTGGAAGGCCAGCCGCAGGCTCAGCTTGACCCTGGGAATCCGGTGGGATTACGAAACCTTTCCCAGTCCGCAACTTGCGAATCCTCTGCTGCCCCAAACTTCAAAACTTAACGACATGAAGACCAATTTCGGACCGCGGGTTGGTTTCGCCTATGACGTCTACGGCAGCGGCAGAACCATTTTGCGCGGCGGTTACGGCATGTTCTTTGCCCGCGCTATCAATTCGACACTGTACCAGGCACTGATCGGCACGGGAGCCGCAGGCAGCCAGGTCAATCCGCAGTTCAATGCCGGACAAAAGTGCGCGCCGTCCTTTCCGCAGGTAGTTGCTCCCGACCAGCAGGCCACATGTCTCGGGGCCACGAGCGGCAATGCAACCGCCTATTATCTCGACCCGAACTTCAAGGTTCCCCTCATCCACCAGGCTGACCTTACCGTCGAGACGCAAATGACAAACCACGACGTGTTCAGCTTGTCATGGCTCGGTTCCTGGGGACGACGGCTGCCCAACTTTGTGGACACCAACCTGCCGGCTCCTACGCCGGTCACTTTTACCGTCAATGATCCTCAGCAGCAGGGGCCACTGCGTAACGGGACCACGTTTACCACAAATGCGTTTTTTGCCACGACCAACAGTAACCTGCGGCCCAATCCAAACTTCAGTTCGATTACCGATATCTTCAGCGGTGTGACTTCGAACTATGAAGCGCTGGTCGCGCAGTTCAAGCACCAGCTCTCTCATTCGGTAGAGTTCAACGCCAACTACACGTGGTCGCACGCTCTCGACTATGGCGAGAACAACACCACGGGTGCTGCGGCGACGTCTCTGTTTGACCCCACGAACATTCGTCTCGACTACGGAAATTCGAACCAGAACGTTCCCAATCGCTTGGTGATGGCTGCTGTGGTGAACTCACCGTGGCATCTCCATGGCGCATGGGGCTACCTCGCCAACGACTTTGAACTGGCTCCCGCGTTTGCCGCTCAGACCGGACTTCCTTATTCGATGAACGTCAGCGGGTCCTCGAGCACCCTCACCGTAACTCCGGGCGAAGCGGTCCAGAAAATTGTGAATACGGGCTCTTTCAATGGATCCGGCGCCAGCACCAATAACCGCGTGCCGATCGTCAATCGCAATGAATTCCAGCTCCCGGAAACCTACGTCGTCGACATGCGTATTTCGAAGCGCGTCCTTTTCCGCGAGCGGTATGGCCTGGAATTTTTCGGTGAGGCCTTCAATCTCGCCAATCACCCCAACGTAACCGCCGCCAACTACTCGGCATACTTCGTGAACGACATCCTCCAATCAGGATCCAAAACCATCGGCGCTGGTAACACGTTGACTCCGTATTCCACCCCCTTCGGGCAGGTCACCAGCATCAACAACAGCAACTTCGCCCTCAACGTCCGCCAAATCCAGCTGGGTCTTAGGGCGCAGTTCTGAAGCCGTAGGAGGCTATTCCAAAACCAACTCCCACTCCTGGCCAATCAGATCGTGGCCAAAACTGCGGTGCGGCTCTTCTTTAACCAGGTGGAAACCCGCGCGTTCGTAAATACGATGCGCTGCCGTAAGAATGCTCTGCGTCCAGAGAACGACCTTGCGATAGCCGGCCGTCCGCGCAAATCGTACACATTCGTTGACGAGAGCCTGGCCCAGGCCGGTTCCGCGCGCGCAGGGCTCAACAAACAGCAAACGAAGTTTTGCTGTGTCCGGTTGATCCGGATGCCTGACCAGAAAAATGTGCCCCACACTCTGGCCATCGGCCTCGGCGATCCAACAGCGTTCGCGGTCAGGATCGAAGTGGGTAATGAAATCGGAAACAATCTTCGCTGCCAGCGCTTCGAACGTCGCGTCCCATCCGTACTGCTCTGCGTACCCCAGGCCTTCCCGATGGACAATCCAGCCCATGTCACCGACCCGATGAGGGCGCAAGACATAAGGCATGGGTTTGCGGTCCGTCTGCAGCAGAGTGCTTTCGATGGATCCCATGCAGCGAATCAACTCGGTACGAGCCTCCGGCGCCAGGCCCTGAAGTACGCCGTGTGCCTGCTCATCCGAGAGCGCATTCAGCTTCCTGAAAACCGACCGTCCACGCGCGCTGAGCATCAATTCCGCAAAGCGGCCATCGGTGGCTGATGCCTTCCTGGCCAGCAGACCGTCGCGCTCGAACTTGCCGAGCAGGCGGCTCAGATATCCGGGATCCATTCCCAGACCTTCGGCAATCTCGCTGGCTTTGGGTGCTGTCCGCGTTGCCAGTTCATAGAGCACACGCGCCTCTGCCAGGCTGTATTCGCTGTTCAGCAGCCCCTCGTTCAGAGTTCCGATATAACGCGTGTACATGCGGTTGAACTGGCGAAACCTGGCAATCTCGCCACTCAAATCCTGGCCGGATATCTGTGCTGGCTTCATACCAGCCAGTCTTGCCGATATAGTTGACTATGTCAACCAATATAATTGCCTCAGCGCAGGGCGCCGGCCTTGCCCTTGAGGACTACATCAGAGAAAACCGCACTATCCGTAGTGGCCGGTTGATGGGAGCAGAATCCGATGCCAACGTAGAATGGCGCATCAAAGTGCAGGGTGATCGGCGGTCCCAGCTGGTGCATCGGTTCGCCCGTGAGGCTTACAAAGATTGCGATCGAGTCTCCATGCTTTTCGATCCCGATCCGCTTCGCCTTTACGCCGGCCAGGGTACCGCCGAATCGGAACTGCGCATCCTTCATCATCGCGCCCTTATCCGCGCGCCACGCCAGGTGGATCATCCCCGTGCCGTGTTCGCCGATCATCGCTTCTTTGGAATCATCTTCAAGGTTTTGCCGGATCACCAGCACTACTTTGCGGTCGCCGTATCCGGTCGGGTTAGGGAACGTCGCGTCCGCGGCCAGCGAAACATCTCTTGACATCTTCTTCCACAGAAAACGAAACTCATCTCGCGAGTACCAGATGTTGTATCCGGCAGATGTGACCGTGTACTGCCGAGTGGCCGCATCGTAAGTGCCATTGCCCGGAACGACCGCTCCCCCGATGTCAGACTGCCCCTCGAACACGCCGATGGGCGTGTCGAAGTTTCTGCTTGGCCGGTGAAAGTCCGCTGGTGGTGGAACCTGCTTATGTGTGGGCGAACCCGGCTGCGCCCAATCCGGCACTGCCGGCGCAGGCGTGGTCTGGGCTCGCAGGGAACCCAGCAAAAGCAGAGGGGCCAAAAATCGGATGTAATATCCCATAGCCATGCACTCTAACAGACAAACCGTTCCGCGCTCGCTCCGCGCATTCTGCGGATTTCTCCTTGCTCTCGCGTGCTCCGCTTCGCTGGCTCAGGAACTGACTTCCCGCAAAGCGCCTGCTGGACCAGAGATGCCGAGCTCAGCTGAATATCAGCAATTACAAAAGCGCCTCGCTTCCGGTTGGAACACCTGGGACGTCCACAGCGTGACCACGCAGGTTCTCCTGCCTGACGGGCTCGCAATCCATATGGGACTAAAGCACAACAGCACTGAGTTTCAGGATGCCTATCTCGGCGATGCCCTCATTGGACGGCAAACCAAGGGAGCGGAGCAGGTGTTTCCCGGGCCTCATTCCTGGAGCGGCAGCTACACCGATCTGCGTCTTTCCTGGAAGGGCCATAGCCTGCGCCTGCAGACCGCCCATGACGGCGACAACCTGGTCATGCTCGCCACTCCGCTTCCGTCACAGCCATTGTCCGTTGTTCCGCCCACCATCGCTTTTTCCGTCAACTATCTGTGGAATCGTCCCGGCTCCGTCGTTTGGGAGTCCGATCATATAGAAGCTCACAGTCCCCTCCATACCGTGAAGGTCTACTGCACGTGCGCCGGCCACGACGATCCCAACTTCCCGCTGGGAGGCGCTTACTTCACCACGGACTTCGCCAAGGCAGTCGGAGTCAGCACTGGAACTCCTCTCGGCATCGACAAGATAAAGGCCCTCATCGAGCGCGCGAGCGCGGCCTACACGCAATCGAATGCCACCGCGGGCAAGGCCGCGGCTGTGGCGGACGCCATTCAGACCGTCCTCGGCTGGGACACGATCTACGAGCCGGAAGGGCGCCGTGTGATCTCTCCTGTCTCTCGCGTCTGGAGCGTCAACTGGGGCGGTTACGTCATTTTCGACTGGGATACGTTCTTTGCCGCGACCATGGCCTCCATCGGAGATCGCGACCTTGCCTATGCCAATGCGATTGAAACTCTGCGCGAGGAGACCCAGCAAGGCTTTGTTCCGAACTACGCCCGTTCCGGCAATTGGAAGAGCTCCGATCGCTCCGAACCTCCTGTCGGCTCCATCACGGTGCTAGGCATCTACCAGCGATTCCATGACAAGTGGTTCCTTAAAGAGTCGTTCACACCGCTGCTGCGCTGGAACCAGTGGTGGGCCGAGCATCGTGACATCCAGGGTTATCTGACCTGGGGAAGCGACGGCGAGAATCAGCCCGCTGACCTGGACGATACCTCGCGGGGAACACGCGCGGGCGCCATCCTCGAATCCGGTTTGGATAACAGTCCGATGTATGACAGCACGACGTACGATGCGGCATCCCACAAGCTTGAGTTCGCCGATGTCGGTCTCATGAGCATGTACATCGCAGACTGCGATGCGCTGGCAACGATCGCCGATACTCTCGGCGAGACTGGGCAGGCGAGGGAAATCCGCGCCCGCGGCGACCGCTACCGTTCCAAACTTGCCACGCTTTGGGATAGCAAAACCGGTATTTTCCTCAACAAGGATTTACATACGGGTGAGTTCAGCGAGCGTCTTTCGCCGACCAACTTCTACCCGCTGCTCGCCAAAGCAGCCACGCCGCAACAGGCTGAGTTCATGGTGAAGAACCACTTGCTGAACCCAAAAGAATTCTGGGGGCAGTGGGTCATTCCCTCCATTGCCCGAGACGACCCCGCTTTCAAAGATCAGGAGTACTGGCGTGGCCGCATCTGGGGACCGATGAATTACCTGGTCTACCTGGGCCTACGAAACTACAACTTCCCGGACGTCACGCGCGAATTCGCGCAGAAGTCCTACGACCTCTTTCTTCAGGAATGGAGAAAGAACGGTCACGTCCATGAAAACTACAACGCCATCACTGGAACCGGAGACGACGTGACCAGTAGCGACCGGTTCTACCATTGGGGCGCGCTTCTGGGTTACATCCAGTACCTGCAGCAGACTGAAGCCCGATAACTGCATGTAATACAGGAGCGCTTCGCGAGACGCAGCGCCAGGCCCGTGGGCCGGAACCAAACGTCAGCCCAGCCCGGAAGGGGTGGGACACGAATCCTCGTTATCGTTTTAGCGCTGGAGGCGCGCTACTGTCGCGCGCGCCCTTCTGACCCGACAAAGATCGTGCCACTACAGGCGCTTGCTCCATCGAGCATTCCCCGGCAGCCGCCCTCAACTACCCACAAAAATTGTCATCTCGAGCGAAGCGCAGCGAAGTGGAGAGATCTGCGGTTCACCCGACCGTCAGTATGGCGAGCCGGGTGAGGAACATATTCGCCGTTGCGCGTATCCGGCTGGGAGGTGGCTCCGGCGCGCCGAACACCCAAGGGAGCGTTGCCGGCCTGGATGGCCGCCGGCAGCATAGGCGAGCGCCAACCGCCACTACGGCTTTGTCATCTTCAAATCGCTGACGGTGCCGTCAGTATTGTGAGCAAAGCGAATCCCATAAACCCCATCGGTCGATTTCAGCTTTCCATCCGCCACCAAATCCGATTTGTTGTACGTGGCAACCACAGTACCGTTAATCGCGCACGTGACCTTATCGCCCTTCACAGACATAGCAATCTCTTGCGTGACCGGCTCTCCAGGGCCGGCGGCCTTATGAACGGCGGCATTCTCTTCACCGTGGCCATTCATCTGAAATGGCTCCGGTCCAAATCCGCGCACGATGAAGGTGCCGTTGCCGTAGGCCGCGCAATACAGCTCGCTATGGTTTGGCGTTCCCAGGTCGTTACCGGCAATCACCAGGCCGTAGGGGTGTGGGTGAGTGTTCAGATTCATATACTTCGGTTCGGTAAACGTCGCGGATACGGTGTAATTTCCGCTCGCCTTATCTTTGGGATTCCAGAAAGTGGCAGCCGGACCGGTCGTCACGTGGAGCACTTTGCCCTCCTCCGTCACCTTGGTGTCGTTGACGGTTTGGCCGGCCTTCGCGGCGCGCTCGTCGATCTGGCCTTGCCAACCCTTCGCGGTAATGCCTCCACCGGCGACCGGGTGGGAAGCGTCCTGGCCCAAGGCAGGGAACACCGCGGGCATAAGTATGACGATGGCAGCTGCAACAGTGAACCTCGGGGTCAGACGCATAAAGGTGTCCTTTCGGAGAGGGAACTTGACTCGCGAGAATTGTAATCGAACCGTGGGAAGGGCCGCTGTGCAGTACGGCGCGGTCAAAAAGGAAAAGGCCGCTCGCGCCGGTTAGCGCGGGCGGCCTTCGTGTGGATTACTCGACGTTGTTGAGCGTCCAGATGGTGATGGTGGCCGAATTGTCATCCACGGCTCCAAAGATCGTACTGTTCTGGCCGGGATTGACTGCCAGGCCGAACGATCCACCCAGATTCGGGTCGACCGGGATCTCCTTCACAAATTGTCCATCCTTGGTGAACTCCACGATCTCGCTGGGCTGGTTTGGGTCGGCATTGATCACATCGTTATTCGTGACCAGCAGGTCGTCGTTCGGGGCCGGCGCCATGGCGAGCGCACCGTGCAGGTGGGTGTTGTCTTCGTACACAATGACTCCAGGACCAGCGCTGTCATTGCGCTCGAGCGCGCTGCGCACGCCAAAGACCATGTTGTCCAGGCTGGACGCAACGAACAGCGTATCTCTGCGAATGTCGTAGACCAGTCCCGTAGGCGAGTCGAACAATGCTGCCGGGTCAGGTTGATGCTTGTATCCCGACGCAATCGTCTCTGCGCTCAGAAGCCTGAGGCCCGAAGGTGAGACCGCGAAATCCAGCCGGCTCACCGTTCCGTTCAGCGCGTTGGCGATAAAGACGGCCGCAACGTTGCCCCCGTCTACGTAGGTCGCATCCCACGGGCCGTCAATCTGCGGGTTGGTGATGGTCTGGATCAGCTTCCCGCTGCTGTTGATCACCAACAGAGACCCAGGCTTCGCCGTCTGCGATGTCCCGTCGGTCGTCGGCAGGTTGGTTACCAGCACCAGGCCGGCTTGCAGAACCCCAAGTCCGGTGGAAAGACCCAGAGGAGCTGTGCCCTGGAAGAAGACCGATGGGCTGCCGCTCGTAGGGATTCGGATGATCGTTGTGCCCGTTCCCTGAAGATTGTTCTTGTTATTGAAGTTCGAAACCAGCAGGTCGCCCTTTTTCAGGATGCCCGATCCAAAATTGAAGTTGTTGGGAACAAACGCCACACCATAAGGATTTACGTCCCCATTCGAAGGAATCGTGGAGACGCTGCGGACGGGGTTGGGCAAGAAAGGTTCATCGGCATTTTGGGCAAGGGCTGCGGTAGTAGCCAACGCCAGAATTGCGCAGGTGATCGTTTTGTTCATTCCAAATACCAGATTCGTGGGCGAAACGCGGGTCATCATCTGGCGGCGGGAGAGAGAGAGAAAGCTTTTCATGGTCGTGTCCTCAAAAGTCTTTGGATTTTTTGCTGCTGCGACTCGCCCTCGCGGGTTTTTCTCAGCGGCAATTGCAAAGTAGCCAGCGCGCCGGAAAAATGTCGTTTGGAAAGCCTCGGACTTTTGTGGCTTTTGGATTTTTAGGATTAAGGATTTGTGATAACCGCGCTGTAACCTGCGATACGCCAGCTAACTCCAGCTGCATCATGGAGTAACGCCCATTTCGCAGGATGTCCGAAGGATAAGTGGCCAAATTCTGTCTTGGCGGTTAAGCTGAATGCGCTCCCACATTAGAGAAATGTTGGGAATTTGTTGGGTCTCCCTAACTCTTTTCTTTGCAACCTCCAACAACGCTGCTGCGAGAGTTCACGATGCTGACGGCCACCCATTACAGTTTCGGCCCGTTCCAGCTCTACCCGTCGGAACATCGCCTGGTCCGCGATGACCAGACCATCCCGCTTTCTCCCAAAGCATTCGATCTGCTGCATACCCTGGTGGCCAATCATGGCCATCTGATGTCGCGTGAGGCGCTCATGCAGGCCATCTGGCCTGATAGCTTCGTCGAGGAAACCAACCTCACGGTCAACATTTCTCTCCTACGCAAGACGCTCGGAGACATGGAGGACGGCCGCCCCTGGATCGCCACCGCCCCGAAACGCGGCTACCGTTTCGATGGACCGGTCACGATGCATGACGAGGTGGGGGCTTCGTCCCTGCCGGTGCCTGCCGAGCCGATGGTTATCCCGCTCGAACCGATAGTCCCCGCTGCGCTTCCGCTCCCGGCGTCGACGCCCGCCGTCTCTCGACGGCCTCGCTGGTTGGCTGGGGTGATGGCACTCCTCCTGTTGGCTTTTGGGGGCTTCGTCTTTGTCCGCCAGTTTCTTCACGCGCACGCAACGCCTGGAGTCCAGTCTGAAGTCCACACTCTCGCGGTGTTGCCGTTTCAATCTCTCGACACCGTTGCAGGGGATGACTATCTCGGCCTGGGAATGACGGATGCACTCATTACCCGGCTTAGCCGGTTGTCCCAGTTTCTGGTGCGTCCGATCGGCGCGGTTCGCGCAATTCCTCCCAATCAGGATCCTGTCGCTGCCGGCCGCAAGCTGAATGTTCAGGAGGTTCTCGATGGAACCATCCAGAAGGTAGAAGGGCAAACCCGGGTGATGGTGCGGCTGCTTCGCGTAGACGATAGCCGGGTTCTTTGGACCGACACTTTCGACGTGCAGAATGAAAACGCCTTCGCTCTGGAGGACACGATTTCTCAACGGTTAGGCCAGGCGCTCGCACTGCATCTAACCGACGAACAACGTCCCCCAACCACCCACAATGGCACGGCGTACCAGCTTTACACGCAAGGCCGCTACTACTGGAACAAGCGCAGCGTCGAGGGGACAAAAAAGAGCATTGAGCTCTTTCAACAGGCAATCCAGGCCGACCCCAATGATGCCGCTGCCTACGCCGGTTTGGCGGATGCCTACATCCTTGCAGGTTCTTACGGCAACAGCTTCCTCGCTCCCAGTGTCGCCATGCCCAAAGCCAAGGCAGCCATAGAGAAGGCTCTGGCGTTGGATGACTCTTCCGCGGAAGCCCACACCTCGCTTGCATATATAAGGTTGGTGAACGACTGGGATTGGGCCGGTGCAGAGCAGGAGTTCAAGCGGGCCATTGCTCTCGATCCCGCCTGCGTGAACGCCCATCACTGGTACTCTCATGAGCTGATGGCCCTGGGCCGTGTCGCCGAGTCTCATCGTGAGAGTGAAATCGCCCTCGGCCTCGACCCCACGGATGTAGTCATCAACGAGCACATGGCCTGGCATCACCTCATGAGCCGGGAATATGACCGGGCCATCCCGCAGGCGATCAAGGCGATCGAACTCGATCCCGACTTCGTCCAGGCGCACCGCGTCCTCGGTCTGGCTTACCTGTATACCAACCGTACCCATGAGGCCATCGAGCAGTTTGAAAAGGGGGTGGCCCTCTCCCACGGCGATCCCGTTTCCCAGGCTTATCTCGCGCGCGGCTATGCAGTCGCTCACCGTACGGCAGATGCGCGAAAAATTCTCGCATCGCTTCAGGAAGATTCCGTCGAACGCTATATCTCCGCCGCAGAAATCGCACCCATCTATATCGCGTTAGGGGACCGCGACTCCGCGATCCGTGAGGTCGGTAAGGCCCTGGACCAGCGGTCCGGATCATTCATTTATCTGAACATCGATCGCGCCTATGATCCCTTGCGCAGCGATCCCCGCTTTCTGGCTGATCTGAAGCAAGCGAACCTGGTACCCAGGTCAGACGAGATCGCAACCCGTTGAGTGTGTTCTCAGCCCGAGCCCTTAGTGCTCCCCAGCTGGCTCTCGACACACTTTCTATTTCTTAGACAAACGGAAGAGCGGAACCGCCGCCCTATGACCGAATCCTGCTTGACAATCCTGAACTCGTTCCACGATAATTCGCCCAATGGCTAATTAGCCATATAGCTAAATACATGCCTGACCACTTGAGCGCTACATTTGCCGCCCTCTCCGACCCGACGCGTCGCGCTATCCTGGCGCGGCTGTCGCAAGGGGAGTTGCCGGTCAAAGAACTTGCTGAGCCGTTCTCGATCGCGCCCCCTTCCATCACCAAGCACCTCAAAGTTTTGGAGCGTGCCGGCCTGATCAGCCGTAGCCGCATTGCGCAGAAGAGGCCCTGCCGTCTGGAGGCTGCTCCTTTACGGGAAATCTCCGAGTGGCTGGAGCAATATCGTCGCTCGTGGGAGCACAAGATGAACCGTCTCGACCAATACCTGGGAAAGCTGGAAACAGCAGAAGGAAAGAAGAATGCTCGTAGGAAAAAGCGTTAATGTCGAAACTCATCTTCCCTCCGATCGGGAGATCGCCTTTACCTGCACGTTTCAGCGCCGCACGGGGCTGTTGTTCGAAGCGTGGACGAGCCCCAAACATCTTCGCCAGTGGTGGGGTTGCGAAGGGTCAACCATAACCCAGTGCGCCATTGACCTTCGTGTGGGAGGATCCTGGAGCCTGGTCATGCAAATGGGAGATGGGTCCAACCACCCTTTCCACGGGACATACCGTGAAATCATTCGGCCAACGCGGCTTGTCTACACGGAGCAATACGAGATGCCGAAATTCGGCAATCCAGAATGGCTGACAACCGTTACGTTCGAAAAAACCCCGATGGGAACGCGCCTAACCTACGTCATCCAGCACAAGTCGCGCGCCATCCGCGATGCTCATCTGCAGGCGGGAATGCAGGAGGGCATGGCCCACACACTGACTCGTTTGGATCAACACACAGCCACCGTGGAATCCCAGTCCCGAAGGGACGGCTGAAAATTACCCAGGATGAAATCCTGGGCCCGACTCTCGATTGTCACCCAACCACCCAAACCGGAGCCCAAATGAAATTGCTGACGCAACTCAACTTTCCCGGAAACTGCGCCCAGGCTTTCCAATACTACGAGCAGAACCTGGGTGGAAAAATCATCATGCTCATGCGACAGAGCCAGGCGCCCGGGGCGCCGCAAAATCCTGCTGGACCGGATCCGGTCATTCATGCGCGTCTCGATTTGGGCGGAACCGTCTTGCTGGGCAACGATGTGCCGCCCGATCGTCATCAGCCTATGCGCAGCACCTACCTCTATCTGGCGCTTGATTCTGCGGAGGAAGCAGAAAGGGTCTATGGCTTACTCAAGGAAGGCGGTCAAGTGTTCATGCCGCTTGAGGAGACGTTCTTTGCTTCGCGCTTCAGCCAGCTTCGCGACCAATTTGGAACGCTGTGGAGCCTGATTCACGAGCGTGCGAAATAGCCGCACTCAGCCGCGTTCGGGATCTTCACTCCGCCCGCAGCGCCTGCATGGGATCGATGGAGGCGGCGCGGCGGGCGGGAATCAGCGCAGCGATTAGGCCACAAACGGCAAGCAATCCACAGGCCAGCAAAATGGTCGCCGGGTCATGCTCGCTTACCCCAAACAGGAAAGCTTTGATGGCGCGCGCCGCTATCCATGAGCACACCAGCCCGGTGACCAGACCCAAACCTAACAGCGCCGCTGCCTTTCGCAAAACCAGCAGCGTCACGTCCACTCGTTGTGCCCCGAGTGCCATGCGAATGCCCAATTCGCGTGTACGGCAGCTCACGGAGTAGGCCATCAGACCATAAAGGCCAATCAGTGCCAGCAAAAAAGCGATGGCGGCGAAGAATGTGAGCAACGATGTCTGAAACCGTCGCGGTGCCGTTGCTTCCGACTTCCGGCTCCCCATCGTGGAGACATCTCCACGCGCCAGGCCAGGGTCCAGGCTCTTTACAACTCCCCGGATGTCAGCGGCGACGATAGATTCTGGCAGCCTCGAGCGCACCGCGAGATAGGCGTGGTTGAAGTCGTACCCGGGAGAATACATTTGCGGTTGCGGCGTTTCCTCCAGGCGGAAATGGCGTACATCGGCAACTACACCGACCACTGTATTCCAGTGCGTATGGGTATCGTCCGTACTGATCCGCGCGCCAATCGGATTTCGGTTCGCGCAATAAATCTTGGCAAACCGCTCGTTCACGATCACCAGCGGCGCCGGGCTGTCAACGTCGTCTTCCGTGAAGAATCGTCCCGCCAGCAGGGGAATCTCCATTGCCCGAAAATATTGCGGAGTCACCAAACGGCCTTCCGCCATCTGATCTGCGTGGTTTTGATAACCGTCGACCCAGACGAAGCCCATACTCTCAGAGTTGGTCAGAGGCAACCAATCGATGGCGCCGGCCGCGTCAATGCCGTGGAGCGCGCGGACCCTCGCCACCAGGCTCTGGAAAAAAGTCCGCCGCTGTTGTGGCTCCCGATAGCGTTCATCCAGTCCGACATTCATGGTCACCGTCGATGGCGAGAATCCCGTCTCCAACGAGGAAACCTTCGCAAAACTCCGCAGAAACAGGCCCGCGCATGTCAGGAGCACGACGACCAATGCCCCTTCCGCTACGATGAGGATGCTTTGCGAGCGGCCCTGTGTATCGCTTGCGCTGCCGCTTCGGCCGGACGCCAGAAAATCCGAAAGATTCACGCGTGATACGGCCAAGGCCGGCAGAATGCCAGTCAGCACGCTGGTAAGCAGAGAGACGCACAATGTGAAAACCATCACCCGCGAATCCAGGGATGCTTGCTCCAGGCGCGGGATATTTCCCGGATCGAGGTGAGGCAGAGTGCGCAGAAGAAGGTAAGCCAAACCTACCCCAAGAACTCCCGCGCCGAGACCGATCAGGAGCGATTCGGTCAGGAGCTGGCGCACGATCCGCCAACGGCCCGCTCCGAGAGCGACTCTCATCCCCAGCTCCCGGGTTCGGTCAGCTGCCCTGGCCAGCATCAGACTCGCGGCATTTCCGCTTGCGATCAGCAGTACGAACGACACAGCCCCAAACAGCAGCCACATGAGGGGACGTACCGGAGCAATCGCATAGTCCATGAAGTCTTTGATCAGCGCGCTTAAGCCACCCCCCTGGGCGAGCTGATCTGAACGATGCAGCGGGTTCAGCCGGGCCACGATCGTGCTCATCTCTGCCTGCGCCTCGCGAATCGAAACACCGGCCCGCAACCGCGCAAACGCAATGCCGTTTCCAAATTCGCGCTCCGCCTTTTTCTGTGGAGTGAGCGCAAGGGGAATCCAGATATGCGTGGCCGTTGCTCCAGATCCGTCGGGTAGGTCATAACCGGTTGGGTATTCAAATCCCGGAGGCATGACGCCTATGATTTTGTAGCGCTCGCCTTTGAGCGTCAGCGAACGCTGGAGGACGTCATCGCTTCCCGCGAACATCGACCGCCAAAGTGAATGGCTGATCACCGCAACTTTGTCGTGTCCGGGCTGGTTGTCATCCGTCCCGATGAAGCGGCCCAATTCGGGGGCGCAGGCGAGGGTCTGAAAGAAAAACTCATCTACCCGAGCCGCCGGAACGCTCTCGACTGATCCCCCCAGGGCAACTGGAAAGGCAGCCTGTTCAAACACCGACATGCTGGCATACGAATGGCTTTCTCGTTTCAGATCATAGAAGTCTGCATAACTCGGACTGAATGCGTCAGGGGGAATCGGGAGGCTGCTATTGGGAGTGAAAAGATACACCAACCGTTGCGGTTCCCCGTACGGCAACGATTTCAAAAGCACCGCATTGACCATGCTGAAGATCGCCGTGCACGCACCAATGCCAAGGGCGAGCGTCAGCACCGCTGTGATCGCGAAACCGGGATTTTTGCGCAGTGTGCGCAAGCCGTACTTAACGTCTTGCAGCAGGGAATCAATCCATGGCAGACGGCGCCGCTCGCGGTAGGCCTGGCGGGTCTGCTCCACGCCTCCCAGATAAATGAGTGCCTGGCGGCGGGCTTCCTCGGGCGTCAGTCCGGAGCGGATACCGGCCTCCGTGTGCAACGCGATGTGAGACTCGAGCTCAGCAGCGAAGTCGTCCTCGGCTCTTTGTCTTCGGAAGAGCTCAAGAATGCGGAGACCAAGAGCGCGCAGTTTACCCATCTCCACTCCTATGCCTCTTCCGCAGGGTTCAGGAAGCGGGCAAGGATCGCGGTCGTCTGTTCCCACTCCGCAGCGGCTTTCTTGATTTGCCGCTGTCCTGCTCTGGTCAGCTCGTAGTACTTGGCACGGCGATTATTTTCCGATAAGCCCCAGCGGGAGCGGATGAATCCTTCCTGCTCCAGCTTGAGGAGAGCCGGATAAAGAGTGCCATAGTTCAGCTGCAGCTTATCGCCGCTGGTCTGCTCGATGCGGCGCGCCAAACCGTATCCATGCATGGAGCCCAGCATTTCGAGCGTGCGCAGAACCATGAGCGCGAGCGTCCCCTGCCAGACATCGGTTTTGTCGCCCACTCTTTCGACCTCCTATTGGAAGGCAATAGAAAGAATATAGTCCTGCTTCTATGGGAATACAAGGGGAAGCGAAAAATACATCGGCAAATGTTTTAAGGAAAATCCCCGGCGGAGGGAACTGTTCATTCGCCTTGCCGGGGAATTGGAAGTTACAAACGAGTGCAATCTGCGGTCGTTCTCTTGTGTTCGCTAATTTGCTGCCTTTGTCGACAGATTCTTCGCAATCTCGCCTGCCAGGCGCTTGGCGTCGGCATTGAGTGTTTCGCGCCGCTCGGCCGCCGCGTGGGTGGCGACCCCGACTGGTCCGATCGGAGGCATCACCTTGGATCCCTTGGCGGTCGCGTCAAATTCCTTGACTAGTACCAGGCCATCCGCGGTTTTCATCTTGGCGACTACATGCGCGCCAAGATGGCTTGCTCCAAGATTCATCCCGGCCATGCGCTTCGCCGCATTTCCCGGATCAACAGTTGTAAGGCAACCGGCCACAATCAGCGTGCCCGTTGCTGTATCATCTCCGGGCGCCCCGACACGCGCAGTCATTTTCTTTCCAAGTTTCTTTTGCAGTTCTGTGCTGATGGTCTCAATGAGCTTCTGCGTGTCCGTATCGGCAAGGTCGTTATTGGGATCGGGTGGCTTGGGGCAGGCATCACCCGAGGGTCCTGGAGTCGCCGTTGCATTATTGGCCACAGCGAAAGGCAGAATCAATGCTTGCGTTGGCTTCGGTTGCGTCGACGGCGCGCCGGAAGCAGTAGCTTGACCATAGGCAACCGCGCCGCCCAGAGCCAGGCTGAATACTAAGGTTGAAACGAAGACGTTCATATATTACCTCGTGATGATCTGGGTTTATGGGAACTCTTGCATCGAATCGTTTCGCTGCCGGAACGAGAGTAAGACAATCGCGGCGGCAGTAACAAACGTTGTCAAATGCAGATAGCGGCCCGGTACTGCGGCAACCGGTGGTTTGGTTACGTATTCGGTAAACAGAATAGCCCCGCTCTTCAGGGCCTCGAGTAAAAATGCGGCGCCCAAAAACCGGCGCTCGCGAAGAGCGACATACAGGTACACGGCTCCCCAGGCGAACTGGCTGATTCCTTCCGCTGCCAGGAGGTAAATGATATTCGGCGCGCTGGAACCGCTCAGGTCTATGCCGGCAATCCCGGCCCCACTATCCGGCGCCACCCAGTGAACAGCGCCGCGAAGCAGGTTCATCACCCCCAGTACGGCCAGGATGATCATCATCAAGGGCTCCAGCGAGCCCTCCTCTTTCGCTCTCCGGTTCTGCAAAGTCGTGTCCACGGCAATCCTTTCCCAACCGCGGTTACTTCGCCGCCGCTTGAAGATCTTTCAGATCTTGCCGGATAACTTCTGCATCCGCGCTCTGCAGCTTGCCGCTGGAGACTTTCTTCCCGATGTCCATGCCGGCCGCCCTGCCCGCGCTGCGGTCGGGCGTTTCGCTCTTCGCCCGCTTGTTGGCATTGGTTACTAACTGTGCCGCGTCCGCGGTCATTTTTGCCTTTTCGTCGTCGGTAAGCGTAGACGCGGGCAGCGCCTTTGCAATGTCCGCCTGCAGTTTGTTAGCCGCGGTGACCATGGGCGTATCTTGAGCCATGGCCATTCCGAAACAGGCGAGCAGGATAAATGCGAGAACATAGCCTTTCATTCGTCTGACCTCTATCTGGGTTGGTTGCTGCACATCCTTAAGGGATCACGGTGCCAGCTCGCCAGGGACCAGGAATCTGGCGAACGCGGATTTTCCGTATTAAGCGCGAGTCCTCCCTGGCCGGCTTCACTTACGATGAGACATGCTCTTCCCGGCGACAACCTGGACGTTTGACCCTGGGCTGATTTCCGGCGTCCATCCTAGCGCAAATGTGCTGACTTTTGTCACTGTTGCCTTTTCGCTTGGGTTCATCGTCTCCATCCGGCTGCTGAGATTTCTGTGGGTATTGCACCGGCACGCCGCTGTGGACCGGAGCATGGCCTGGATGGCGACTGCCCTGACCGTCATTACGTCATGCCGCGCGTTCCGCCTCGCCCAGATATGGAAAACCGCCACCGGCAGTGTCGCGATTGTGTCTCTCCCTGGCTTTATCGTGCTGGTCACCTTGCTCTGGGTTCCGGTCTATTATTTTCATGGTCTGGAACAGCTTTCCAGGCTGCGTCCAGGCGAGACACGCTCCTTTCGCTATTGGAAAATAGCCGCAGCTCTTGTGGCCGCTTTCTTCACCTTTGTAGCCGTCAGACCTCTGCTGGAGGGGCGTCACTCGCTCGATATTCGGTTGATCCTTGCAGCGCTGGGCACGGAGATGCTTCTGGCCCTCGCCGTCCTGCTCAAATTACGCCAGCCCGGAGCGCTTTCGCGCACACAGATTTTGTTCGTGGCCCTCACTGCCGGCGGCCTGGCAGTGCTTTGTAGTCCGCCGGTGCTATTACTTACCTCCGTCTTCACCGCGATGCCCATCCTCTTCTTCCGGGTCCTCATCGAGACCGGCATCATGTTGGTTGTTCTGGGAGCGTTTCTCGTCTTTTCCCGGCTGCGCTTTGCCGACGTGCTGCTGAAAGACGTGTTCCACATTTATTGGTGGGGCATCGTTTTGCTCGCCACCTGGTTTGGTCTGCAGGTGATCCTACAGCTTCCGCATGGAGATGAGGTAACCTCCGTCAGCCAGCATGGGCTGTTTGCCATGGGGTTTCTCCTGCTGTGCATGGCGGCCCTCCCATGGGGCGAGCGCCGGATCGACCGCGGCATTTCGGAGTGGCTCTTCGAGCAGCCGGATTATGCACGGCTTGGGGCGAATCTTTGGAGCAACCTGCAAACCAGTGACGACTCCGGAACCTGGTTCGCCGCAGCTTCTGCCACGCTCTGCCAGAACCTGGGATTTACCGCGGCGAAAATTGTGGAGCTCAACCCTCAATCGCCCGAGGCAAAGGCATTCGTGGTCCACAAAGAAGACGCCATCTTCCCGCGGCTCGACGACCCGATTCGCTTCCTGACCGACCCGCCCGCGGAGTTGCTGCTTCCAGTACGGCTCCATGGAGAACTGGTCTACGCATTGGCGGTATCCAGGGGCCCAATTCAGGGCTCGATTCTGCGCACCGAACTGGAATTTCTCCGCCGTGTCGTGCGCCAGCTCGAAGCCCGGCTGGAAGCCGGACGGCTCGCCAACATCCGCCGCGAGCGCGAGCAGCACGAAGAGCGGTTGCGCACCCAGATCGCCGAAGCGGAATTGCGCGCGCTCCGGGCCCAGGTGCAACCCCACTTCCTTTTCAATTCACTGAATACGATTGCCCATCTCACCATTGCGGCCCCGGAGCTCGCGGAACGCATGACGACGATGCTGGCCAGCATCTTTCGCTATGTGCTCACCAGTACCGAGGATGTTTTGGTCCCGCTCGAGCAGGAGGTCCGGTTTATAGAGGACTACCTGGCCATCGAGCAAATGCGTTTTGGCCGCCGCCTGACCACGGAGATCCTGATAGAACAACAGGCCAGGGCGCTGCTGGTGCCACCGCTGCTGTTACAGCCGCTTGTCGAAAACGCCCTGCTGCACGGTCTCGCGCCAAAAATTGAAGGTGGCCTGTTGCGTCTGACCGCGCATTCTGATCAGCAACGATTCTGTATTCATGTGGAAGATACGGGGGTGGGTCTGGCAGCCTCTTCGGGCACAAAATCTTCGGGTGCGAACGTTGGCTTAACTAATATTCGCAAGCGTCTCGAATGCCATTACGGCCCATCTGCAACCTTGACGATAGCAGAACGCCAGGAAGGCGGCGTGTCCGCTGTGGTCCAGATTCCCCTCGTAGGCAGCCGGTAAAGAGGAAGGCATGGATGTCCTGCTCATCGACGACGAACTCGCCGCCAGGGAGCGCCTGCGGAGGCTTCTGCGGACACACGCGAACGTGAATGTAATGGGCGAGGCAGAGAATGGGCTGGAAGGTTTGCAGCAGATTCAGGAATTGCAGCCGGATGTCATCTTTCTCGACATCCAGATGCCCGGGCTCGATGGATTCCAGATGTTGCGGGAGCTGCCCTCGCCCGAGCAAATGCCGTTGGTGATTTTCGCTACCAGCTTCGAGCAGCATGCGCTCCGCGCCTTCAAGGAAAATGCTCTGGCTTACCTGCTCAAGCCCATTCAGCAAGACTTTTTGGACCGTGCCCTGGACCGTGCCTCACGTCTACTCGCCTCGGCGCCAGATCGGGAGGAGGAAGCGGAGAAGACCCGGCGTGCCGCGTCCACCGCGCCTCCACTCCGGAACATCGTGGGCCACAAGCAGAACAGCTGCTTCCTGCTGAAGCCCGAGGATGTTTTTCTTTTTTCTATTGTCGATGGCATTGTTCGGGCGCGGACAGTGACAGACAATTATTGGCTGAATCATCCCATCGGCTACCTGGAAGAGTCGCTGGAGCAGTCAACTGCAGGCCGCAATTTCTTCCGCGCGCGCCGCGATGTGCTTGTCAATCTCAATCATGTTCGTGTAATTCGTCCCTATGACCGCAGCACTTTCGTCCTGGTGATGGCCGATCCGCAAAATACCGAGATCATCGTCAGCGAGCGCCAGGCAAAGCTTCTACGCGAAAAACTTCCCGGACTATGAGGAGGTTGTTGCCAGTTCAGAAAACTGCAAATCCCTCGGCTCCGCTCGGGGTGACAAAGGCAAGGACTGTCTCTTCCATTAAGAGAAGCGGCTCTAACTAACCCGGACCACTCTCTACTCCATCTCAAAAGCGACATACTGCAACACGGATTGCCGCTCTACTTCCAACACGACTGCATCGCCCGGCTTGAATCCCGCCAAAATCTGTCGCAATTGTTGCGAATCATTGAGCGGAGTGCCATTCACGGCGCGAATCACGTCGCCCGTGGACAAATCCGCCGACACAGCTGGTTCACCGCCGAGCAGTCCTGCGACAAGGACTCCCGTGTCGGAGCGCAGGTTCAGCATAGAAGCTACTGGAGAATTCTTCAGGTCAATCACGAAAATACCGAGAGGGTTGATCAGGTCACGCTTTGGATTGATCAGGTCCGACAGGTTCTCCACCAGTGGCGGCGCATTGACAGGAGTCACCGACACGGTCAGCGGCTTGCCGTCGCGCAGCAGGTCCAACTTCATTGGCGTGTTGCGCGGATGAACGTACAGGAACGCCGCGTATTTCGGCAGAGAATCCACCACGCGGCCGTCGATTGCCGTGATGATATCCCGCGGCTGCAAGCCCGCGCCCGCGGCAGGACTTCCCTGGTCAATGTCGGAAAGAATGACCCCCCAATCCTGCGCTAGCTTCAGGCCCGCGGCCAGCGCCGGTGTGATCGACTGCGCATGCGCGCCGATCGTCACATTGGGAACAATCCCGTGTTCCTTCAGTTCGTCGTAAACAAACAGGACGATTGGTTCAGGGATGGCGAAGCCAAGCCCTTCGCTGCCACCGCCGGAGGTAACAATGAATGTGTTGATACCGACAAGGTTGCCGTTGCGATCAATGAGTGGGCCGCCGCTATTGCCTGGGTTGATCGGAGCATCGGTCTGCACATACACCATCGGCCGGTCCACCTCGGGCTGCCGCCCCACCGCGCTGATAATCCCTTTGGTGACCGTGTGGTCGAGGCCCTCGGGTGCGCCAATCGCGACTACCGTTTGACCTAAACGAAAATCAAATTTCTTGGGCAGGGGAATATAGGGAAGATCCTTTGCCTCGATCTTGATCAAAGCCAAATCCGCGTACCGGGTGGTCCCAATCAACTTGGCCTCGTACACGCGTTGGGGGTTGTGCAGTTTCGTCCGATCCGTGGCTAGCTCCACCGTGGCGGGGGCAATGATCACCCGGATATTCAACGCACCGGCAACGACATGGTTGTTAGTAATGATGTATCCGTTCGGGTCGACGATAACTCCAGACCCGAGGGAGCGTTGCCGTTCGAGGGCCGGTTGCGAATCTCCTGAATCCTTGTCGTGCTCGGGCACGCCGTAGCCGGTAACCTCGATCTCAACTACGGACTGCATCGCGCGTTCGGCAATCGAGTCGATGGCCTGGTCGTATTCCTTGAGAATTCCTGGACCGGAGTTGTTCGGGGCGGCATTGTCCTCCTGGCCGTAGACCGTTTGCACCAAACCCACAGCTATTAGCCCGAGGCAAAAAGCCCTCGCCGGGCGGATCCGTCCCTCCCTAGCTGTAACTTGGCTTTTGCAGGGGTGGTGCAGACGATGGAGCAGAGGGTAACTCATTCTCGGTGGTTTCCCATTTCAAAATCTTGAAGTCGAGCACAAAGATGGCATACATTACCGGCACTTGCAACTTGGTGACGACCGTTGCGACTAGCAGGCCGCCGATCTGCGCATAGCAGAGTGGTTTCCACAACGGACCTCCATGAATGGCCAGCGGCAACAGCGCCAGCACCGTGGCGCCTACCGTGATCAGCACCGGGCGCAGGCGCAGGATTCCGGCATCGATCAGCGCCAGCTCGAAGTCGTCACCCTCGGCATGACGTTCCTCGATAAAGTCGAACAGCACAATCGAGTGACTCACAATCACACCGATAAGACTCGCCACGCCCAGAAATGCCATGAAGCCAAATGGCTCGCCCATGATCCACAAAGCAGCAAAGGCGCCCATCATGCCGTAAGGCGCAGCCGCCAGAACCAGCAACGGCTTGATGGCATTCTTAAACTGGAAGAGCAGCGCCAGGTAGATGGCCGCCGAAGAGACGATCATCACCAGCAACAGGTTCTTGAATCCGTTCTTGGTTTTGTCGTATTCGCCGCCGATCTGCATGCTGTACCCTGGCGGCAGCGAAGCCTGAATCGCCTGCAGTTTGGGCATGGCCTGCTTCATGATCTCGGAGCTCAGATGTCCCGGGGCAGGGAAGCTGCGTATATTCATCGTCCGGAACTGTTCCAGCCGCACGATGCGCCCGTTGACCAGTTCGTGCTCGATATTCGAAACCTGTACCAGCGGAACCTTGGTGTTTTCCTGCGATCCGTATACATAGAGGTTCTGAATATCGGAGAGCTGCGAGCGTTCGTTCATACGCAGCCGGGCGACGATGGGAATCTGCTTCTGGCCCTCCTGGTAGACGCCGACCGTGGACCCGCTCAAACCGGCCGTTGAAGAATTCGCAACGTCCATGTTGGTTATGCCGGCCAGATTGGCGCGATCTGGATCGACCGTCAGCGAGACCAGTGCATTTTCCTCACCCCACTCATTGCGGGTGCGGTGCGCCAGGGGAATGGAGCGGAACACGTCCTCCACTTTTCCCGCAATGGCACGCAGGCTGCGAATATCCGCCCCTTCGTCCTGGGCATTGACGTCTGCCGTGCTGGAAATGCGAATTTCAATCGGATAGTCGATCGGGTTGGTGAGCAATTGCCGCGCATCCATGCGCGCACCCGGGATCGATGATGTAAGTACCGGTTGAAGCTCCTTGATGAACTGAGGCGTGATTTCCTTGTCGGTGACTTCGATCAGTACCTGGGCGTAATTCAGTTGTTGGAGCTGAGGCGAGGCCGAGAACCAGAAACGCGGTCCTCCCCC
>DATJNV010000183.1:0-36690 GCA_035507705.1 Acidobacteriaceae bacterium
GGCCGAAGTAAGCAGCGGCCGCGGTGCGGGTGAGTTGAGCAGCCCAAAGATTACCGGCTTGGGCGCGGGTGATTCATGAACATGGATTGTCGGGGGAAGACTCATAAATCCTCCATGTGGTTGCAGTGCCAGGAGAGCGGCTCCTCTGAATCAGGGCCGTAAAGAACGTTCGGTCGCTGCCATTCTACTCCAATCTCCTTCAAGAGGGCAGCAGCTCGCCTGGAAAAACTCAGATCAGCGCAAAAGCAGACACCCACACAGTGCCTCGATGTTCTTCTCCGAATGGATGGCTCAGTTCGCAAGCACCCGCGCAAACACGTCGGGGTCGACATTGCCCCCCGAGGCTACCAGGCCGATGCGTGAACCGCGCAGCCGGTCCTTCTCTTGAAGGGCCGCAGCGAGCCCGGCGGCGCCGGCGCCCTCCACGACACTGTGCGTGTCGCTAAAGTAAATTCTCATGGCATCCGCAATTTCCTGTTCGCTCACGGTTACGATTCGTTCCACGTTCTTTAGGATCAGGTCGAGCGCCTCCTCATCCGGCACGCGGCAAGCCATTCCATCCGCCAGCAGAGTGCTGACGGGGGCGGCGACAGCATGACCGGCTGCAAAGGACAAAGAATAAGCCGGGGCGCCTTCGGCCACGACACCAATGATCTTCGTCTTCAGCCCCATTCCATTGCGAACGGCCGAGCAGGAACAGATGCCCGACCCCAGGCCGATGGGCACGTACACTGTGTCGACGGGAGCCGCGGAGAAAAACTCCAGCCAATACGTGGCCACTCCTTTGACGATGTCCCGGTGGTAGTTGGGAACAAAATGCCAGTTATGTTGGCCGGCGAGCGACTCCGCATACTCCTTGGCTTCCTGGAAGTCATTCCCATATTCGATGAGGTTAGCTCCCTGGGCGCGCATAGCAGCATTCTTGGCCGTACTGTTGCCGGCAGGCACCACGATGTGCGCGGGAACCTTCCATCTTTTGGCAGCCAACGCCACGGACTGGCCGTGATTGCCACGCGTCGCGGTCACGAGCCCGGACACATGATTCCCGTTGCGAAAGACCTCCGCCGCGTAGACCACGGCTGTCCGCGCCTTGAATGCTCCGATCGGGGTATAGTTTTCGTGCTTCACCCAGACTTCTGTTCCCAGCCGCTCGCATAACAGCGGCCAGATAAATTGCGGGGTAGGCGGCATTACGCTATAAACCAGTTGCTGCGCATCGCTGATCTCATCCAGCGTGGGCAAGCCGGGCCGATCGAGAGCTGTCGTGGTCATGATTCATTATGGCTCTCCGGGCGCGGTTACTCCAGGTCATTTGCCCGCTCGTTTCAGGTCCTCTCATTGACCAAGCGAAGCGCGAGCCAGCACATAAGCTTCAATCGCGCGAACCTGGTCAGGCGTCAACGCGTCTTTGAACGACGGCATACCCATCTGCTGGCGGGCGCCTCCGAGCACAATCGATTCGAATTGATGATGGGTTGCCGCTGAGGCGTAGCGCAGATCCGGAACCCCGGAGCTGGAAATCGCATTCACTCCGTGGCAATAGAAGCAGTGGCGTGCAAACAGGACGTCCCCTTCGCGAATCATCGCCGGAGTCGTCTTCATGTGAATTGCGGGCGAAGGCTCCCCCTGATACCCAAACGGGGGAACCTCAAGCTTGGCCTGACCACCCAAGGCAAAGGTCAGAACCCGGCCAAAACCCGGCTTGACCACCCCGCTACCCGGGATGTCGTTCAGTCCGGCCGCGCCGCCCCAGCCAACCATCAATGTTACGTATTGCACTCCGTCCAGGAGGTAAGTGACCGGCGCAGCCATGATGCCCGTGCCCGCGTCGAATTGCCAAAGCTGTTTGCCGTCCTTTGCGCGATAGACGCAGAAGACCCCGTCGGAGCGCCCCTGCAGGATCAGATTGCCCGCGGTTGCCAGCACTCCGCCGCTTTCCACCATCGGAAACGATACACGCCATACCTGGCGTTGCTGTACCGGGTCCCAGGCGATCAGCATACCCTTCATGGGAGGAGTCGCAATCAGCTTCGCCAGCAGCGGTCCCTGGTAGGCGTCGTCCTCGCCGCGGTTCCAGTTGGTCGTGTTCGAGGTCCAATTCTTATCTGGGGCGTGCAATGCAAAGGAGCCTTGCCGCGCGGGGATATAAACCAGACTGGTCCTTGGATCGAAAGCCATCGGATACCAGTTGTGTGCGCCGCCGGGTGCGGGAGAAACAAGGACCGGGCGCATCCCGTCATACGCAGCCGGCGACTCGATCGGGCGTCCACTCTTGGGATCGATTCCCGTGGCCCACGTAACCTCGTCAACGAATGGTTTGGCAGAAAGGAACTGGCCGGTCTGGCGATCGAGCACGTAGAAGAAGCCGTTTTTCGACGCCTGCATGATGACCTTGCGCGGCGTTCCTGCAATCTTCAGATCGGCCAGCATCAAAGGCTGCGTAGCATCGTAATCCCAGTTTTCTCCCGGCGTTACCTGGTAGTGCCAAACCAACTCACCGGTTTCCGGACGAAACGCGAGGATAGAAGCGATGTAAAGGTTGTCACCGCCGCCCGGGCTGCGCAGATCGCGATACCATGCCGTACCATTGCCTGTTCCTGCATAAATGAGGTCAAGGTCAGGATCGTAGACAATGGCGTCCCAGATCGTGCCCCCACCGCCGGCAACCCACCATTGTCCATGCCAGGTTTTTGCCGCCTCCTCCATCGCCGTCGACTCGAAACCCTTGGCCGGATCCCCAGGAACGGTGTAGCTGCGCCATTTCAATTTGCCGGTCTCTCCATCGTAGGCGGAGAGATAGCCGCGAACACCGAACTCTGAGCCGGCATTGCCGATCAGCACCATACCCTTCACCACGCGGGGAGCGCCGGTGATGGCGTAGGGCTTGGATTGATCGACGGTCACAACATCCCAAACAGGCTTACCGGTTTTCGCATCCAGTGCGATCAGCCGCCCGTCCAAAGTTCCGAGATACACCTTGCCATTGGAGAGGGCCACGCCGCGATTGACGGTGTCGCAGCAAATCGTGCGCACATGGGCGCGCGATACCTGAGGGTCATACGCCCATAGAATCTTTCCCGTCTTAGCATCCAGCGCGTAGGCCACACTCCATTGGCTGGTGGTGTAGATCACGCCGCCAGAGACGATCGGCGTCGCTTCCAGGCCATGCGTCGTACCCAGCTCACGGCTCCACACAAGTCCGAGCCGATCCACGTTCTGCTCGTTGATTTGCGTGAGCGGGCTGAAGCGTTGTTCATCGGTGGTTCTGCCATACATGGGCCAATCGGCCCCGGTGTCAGTCACCTGTGTTGCGGATTTCCTGCAACCTGCAAGCGAGACCAGAAGAGAGCCAAGTAACAGGAGCGAGCAGCCTCGGCGCATGACGTTGGCGATTAAATCCCGTTTTGCGACTGGGTGTCAAGCAAGTTCAAGGTGCGAATCTGCGCCGCACGTTGGTAACTCGATAGAGGTGGTATGGCCGCTGAGCCAAAGCACTCCTAGCGTTGACACGAGGGTCGCTCCATGTCAGCTCTCTGGAGTTGCAGCGAATTGCGACGCTGGGCGGTGTTCTTCGGCTTTGTATTGGCGGGCTCGAGCGGCAGCCTCTACGCGCAAGTGACGATCGCCGGACCAACTCAGGTCCGGCTCGGCAGCAGCGCGCAATACAGCGCGCTCGTGAGCGGCGCCGCTGTGTCTGCGGTATGGTCTGTGAACGGATTCGCCGGCGGCACAGGTTCGACCGGTCCCATCTCCGCTTCGGGTTTCTATACGCCCGCAACCACCATCCTTGCCGGGCACTCGGTTACCGTCGCCGCGGCGGTGGCAGGACATTCGGCTTCGCTCAGCGTCAAGGTTCTGAATCCGCTGCCGGTCTTTAGTTCCGGATGGATCACCCAAACCGTGACCGGTAACTCTTTTTTGCTGGATGTCCTTGGCTCCGGCTTTATCAGCGCTTCGCAGTTACAAGTGGCGGGCGCCAACGTAACCACCAGCTACATCTCGCCCTCCGAGCTGCAGAGTACCATTACGCTTCCGTCGGGGACTACGACGGTGATAGTCGGCATCCTGAATCCCAATGCTGCCCAGAACACAGCCGTGACCAAGTCGCTGACGGTGAAACCAATCCCTCCCGTCAGCCTCACAGAAGCGGCCAGGCTGCTCGACCAGACCACCTTTGGTCCTACCCTTGCTGCGATACAGCAGGTCCAGCAATTAGGTGTAGCCGGGTATCTCAACCAGCAGTTTGCGGCTCCGGCCACGCTGATCCCCCCGATTCCTAATCCTCCGGTGGCTCTCTGCCCGGCGGGCACCGATGTCTGCGCGCAGAATTATTTCTGGCAGAACGCGCTCACCGCGAATGATCAGCTTCGCCAGCGCGTCGCCTTCGCGCTGAGCGAGATCTTCGTCGTCTCGACCGATGGCGTAAACGCGCGCACCATACCCTCGTACCACAACATGCTGGCCAATGACGCCTTCGGCAACTTCCGCCAGTTGCTGAATGATGTGGCCCTCTCTCCGGCGATGGGCGAATACCTCGACATGCTGGACAGCGACGCTCCCGCTGCAGGCCAGATTGCCGATGAAAATTTCGGCCGCGAGCTGATGCAGCTATTCACCACCGGCCTCTTTCTGCTAAACCCTGATGGCTCGCTGCAATTGGATGCTCATGGTAATCCCCAGCCCGTCTACACGGAAGCGGTGGTTCAGGCGAACGCCCGCGCCCTGACAGGATGGACCTATGCCAATCCTGCCGGAGGAGTGCCCACCAGCTTTCCGAATGGAGTGCCGAACTACGACCAGCCAATGCAGCCGATCGAGGTCTCGCATGATGAAACTGCGAAGGTGCTGCTGGGTGGTGTCACGCTCCCGGCGGGACAAACCGCGGAACAGGATCTGGCCGGGGTGATCGCGTCCGTCTTGAATCATCCCAATGTTGGGCCATTTGTCGGCCGCCAGCTCATCCAGCATCTGGTCACCAGCACTCCTTCCCCTGCCTACGTCGGGCGGGTGGCCGCTGTTTTTGCAAACGATGGCGCCGGCGTTCGCGGGGATATGAAAGCGGTGATCACTGCCATTCTGCTGGACCCTGAGGCCCGCGCCGCAGATACCGATCCCACTGTGGATTGCGGGCACCTGCGCGAGCCCATTCTCTATTTCACCGGCCTCCTGCGGGCGCTACAGTTCACCAATGTCAATTCTCAGGGCCGTTATGACGCGGCCAGCAACTACACCGCGCCTCTGGGCCAGGTGCCTTATGCGGCTGCCAGCGTCTTCAACTTCTTCTCTCCTGGCTATGTAATTCCCGGTACGACGCTCAACGCGCCGGAGTTTGGCCTGGAAAACACGTCCGCCTCCGTTGCCCGTCTGAACCTTGCCGATAGCATCGTGCGCAATCACCTCACCTCATTCAACATCGACATGGGCCCAACCAGCTTCCTGGGCCAGATTGCTTCGGCAACCGGCAACCCCACCGCAGATAGCGCCAACCTCGTGACCGCGCTCAACATCCTTTTCCTGCACAATCAGATGCCTTCCACAATGATGTCCGCCATTGTGTCGAATGCAGCCTCCATCACGGATATAGGCCAGCGTGTTCGGGTCTCAACCTGGCTGGCGATCAGTTCCAACCTCTATCAGATGGAGCATTAACTCCAGCCCGCATAAAAAAGGAGTTCCATGAGAACGACTCGCCGCAATTTCATTCATTACGCATCGCTGGCCGCCTGCGGCCATGTTGCCGGGTTGCGGCCCTTTGGCGCCCTCAACGCGATGGCACAGTCGGCGGGGGCCGACTCCTACAAAGCACTGGTCTGTATTTTTCTTTTCGGTGGCAACGATGCCAACAACACCCTGGTTCCATTCGACAATGTTGGCTACAGCAACTATGCCAGTCTGCGCGGCCCCCTGGCTTTGCCGCAGAGCCAATTGCTGCAGCTTGCCTCCTTGCCAAATTACGCTCTGCACAGCAGCTTGCCCGAAGTTCGCCAATTGATCGATAGCGGAGCCGGCGCCCTGGTCGCGAACATCGGTACCCTGGTTCAGCCGACCACGCGCGCCGGCATGAACGTGCAACAAACGCTGCCGGCTAATCTCTTCAGTCACTCCGATCAGCAGCTGCAATGGCAAAATGCATCCCAGACAGCTGCCACTCCTACAGGTTGGGCTGGCCGCATGAGCGACCTGCTGGGCAGCAGTTTCAACCCTTCCGCTTCGATCCCAATGGTCACGTCGGTAGTGGGCGACACCGTATTCTGTGACGGACAATCGACCACGCCGCTTTCGGTGATCCCGGGCAACCCGGCAGGTGTCTCCTGTGGGGAAGGCACCGCCGAATGCGCTGTGCGGCAAAGCATTGCCCAGAGCTTTCTCAGTTTTTCCAGCGGGCTGAGCCTGGTGCAGGCGGAAAACTCTATCAGCCAGGATGCATACCGGTACGCGAACGTTCTTACCCAGGCTCTTTCCGCGACCACGCCGCTGGCTACGGTGTTTCCCGCCAACAATCCCCTTGCCACCCAGCTGCAACAGATTGCGCAACTGATGCAGGTGCGTGGCAGCTTCAACGTCAATCGGCAGATTTTCTTCGCCGGAGTGGGGAACTTTGACACCCACGCGAACCAACTGGGGCAGCAGAGCCTGCTGTTGAGCCAATTCTCATCGGCGCTTCTGGCCTTTTACGAAGCGACCGAGGAATTGGGAATTGCCGGCCAGGTAACCACCTTCACCATGTCGGATTTCTCCCGCGCCTTTGAGCCAAACGCGAACAACGGCTGCGACCACGGCTGGGGAGGCCATCACCTGGTTGTCGGAGGCGCGGTGAGGGGGGCGAAGCTCTACGGGACGTATCCCACCCTGGCGCTGGGCGGCCCCGACGACTCGGGTTCGACGGGCCGCTGGATCCCGTCCACCGCCAGCGTGCAGTACGCAGCCACCTTGGCCAGTTGGTTCGGGGCCACCCCGGCCCAACTGACCTCGATTTTTCCCAATCTGGGGTCTTTCAGTACCGGGAACCTGGGATTCATTTAGGCGGACTTTTCCACTGCTTTCGCTGGACTTGTTCGCTCCCTCGGGCGGAAACTGGTGGCGAGGAGCATTGAAGATGGAAACTCCAATTTCCGAAAAGGTGCAACGCCTGACCCGCATTCTCTCCGAAGAAGCCGATAAGTTCCCCAGAATCAGCGTCAGCCCGTATTCCACCGGGATTTATGGATACGACTGGAAGGTATATCTGGATGACGATCGGCAACTGGGCACGATTTCGTTTACCACGGAACTTGCCCTTTCCGAGAGAGAATTGCGAGCTGCTTTTCGGCACGAGCTGAAAGCGCTCACGCGGAGCCAGGCGAGCCTGAACGCTGTGGCCAATCCTCCAGGTTTTATGCCGGCTCTCGCCAACGTTCCCGCGCAGGAGCGGTGACCGTAGGCAGTCTGGCAACCGGCTTAGGCAATTGCCGAAGCCGGATCGGGCCCAACAAATTGACCCCGTGGAGACCTCTATTCAGGCCGCTCGGGAATGCCTGCCTTCTAGCTGCTGCCCTGCTCGCGGGATCGGGCCCGGTGGGAGTGTCTCAAAGTTTGCCCGCAGTCTCCTCGTCCTCCGCTATCAACGTGCCTCCCAGCGAAACCCAGGCGGCCAATCGAGACCTGGAGAGTTGCCGTGTCTATCGGGTGCGGGACCTTCCCGGAAGTCACCACTTCGCCAGCGACTTCATTGAGACCACTGCCACCGACCCCAGCTCCACAGCCGGAGATCGCAACCTAATCTGGGGCCTTACCGCGGATTTGAGCAGTAAGGTTTCCCCCCGGGATCGGGCCATGTACATCTCGCAATCGAGGGATGGCGGAAGGACCTGGACCGAAGTGGCTCGGGTGGCCTCGCGCTATTTTGACGCGGATATAGGAGAGGGTGAGCGCAACGGTCTCAGCGTCTATCCCGGCGGCACGGAATTTGTCATTACCACGCAGCTTGGCGCCTTCCAGGTCATTCCTCCCTCTGGCATGTCCGATACAGTGGTGCGGCCGATCGACGGGCCCCGAGTCGTTCAACCCGACATGACGGTGACCATCCCCAAAAAGCCGGGCGATCCGGTCACAGCCAACGTGGTCAAGATCACCTCCGATGGCAAGCGTCTGATCGTCGGTTATGGCTACTTCGATCTGAACCCGCAATTGTTGACCTATCGCAGAAGCAGGGAAGGTTCCTGGGTACGGGACAAATCTCTGCCTTCGATACCGACTCAGATGGATCTGCTTTCCATGGAGTTCGGCGATCGCAGAACGCAAAACCGTAGCTCGCTCTATGTGGGAACCGGGGATCAGGCGTTCTTATACAAAATGAACACCAGGACCTGGACCCAGATCGAAGGTGTAGGAGCAGATTCAGCAATACAGGGAATTAGTACGGTGGGAGGTCCCCACCTGGCAGCCTGCTGGGGCGTCTATAACCCGACCAGCGCCCAGAGCGTTCTGCGCGTGACCCATGCCAGCTTTCTCCTGCACCGTG
Source organism: Acidobacteriaceae bacterium (assembly GCA_035507705.1). GTDB lineage: Bacteria > Acidobacteriota > Terriglobia > Terriglobales > Acidobacteriaceae > PALSA-350. The sequence continues at coordinate 8,501 of DATJNV010000183.1, forward strand.
ACGAGGATGAAGCCGGTTCCAACATTCGTGCTTTCAGCGTGGAAGTTGACCCAAACCGGCCCAGCCACCAGGTGGTGACCTCCCTTACCGGCGTCTACACCAGCAACGACCATGGCTGGCACTGGAGACGCCTCAACGACCTTCCCGACGGAGAATTCCGATTGGGCACATTCAGTCCCGTGGATGGAACCGTGATTGTTTCCGGCATCCAAGGCACTTTCCTGGCGAATCCATTCTCCAAAGCCTGCGCGGTCCACCTGAGAACCCGCGAACACCAATAGCCCGCCGCGCAAACTCGGGAAGGGTGCGGGCTTTAAGCCCCTGCTTGCAATCTGTTCCATCAGGAGCGAAGCCCAGGGGAAACCCTGGCGGCGCTCGCATGGCGGAGGGCTTTCGGGGCCTCAAACAACAAAGGTTATTGAGCACAAAGACTGTGCTCAATAACCTTACATCAAAAGGAAAACCTGTTCGTCGAACCAGCCGGGAGCAATCAACTACCAGGGCAGCTCCTTCCCCATGTGAATAAAGCGGCCATTTGGCCCATCCGCACCCAACAGTGCAAGCTCCACGCTGGTTTTAGCCCCATCGGGGATTTCCATTGGCGCCTGGTCGGTACCCATCTCTGTCTTGACCCAGCCCGGATGAGCGGAGTTCACCTTTATCTTGCTGTCCTTGAGTTCTGCGGCCAGATGGATGGTGAAGGCATTCAGTGCGGTCTTCGAAGCGTCGTAGGCGAAGCTTTTGATGGCCGCGATGGGGCTATTTGGATCCGCGTGCAGGGTCAAAGACCCGAGAATACTGGACAAGTTTACGATGCGGCCGGCCTCGCTCTTTTTCAGCAACGGAAGGACAGCGCGCGTCATGGCAATCACCGAGAAAACATTGGTGCCAAAAACCTTCTGCAATTCCTCTTCCGTGGTGTGGACTGTCTTAGGAATGAACATGCCGTCCTGAGCGCCAACGCCTGCGTTGTTGATCAGAATGTCAAGTTTCCCGAACCGCTCGCCGATGGCCTTGGCTGCGGCTTCGCGATCATGCGCCTCGGTGACGTCGAGTTTCAGCGGCACCGCCTCGATCCCTTCTGCCTTGAGCTTGGAAGCGGTTTCTTCAGCGGCTTTTAACGTGCGTGCCCCAACCACAACGGTGACACCCTTCTGGCCGAGCTGACGAGCTGTCTCAAATCCAATTCCACGATTGGCGCCGGTAACCAGCGCGACTTTCTTCTGTGTTGCCATAGAAAACAAATCTCCTCGGAGAAGAGATGCAGAGTCCTCCCCAAGGTCGCAAAAAGAGACCGAATGGTCGCAATTGTGAACACTTTGCAAGCAAATCGGGTGGCCTTACATCCCGGTTCCCCTGAAAACAGGAAAGCGCTCCTTGTCTTACACACACCGCCGGTCAGGATTGTGAAAAGCCGTCCACTTCGATGACCGCATCAGCAAAGGCTTGCGGAGCCTCCTGCGGCAGATTGTGCCCGATGCCTCCCTGGATAATGTGATTGGCATACTTTGCCAGAAACTTCTTGCGATACGCGGCGGGCTCCGCATGAGGTGCGCCGTTGGCGTCTCCATCCAGAGTGATCGCCGGCACACGAATGCCTACGCTCTCCGCGAGCCGCTTCTCCAGCTCATCGTATTGCCGCTCGCCCTCTGCCAGGCCCAATCTCCAGCGGTAGTTGTGCATGACGATGTCGACGTGGTCCGGATTGTTGAAGGACGCTGCCGTGCGATCGAACGTCGCATCATCAAATTTCCACTCGGGTGACGCAAGGTGCCAGATGAGTTTGTTGAATGCGTGGCGATCTTCCGCGTAGCCCAACTTGCCGCGTTCTGTCGCGAAGTAGTACTGATACCACCACGCAAGCTCAGCTGCAGGCGGCAATGGCAACTTGTTAGCCGCGGGAGTTCCAATGAGATAACCGCTCACCGAGACGATCGCTTTGCACCGTTCCGGCCAGAGCGTCGCCATAATGTCGGCGGTTCGCGCGCCCCAGTCAAATCCTGCAATGATGGCCTTCTGAATTTTGAGAGCATCCATAAGGTGAACTATGTCCAGAGCGACCACGGATTGCTGCCCGTTGCGGCAAGTATCACTCGATAGAAACCGGCTTGCCCCGTACCCGCGCAGATAGGGCACGATCACGTGGTAGCCTTTGGACGCTAAGGCGGGTGTGACATCGACATAGCTGTAAATGTCGTACGGCCAGCCGTGGAGAAGAATCACCGCGGGTCCGTTGGCCGGTCCATCTTCCGCATAGCCAACACTAAGCAGGCCCGCATCGATCTGCTTCAGCGACGCGAACGACGTGTTCGCTCCCCGCTTGACCGCTACTGTTTCCGTGGAAGTTGTGTTACTGGCTTGGGCTGCTGCGGAAGCCCATCCGCTAAATTGGCTGGCGGCAATGGCAATTGCTGCATTGCCCAGGAACCGGCGACGTTGCCGGTCGATTGCAGGCGTGATCTCATTCATATCGAGCCTCCTTCGAGGCGATTTCTAAATCGGGTCTCTGGTATCAACGTGAGTGTTGATTCGCCTTGTGGCGATACTTAGGTTGCTTCTATCATCAGGGCCATTTCGTCGATGCGAAACCCTCGTTGGAGTCGAATCGAAGACCTCATTCGTATGGCGAGGGAAGGGCCTTTTCGGGGGAGTTTACTTCTGCTTAAGCGGGCAAAATCAGGCAGGTTGCTGTTGGGAGGACCGCGATGCCTGGGATAATAGGTCGCTCACCTGCTGGTCGCTGGTCTGAGAAAAATCCTGGTACCACTCGCCGACCGACGCGAGGTTGGGGGGAGTCGCGAGGAAGACAACACTGTCGGCTTCTTCTTTGAGCTTCTGGCAGATAGGTCGCGACGCGACCGGAGCCGCCACCACGATTTGCATGGGAGATTGGCGGCGAAGCGCGGCGATGGCCACGCGCATCGTTGACCCCGTAGCAATCCCGTCGTCTACAACAATAATCACGCGGTTGCGAACTTCCCGCGCGGGGCGGCCCGCCCGGTACAACTCCTCCCGGCGGGCAATTTCCCGCTCCTCCTGCTCAATGCGTTCCTCTACTTGCCAGGAGGGGATACCAAGTTCGCGCACCGCAGTTTCATTGACCAGGCGTGTGCCGCCGGACGCGATGGCGCCGATCGCATACTCAGGCTCGTCGGGTGCTCCAAGCTTCCGCACCACAAACACATCGAGAGGGCAACGTAATGTCCGGGCAACTTCGAATGCAACCGGAACACCACCTCGAGGTAGGGCAAGCACAAGAACGTCGTCCCGCCCCGAAAAGGAGAGGAGCAGGGAACTCAGTCGCCTGCCGGCATCAGCTCGATCCCGAAATAGCATGGAGGATCCTCCGCAGTGCTCTCTCTGATTACGATGCGCCCAGCCGCTAACACTGGCTGCGTTCCGCCGGTATTGTGCGTATTTCGCGAACGCCGGGAGCGGTGACGCCGTCTATGTTGTGTGTCCCGAGGTCTTCCCGCTTTGCGAACTGATTCCCCCGCCGTCCGTGTGCGGCGCTCACAGGGTACCGCCATCTCCCGAGTGTCGGCAAGGAAACCTGAGGCCAGGCTTGCCGCACGCAAGGCAGGATCTCTTGGCGTAGTCTTGCAAAGTCGTTTCTAGGTAGAGTTTGTCAGGCAGTTACTTCCCCGCGAGGTGCTCTATTGTCCAATCTGCTGCGAAACATCCGCTACAGCATCCGTACCTTGTGGAAGAGCCCTGGACTTACACTCACCGTTCTTTTCACACTAGCCCTCGGCATAGGTGCAAATACCGCTATCTTTACCGTCGATTATGCGACCTTGCTAGCTCCGCTGCCCTATCGCCATCCGGAACAGCTGGTCATCGTCTGGTCCAAGATACAAACCTTCCATAATGGAATTTCGGCCGGTGACTTTACTGATTGGCAAAACCAGAACTCTACCTTCCAGGCACTGAAGGCATTTACCGGCGGCTCCTTCAACATTGCCAGCAAAGACCAACCGGAAAATATCGATGGACAACAAATCACTCCTGGTTATTTCGACATGCTCGGTCTCCCATTCTTTCTGGGGCGTGATTTTCTGCCCGAAGAAGGCGTAGCGGGTAAAGACCACGTCGTGATTCTGACTCACAAACTCTGGGCTCACCTGGGTGGCGACCCGAAGCTTGTGGGCCGCACGATGAAAATCAACGGCGAACCTTACACCGTCGTAGGAGTCTTGCCTCCCGGTCTCTTTGATCGTGATCAAGCTCAGTTAACGGTTCCTCTGGTATTCAAACCTGAGCAGCTCAACCATGATTTTCACTGGTTGCTTTCCGTCGGTCGCCTCAAGCCGGGTGTGACGATCAAGCAGGCTCAGGCCGACATGGATTCGGTCACCCGGCATATTGCGCAGGTCTATCCCAAGAGCAACAAGGGGTGGGGCGCCTTCGTCGAACCCCTCAAGAATGACTTCCTCCCCAGCGAGCGCAAGCAGACCCTCTGGTTTCTGCTCGGCGCCGTAGGTTTTATCCTGCTGATTGCCTGCGTGAACGTAGCCAATCTCTTGCTCGCCCGGGGCATTGCGCGTCAGAAGGAATTGGCCGTGCGCGGCGCCCTTGGCGCCTCGCGCAAAACCATTTTTGGGCAGCTGATTACCGAGAGTCTCTTGTTGTCGTTTGTGGGAGGACTCCTCGGTGTGGGCGTGGGTTACGCCATGCTTCGCGCCGTGATCGCGATCATGCCTCGCGGCACACTGCCTACAGAGGCCGATCTGCACCTCAACCTTCCCATTCTGCTCTTTACCCTGGTGGCCACCACGCTGGCAGGCATTCTTTTTGGAAGCGCGCCCGCATGGTATGCCTCACGCATCGATCCTGGCGAATCGTTGAAGGAGGGCGGCCGCACCGGTATGGGCGCCGGGCGCCATCGTTTGCGGCAAAGCCTGGTCGTCGGCGAGTTTGCCCTTGCGCTGACGCTGCTCACCGGCGCTGGCTTGGCCATTCACAGCTTTCTTAACTTGTTGCGCGTGGATCTTGGCGTGCGTACCGATCACGTTCTTACTTTCTTCCTGCCCGTTCCCGATTCGCGACCGAAAGACCCGGAAAAAATCGTCGCCTACTACCGCCAGATGCTGTCTGCGATCGACGCCGTTCCAGGCGTGACCTCGGCCACAGCCATGACTGGCCTGCCGCTCTTCGGAGCAGGTTTCGGCATGCCGTTCACCATCGTGGGGCAACCCGCATTCAGTGATCCTTCCTTGCGGCCCAACACCGGCTTCGGCATGGTCACCCCGGACTTTTTCCGGACGTTTGGCATCCGCATGCTCCGGGGCCGCGGTTTTACCGATCAGGACAACGCCAATAGCGTCAAGGTCGCGGTGGTGAATGAAGAATTCGTGCACAAATACCTCAAGGGGAAAGATCCGCTGCAAACCCGCATTTCCGTGGAGCAATTGATCCCGGGTGTGACCAAGTTAGGGCCGCCCGTCGAATGGCAGATTGTCGGCGTGTACCACACTGTACGCTCGGGCGGATTGCGCCAGGACCGCCCGGAAACCGAGATTCCTTTTTGGCAAATTCCATGGCCCTCTGCCGGTATCGGAGTGCGTACCGCGAATAATCCGGACGCCATGGTCAAAAGCATTGCTGCCGCCGTGCATGCCGTAGATCCTGCAATTGCTCTGGGTGAGCCTCGATCCATGGAAGAGGTCCGCGATCTCATACTTTCCAACGATCGGTTTACGCTCATCCTGTTTGTGGCCTTTGCCGTGGTCGCCCTATTGCTCGCGGCACTCGGCGTGTACGGCGTCATGTCCTTTTCGGTAGCCCAGCGTTCGCACGAAATCGCGTTGCGCATGGCGCTGGGCGCAGACCGCAATCGCGTGGTCGCCCTGGTAGTCCGGGAAGGCGTTGTTCTGGCCGGAATCGGCTTGCTACTTGGCCTGATCGGTGCCTACTTCGTCGGGCGCGGCATGCAAGGCACTCTATACGGAGTAGGCAAAGTCGATTTCTCCGTATTTGGACTGGTAGCACTCGTCCTGTTGCTTGCCGGAGTGATCGCCTGCCTCGTCCCCGCCTTCCGCGCTGCTTCCGTGCAACCCATGCAGGCCTTAAGAACGGAGTAAGCATTCCCAACAGAACCAAACTTGCCTCCCGGCAAGTTAATAGAGCAATGAACAAGGATCTTCGCGTTGTTTGTATCAGGGCACGACTTTAGCCGGGCCCTAACACCGGCCGTTGATGCCCTTCCCCACAAAACCTACCTGCGCCGCCCCTGGGATAACTCCCCGCAACTAATAGCAGCACAGGCAATTAGCAGGGGATAAATAAATCGCCTCGCAGGTATTGCCCCAAATCGAGAGCTGTCGCAGACTCGGCCCCACGTCGCACGTTGGGACGATTTTCGAAAAGGAGTAGACCATGAATCGGAGACTGGAAACTGGACTTGCGAGCCGGTTCTCTCGTGGTGTTTGGACAGCGCTGGCAATTACGTGCCTGATGTTTGGCGCAACCGAAGCGAAGGCTTCCTGCGGTTGGACCGGGGCCGGCTCGGGAAAAGCCGTCATGATGCCCATGCTGTCCGGAGCAGGACAAGAGGGAGCCAATGTGGGTTCGAATCCCTCCATCGTTGGACTCTGGGCGGTCGTTTATACGGCCGGCGGGCAGGTCTTCAATGAGAGCTGGGACGAATGGCACAGCGACGGCACAGAGTTTGAAAATGCGTACCTCAATCCCGTGCAGGGCGACATTTGCTTCGGCGTGTGGAAGCAGATCGGTCCCAGCACAGTGAAGCTGCACCATATCGGCTGGACCTTCACGCCGGGGAACCTTGGAACGGCAACGGGCACCTTTAGCCTGGACGAAGTCAACACCGTATCGAGCAACGGCAATACCTACACCGGAAGCTTCCATTTTCAGGCTTATGACATAAAGGGGAATAAGCAGGCAGACGTGTCCGGCACTATGAAAGCCCAGCGCATAACCATCGATTAACGAACTCTCAAGAGATCAGCCGCGCAACCTCCACTTACGCGATTTTGAAAGCGCGTTGGTAGAGGCATGCCGCGGCTGACCCGTGTCTGCCCGCTCCGTCGTCATCGTGTATAAGGGTGTCAGGGCTCCCGGCTGCCGGGCCAGGCTGGCGCCATTTTATAGCGTGCAGACTCCATTGGTGCCATTTTCCGATCCATCCATTGAGCGCCGTCGCCTTCTCAAGGCGTTAGGCTGTTTGGGAGTACAACACTTGCTTCCGGCGTGCTTTTCCGCGGCAGGGTCAGTCATCAGCCACGAACCAAAGACACAAGTAAATACATCCCCCAGGAGCGAAATGACCACGGCTGGCAAGCAACCGCGGGGACGCGTCCGTATCGGAAAGGGAACCGTGCTGGCGGACGATGGATCCCTGCTGCGCATGGTCCACAGTTATGTCCACGACCACTTCTTGCCCTACTACACCGATCCTCGGTGGTGGCGCGCGATGCGTGAGGTCGGTCACTTCAACACAGTTCGGGTGATGGCTTTTCTCGGCTCCTGGCCGAAAAGCACCCAGGTCATGGATCTGAAGACGCTGCTTCCGCGATTGGACGGCATGGTTGAGCTGTCCGCACAGGAGGGCCTGTACCTGCTGATTGACAACCACTCTGAATGCTGCGGCAACCAGGATGTCCCCAACGACACCGCTTTCTGGCAGGCGGTGGCGCCCAGATACAAGGACCGCACGCACGTCTTCTACGAGCTGAAGAACGAGCCGTGGCAATACAACGGGCTGCCGCAATATGAGCAGACGATGTATCGCGTGATGCGTCCGCTGGCGCCGGACACGCATATCATTCTCTGGACGATCGAAAACCTCATCGATCTTACCGATCCTCTTTCCATGATTCGCTCCCTGCCTGAAGTGAACTACCACAACGCCTCGGTAGGTTTTCATCCATATCAGACTTTTCGCACGCGGCAGAAGGTCTGCGATGCGCTTGGCTTATCCTCTCTTGGCTGCGACCCGCGCATGCAGCAGCTCCTCAAGCTGATTGAGACCTTGAAGTCGAATTATCCGACGGTCATGACAGAGCTGGCGCCGAAGGCAGCCGGAGCTCCGGACCAGAGTTTTCTGATGACGATGGAAAAGATGGGTATTAGCTGGTCGTACCTCGGCGGCCAGGGCTTTACCGACGCCAGTGATGGTAAGACCTATGGGCAGTCGGCGGACAAGATAGAGATCCTGTGGCCCAAGGATTGATACGTTGGGCGCGGCCGCCGGTTACGATTTCGCAGCCAGGAAGGCATCCACGGAAAACAGGTTGTACTCGCGGAAGGCAAGCAATACCGCATAGATGAGCACGTAGGTTAGTTGCAGCCCGGCAACCTGCCAGTCCTGGCGTAGACCAACGCCGAATGTCAGGCAAAGAATCATCAGGGAAGCGACGATCAGGGCAACCCGCGTCCCGGCTCCGGTCAACAGCATAAAGCCAATGACCGCTTCCGCCCAGGGCAGGGAGAGACCGAAGACATGAACGAGGGGGCCCGGGAGCGGAGTCTGCTTGAACATGCCCACCATTCCATCCGCAAAGGTGGACAGGCCGGCATGAATGCGGCTTATGCCATGCATCAGAATGTTAAGTCCGATGACAGCTCGTAAAAGCAGGTAGGCCATGGCTCCATCTCCACGCCGGCTTTGCTGGTCAGTCATGCTCCTCCTCCAGATCCCTTTCGAAGAACTTCGTACGATAAAGGGATGCAGCGGGAAGGGAAGCGGATGATCACCTTTGCGCCGTCCACACGTACAACGGACAGAGGATCGAAGGGAGCGGTATCATACCTCGACGCCCGCTCATCGCGCAGGCGGCTCTCAAGGAGGACCATTGCGCACGTCCTGGCCAGGGAGTGGCAGCACTCCGGAGCCGCAATCAGATCCACAAATGCGGAACGACTCGGCTCACACTGCCGCCACCCCCGCCGCGGTCCGCGCCCAGTTGGAACGAATTGTTGCCAGCGTGCCGTTTCGCAACAGCAAGCGCTATCCGGCGCTTCTCCGTTACGTGGTGGAGAAGACCCTGGGTGGGACTTCCGCTGAACTCAAAGAGCGAAACATCGGCGTCGAGGTCTTCGGCCGCGAGCCCTCCTATGATTTGGCTCTGGACCCCATCGTTCGCATAACTGCGGGGGAAGTTCGCAAGCGGCTGGCCCAGTACTACCAGGAAGCCGCCCATCGCCAGGAACTGCGGATCGATATCCCCCTTGGGTCATATCAGCCGGAGTTTCTTGCCGCGGAACGAGCCACCGAAGTAGTTCCTCTCCCCACTCAGATCGTGGCCACGCCGGTTCCCGCTCCTGAGGTGCAAGGACGCGGATGGGGAAACAAAGCCCTGGTCTTAGGTTGTGTGGGTTTGGTCGTTCTCGCGGGACTGTCCTTATTATGGTTGGTCACCAGGCCAAGCGCGCTGGACCTCTTCTGGCGCCCGGTGATCGGCCACGGCAACCAGGTCTTACTATGCGTCGGGCGAGCTGGGCCTCAAGTGGAGACCGTGCCCGACCCCGAGAGCATCGATCGTAACTATCGCCAGGTTGCCTGGTGGGATGCGGAAACCATGGCCCGGTTAGCTGGGTTGATCGCCGCTAAGGGGGCCTCTCTTCGGTTGATGCGGGAAGATCAGGCCACCTTCAGCGATTTTCAGCAGGGTCCCGCTGTACTCGTCGGCGCCTTCAACGACCAGTGGACCCTTGAGCTGATGCAAAAGATGCGCTACACCTTCCAACGTTCGGGGCGTGTCCATTGGATAGCGGATCGCGATCACCCGGCCTTTCAGGACTGGAAGGTGGATCTGAATCGCACCGATGCTCAGGGAAAGCTGGACATCGCAGAGGATTATGCAATCATCTCGCGCGTGGCCAATCCCAGGACCGGCTCCATCACCGTGACGGTCGCCGGCCTTTGGGGCTACGGTACCCTCGCTGCCGGCAGATTCCTGACCGATCCCCGATACCTGGATGAGCTGGCGAAGAAGGCCCCGCCGGGCTGGAACAAGCGGGACATGGAGATCGTGATCGGAACTGAAGTCATCCAGGGCAGTCCCGGACCCCCAAAAGTGATGGCCACCGCCTTCTGGTAGTAAATAGCTGAATCTGCACCAGCGCAAACAGCCGCTCTCAAGCACCCGCAAGCCCCAGTCCCGAGGGGGGGACGGGACAATCCAGAGCCCGGCACGGGAGTGCTGGGAAAAGGAACACACGACAACCGAGCCCCCTGCAGGGAACGGCACAAACGGGGCGACCGAAAGTCACCCAGCATGACAACCCAGGACTCTCACTCGCTCGGTAAACTTGCGCGGAGCCTCCGAGTTCCCGCTGCCGAGGTATCATACCTCCTCGATCGCTTCTCGCGAACCGCTACATAAACAACAACTTCCAGTCGAATCCGCCGGTAATACTGTAAGTGCCTTGCGGGCTCTGCTGCCCTCCGGTCCAATCAGCTTCATCTAGTAAGGACCGTCCCCAATGACCAAGTCACGCCAGATTGTTCTTCAAAGCCTGATCGTTTTACTGGTGAGCTCGCCCGCGCTTGCGTCCAACACTCTGAAAGTCGGCGCCGCCAAGGTAGACATCACGCCCGCATCCGATCCCAAGATTCCGCCCACCGGCAAGTATGAGCACGAGCATCTATACGTGCGTGCCATCGTTCTCGACAATGGGTCCGCACGCGCAGCGCTGATCGGAGCCGATCAGCCGGTGATGCCCGACTTGGTCTGGACGCTGGCCTCCAGGCAAATCGCCCAGGAACTGGATTGTCCCGTAGCCAACATCATTATGTCGGCGACCCACACTCATAGCGGGTGGCCGCCGGGTACTCCTTTTCCGAGGGGTGGTCCCCAGGGTGCCTCCAATCCCAATCAGCCCCCTCCCCCAATCGTGGCCCGGATGGTGGACGCCGTTCGCCAGGCCAAGGCCAAACTGGAGCCCGCACGCATGGGTTTCGGAACCGGCTTCTCCTATCTCAATGTGAACCGCGATGCCATCGATCCGGAAACACACCTCTGGACCCAGGGGCCGAATCTCGATGGCTTTTCGGACAAGACGGTCGCTGTGCTCAAGTTCGAGACCCCCGACGGTGCACCGATTGCCGCCTACATCGACTACGCCATGCATCCGGTCAATGGATATCTTGCCGGCTTTATCAGCGCCGATTTCGCCGGGGCGACGACCCGCTGGATAGAACAGGCCTATGGAGACAAGATGGTCGCGGTGTTCGTCCAGGGAGCCTCCGGCGACCAAAATCCTCTGTACCTGCGCGCGGCCACCAACGTTCTGGCCTCTCGCGGGGGCGTTCCCGTTACCGGCAATGTGATGACCCGGGAGAAGATCGAAGCTCCGGTCCGGGAAGAGAAGGTAACGGTGCAGCTTCCGGACCCTGTGCTTCGCGACAAGCTGGAACAGGTGATGCAGGCCGAAGGAATCCTGCTCGGTGAGGAAGTCATTCGCATCATGTCCAACACCACGCGCACCGATGCCAGTCCGGCGATCGTGGCCGATCAACAAGTCGTAACCTGTCCCGGGAGGCGCCGCCTCGACAATGCACGAGAGGGAACTCCGGGCAGTTATACCGGCGGCGATCCGGTGAATATCCGTCTGGGCGCCTTGCGCATTGGGGATGTAGCCCTCGCCTCCGTGAATGCCGAGATCTACAGCCTGATCGGGAAGCGGCTCAAAGAACTCTCGCCAATGGCCAACACCGTGGTTGTTACGTTAGCCAACGGGATGGCCAATTCGGGATATATTCCCAATGACGCCTCTTTTGGCGCCTATACGTTCCAGGTGCTCAGCTCCCGCCTGAAGCCGGGCTGCGCCGAGACCGCGATAGATAATGGACTCCTGGATTTGATCCAGGCGGATGAGAAGTAGGTCAGGTCAGGAGAAGACTAAGGATGAATCGGAGAAAGTTTCTTGCCTCGATGGTGTCTGTTGCCGCGGCACGGGTGCTCCACGCCCAATCCGCCCCCACCGCCAACGAGTGGGGTTCCCCAGTGATCGACTGTCACTTTCACCCGCGGCCTACGATCGAGGCCAACCTCGCGCACCTGAACGGCTCAGGCTGCCAGGCGGCGTATCTGCTGGCGCGGCTCAACTTCGCCGATGACTGCAAACGATTCATGGCGCAGGAGCCTACGCGCTTCGCAGGCTACTCAGTTAGCACCAATGTTTCTGATCCCGACGCTGTGAAGCTGTTGACCGAAGCAGTCAAAGCCGGAGCGCACGGTTTCGGAGAAATAAAGTATCACGTCGAAGCGGATGGGCCGGAGATGCGGCGTCTTTATGCAGCGGCAGCGGAGTTGGGCGTTCCCGTCACCATCCACTTTCAGGAAGTTCCGCACACCCCAACGGAAGGCGTCTTCAATACCGGGTTCAAGCGCTTCGACAAAATCCTGAAGGAGTACTCGAAGACCACCTTCGTTGGTCACTGCGATGCTTTTTGGGCCAACGTCAGCGCCGATTACGCCAACGACAAGGATTATCCCAGAACACCCATCGTGCGCGGAGGCATCACAGACAAATGGCTGTCGGATTATCCGAATCTCTTCGGCGACCTCTCGGCGAATTCCGGCAACAACGCGCTGACGCGTGATCCCTCGTTCACCGCCGATTTTCTGAAGCGCCACAGAGAGAAGCTACTGTTTGGCAGTGATTGCTCCTGCAAGGACGGCCACGGCGCGGGAATTTCCCAGGGAGGTAATCCCGGCGCCTCAAGACTGGCGGGAAAGTGCGTCGCGCGAGAGACGCTCACTGTCCTCAAAGCAAATACCACACCAGAGTTGTTTCACAAACTAGTGTGGGTCAACGGGCATCGTATCTACAAGCTGAAGGCTTGATAGATAGGTCCGGGCTTTACCCGACATTCCGGTTAGCAGCATGCGTGGCCTTCACAGTCTGCGTGAGAACACGGTTTTTGTATCAGGCACGACTTCTACTCGTGCCGCACATGCTCGAAAATAGTTTGGGCTTTAGCCCCTGAGGCATTGCCGCTTTCACAATTCTTGAGTCCTTACGCAGACTCATCAGGCCCGGAGTTTGACTGCCGGGATTTAAGGGGAAAACCGGACTTCGAACTTATCCCCTTAGCGCTTCGCGACCGGAAAGAGGAAATCATGCGCTTCGATTGCAAACGATCTCTGATATGGGCAACAACCTTCGCCGGACTGATCTGCACACCATTTATCGCCATCGCACAGTCCCAACAGCGCATATTATTAGCGCTCTCCAAGCATGACCATACCCTGGCGATGGTGGACCCAACCACGCTCAAGGTAATTGCGCGCGCCCCCGTGGGCCCTGATCCACATGAAGTGATTGCTTCTTCCGATGGTACGAAGGCCTACGTTTCTATCTACGGCGGCGGCCGCTATCACGAGCTTTCGGTCATTGACCTGGTAACGAAGAAAGCGCTACCCAGCATCGATACCGGGCCTCTCAATGGTCCGCATGGACTTACGTTTGTCGGCGGGAAACTTTGGTTCACCGCTGAAGGCGCCAAAGCGATCGCCCGCTATGATCCCGCCAGTGCAAAGATCGATTGGATCATGGGGACCGGCCAGAACCGCACCCACATGATTTACGTGCAGCCGGATGAAAAGCGGATCTATACCACGAACGTCGCTTCCGGCACCGTCACCATCCTGGAGTACGTTGCTCTTCCGCCAATGAGACCGCCGCCGGGAATGCGGCCTCCGGGCGGTCAGCCTCCTCCACCGCCACCCGGCGGAACACGTATGGACTGGAATGAGATCGTCATACCGGTAGGCAAAGGCGATGAGGGATTCGATGTCTCGCCTGATGGGCGGGAGTTGTGGACAGCCAATGCGCAGGACGGCACGCTCTCGGTCATTGACCTCGCCACACGGAAAGTCGCCGCAACGATCAACTCCGGCACTTTTAGCGCAAATCGTTTGAAGTTCACCCCGGATGGAAAGTTGGTGCTGATCTCGCGCCTCAACAACGGCGACCTGACGATTTGGGATGCCGCAACGCGCAAGGAATTCAAGCGCGTGCCGATCGGCCACGGCGCCGCAGGCATCCTGGTGGACCCGGACGGCACACGGGCCTTTGTCTCCTGTGGTCCCGACAACTACGTCGCCGTCGTCGATCTGAAGACATTCCAAGTCACAGGTCACATCGATGTTGGCGGAGAGCCCGACGGTCTCGCCTGGGCGACGAAGCAGTGAAGGGTGCGGGCTGCAGCCCGTACGTAAATATACGAGAGAATCGGGCGGCTTTAGCCGCCGAGGGAGAGAGCTTTGAATAGCGGCATCCTTTTCAACACTCAACTAAGCCGGAGGAATGTTGGCATCGGCCTGCTGATTCTGCGCGCAGGCGCAGGGCTTAGCCTATTTCTCAAGCATGGCCTTGAGAAACTGACCGGCTACTCCACCATGGTCCAGCATTTCCCGGATCCTCTTCACGTGGGCGCCCACTTCGGACTGGCATTCGCACTGGTTTCGGACGGCATCTGTTCCATGCTTGTCTTTCTTGGTCTCGCGACCCGGCCTGCTGCTGCGTGGATCCTGATCAATCTGCTGACCGCGTTCTTCTTCGTGCATCACGCGGCCTTCTTCACCCAGAGCCATGTCGAACTGGTCGCGCTATACATTGTCATCTTTGCGGCCATCCTCTTCACCGGCCCCGGCTATCTGAGTCTCGACGCTCTTATAAAAAGGCCATAGGTGAGGTTTTTGCATTCTTAAGACTGGTGCATGCATCTGTAGGCGTGAAGCCAAGATGCCAGATATATCTACCAGCACCACGCCAGCCGGGAAGCAATCAACCCACCCGAATCTGATTCTTGCCATCTGCTGTATGAGCCTGCTGGTCGTCGGCATGGACGTGACGATTGTCAACGTCGCACTGCCGGCGATCCAGCGCGATCTCCGCGCAAATCTTGCCGGGCTGCAGTGGATTCTCGACGCGTATACGCTGGTCGTCGCGAGCCTGCTGATGCTTTCCGGATCCATTTCGGATCGCCTCGGGCGGCGGCGCATTTTCCAGGTTGGCCTGGTTTTATTCACCATTGGATCGCTGCTGTGCAGCCTGTCGCGGAGCATCGGCCAGCTCATCGGATTCCGCGCCCTGCAGGGAATGGGCGCGTCCATGCTCAATCCTGTCGCCCTCTCCATTATTGCCAACGCATTTCCCGACCCGAAAGCCCGCGCTCGCGCGGTTGGGATCTGGGGAGCGGTGGCCGGTGTCTCGCTCGCGGTTGGTCCGTTGATTGGCGGCTTTCTAACCCAGGCCATCGGATGGCGCTCCATCTTCTGGGTCAATATCCCCATTTGCCTGACTGCCGCGCTTTTGACCGCTCGATTCGTGCCGGAATCAAAGGCGCCGCGAGCCCGGGCCTTCGATCCGATCGGGCAACTGATGGTGTTTATTTGCCTCGCTTCGCTTACCGGCGGGGTCATCGAAGGACCACATGCCGGCTGGACATCCTGGCCTATCCTTGGATCTTTCGCGGTCTCGGCTGCGGCCCTGATCATCTTCCTGTTCTATGAACCACGGTGTAAAGAACCGCTCCTCGATTTGCGCTTCTTTCACAGTGTGCCTTTCAGCAGCGCCACGGTGCTGGCAGTGTGCGCGTTTGCATCCTTCGCCGGGTTTCTCTTTCTGAATGCGTTGTACCTGGAACAAACGCGCGGATTTTCCGCTTTTCACACCGGGGTCTGCACCCTGCCTCTCGCGCTTTTGATGATGGTAAGCGCACCCCTGTCTGGCCGCATGGTAGGCGCTTTTGGTACGCGGCCGCCTCTGTTGGCTGCCGGCGCAGCCTTCGTTCTCAGCATGCTGATGCTGACCGGTCTGAGTGCGACGACTCGAGTCGGTTGGCTGCTGGTGGCTTACGCATTGTTTGGAGTAGGCCTGGGCATGATCAATCCCGCGATCACCAATAGCGCCGTCGCAGGAATGCCGCTGGCGCAAGCCGGCGTGGCGGCAGCCATTGCCTCGACCGGCCGTCAGGTCGGAGCCGCCTTGGGCGTTGCAGTGGCCGGCACCGTTGTCGCCGGCAGCCGTGCCAAGGGGCTGGATTTCACGCTCTCTACTCACCCTATTTGGTGGGTGATGTCTGGATGCGGCGTCCTGGTGCTGGTTCTGGGATGGGCTTCTAACACCCCGTGGGCGCATGCAAGCGTGGGCAGAGTCGCGCACCTGCTCGACGAACGGAAGCGATAGCCTGGATTCGGCTGACCGATTGCCTCGCGCAGAGGTGATACATTGGTCGCGGCAACAGGTAAAGCTGATTCATGAGGAACCATCTTTTACCGCTGGTGGCGGCTCTGTTCGTATTGGGCGGCGTGCTCCATGCAGAAAACTGCGAGCACCTGCTGAAATCCGCATTGCCGCAAGCTGCAATCATTATCGCCAAGGTGGAACCCTCCGGGGAATTAAGCATTTCTGACAGCTCAACGGAGTTGTCCGGTCTACCTCCCTTCTGCCGCGTGGTTGCCAAACTCACGCCGACCCAGGATTCAGACATTGGTATGGAACTGTGGCTCCCGCTCAGCAATTGGAACGGCAAATACCTGGCGGTAGGCAGCGGCGGCTGGGGAGGCAGCATTGCCTACGAGGGGCTGGCGGAAGCGCTCCGTCGCGGTTACGCAACCAGTGCCACTGACGATGGCCACCGCGGCCATAGCGCGAGTTTTCTCATGGGCCATCCCGAAAAATTCATCGACTTTGCGTATCGGTCCGAACATGAAACGGCGATTGCGTCGAAAGCCCTGATCAAAGCCTTCTACGGCCGTGATGCCCGCTATTCTTACTGGGATGGTTGTTCGGGCGGCGGCAGGGAGGGCCTGTTGCAGGCAGCCCGCTATCCCGATGAATTTGACGGCATCATTGCCGGTGACCCTGCCAACGTTCGGCGCAACGCGTGGGCCCTGTGGCTGGCGAACCAAACCTTCAAAGATCCCGCTGCGTATATTCCTCCCAGCAAATACGCGATGATTCATAAAGCTGTGCTCCAGGCGTGCGACGCCAACGACGGGCTCAAAGATGGGCTCATCGAGAATCCCGAAACATGCCACGTCGATTTCCAGGCGCTCACGTGCAAGGCCGCGGACGCACCTGATTGCCTGACGCCGCGCCAGGTACGGACCGCGCAGACGATCATCAGCGCGCCGAAAGATTCGCAGGGCAATCGGCTCTTTGAACGCCTGGAGCCGGGAACAGAACTTCGCTGGGCACGCCTGGCCGGAGGCCCGCAACCCGCCGATCTTTTTCTCGATCAATTTCGCTATGTCGTCTACCAGGACCCTAACTGGGACTGGCGCAGCTTCGACCTCGATCGCGATGCCGCGAAAGCCGATGCGATTGACAAAAATGTAGACGACCTGGACCCGCACCTCGCGGCCTTTGCCAAGCACGGCAAATTGCTGCTCTATCACGGATGGGCCGACCAGCAGGTTGCGCCCGGATCGACCGTAGACTTTTACCAGCAGGCCGTTTCGTTGAGTGGAGACCCCGCACAAGCTTCCCAATGGATTCGCCTGTTCATGGCTCCCGGCATGGGCCACTGCGAGGGAGGGGAAGGGCCCGACCACTTCGACAAGATCACTGTCATGGAGCAGTGGGTCGAGCAGGGAAATGCTCCTGACCGCATCATTGCGACCCACCTATCGGCAGGGAAGCCGGATCGTACGCGGCCGCTTTGCCCCTACCCTCAGATTGCGCGCTATACGGGACACGGCAGCGTGGACGACGCAGCAAATTTTACCTGCCGCGCAACCCCGTAGTATGTCTTCGCAAACCAAGCAGGCTGGCATGGAAGCGCACAGCCCGCCGATCGTTTTCCTGTAACGAAATCTAAATTCCGCTCACTTAGCTTTGTGAATTGTTCTTCAGCTTCCTGTGGATCAGCATACGTCCGTCCGCCGATGAACTATATGTGACAGTAGATATTCTCTTTTCTGTTTGCCCTGAACAGCCCGCCTCCTGGGTCGATGCTTCTTCCCGTATTGTCTTTTGCCAATTCAAGGAGATCTGTACATGAAACGCTTGGCAGTTCTGCTTTCCCTTGGTCTTTCGGTTGTTTCGTCTATGGCATACGGCCAAGTTAATTCCACGACTTTCTGCAAAGCCGGGCTACGTCCGGACGGCTATATCGATTTCACTGACCTGCCCCCCGCCCCGAACTTTCCCGGGGGACTGAACGGTCCGGCTTCTCCTTCCGCGCCGGTCACCTATACCTTGCAGGTGCATGGAATCCCGGGGTTGAGCGTACAAATGACGATTCCGTCTCTTTCCCCGGTGGGAGGTGGGCCCGTCTACAGCGTTAATAACGGCATTCTGACTCTGAACAGCAACATAAACGGGAGCGGACAACTGCAGCTTCAATTCAGCCAGCCGATCGCGGGCTTGAGCGGGATTGGCACCATCGCGGGGCGTGCAGCGGACTTCACCGTTTCGAGCAGCCCAACCACGCAGACGAACCTCGCTCCCGCGAATTACACCAATGGCGCCAGCACCGACACGTTGGCGCCGCACTATTTCAGCAATCCTTCGCAGGAAGTCGCTCTGCAGGGAACCTTCACGCTGGCCACTGTGTCTGTGACCGGGGGAGATTTTGGGGATCCGAGCTTCGGCAATCTCAGAGTGCAGAGCACGGCAGCAGCTGCGGTAAGCGAACAGGCCGTTCCTACAGCCGGGCTGGAAATGTGGCTGAAGAGCGAGTCGGCAACGAGCCAGTTCGCCGGTGGCGCGGCTTCCTGGCCCGATCAGTCAGGTCAGGGCAACGACGCTACGCAGACGAACCCCGCGAACCAACCGGGGCAAGTCGAACAGGACGGGAATACCTGCCGCGGAGCCTTTTCTTTCGGCCAAAACCAATACTTCAATTTCAACCTCCCCATCGATGGCTGGCAGGAAATGACTGTCTTCCTGGTGGGCAAATCGCTCGTAGATCCTTCGGCGGTTGATTCGGCGGCATCGTCCTCAGGCATCCTCTGGAATGCGAGTGCGCTTTGGGGAAGTACCTACGTCACGCCTTACCAGCAGAGCGTAGCTTTTAGCTTCGGAACAACGCAGGCGGGGAATCAACTGCTCTACACCCGCCCGGTGAATATCGGTCAGGACTTCACCATCACCCGCGCGGTGCACGATGGTTCCACCGATTCTTTGTATGTTGACGGCCAACTCGTGCTGCAACGGGGCAACAAGCTTCCGGTTCTCAACGGCACTACGGGCTCGGGCTTCATCGGGCGCGGGCTCAACAATACCTACTTTACCGGGGAGATGAGCGAGATCCTGGTGTATGACCGGGTGCTCACGGCGAGCGAAGCATCGGCAGTCGAATTCTATCTGCGCGATAAGTTCGGAACCCGCTAATTCCAACTGTTCACGAACGGACACCAGGGCCTGAAGAACGGACACCGGCTAGTTCGGCCATCATGCTGGACTCATCGGTGTCCCTTCTTTTGTATGTAGTTAGCGTGCCTGAAAGATTGGCCTTGCAATTGCGTTCCCTGCGGGATGAGATTCTCCTGCGGGGTGCGCGATGACTTCGTTTTGGCAGGATGTACGTTACGGGTTGCGGTTGATCATGAAAGCGCCGGGGTTTGCAGCGATTGCCATTCTTACCCTGGCTCTCGGAATTGGCGCCAACACCACCATATTCAGCTGGATCCATTCCACCCTATTGAATCCTGTGCCCGGCCTGGCGAACCCCGACCAGATGGTGTCACTGTCGCTGGGTAAAACCGCAGAAAATGCGTTCCCCTTTACCTACCCGGACTATGTCGCGCTGCGTGACGGGCAAAAGAGCCTCTCCGGCATCACCGCCTACAGCGCCCCGTCGCCGGTCAATCTGACGGGCAAGGGGAAGCCGGAGCGCGCGTGGGCCGCGCCGGCGACGGGCAACTATTTCGACGTGCTGGGAGTGCGGCCCATCCTCGGACGCGGGTTTGTACCCGCGGACGATCAGACGGCCAACGGTTCGCCCGTGGTGGTGATCAGCTACGCGCTTTGGCAAAAACATTTCGGCGGCGACGCCCAAGTGATCGGACACACGGTCGATATCAACCAGCATCGCTACACCATCGTCGGCGTGACGCCGGCGGAGTTTCAGGGAAGCCAGACCGGCGTGCACTCGGACCTGTGGTTGCCCATGGCCATGGAACAGCAAATCAATCCGCAGGGAGATTTGCTGCATGATCACCACGTCTTCTGGCTATCCGCCATGGGACGGCTGAATCCAGGATTCACGCCACAGCAAGCACAGGATGAACTGACCCAGCATCTGCAAGAGGAGGTCAGACGATATCCGCAGGAGCACAAGGGGCACAACGCGGTGACGGTTTATCCGCTGTGGCGCGCGCCCTTCTCCGCTACCGCACTCTTCTATTTGCTGCTGCCCATGCTCATGGCGATTGCCGGCGTGGTGCTGCTGTTGGCGTGCGCGAACGTAGCCAACCTGATGCTGGTGCGGTCGGTGTCGCGGCGCAGGGAACTGGCAATTCGCATGTCGCTCGGAGCCACCCGTTGGAGGTTAGTGCGGCAGCTCCTGATTGAAAGCCTGGTGTTGGCGTTTGCCGGCGGGGCGATCGCCATGTTGATCACAGTATGGACTGCGGGCACCATGACCAAGTTCATGCCGCCGATGGACTTTCCGCTGCTGCTGAATATTCAGGCCGACCACGTTGTGTTGGCGGCGACGGCGGTCATCTCCCTATTGACGGGCGTGATTTTTGGGGTCCTACCTGCTCTGCGCGCGTCGAGCGAAGCGCCGGTCACCGTCCTGAAAGAGGAGGGTGGAAGCTCTTCCGGCGCGAAGGCCAACGGGCGTCTGGCGAGCGGACTGGTGGTGGCGCAAATCTCGCTATCGCTGCTTCTGCTGGTTTGCGCCGGGCTATTTATTCGCAGCTTCCTGAGCGCGCAGGAGGTGGATGCCGGGTTCAATCCGCGGGGAATCCTACTGGCTTCCTTCGATCTGTTTCCCGCGGGCTATACGCCCGCTAGCGGACGGGAGTTTGATCGCCAATTGCTTACCAGGGTGCAAGCTATGCCCGGCGTGCAATCGGTAGCCCTCTCCGATCGCACGCCGCTTTCGTTAGCCGGCGGATCCACCAGCGTGAAACCCGAAGGATACGTGGAGCAGGCGAACGAATCCATGGAAGTGCAGGTCGCCACGGTCACGGAGAACTTTCTCAAAACCATGCAGATTCCGCTGATCAGTGGACGCGAATTCACGCCGCAGGATACGGAGAAAACCCAGCGCGTCGCCATCGTGAACCAGAACTTTGTCGACCGTTATTGGCCACACCAGAATGCGATTGGCAAGCAGGTGCGCTCCGATCTGACCAACGAGCTGTTTACGGTCGTGGGGGTCACCCGGAACAGTAAAGTCAATACTTTAAGTGAGCCGCCCACACCCATGATCTATCTGCCTTTGTACCAGGTGTACCGGCCCAGCGTGATGCTCTCGGCTCGAGTAACGGGAGATCCCATGGCCTATGCGGACAAGGTGAAGAAAATCATCCAGGACCTGAACGGTGACCTGGTGATCCATGACGTCACCACGCTCCAGATCCGCGAACAGCTTGCCACCTTCGTGCAAAGGCTGGCGGGAACCTTCGTGGGCGCGTTTGGCCTGCTGGCGCTGGTCCTGGCTGCGGTGGGCATTTACGGCGTTACCGCCTACACTACGCGGCAGCGCACGCACGAGATCGGGATCCGCATGGCCCTGGGGGCCGCGCGCGAAGACATTCTGAAGCTGGTGATCGGGCAGGGACTGCGCCTGACGGCGATCGGCGTGGTGATTGGGCTCGCCGTGTCGTTCGCGCTGACGCGGTTTTTGAGCAGCCAATTGCTGGGCGTAACCAGCACCGACATGGTGACGTTTACCGGCGTAGCCTTTTTGCTCTGCGCCGTGGCGCTGGCGGCGTGCTACATTCCAGCACGCCGGGCCACACACGTCGAGCCAACCGTGGCTCTGCGCAACGAGTGAGCATCATTACCACCGACGGACGCGCGAAGCGGGGTGCCCCATTCAAGCCCTGACACTATTGGGCTTGAGTGGGGAGTATCGCCGGTTCCCATTGAACCTTATTGACTCAGCGTCTTAGTCGAAGAAGTTGCGATCTTCATCTGAAAGATGAGCTTTTGCTGCTTTCACGTTGAAAGAAACGCCCAGTCCGGGCCGGTCCCATACCTTGATGAAGCCCTTCTCGACAATGGGATCGGGCAAGCCTTCGACAATGTCGTACCACCACTCCGGCTGGCCCAGCGGATATTCGAACGCAATGTAGTTCTGGGGCAGCGCAGCCGCTACCTGGACGTGGGCAGCCAGCCCAAACAGGCCGTCGAAGACACCGTGAGGCGCGATCTGGATGCCGTGCAGATCGGCGTACTCCGCGATCCACTTCATTTCGGCGATCCCGCCCACATCCTCCGGATCGGGGCCAACAATATTCACTGCCTGCTTTTCGATCAGGTCCTTGAAGTTTTCCCTGAGATAAATCTCCTCGCCGGTATGAATCGGCACCGTGGTGGCTACGGTAACTTCGCGGAACAGATCGGCGTTGGGATAAGGCATGTAGTCGCCGGTGATGAGATCCTCGAGCCAGGCGATGTGCAGCGGCTCCATGGCGCGGGCAAAGGTGATGGCGTCCTTGACGGTCCAGCCCGGACCGCAGTCGAGGGCCAGCCCTACCTCACTACCCAGGACCTTCTTCATGGCTTCGACGCAGGAGATGATGTAATCGAGGCCGCGCTCCGTCAGCATGCCCCGATCGGGATGGGAAGCTCCCTTTCTCGGCGGGTAGTCGTACCAGCCATCGCCCATCGCCGCCATCATCGCCGGATCGTGGAAGCCGACGGCTTGCTTGATGAGCGTAAAGCCCTCCTTGGAGGCTTTGATCTTGGCGATGGTTTCGGCGTAGTCCTGCGGGGTATGTCCGGTCATGGGGAAACGAACCGCGCCATCGTAGATACGGACGTTGTCACGAATCTTGCCACCTAACAGCTTGTAAACGGGGATGCCCGCGGCCTGCCCGGCGACATCCCAAAGCGCGATCTCGATCGCGCTCACCGAGGCGCCCCAGGGCTTGAACGCGCCCAGCCGCCGGATCTTCAGCATGATGCGCTCGACGTCCGTCGGGTCCTCGCCGATAAGGTAGTCGCGATAGAAGAGCACCATGGGCTTGAGGTACGGCTTATAGGACTCCGCCTGGCCGTAGCCGGAGATTCCCTGGTCGGTAACGATGCGCACGGTCGGACTCTTGCCAATGATGGCGCAGCGCATATCGACAATTTTGATAGGGCCGGCCGACCGCCTCTCCGGAATGTTGTTCTGCTGCGCCAATGCCTTTGCGGCCGCTGCTGCCGAAAGCGAGCCGATGAATCCTCTACGCGTCCAATTCGTCATGAGTCCCCCGAAGTATGAGTGGGCCTGAGGGGCAATTGCTGAGCCATTTCAGGCGCAACCCATTGTAGTCATTCCTGGCGGGAGCAAATGCCCAAGTTTTCGGGACGCGGCACGGCAGGTTCCAGCAGTCGCTGCATGATGGAAAGGCTCAGCCATTTGCTCCGCTTTAGGCGTTCCGGTGAGCAGGAACCCAAGCTATTCCGCTGCACATCGATCGATGAGCACATCCACGTCCGCCAGGCTGCGCAAAACGGAGCACTCGTGCCGCGCAATCTGAGGCCCCGTGCACACCGTAACGCCATCTTTGGGACACATCTTGAGGCAGGAAACATCGACGGTGGCAATCTGCAGCTCAGGATCACGCCGCGCCGCCCGTTTTCGCAGAGTCTTGCTCATCCTGGCGAGCTTCTTGTTTCCGCCGCGGTGTTTGAGCTTCTTCTGACATTTGCGGCAAACCAGAACCAGTTCGCCTTTCCAGGGGCCGCGGTAGCTGCGCAACCCATCCTCGCTGGCCGGGATTCCCGGCGTAGAGCTTTCTCCAGACATCTTCCCTAAGATGCGGCCGGCGTAAGTGCGGCTGGCGCCTTCTACCAGGCACCAGGCACCGTCGGCGCTACATGGCTTCTTTTACGCCCCAGCGGAGCAGCAGGCGATTCATGGGATAAGAGGTGAAGAACCCAATGACCATCCCGATTTGCATCATGAACCAGTAGAGCCCCTGGCTAGGCCTGAGATGCGGTTGAGGGAAGAAGACGAAGTAAGTCAACGCCATCCAGCTAAAGAGCCCGACTTCAAAGGCGAGGATGGACCAGGTATCCGCCTTCAGCGCGGCCACGAGCGCTTGTCCGGGCGGCAGGTTGCGCATGGGCTTGATGGTGAAATATTGGAACGCGATGCCGAGGAGCCAGGCAAGCAGGAGGTCCCCGGCGAACGAGGCATAGAGCGGCGAACCCGCGATCGTGAGCCCGAGGCCCATGATGGAAAACTCGGCAATGATGTCGCCCAGCGTGCACCCTGCTCCGCAGTGGCTGGTGGAGAGCGCGGTCTGTTTCCAGGTGGGATCTGGCGGCGGGCCGCCGTGCCTCATGCCCGCATGCTCGTTGTTCTCCATGCTGCCGCTCTGAGCCCTGCCGGCGAGGAAGTAGAACCACAGGCCGAAGAGGCTGAAGTAGAGCGCCGTGATCGGCCAGACCAGGTTCATGATCCACATTTTCTGCGGGCGCAGAACTTCGTCGATCGCGATCACCAGGGCACAGGCGAACGCAACCGCAAGCGATATCCAGGCCAGCGTGGGAGCCAGCGAATGCGCAGTGGCCGGACCCGGAAACGGAAGCATGGGCATCTCCATCCTGAGATTTTTGAGAGGCGGCCTGTCTTTGCAGTGTAATCCCACCCCTGATGGATGGGATGCGGCTTCCGCAACGCCAAGGCTCACTCCCGTCGGTCGCCGATCGTTGCTATGCCATGCTGCGGATGGAAGCAGGGGCGTGAGAGTCTGGAGTGAGAACGCGATCATTTCCGCTGAAGTCCGCACCTACCCAGCCCGGCTCACTTTGCCAGATTCTGATCGAAGAAGGCCGCCACCTCGTGAAAGGCGTCCGCGGATTCGGGTGCGTCGTCCACGATCAGATATTGGGCGTGCGACTGTCCTTCGAAGACCAGCAGATTTGCGCGCACATGCGCCTGTAACAGTTTCTGATGCATACGCACGGTGTTGCTGAGGAACAGGTCGCGCGTGCCGGAAAGCAGAATCGTCGGGGGAAAGCCCGAGACGTCGCCGTAGATGGGCGACAGCAGCGGTTCCTTCAAGTTATGCGAGCCGGCATATAGCTTCGCATCGGCCTCGAGCGAGCCACGGTAAGAGCCCAGCACGTTGTCGACGTACTCATTGGTGAAGTAGCTGTCTCCGGTTTCGGACAGGTCAGTCCAGGGCGTGCCGGCCATCAGCGCTCCGGGCAGGGGAAGATGCAGCTCCTTCAGCCGGAGCACCGTGGCCAAAGTCAGGCCGCCGCCGGCCGAGGTGCCGAAAAGTCCCACACTGGCCGGCGCGTGCGTGCGGATAACCTCCTTCCACACCGCCACTGCATCGTCGACGGCTGCGGGAAACGGAAAATCCGGAGGCATGCGGTAGTCGATGGAGATGACTTCGATCTGGCCATAGTGCGCCATCAGGATGCCCTCCGGCGTCGCGGCTTTTCCCGCGAACACGACGTAGCCGCCGCCATGCACGTGGAGCAGCACACGATTCCGATTCTGCGGCGCGATGGTCTCCGGCTTCAGAAGGAAGACAGGCACGCCCGCGATTTTGCTCTGCTGGAGCGAGACGTGGAACTGCTTCAGCATGGGATCGACCGAGGCCGCTTCTGGCTCATTCTCCTTCTGAATTTGTGCCTTCCATTGCTGGGTGGTCAGGTGTTCAGGCTTGGTGCTGCCGTCCCAGGATTTGGAGATCTCCGCCTGCATCGCCGGGCTCACCGTGGTGGGGGTGGGCAGCGTGCGTGCCGGGATGTTGCGGACGTCAGAGTTTTGGCTACAGGCGCAAGGCGAGAGGGCCAGCAGGGTTGTAGCCAGCAGGACTGGGGTAAGGCAGCCGCAGGTCACGGCAGACAGGGTCGAAGCAGGTTCGCGGGTCATGAGCCGCTATGATACGGGGATTCGACACAGATTGGGGAGGGGGGGCCGCATTTCAGTGGGTTGGCCGTTACCCTTCACCTTCGAGATACTGCGCAGAAAACACGGTTCCACAGCCGGCAGATCGTCCGTTAGACTTCCACTCGGGTCTCGAAAGAAGCAAGACATGAGAGCCAAGGTCTATCTCGGCGCTGCCCTGGCGGCGTTCCTGGTCATGATTCTGATGTGGGTACGCGGCCGCACGAAACCGCCGCAACCGCCCACGCCGGTTGCAACAGTTACTGCGACATCCCCGGCGAACACACCAACAACTTCGGCAACTGCGCAGGTCCCGGCGCAGCGGCAAATCGCCGAAGACATTCGCCGTCTTGGCCTGACGCCGGAACGGGCCAAAATGCTCTTCAGCATGACGGTGGGCCCGCTGCCTGGAGTCAGCGTGCCGGCGGGTGGCCGTGATCCCGGCGACTTCGACGGCACGCAGGCCATCGCTTATCTTATCCGGGTCTGGGATTCGCTGAGCCCGGAGCAGCAGAAGGCAGCGGCGGAGCTGATTCATGGCGCGCCTGGTGCGCGAGCCGAGCGCACCCCGCTTCCCCGGGCGCTGAGCACGACGGCCAATTTCCTGTACTTCGCTCCCAACACGCCGGCCGCCGACTACAAGACCCTGGCCAGCAACGCAGACGGAACGCTGGGCGCCTTTCTCAAGCTGCCCGGCGTGCAATACACGGTCGACGTGGACTACGGAACGCCGGAAGGAACCGAGTACGCGCACACCTGGTCGTGGACGCTGGGCAACGTCTTCGGTTGGGACAAGGGCTGCCACATCACTTTCTGGAACCAGAAATTTCTCGGGCTCGACGAAGCTGACGCCGAAGCCATCGTCACCCACGAGATGTTCCACTGCTTCCAACAGCGCACCGCGCTGAACGCCGTGAACTACAGCACGGTCAAGCAGTGGATCGCTGACGGCGAGGCGACCTGGGCCATGTTCACCGTTGTGCCGGCGTCGCAGAACACCGGCATCCAGGAAGGGAAGTGGAACCTTTATGTCTTTGGCCCGCTGACGTTGTACTGGGACCGAGGCTACGACGCATTTGGGGTCTTTGGCCACATGAGCGATCTTGCGGGCGACGAGGCGCTGTGGCCGCGGCTGATGCCGATGGTGACGGCGGGCATCGGCGGCAACGACGAAGACGCGTTCAACCTGTTGGTCCAGGGCGTGCGGAGTAACTACTTCACCGCGTGGGGGCCGAGTTACTTCCTGGCGCAGGGCAACCGGATGTGGACGATGTCCGGGCCAGGGTCGCCGCCGATCTCCGGCCCGGCGCCCACGTCCGTGTCGGTCGAAGACGGCACGGAAGAGGCGCTTTCTTCGGCAGGGCCTTACGAGTCCGAATTGTTTCAGCTTTCGGGCGGAGCCGACATTGTGCGGGTGGCGTTGTTTACCGGCTACGGGCGGCTGCACGACCAGGGATTTGCCACCGACACGGCACTCGATAACTCGGCGCCGCTGTCACTCTGCATCAAGCAGGGGGGCTGCCGCTGCCCCGACGGAAGCCCCGGCGCTTCGCAGAGTACGCGGGTAGCCATCGCGCCGCTCTCGATTGGTATCAATGGCGGTGACACAACGGCGCAGATCGGCGTGGCCGGCCAGTCGCTGGACGATTACTGCAAGAAGCCGCAGCAGCCCCAGCCGCAGCAGCCATCGCCCGCGGGTGGTGGTGGAGGCGGCGGGGGAGGCGGAGATCAGCCGTCCCCGGACAAGCCTCACCCCGTCGGCGAAACCTATGGCGACACACATCTCAGCACCTTCGACGGACTGAAGTATGACTTCCAGGTCGTGGGCGAATACACGCTGGTCCGCTCCACCAAAGACGACTTCGCGGTGCAAATCCGCCAGGTGCCTGTGCCCGGCACGAACAATGCCAGCGTGAACCAGGCGATGGCCACGACCCTCGGCGGCCAGCGCATCAGCATCACCATGGAGAATGGCGCGCCGGTATTGCGCATCGACGGGAAGCCGGTGAGCGGATCGCTGCCAACGCTGAAGAGCGGATCGTTGAGCAGCTCGTTGACAGCCTTCGGCACCAACTACCAACTCACATGGCCCGACGGCACGGAAGTGCGGGTAGAGCAATTGGGCCGCTATGCACTGAATGTGAAGGTGCAGCCCGCGGCTTCACGGCGGGGCGCGCTCGAGGGACTG
>DATJNV010000184.1:0-22720 GCA_035507705.1 Acidobacteriaceae bacterium
CGCAATTGACCGGCGGCCCAATAAACACTGTCCGAAAAAGCGCAATTTTGCTCGGGATCAACGATGATGGAGACGCGTTCGCGGGCGCCTGCGAACGCCCGATGGGTAAGACTGAGCGCTGTGACTGCGCCGCCGAGCTTCAGAAATTCACGGCGCTGTACCAGGGAACCCAAATCGGCCATGCGCTCGCGACACCTCGCACCGCGGTACACGGGGTCCACTATAGTGGTTCGCGAAGCCTGCTCGCAATCAATTAGAATCCGGTCATCTTGACTCGCGCCGGCCGTCACTTCCTGCAAATACCCGGTCCCACGAATGTACCCGATCGAATCCAGCGGGCCATGCACCGCGCGGTCATCGACCACCGCAGCCAGGAGTTCGCGCACCTGGGCAACGAAATCCTGGAGAACCTGCGGCCCGTCTTCCAAACCTCCGGCCCGGTCATCCTCTATCCGTCTTCGGGAACCGGAGCCTGGGAAGCAGCCATCGTCAACACGCTCTCGCCAGGCGACCGCGTTTTGATGTTCGAGACGGGGCATTTCTCGCAACTCTGGCGGCAGCTTGCGGAGCGATTCGGGTTGCTGGTGGATTATGTTTCCGGCAATTGGCGACGCGGCGTTCCCATGGCGGAATTAGCTTCCCGCGTGGCTGCGGACGATCGCCACATCTACAAGGCCGTGATGGTGGTACACAACGAGACCTCGACCGGAGTCACCACAGCGATCGCAGACGTTCGGCAGGAGATGAATCGGGCCGGTCATCCCGCATTGCTCATGGTGGATACCATTTCGTCGTTAGGGTCGATCGATTATCGTCACGACGAATGGGGCGTGGATGTTACCGTCGCGGGCTCGCAGAAAGGTCTGATGCTGCCCCCGGGCTTGAGTTTCAACGCGGTCTCCGAAAAGGCGCTGGCAGCCAACAAGAGCGCAAAATTGCCTCGCTCGTACTGGGACTGGCAGGAAATGCTGGGTCCGAATCGCAATGGTTTCTTTCCTTACACGCCCGCGACTACGCTGCTCTACGGTCTGAAGGAGGCCCTCGCAATGCTGCACGAAGAGGGGCTGGCCAACGTCTTCCACCGCCACCGCAGACACGCAGAAGCGACGCGCGCGGCGGCGCGGGCCTGGGGTCTGGAGATAGTCTGCGAAGATCCCCGCGAGTATTCCAGTTCGCTCACTGCGGTGTTTATGCCTCCAGGCCATGATGCGGACAAGTTGCGCAGCATCATCCTCGAGAACTTCGATATGTCTCTTGGTGCTGGACTCTCCAAACTCTCCGGTAAAGCATTTCGCATTGGTCACCTCGGCAGCTTCAACGACTTGATGCTGGCGGGTACCTTAAGCGGTGTGGAAATGGGGTTGCGCCTGGCACGAGTGCCGCACCAAGCCGGTGGCGTGACGGCCGCCCTCCAGTCCCTCGCGCCCGGAGAGCAATAACCGCTGCGGCAGAATCCGTTTAGTATCAGGGCGTGACCTCCGTCGAGCCGTAGGTTTAACAATTCAGATTTTTACAGACCCTATTGGGTAACCGATGCAGATACTCACTCCACTACCGCTGAGCTCCCATGCGAAACCGGTGGATATCTTTCCTCAGGCGGCTGAGCTGGAAAGGGAACTGAAGCAGATAGTAAGGGGCGAAGTCCGCTTCGATCGCGGAAGCCGCGCGATGTATTCCACTGACGGCTCGAACTACCGCCAGATTCCCATTGGTCTCGTAGTGCCTCGCGATGCGGAGGATGTGGTGGCAGCCATGGCGGTATGCCGCAAGTATGAAGCTCCTGTACTGCCACGCGGCGCCGGCACCAGCCTTGCCGGCCAATGTTGCAATGTCGCTGTGGTATTCGATTTCACCAAGTACATGAACCGGATCCTCGAGCTGGATCCGCGTCGGCAATTTGCCATCGTGCAGCCTGGAGTGGTTCTCGATACACTGCGTAGCCGGGCTGAAACCCATAAACTCACCTTTGCCCCCGATCCTTCCACCCACAACCGCTGCACCATCGGCGGCATGATCGGGAACAACTCCTGCGGAACCCACTCCTTGCTCGGCGGCAAAACCGCCGACAACATTGAGGAGCTACGGATTCTGCTTTACGACGGAACCCAGATGACCGTCGGGGCAACCACGAAAGATGACCTCGATCAAATCGCACGCGGCGGTGGACGCCTTGCAGAAATCTACACCGCGCTGTGTGCCCTGGGCGACCAATATGCAGATCTGATACGGGCACGATTTCCGCAGATCCCACGACGTGTTTCCGGATACAACCTCGACGATCTTCTACCCGATCGCTTCAACGTTGCCCGCGCACTCGTCGGTGCTGAGGGCACATGTGTCACGGTGCTTGAGGCCAAGGTGAAGCTGATCCCCAGCCCGCAACATCGCGCCCTGGTCGGCATTGGATATCCGGATGCCTTTGTAGCCGCCGATCATGTTCCCGAGATCCTCGGTTTCAATCCGATTGGCTTTGAAGGCTTCGAAGGCAGCATCGTCGACGGACTGCGGAGCAAGGGTGCTCCCAAGCTCGAGCTACTTCCTGAGGGAGGGGGGATCGTTCTGGTGGAATTCGGCGCGGATGATCCGGATCATGCGCGCACGCGGGCGGAAGAGTTGATCCAAAAGTTGAAAGACATACCGCATCCGCCTAACACGCGGCTCTATACGCCGGCAGAAGCGAAGCACGTCTGGCATCTACGCGAGGCAGGGCCAAGAGCCGCGGCATTTGCACCGGGAGCTGCGCCACAATGGGAAGGTTGGGACGATGCGGCGGTGGCTCCGGAAAAACTGGGCGGCTACCTTCGCGATATCCGTGCCTTGATGGACGAGTACGGTTATCAAGGCTCCTTCTACGGCCATTTCGGGCATGGTTGCATTCACATGCGTGTCAGCTTCGATCTCCTGAGCGAGACTGGCGTCCGCAAGTACGGCGACTTCGTTGAGAAGGCCGCCGATCTTGTGGTCAGTTACGGGGGATCGCTCTCCGGTGAGCATGGCGATGGACAATCCCGCGGCGCTTTGCTGCACAAGATGTTCGGGCCGGAATTGGTGAATGCCTTCCGGCAATTCAAGGCAGTGTGGGATCCACAGAACAAAATGAATCCGCACAAGGTTGTGGATGCATATTTGCCCACGGAAAATCTCCGGTTAGGGGCCGACTACAAACCGCGCCAGCCGGAAACGCACTTCAAGTTTGTAGAGGATGGCGGCTCCTTCGCGAGCGCTGCCGCGCGCTGCATCGGTGTGGGCGCGTGCCGCAAGCTCGACACCGGGGGCATGTGCCCCAGTTACATGGTGACTCTGGAGGAGGAGCATAGTACGCGGGGGCGTGCCCACATGCTCTTCGAGTTGCTGCAAGGCGAAGTGGTGGAGGGCGGCTGGAAGAATGAGCAGGTCAAGGAGGCCTTGGACCTCTGCCTGGCTTGCAAAGCCTGCAAATCAGAGTGCCCGGCCAATGTCGATCTGGCTACCTACAAAGCAGAATTCCTGGCGCACTATTACGAAGGTAAGCGACGCCCGCTGCATGCGTATGCGTTCGGCATGATCGACCGTTGGGCACGGCTCGGGTCACTGGCTCCAGGTCTTTCCAACCTGTTGAGCGGCGCCTCCAAACCATTACTGCAGAAAGCTCTGGGCCTGGCGCCGCAGCGAGAGATGCCGCGGCTCGCGCCGGTAACTTTTCAACATTGGGCACGGAAACGCCGCGTCCCTGAGACTGGGGGCGGCGCTGTTTTATGGCTTGATACCTTCAACAACTACTTCAAGCCGGAAACCAGCCGCGCTGCATGGGAAGTACTTACGCATGCCGGATGCCAAGTTATGGTGTCACAGCACAAACTTTGCTGCGGAAGACCACTCTATGACTTTGGAATGCTCGACAAGGCAAAGTTGTATTTACAGCGCGTTCTGCAGGTGATGGCCCCGGAGATTGATGCCGGGCTACCCATCGTCGTGCTAGAACCGAGCTGTGCGTCTGTATTTCGCGACGAGTTGCGTAACCTGTTTCCCGACGATCCGCGAGCGGATCGTCTGCGGCGGCAGACTTTCCTATTGAGCGAGTTCCTCGAGCAGCAGGGCTATCAGCCACCACAGTTGCAGCAGAAGATTCTGCTCCACGGGCACTGCCATCACAAAGCGGTCATGAAGATGACTCACGAAGAGGCACTGCTGCGCAAAACCGGCACAGACTTGAAGGCACTCGATGCAGGATGCTGCGGAATGGCCGGCCCCTTCGGCTTCGAGGCGGAAAAGTATGCCTTGTCGCAGGCCATCGGCGAGCGCGTGCTGCTCCCCGCCGTGCGGGAGGCCGGCCATGACACATTGATTGTTTCGGATGGTTTCAGCTGCCGCGAGCAGATCCAGCAAGCCACCGGCCGGCGGGCCATGCATCTGGCCGAAGTTCTGCAGCATGCGATTCATCAGGGGAAATCGTCTGCCGCGGGGCAACGCTAAATCGCTGGCCGCGCATAGAAAGCCCGGCTCCTTATCACTTGCGGATAGGCCCGGGCTGAAGCCCGGGCCTATCCGAATCCTGGTTTCCCCAGATTGGCGTCCGTTCTCCCTCCTGGATCTGCGCTCTAACTTTTTGCCATCTGCACTGTGCTTTGTTCCGCGCACAGACGCATGTCACGGCAAAACTCGTCGATGCGCTTGTGCTGTGTGTCCCAGGAACACATGAACCGCGCGGCCCCTCCGATAAACGTATAGAACTTCCAGCCACGCCGCCGCATGCCCTCCAAAACCTCATCTGAAGCATGAACAAATACGGCATTCGCCTCCGGCGGCGCGACGATCTCAACACCCGGAATACCTGCCAGACCCTTCGCCAAATACCGCGCGCACTCATTGGCATGCTTCGCGTTCCGAAGCCATGCACCGCTTTCCAGCACGCCCACCCATGGGGCGGCAAGAAACCGCATCTTAGACGCGAGCTGCCCCGCCTGCTTGCAGCGATAATCGAAATCCTCAGCCAGCTTTCGATCGAAAAACAAAATCGCTTCCCCTACGGCCATCCCATTCTTGGTCCCGCCAAAGCAAAGGACGTCTATGCCGTTCTTCCAGGTCAGGTCCGCGGGCTCGCAGCCCAGGCTGGCGCATGCATTGGCGAAGCGGGCTCCGTCCATATGAAAGTGCAGCCCAAGCTCATCGCATACTGCCCTCAGTGCGCGAAGCTCGTCGATGGTGTAGACGCGCCCGGTTTCGGTGGACTGGCTGATGGTAACTGCGCGCGGTTTGGGAAAATGAATATCGGTCCGGCTGGTGGCGATTTTGTGCAGCGACTCCGGCGTCAGCTTTCCATCCTTGCTCTCAGAGACCACGAGTTTGGAACCGTTGGAAAAGAATTCCGGAGCGCCGCATTCGTCCGTCTCTACGTGGGCCGATTGACAACAGATGACGGAGTGATACGACTGGCAAAGAGAAGCAAGCGCCAGGGAATTGGCCGCGGTTCCGTTAAACGCAAAAAAGACCTCGCAGTCGGTGGCAAACAGCTCGCGGAAAGCGTCCGCCGCGGCGGCGGTCCAGGGATCGTCCCCGTACCCCGACACGTGACCACGGTTGGCTGATTCCATAGCAGCCCAGGCTTCCGGACAGATCCCTGAATAGTTGTCGCTTGCGAATTGCTGCTGCAGGTCTGCGGTTTTGATTTCGGTCATATCGTATGATCTCTTCTTACTGTAAGCCCGTGAAGGGACTCCTGAATTGTGGCGTAATCTCCCTGTCAGCCTGCTGTTTCTTCTGAGCTACGTCTCTCCATTGTCAGCTGCCCCGCGCGAGCACTGGACAGCAGAGTGGATTTCCCATCCTACAGCGCCCCTGCGAGAGCCGGCGGTCTTCCATTTTCGCAAGATCCTGCATCTGGATGCGATACCCACCCACTACGTCGTCGAGGTCAGTGCCGACAATCACTTCCAGCTCTATGTCAATGATCAGCGAATCGGCGAAGGGCCTGCCAAGGGCGATCTACAGCATTGGCGCTATGAAACCTATGACCTGGCGCCTGCACTCCATGCCGGAGACAACATCATCGCGGCGACAGTATTCAACTTTGGCATCTATGCGCCGCTTGCCGTGATCAGCGACCGCACCGGTTTTCTGATGCAGGGTGACAGCGATGCGGAATCCGCGGCCAATACAAACTCCAGCTGGCAAGTCGAGGAGGAGCCCGGGCAGGCCTTTATTCCCAGGGTAGCCAACGGCTTCATGTTCTACTGGGCAGCCGATCCCGGCGAGCGGCTGGATGCGCACCTCTATGACTGGGGTTGGAAGGATTCGGGTTCGTCTACCACTTCCCGTTGGGTGGTAGCCGCGGGAGTGATGCGGGAAACGATTTATCCGAAGGACAGTGTCGCGGTCTCGCCAGGACACGACTCGCATAACCGCTGGGACCTGATCCCGGATGCTCTGCCTCCCATGGAATACGCACCGACCACTGTGGGAAAAGTCGTGCGCACGAACCTGCCCACTGCGGAACAGTTTCCCGGGACCCCAGTCGTCATTCCCGCGCATGCGGAAGTCGAAATCCTGCTCGATCGCGCAACCATGGTTACCGGATTTCCAGAGCTGACCGTGAGCGGCGGCGACGGTTCGCAAATCGACATTGGTTACACCGAGGCCTTGTACGACGCGCACCATCACCGGGGGAATCGCAACGAAGTCGGGAACCGGGTGGTGCTGGGCCAGTTCGACAAGTTTGTTCCAGACGGCGGCGCTCATCGCACGTTTATGCCGCTGTGGTTTCGCACCTGGCGCTACCTGGAGCTCAAAATCAAAACCGGCGATGAGCCTTTGCGCCTGGATAGCCTGAAGGCCGATTTCACCGCTTATCCTTTCGTCGAGCGCGCCAGCTTCCAATCGAGCGATCCGATGCTCGCCAGGATCTGGGAAATCTGCTGGCGCACCGCACGTCTGGGCGCGCACGACACCTACATGGATACGCCGTTCTGGGAGCAGCTGCAGTACATCGACGATACGCGCGTACAGACCCTGATCTCTTATACGGTGCCGGGCGATGACCGCCTTGCCGTACAGGCACTGCATGCCTTCGACGAGTCCCGCGTACCGGAGGGAATTACTCAGAGCCGCTACCCGGCTTCGCTGCAGCAATTCATTCCCAATTTCGCTTTGAGTTACATCGATATGCTGCACGACTACTGGATGTACCGTCCGGACAAGTCGATCGTAAAGCGACTCCTTCCCGGCACGCGGCCGATCCTGGAGTGGTTTCTGGAGAAGCAGTATGACGACGGATTCCTCAAGCCATTACCCTATGACGCCGAGTGGCACAAGCATGAAGACAAGTCCGCTTTGCTGACGCTCACGTTGGTGGATACTCTTCACCAGGCCGCTGAGTTGGAAGACGCCTTCGGGGAAAAGTATTTTGCGGACAAATACCGTGCACTGGCAAACAAGGCGGCGGCGGCCGTGTACCAGCAATGCTGGAACTCCAGACTCGGCTTGCTGGCGGATACCCCAGACCAGACAACGTACAGCCAGTACACGAACATCTATGGTGTCTTAACCGATGCAATTCCGAGGGACAAGCAAGCGCAGGTGATGCGAACGATTCTCGCGCCCAACCTGGGACAGCCTCCCGCCGTGGATCTGGCTTTGGTGGACTATCACGCGCAGTTCTATTTGTCGCGGGCGCTCGACAAAGCGGGACTGGGCGAGCTTTACCTGAGTACGCTTGGCCCGTGGCGCGAGATGATCGCCATGGGACTGACCACAACCCCGGAAACCAAAGATCCAAGCCGTTCCGACACGCATGCCTGGAGCGCGCATCCCATCTACGATCTGTTGACCATCGTGGCCGGCATTCATCCGGGCTCTCCTGGATTCGCCTCGGTTCGCATTTCGCCGAATCCCGGCGCCTTGACCAGCTTCGATGCTGCAATGCCGCATGAGGGAGGAGATATCCGCGTTCAGTACACGAAAGGCGAAAAGCAGTCGTCCTTTCACATTACGTTGCCTGCCGGACTACCGGCCACGCTGGAATGGAACGGTCATGATTACCCTTTAAAAGCCGGGGAACAGACCGTGCAGATACCAGCTCGGGAGTGAGTGCAGTCCCACTACACCACTTCCACATCCCAACCCAACCCCGGTGCACCCGATGGACGGGCGTAGATCCCCTCCGGTCCTCGTGTGATGTGGTTATCTTCCTCGAACCGCCGGTACACCTCGTCGGGCCCTCCCGGCGGAGGCATGAACGTTTCCGCCCACGGGCTGTTGGGCGTCGCCATGATGAAATGGATCGAATCAAACGCGCCGCCTCCATGGGGGATGACGGGGATGTCATAAGCGGCAGCCAAAGCGCCGATGCGGCGAAGCTCTGTCATCCCGCCGCACCAGTGAATGTCGGGCTGCCAGATTGCCGCTCCCCGGTGATCCAAAAGTTGGCGGAAGGCGTAGCGCGTGTACTCGTGCTCGCCGGTAGCGATGCGGGTGGACTTGATTTCTGCGCTGAGGCGGCCGAAACCTTCGTAGTCTCTGGGCTGCAGGCATTCTTCCATCCAATACACCCGGTAGGGTTCGACCAGAGCGGCCATCTCGATGGTGTACTGCTCATTCCATGCCATGTAGCAATCGAGCATCAGGTCGCCGTCCGGCCCGAGCAGCGCGCGCGTCTGCTTGACCAGCTCCAGGTTCTTCTGCTGTCCTTCCCAGCCATCGGCCGGACCGTAGGGGATAGCAATCTTCAGCCGCTTGTAGCCGAACTTGATGTGTTGCTCGACGTCGTTTCCCGTGCAGTAGGCGGGGATCCGGGGCTTGGTCTGGCCCCCGAGAAGCTCATATACCGGAAGGTTGAGCGCTTTGCCCACCAGGTCCCAGAGCGCCAGATCCACCCCGCTGATGGCGTTGATGGCGATGCCTGCCTGCCCGTAGGGGAGGGTCGAGCGATACATGATGTCCCACAGCCGCTCGATGTCGAATGGATCTTCCCCTACGAGCAACTTGACCAGGTGCTGCTCCACGACCGCGCCGCCGCCTGCTCCACCGGTGCCGTAACCAGTCACTCCCTTGTCGGTGGAGATTTCGACACAGAATCCTTCGAGCTTTCCCGGGTCAGGGTTCCACAGCGACCGCATGGCCTTGTACCGCGGATAGATCGACATGGGATTGGCGACTTCGACACCGCCGGTCGACCAGGAACCGGGAGCCGGCGTGTAGGTGGGCAGCGGGCGCTTTGGCCGCACACGCACCAGGCGCACGCCGGTGATTTTCAATTTGCTTTTTTCTTCCTGGAAGGCCAGCGCCGGAACGGCGACAGCGAAAAGACTGCCAAGCTTCAGAAGAGATCTGCGATTCATGGACGATTCACCGCGTCCGTAGCGCTGCACCATTGAGCGTTCGCGGAGGCAGGGGAAGTGTATCGCGCCCATACACCTGCGACGATCTCTAACACTATTTTCGTGTACACTGCAGTCGTATGAAAAACATCACCCTGAGTGCGGATGAGGATTTGATTGAACGGGCGCGATCGATAGCTCGAAGTCAAAACAAGACGCTGAATACTGTCTTTCGTGAGTGGCTTGAGCACTTCACTGCTAGTTCGGGAGATACGAAAAGCTTCGATGCCATGATGAGGCGCTTGAAGTATGTCGACTCAGGCGGGCGCTTCAGCCGGGATGAGATGAATGCCCGATAGGTTTTTTCTGGACACAAATATTTTCCTGTATTCATTCGATCACCACGCGCCGGCCAAGTCGCTTCGGGCGGTCGAATTGATAAAGATGGCGCTGAAGACCCGGAAAGGATTCATCAGCTATCAGGTGGTGCAGGAGTTCTTTAATGTTGCCTTGCAGCGCTTTCCGAGGCGTATGAAAGTGGAAGATGCAGAGCACTACTTCAGTACGACTTTTCGACCCCTGCTCGGCATTCATTCCTCTTCGGCGCTGTACATGGAGGCCATCCACCTACAAGGACGATACCGTGTCTCCTGGTATGACGCCCTGATCCTTGCCGCAGCCATTGAGGCAGAATGCCACGTGCTAATGACTGAGGACCTCCAGCACGGCCAGCGGTTCGGCGACCTGCGAATCGAAAATCCCTTCCTCACGCCCGCTTCCTGAAGGCCGCGCACACTTCCAAAAGCAAAAGGACTGCTGTGGCTTTTTGCCATCAGCAGTCCCGATGTACGACTGCCCAGGTTTGAGGTAGGTTGGCCCCTCTACGGAAACTAATTGCCTGAGACGGCCCTCATGCTCCCGGACCTTGCGTGCAAGCCCGGTGAAGGTTCGGCATGAAAGCCTGCCTGCTGCTTAGTTCGAGACCTGAGCCGTTTGCGTTTGCGCGGGCTGCGAAGCCTTGAGCGCCTGACGCTGCTTCTCGAGATCGACGTTCTCGGTCTCGAGCCGCTTCTTCTCTTCCATCAGCTTTTTGTTGGAGGCGTCAAGACGCTGCGCTTCTTTCAGCAGTTCCTGGTTCTTCTTGACGATGACGCGCTGGGTGTTGACCTGGTCGGTCAGCATCTTGTTCTGCTCAGCGAGCCTCTGGCGCAGCGCTGCGTAGTCCACGGATGGATCGCTCGCATTCGCAGGCAGGGCAGAGTTGCTGCTGGTATCGGCGCTGTTGCTCTGGCAGAAAGCAGGTACGGCAGAGAGAGACAACAGCAGGGCACATGTCGGAAGAAAACGCATTGTTACACCTCATTCCTGTGGGTTGAACTTCGTCGAACCTCGCCCGGAAGAATCCGAAGCATCGACTGGCCTCATCGTAATGAAGGCGTTCCGTTATGGCAGTATCACTTTTGAACTAGTGTGTCCCCGATGTGTGCATTCCTGTTGAAAGGCGATGGCTGCGATGGAAAAACTGAGCTGGAAACTGCACAGTACATTCGACTTATCGAAGGTCATCCCACTTAGGTGTGCGGTACCCGGCCCTAATCCAAAGTAACGTCGCGGCGTCGCATTGCTCTTGCACGCGCAATTCTCAAAACCGCACCTTCCCAAACCGCGCCAGGAGAAGGCCTTGAAATCGAAAATCGAGGTGGAGTACCGTGGTGGCATCCTTTGCTCGAGGCTGGAGGCATACATGAAACTCTTCTGCATTCTGCCGCTTGGGCTCACGCTCGCAACCACAGTCGCTGTCGGACAAGTCAACCTGGGTTCCGCGAAAGCGACAGCCTTGACGATTACGCCAAGCTCCTCCGGCAACTGCCCGATTGGCCTGGAAGTGAATCACGGATGGCTCTATGCGCAAAAGCGAGCCGGTCTTGGCCTGGGACCTAAGGATCCAATGCCTTTGGCTGATGCCGTACAACGAATCAACCTGACGATGACCAACCCATCCTCACGGGAGATCGTGAAGGTGCAGCTCACGGTCCACGGTTTCAGCGATAAGGGAAGACTCTTTACCCTGGGATCGGCTGTGCCCGACCTAACCCGGAAGATCACCTTTGAGCGCGACATCCAGGGAAACGGGCACGCGACCCATGACCTTGCGCTGAAAGATTTCACCGCGGTCTCCTCGGTTGACCTCGATTCGCTGATCTATGCGGATGGTTCCACCTGGAATGCAACCATAGGGGGTTTCTGCAGCGTAAGCCCCAATTCGCTGATGCGCGTGAGCGCCGTTCGCTAGCCAGAGGGCCGCGGAGGCCTGTGATTGGGGCGCGAGAGTCCGACCGGTTCCAAGGGGCACCCAGCGTTCACAGCGATCGCAGGAAGTCAGGTGCTCCCCAGTGGAGAGTAGCGGAAACGATCGACATTTTATGATGGCTTTGTGAAGTAAGCAGAACAGTTTAAGAGAGTCGCTTCGGTGGAGAAGAGAGGTAGACCTTGCAGTTGGGGAGTAAAGTGGGCATTCCGGATCAACCCGCCCACGCCACATTGGAAGCCGTCCCCTGCGATGGCAAAGATTTAATTGTACGGATGCACACCGACGAGTTCACGAGCGTTTGTCCGGTGACGGCGCAACCGGATTTTGCCTCCGTATTTTTGGAGTACGTGCCGCGCAGGTTGCTGATTGAGTCCAAGAGCCTGAAACTTTTTTTGGGCTCCTTTCGCAACCATCCTACTTTTGCCGAGAACGCCACAGCGCTGATCGGAGAACTCCTGCAGGAAGTTCTGGACCCTGCATGGATCCGCGTGACGACTCAATGGCGCAAGCGCGGCGGCATTGGTATCGATGTTCTCTGGGAACGCGGCGAACTGCCCCAATGGCATCAGCTGGCCTCGTCCCTGGGAGTGAAGAAGAGCTGTATCCATGTGCGTCGCCGGGGCCTTTAGCGACTCTGATAAGGACCGATATGGACGTGCCCAAGGGCGTTTAACTCGCCGGTCCTTTCATCGTAGTCAACAGAGTCGGCGTGCAGGACAACCGAGCCCGTGTCACAGCCGTGCGCTCCGGGGGAGCACATCCTCACTTCTACATCTCCGCGCAATTCCAAAACTGTTGCCGTATTCGCGCTGGTCAGATTGAACTGCGGACCTAGATCGCGTTCGGCCTTGGAGGCAATCAATTGCACGCGCCCGGTGCTATCAGTGCCAGGTACCGTGAAGTAGAGTCGAGGAGATTCTGTATGGTTCAGGTACGGACGGTCTGATTGCGGGTTCTCCTGGCAAATCCCGTTCGGGGCCGAAAGCGCGGCTAAGCACGCAATGAGAAGGCCCGGGGCTGAGATTTTCATGAAAGAAGTCCTCCTCGATGCGCGGGAACTTACCTTGTTCGGAATTCTACGTGGGCACGTTGAAGTAGCCAACCAGTCTTTTACCCAAGGGCTGTCGGTTGAGACCTCGATCGAAATTGACTATGTGTATCGTTGAGCGCCGCTTGCTGCGCCTGACCGCATCGTTCTTTAAGGAGCGAGGCGATTGATGCCACGGTTCCTACCGTAGCCGGACCCGCCCCGGGGTCCGCATTCATCAACGATTGTTTACGACTGCTGCGAATGCCAGGCCCGCGAGGAACGGAGCGGTTATAACCCATGCCATTGGTCTGGCGAAATTGAGGGTGAAGGGAATACCAGTGCGTTTTGGGACAAATAGCCGGGGATTCTCAGGATTGTAGTAGAAAATCAAAAGCTTCCAATGCTGCGGGTTTCGATCTGTGATCATAAAACCCTCCCACTCTCTGCCAGGAGTATTTTAACCTGTCGCGTGGCAATAGAATTTTCGCCCCGTCTGCTCCGGCTTGCCGTGGAAGGGAAGTGGAAGGACCTGCGGTTCGCAGACTGCGGGGTTTTTCGACAAAGAGGTCACAATCCGGATCACCGGTCGTGCGATAACGTACTCAGTTGCGTAACGCCGCATTCGGGTACTGTAAATCGCGCATTGGATGGGTAGTAGAATGAACATTCTACTGACTGCAATGCGGGAAAAAGCGGCGGGCAAAAACGATAAACGGGAAGCGATCCTTGAGGCGATGCTCGACCTGGTGGTCGAACGTGGCTTTGATGATGCACCCATGGCTGTCCTTGCCAAGAGATCGGGAGCCAGTCCGGGTGTCATTTACCACTACTTTCCCAGCAAAGAGAACCTGATTCACGCCGTGTATGAGCGCGTGGCTACGATCAAGCACGACGTGTTCTTCGAAGGAGTTTCCCCAAGTGATTCCCCTCGCGAAGCGCTTTTACATATTTGGCTCAACGCCTACCGCTTTTATCGCAATCATCGCAAAGAGACACGGTTTCTCGATCAGTATCTGAACTCTTCCTATTGCGGAGCCGCCGAAGCAGCGGCACAGCTCGCGCATCCCGAAACCGCGCGCATCCTCAAATGGCTGCAGCCGAGGAAGAAGGGTGGAATACTGAAAGACCTTCCGACCGAGGCCATTGAGAGTCTTACCCTGGGCCTGGCTGCCAGCCTGGCAAAAGCGCCCCGGGCGTTTTCGACAGCCACGCTCAAAACCATCGCAGAAACCGTCTGGAACGCCCTCGCCGAGGAATAAGTGGGCAGAGCGGCAAATCGCAGAGAATTTTGTGCATCCGCTAGAACGAACGTTCGATCTAAGCTTTAGGAGCGAGAGAATTCGTGCCATTCACAACACCGCGGAGGCAAAGATGAGCAAAGTTCTGGTTACAGGTGGATCAGGTTTTATTGGCAGCCACGCCATCGTGCAGCTTCTTGCGGCGGGCCATCAGGTGCGGACTACCGTACGGAATCTGAAGCGCGAAGGCGATGTGCGCGCCATGCTGCGGAACGGCGGCGCGGAGCCCGGCAGCCGGCTTTCGTTTGTGGCCGCCGATCTGACACGCGATGCAGGCTGGGCGGAAGCGGTAGCCGGTTGCGACTACGTGCTACACGTGGCGTCGCC
Organism: Acidobacteriaceae bacterium; assembly: GCA_035507705.1. Taxonomy (GTDB): domain Bacteria; phylum Acidobacteriota; class Terriglobia; order Terriglobales; family Acidobacteriaceae; genus PALSA-350. Next base: position 14,257 of record DATJNV010000184.1, read on the forward strand.
TCTCCCGCCAAACGTCCCGAAACACGAGGACGAGTTAATCGTGCCCGCGCGGGACGGGGCGCTCCGGGTGTTGCGGGCCGCCCGCGATGCCGGCGTCAAGCGGATGGTGCTCACCTCCTCGTTTGCGGCCGTTGGCTATGGCTACGAGCCGCGGAGCGCGCCCTTCGATGAAAGCAACTGGACCCGTCTCGAGGGGGACGATGTGGCGCCCTATACGAAATCGAAGACTTTGGCGGAGCGCGCGGCGTGGGATTTTATCGCCAAAGAAGGTGGCGGCCTGGAACTGTCGGTCATCAATCCGGTGGCAGTGTTTGGGCCGGTGCTCGCACCCGATTATTCAGCCTCGATTCTGATCGTGCAGCGCCTGATGGATGGCGCTCTGCCCGGCAGCCCCAAGCTCTCTTTTGGAATGGTCGACGTGCGAGACGTGGCCGATCTCCACATCCGGGCAATGACGCAGCCTGCAGCCAAGGGCGAACGGTTCCTTGCCGTCGCAGGGAATTTTCTCTGGATGCGGGAGATCGCCCTGATCCTGAAAAACCGCATGGGGGCGGACGCCAGACGAGTCCCGACGCGAGAATTGCCCAACTGGATGGTTCGCCTTGCGTCGCTACGCGATCCGGCAATCAAGTTGATTCTGCCCGAGCTCGGGAAGCGCAAAAGCGCGACTAACGAAAAAGCACGGCGAATGCTTGGCTGGACGCCGCGGTCGAATGAAGAGGCTGTTACCGCGACTGCCGAGAGCCTGGTGCGACTTGGACTTTTGAAGGACAGTCTCAAGCTGGCCTCCTGAGTAAGTCCAGTGCTAGCCAGTACCCGCTCGATGAAGTACGGACAGATCTTGGCCATCGAAGAAGTCAAGTAATTGGCTGCTCATCTTTTTGGCCGTTAAGCATATCTTTCGGCCAGAACAGTGGCGCTGGGCAGCGGCGCCCATATACTCGCTCTTGGATTACTTGATGAACAAGCCCTGGTGTGAACTGGGGCTTTCTTCTGCTTATGACTCGGATTTTGTGCGTCGGCGTGGATCAACAGCTGCTTGAGATCCGCTGCACATTGTTACAAAAGAGTGGCTATGCCGCACAATTCGCTATGCCCGCGGAAATCGACGAAGGGGAGCAGTTTGACCTCGTGATTCTCTCGCTGATGTTGAGCAACCAACAGAAGGAGATCGCCGAGGCAAAGATTCCCCCCGGAACCAGGATTCTGGCTCTGGACGCGCTCGTGTTGCCAGAGGAATTACTGAGAATGGTCTCAGGGGCGCTCTCTCGAAAATCTGAACCCGCTTGAAGAAATTCGACAGCAGGTCGATTGCGCGACTCGTATTTCCTGCCACGGCAGGAAATATGCGTACGCTCTGTCGCCCCCCTTCCACTGGAGGCGGGGCGAAGGCTCATGACTACCCGGCGGAAGCTCGCGATCGGCTGAAACTGCGCTGGCGGCAAAGTCGTGTGGTAGAACGAAGCGGACGGGCAAAATTTCTTCCAGAATCGGAGTAAGCAATATGTCATCGGCGACTACCGGCAGAGTCATCACGTGGCTGCTCAGAGTTTTGATAGGCCTGATATTCACTGGAATCGGAATCGAAAAACTTACCGGGACCATGGGCACAATACCGTTCTTCGATGCCATCGGATGGGGGCAATGGTTTCGCTATGCTTCCGGAGCCCTGGATCTGGCTGGGGGATTGCTCACATTCGTGCCGCGTTGGACCCCGGTTGGCGCGGGCATCATTACCTTCACCGTCGGCCTGGGAACTTACCTGTGCTACGCCAAAGCGTTGTTCAACCCTCTTTTCCCGCTGGTGATGACTCTATTGGCCGGAACGCTGGTGTGGCTGAGCTGGAAACGGACTAAAACGGCCTGAGGTATGACTCGCATCAGATCGATATTGTACTATTATACTAGTACATTCGGTCAATCGTCTCTGGGCCGAATCCGGTGTTGCCGATGCTCACACGCGCTGTCATCGTCTTTCTCACACTTTCGACTGTCGCCGCCATCGCCCAAACCTCATCAACGCCACCGGTGTTTGACGTTGCTTCTGTTAAGCCAAGCCGCCGGCTCGCCGGACCGGACTACAACAATCACCTTTCATACACGCCCGCGGGAATTACGGCGAGAAATGCTACTCTGAAACGGCTGTTGGCTGAGGCTTATCACCTGCAACTGGCACAAATATTGGGTCCAAGCTGGCTTGATAAGAACGAATATGACATTGATGCACGATCAGCAGTAGCCGGCACGCGTGCGGAACATGCCCTGATGTTACGAAGCCTTCTCGCGCAAAGATTTCAACTGACAGAGCATAGTGATGTGCGAGAAATGCGCGTATACAATCTGGTCATCTCCAAATCCGGCCCCAAAATTCGCTCCACAAATGATGAAGAGGGCCATAGTGCAGGAGATGGGTTTCATTTTCACGGGGATATGCGGCAGTTTGCGGACCTCCTTGCCATCCAGCTGTCTATACCGGCTTCAGACAATCCATACGAACCCGCCAGAGCGAGCGTTTCTCCGACCCCTGTATTGGATAAGACAGGGCTCCAGGGAATCTTTGACTTTAGCGTTGATCTCCGCCCGGAGCTCGGCACCGATATGTTTGCATCATGGCAAAGAGTCCTGGACGACCAGCTCGGTCTGAAAATCGTTAACAGTAAAGGAAAGGTATCTGTATTGGTTGTGGATGAGGCGGCAAGAATACCGACCGAAAACTAAGCGAGTGAGTATTCGCTTCTTGCTATTAGTCACTTGCATGAAAAGCCTCCTGTTCTGCCTGAGCCTGGTAGCGACCATGCCGGCAATGGCGCAGTCCGTCGTGGTCAGCCATTACGCCCCGCCCAAGGAATCGAACGTCCTCGCGACCACCTTCGTGGATTGGGACTCACTCATTCCAAGCGCGACTCCTGTCGGCCAGGTGCGTCATGTCTTCGACAACCCCACGGTTGCCATGGATAAGCTCGAAGTTCACATCACCACCCTCAATCCAGGCAGGGAATCCCACCCCGTCCACCGCCATCCCTGGGAAGAAATTCTGCTGGTCAAGGATGGCGATTTCGAGATCTCCATCAATGGGCACAAGCAGCATGCCGGCCCGGGGGCCATGGTTTTCCTGGCATCCAACGATCCCCACAACGCCCGCAATGTGAGTAACAAACCGGCCACCTATTACGTAATTAACTTTGTGACGGATCTTTCCCACTCCGAATCCGCCAAGTCCGCCGCGGAACAGGCTGTTCCCGGCAAACTTGCCTCTTCTGTCATCGACTGCAGCCATATGCCATCCACGCCGACGGCCTCAGGCTCCCGCATCGTCTGCGTCAACTCGCCCACGCTCACCTTCCTTGCTCTCGAAAGTCACATCACGACTCTAAATGTAGGCCAGCAGACCGCCGCCAATATCGTCGATCCTAACGATGAAGTCGTCGTCATAAAATCGGGCCAGGTGGAGGTCACCGTCAACGGTATCGCCTCGCGCATGAACGAAGGCTCGCTGATGTACTGGGCGCCCAACGACAAGCGAAGCCTGCGCAACATAGGATCCACGCCCACCTCGTACCAGGTCATCCGCGTCACGTCGGCCAAATCGCCCAAGGCGGCCGCTAACTGACGTCCGGTCGATCTGCCGACGGGGCGCGGCGCTCTAGCGCCCGATCATCCCTGCTTAACCTTTCGCGGCCGCGCCAGTTTCTGAACCGCGTTCCAAGTGATTCTGATCCCCAGTGCCATAAGAAGCGGGCCGACAACTGCGTAGCCAGGTGAATGCTGCGCTCGGGCTAGTGAGAGCACGAAGAAGGCACCCAACCGGACTTGGTTGCCCCGAAGCATCGCCGCGCTTGTGCTGAGGTCCTTGCGCTATCATGGGTGGCATCGATCACGGGGGTTACCTGTCATGAGGCTGGTCGTCCAGGACTCTTTGCCATGATGCAAACATATCGGTGCCGAGCTCCGGGCGGAGATCAACGCTATCGTGCGGTGTTCGGAATTTCCAAGAGGTTCTTGGTGTCCTTCGTCACGTTGGGCCTCCTTTGCTGCACCGGTAGCGTGTTGGGGCAGTCTGGCGGACCGCGGATCGTTACGCTCGACCCATCCGCATTCCTTGGCGACGATGCGTCCTCCCGGCCTCTCTCGGCGATCATTCTTTCCGACACGCAAGGGGTGGATTTTGCACCCTACATGAGGGAATCGCTCTCGATGGTGAGAAAGCTATGGGCGTCTTCGCTTCCGGAGGGGGTCACGCTCAATAGTAGTGAGACAGTCATCCGCTTCACCATTAAACCAGATGGCAGGATAAGCGCGATGGTGTTACTAGATGCCTCCCATCAAATCGCGATCGATCGGGCGGCATGGAGCTCCATCACCGGTGTCGGACAGTTTCCACCCCTGCCTGCGGACTTCAACGGCCCCGGCTTGACTCTCAACATCCATTTCAAGGTGAAGCCTTCCCAGCAGTAGACGGCGAGACGAAGGGCTTGCATTTCCGGGGAGAAGGTGGCGAGTTGCTGGGGCGGATTTATGCCGGGATGGAGCGTTTGAGCGCTCCGTAAAGAGTCTCCTGTCGAATTCTTCGCTTTGAAAGCTGGTTGTCTCGCGGCGGGAAATGCGGCGACTGCACCTCCGCGGTTTTTCAGAGGCTGAAGACCAACATGTTCAAATAATCAGCCCGCTGTCGTTTGCGATGCGTAATTCTGCGCCGCCCATCCGTATATCCCTCGTATGTTCGGACGTGACATGACACTGACGGCAGGGGTGGACAGCGACGCACGGCAGATTGCGCTCGGCCTGCGGCAGAGAGACCTCTCGCTCCTCGACGCGCTAGTCGAGCGCTATCAGTATCGCCTTGTTCGCTATTTGATTTACGTGCTGGGGAGGCGCGACTTAGTCGACGACCTGGTGCAGGAAACATGGCTACGGGTTCTGGAGCGTGGCTCCTCCTACGACGGCCGTTCTCGCTTTGAGCCCTGGCTCTTTGCCATCGCACGCAATCTGGCAATCGATCACCTGCGCGGACGGCGAGTTGTCAGCCTCGACACCAACGACGACGAGAAACGGGAGGGCCTTCGAGAGGGCCCCGCTTCCGATGCTCCGTCGCCATTTGCACTCGCTGCCCGGACAGAGGATGCCCAGGCGCTCGCCCACTCATTGCAGACATTGGAACCTAATTATCGCGAAGCGCTCGTCCTGCGTTTTCAGGAGGAATTGTCGCTGCAGGAGATATCGGTCGTTACGGGAGCGCCGGTCTCCACGATCTCCTCAAGGATTCATCGAGGTCTGGACATGCTGCGGTCGCAGCTCGAAGGAGGAAGCCATGGGAACCGATAGGCACGAAAAATTCAGGCACATGATCGATCAGACGCTGGCGGGCGGGATCCCGGTCCCGCAGCAACAAGCCTTGCGGGAGCATCTCCAGTCTTGCGTTCCATGCCAGCAGTACCGGGCTGCCAATCACCGGGTCGTCGCTGCCCTCGGCGGATTTTCCTTCGAGGTCGACCCCTCCTTGAACGCGAAAGTTTCTGCAAAACTGCAACTGCAAGAGCGACAGATCAAAGAGAGAGGCGATCAGGCCACGCGGGCCGGCCGCCGGCGATGGGTGGTGAGCTGCGTTCTCGCGCTCATGCTCACAACCGCCGGAGCATTCCTCGATCTGCGATTGAGTGGCTTGATCGCCTCTGTCTTCGACCTCGAGCGCATGCATCTGCGGCAGGAGGTTGTCGCCTTCTGGATCATGCCCTCGCTCTGCCTCTTCCTGCTGTTTCCCCTGTTGCCCTTGTTATCGGCAGGCGGCACGAACCGGAAAGAAAGGAACCTATGAAGATCCACGATTTTATGAGTAACGTTCCCCAGGGAGTGAAGCGTGGGGCTCTGGCCGTCGCGGGCTGCGCGGTGCTGATCGGATTGGCAATGGGATACCATGCCGTGACCCAGGGCGCGGCGGTGCGGACCATGTTCCTGGACAGCGCCGCTTCGTTAATCTTTGGCATGCTGGCCGCTGCCTGGATCCTTTGCCTCGGCTTTGTCTTTGCCGACGCGCGGCAGCGGGCGATGCGGCCGGTGCTTTGGGTCCTGGTAGCAGCCTTGTTCCCTCACTTGCTGGGATTCCTTCTTTACTTTGTTTTGCGGCAGCCAATCGCTTCGACCTGCGCTCACTGCGGACAGCGGATTCCGATGCAGCAACCGTTTTGCTCATGGTGCGGGAATCCCCAGACACGCGATGTTTCAGGCGGCGCACGTATGGGTGTGGAATTGTGCCAGGACGGAAAATAAGCGGGAGACGGGCGGGGCGCGAATCCAGCGAATGGATATGCCAGTTTTGCCACAAATATAGTCATTATGGCAGGCGAGGAATAGAATCAGCATATGGCAGCAACGAACAAATCCGCCGCCCCTTTGGTCCCTACGCAGTCTGCAAAAGGAAAAACTCGAATTGCAGCGGCTTTCGGGCTGAAGACGATCGACGTGCCTGCGCTCATCCGCGCGGCAAATGCCGGACTATCTTGGAGTTCGGTCAAGAGGTTTTTGAAAGCGACCGGGCTCAACCAGCAACAACTCGCGGACTATCTGGACATTCCCAACAGAACATTCGCTCGCAGACGCGAAGCAGGATCTCTCGACCGGCGCGAGTCCGAGAAGGTGTTGCGGCTCGCGGAAATCTGGGAGGCGGCCCTGGAACTTTTCGACGGAGATGACGAACGAACGCGAGGGTGGCTCCTGGCCCCGGCCTTCGGTTTGGGAAATGCAACTCCTATCGACTACGCGCGGACGGAGTTTGGCGGGCGCGAGGTCCGCGCGCTGATCGGACGGATTGCCGATGGAGTATTTTCTTGATCCAGGCCTACCGGATTTCGAAAGAATCCGATCCGGCGAAAGCATTCTCGGGACAAAGTGCGAAGGATTGGGGAGGGAGATGGAATAGCAGGGGGGTAGCCGTGGTTTACTGCGCTGCGCATCGTTCGCTTTCCATCCTTGAGGTCCTGGTTCACGTGAAGGGCGGTGCGGGGAGAGGAAGGCCGGCGATCAGCTCACCGTTTTATCTCTATCCTGTTTCCTTTCAGACGGCGCTGCTGGAGGAATTGCCGATTTCAAGTCTGCCGGCAGGATGGAACTCTGAACCGCCTGCGGCTGCCAGCCAGAGTCTGGGAGATGCCTGGGTACTGGCTGGACAAAGTGTGGTCCTGGCTGTGCCCAGCGTCATTGTTCTTGAAGAACGCAACTACCTCCTGAATCCGAACCACCCACGCTTTGCTGAAGTTCAGATCGCCTCGCCGGTCGCGTGCCCGGTCGACCCTCGCCTGCTCTAATGGCGGGGCTAAGCATGGGCTACGACTCCACATACTGGCACAGATACCTATTGGCACGCCGCCATGTCTTCTTGGTGGTCGGGCTCGTTCTAATAGGGTTGTCGCTGGTTTTCACCTTCACCGGAATAGCCCTAATCAAGTACAAGTGGATTCAGCCACAGTCCTGGCAACAGATCGAAAAACGTGGACACTTTGTGGATGGCCCTTCTCGTCGTTCGGGAAAATCCATCCCCGTCATACTCAGCAGAGAAGGAAGAGTCGCTAGATAGGAAAGAAACTGCAGTCCTATAAGAACGGATCTGGAATCAGCAAGTTGTCTTGAGCGAAAGAGCGACACCTGGGCAACCTGGACACGACCGCGACTCAGCGAAAGATGACAGTTTTAACGAGCTGACCACGCAGGCCAGACACCTCTCGCCTCTGGTACGTGCATCGCATTGACATGTGCCCCAGATCATAGACATGGAATGAGGCTCCGAAGTAGCTTCAAAATGATGTTAGAGCCAATTACAGGAGCTACGGATAGCCCCGTATGTACTTTTGGCGGAGCGGCCGCCCTCTTCTGAGATTAAATCAAGGGGCCTTCTCAGCGGAGAAGCTGCCGATACACATGGAGAGGCTTGCTCGCGGATAAAGGGGTTTTTATGCCCGACAGATATTACTCGGTCAGGTTCAAGGAAGCGGACTTGGCTCCTGAACGTGTAAGGGCCGCGAAGGTTGAGGTTCATGGAGAACACTTGGTGTTCCTAAGCTCTACCGGAGAACTTTCCGCCTTGTTCTTGCGTGATGTCATTCTGGACTGGGAACCGCTTGACGAATAGATGTAAGGCGAAGGCAACAAGAAAGAGGTTTTTGGCATCGCCCTCTTTGAGGAGGCGATTAAGCCGCTTGTGCAGGATTTCTGCAAAGCTTAACGTTTAAAGATGTAATGAGCAGCCTTTTTCCTCCTAATGAAACTACGATTGTCGAGACACAGGATGGGTGGTCTCGCGCTCCTTATTTGACCGGAGTGATCGGCAAAAGCGACTTGACCCTACGCCCGATATTGCAGGCAGGCTCTATCGTGCACATCGACACCGAGATGAATGACCTGTTGGCTGGAAAAGACCCAACACCCGATGAACTTGCACGGCCTATCTACTTCCTCAAAACCAGGGACGCATATT
>DATJNV010000185.1:0-4392 GCA_035507705.1 Acidobacteriaceae bacterium
TCTGGTAAAGGATGGGATCAGTTCAATTTCCATATCGATGGCAACGATGTCGCTCATGGGGGGCCGAGTACGGGAACCGCCACATACCTCGGACAGGGGGGACATCAAGGCATGCTTGATGCAATTAACAGCATGGCTTCGGGGACCAGCATCGGCCCCTTTCATTATCCGGGGGAGGATAGCTATAACCACTTTCATCCGGGAGCGACCAATGATCGGTTCTCTCCAGGCGATTACCCGCAAATCTTCAATTACGGACCATCTCCTCACTTCCCTGTCCCAGCAGCGGAGAAAAGCAGGACAGACGGGATTGGTACTTTTGCGCTTCCGCTGGAAATCAAAGCTCCGGTTCCCTTACCACGAAGCTCCAGACGAGAAGCTGCTGATGTGTCATTTTTAATTCTCCTATATCCAGGGCCGAGGAAAGGGACAGCCTGATCCGAGTGACTTTTGTCCAAGCTTGAGGCGAAAAAGATGACGCAGATGAGGCTGTCCCTCTCACCCTCGTCCCTCTCACCCTCTCCGAATTCCCCTTGCAAATCAGTGAAGCGGCAGTCGCCGCCGGCGTATCGATCCCGCAGATTCACAGGATCATTGACGAGAAGATCCTGCCAGAGGATCTATACAGTACTGCGCAGATGCGGACGTTTCGGCCGGATGCCTGTGTGCTGATCGCTTTCTATTTTGAGACGGCCGAGCTTTTGACAGCCCAGGCCCGCTTGCGGGCTATCCGCAGCGCGATGGCGCATTGCGGCAGTTGGAGAGACTGGGAGAACTGCGTGGTCGAAGATCACTCGATCACGGTTCGGTTTTCTGAGATTGCGAAGGGCGTTAGGAGCCGCCTTCGTCAGTTGCTGCAAGCGCACGAAATGGTAATTGAGGATCCTGAGATTCTGAGTGGAACACCGGTTATCAAAGGTACGCGGGTCCCTGTCTATGACATCGCCGCAGCAGTGGATGCAGGCATCGCCAAGGATCGAATTCTCAAGTCCTATCCAAGCTTGAAAGATTGGCAGGTCGAGCTTGCATCGATTTACGCAAAGGCGGTTCCCCTTCGGGGCCGCCCCAAGCGCGTTTCCTCGGATGGCGTGCGGAAAGGGCCGGTCACGAAGAAGCGACTACGCAGCTCCTTATCAGGGGGTAGCGCGTAGTGAAATTCCTGATTGATGAATGTTTGAGTCTCGATTTAGTTGCGGTAACACGGGGGAGTGGTTTCGGGGGAAGTTCCCATATTGTCTGGCTGGGAAAGGCGGATGGAAAGATGGCACGTTGAAATTTCATTCAGGACAGAAACTCCGTGTCGTGAAGTACCTACTCCCCGTCTGATCAGTAGATTCCAAAGAGTTATTCGGTGGGGCCCGATGAACTCGCCGTCGCGGCGCTGTTGCCTGGCGCGGCTTCCGACGATGCACTGGTGGGCGCGATCGACGTGCTGGAATTGGCATAGCGCGAAAGCCGGAAGTAGATCGGGGTGAGTTCCAGGGGCATCTTCTCACTGGCATTCAGGATTGCTTCCGGTTTGGTCGAGAGGAAGCGGACCTGGTCATCCCAGGCATTGGTTCTCAAATGGCTGCCGAGAGGCAAGGCTGCGATTTGGGTCAGATTGTTCGGTTCAAGATGCACCGATTGGCTGCAAAGCGCGGACAGCCAGGGTGTGCCATCCGGCTTGAACAGCGAATCGCCGACCCGCGGAGTCATCAGCGCATGAAGATCTTTTGCGCTTGCCTGCAACTGGTCCAGGAACAGGCCAACGTTGCGCAGTTTGCTCTGGTAGACCGAGCTGCGCAGGATTTGCAGCGCCTTGTGCGCCGCGGCTTGATCGTCCTGGTCGCTGTGGTTGAGCTGGATTCGCTGGAAAGCCGCTTCATCGGGAAAGAGCAGCTGATCGTCAAATGCATAACGGGTATCGATGTGGTGGCCCAGGGCAATTTGCGCCAACTGAAAACTCAGCATTGCCGCCAGGTCTTCTTCGTTGGGGAGCACATCCACAAGCCCTTTGCTGATGAGAATCGTGTTGCCGACTGCCAGCGACTCCAGCGGCGTGGTGAGGAGAACCCGGCAATGGATCTGGCCCGGTAAGGCGAGCTTGCTGCCGATGATGAGGTTGGTTGTCACCTGATCTAACGTTTTGTCGAAGGCGCTTGGGGGCGCGACCAAGCCGGCCTCGACCAGCCGATCGATCACATTCTGTGCGGCCTGCGCATACCATTCGCGCTGGGCTTCGAGTGGACTGACATCCTGGGTCGACTGGCTGTCGTTGATCACGTTGTCCACCACCACCGACGTGCTTTGCGTCTGGTGGTTCGGGGCTTTCAGAGAATAGCCCCAGAAGTGTGTCTGGGCGCGAAATCCCCCCGCCTTCCAGGCATCGGGGCGCTGGTCCTCCTCGGCGTAGATCGCGACCGGCAGCCAGACGCCGGGCTGCAAATTGGCGCGCCAGCTATCGAAATGGACCCAGCTTCGGGCTGCCTGCTGCGAGTCGCCGTGAGTATAGGTGCCGTTGAAACGGACGATATTGCCGTTTCGATCTTCGATCCAGATACGACCCAGGAAGCGCCCGGAACCGGTGCCTGGTTTGGGCCGAACGTCGAACACCATGGTGCGCACCTGGCCCAGAAACTGGCGGCGCACGAAGACGAAATCATAATGGGCGCGGTCGTAGTTCTCCGGGTCCACGAACATCATGTCCATGAACCCGCTCGGGGAGTAGCTGATTTTGAAGGCTGCGCTCAAGGCGCGAAAAACATTGGCGGGACCCTGGAAGAATCCATGCGCCTGATCGCCGGATTTGTAGGCCCTGGCGGTGAAATCCTTATGGAAATCGACCCGGTCCAGCATGTATTCATCCGAGGTAGGGGACGCATCGAGCTGGGCATCGGGGCGCGTGTCCTGGATATAGGTTTGCACCAGGGGGCTATGTTTTTGAATTTCCTGGATCGTGGCCCTCTCGCGGGCAACGGATTTCTGCACCAGTGCGGCTTGTTCCGGAGTCAACGGGACCAGGGTGAACCCCTGTTGTACCTTGGCCTGCGCAGCTACGCCGGCGGACAAGAAAAGGGCAAGAATGGACAGCCTGCTCCGCAGCATCCTCGAACTCCTGATGGTATTTCTGCCGCGGCCTCTTTTCCGGGCTGATTACTGAGATGCGCTGTTCGGGGGTAACTGCTGCGCATGATTCGTCCTGGGCTGCGAATTGCGGAAAGTCGCCGGTTATATGGCTTTGTGACGGCGATGCATCTATATACACACGGGCTTTGATCGACGAGGTTTACGAAACCCTCGTGTCGGCGACGGAATCCGGATCCGCAGCCCAGGACCTCTGCGTTATCAGATACCACCACCGTAGCTTTACCTCCCTAACATCTATCCGCCTGAGTGGGTGAGTGTGGAGGGCGCCGGCAGTGCCGAGGTTTTCCGTGGGGCGTCGCTCGAGTGCAGCGTTTGCCGTTTGCAACGCTCAGTGTTTCCATGGCCGATGATGATCAGGGAATGCCAATGAGCAGACCGCCGCTCATGCCGATAGATTGCTGGTGGCCGTTGGCAAAGCTGTAGTCGTAAGCCGGTTCAAGGTACCAGCCGAAGCGGTGTTTGCCGGTTGGCCAGAACATAAAGTCCCCGGCGAGCTCTCCGGCTATGGAATTGGTTGTCTTGCCATTCTGGTTCAGGTAAACCCATTCAGGACCGACGCCCAGCATGAACTCTGCCGTCCGGGATAGGGTCCACGGTTTCTTGAAGAGCAGGTCGGTGTCCCATTCCGTAGAGCTATGGGTGTAGAAGGGTGACACGCCTGCCTCAATCTCAAGCCAGTTCTCTATCGGCGTGATCTCCGCGGCAAGATTCGGCGCGAAGGTCGCTGCACCTCCGCTGAAGTTCCAACTGGTCGCCGCGCCAAGCTCGAGGATGGCTTTTGGCTCTTTCTCCTCGTTGGCCACTTGTGGGCGGCCCGAGGACGCTCCGATGGTAGCTTGCCCAGGAGCAAGCAAAGACGAAAACAGAAACAGGTACCCTGCAGCGAACGTGAACGCGAGCCGACGCATAAATGTCTCCGAAGTGATGTTGCGCAAAGGGGCGCGGAACCGACAGGCTAAGCGGAGACGGCGATGCGGGGTGGTCGAAATATGAGCAACGGCGGAGCCAGCACAGGTGATGGCGATTCAGGCAGAACAGTTGCGACCACCGTATTCGCCAGATCGAGAACAACGCCTACGTTCGGGAGCCCGCGCCATCCACAACACGAGCAGATGCCGTTACAGGTGTCAGGCGCAGCGGGCAGCGGGTGGCTGACAAGAGGTTGGTGCGAAGAAGAGGTCACACGGTACGGTCCGTCGCACAGATCGCAGTGCGGCGAATGAACAGCCAGGCAGGTCAAGACCGCGCACAACAGCCATGCGA
>DATJNV010000186.1:0-10753 GCA_035507705.1 Acidobacteriaceae bacterium
GCGCAGGTAAAACGTATCGCAACTCTGGTGGAGACAGTTCCTGGCGTGGAGGCCAAAGTGTACATGCCCGAAGAAAATCAGTGCCCCACCCTCATGATTTCCTGGGATCAGGCCGCCTGGCATTACACGACCCCGGATTGCGCAAAAGATCTGCTGGAAGGTACGCCTTCCATCGCGGTCCTTACCGAAGACAATCCCAGTGACGTGTTATCCCGCAATCCGGCGCATAGAAGACCACCAGCAAAAGAAGATAAGTTGCAGATCGTTTCCATGACTCTGCGGCCGGGCGAAGAAATCATCATCGGCCAGCGCATCCGGCAATTGCTGGCTCAGGCACGAAAGGCCGCTTGAACATGAGAACGGTGGTCCTCTGCTGTCTGCTTGCTGTCTCTGCGGCTGCCGGCGCTGCTTGCACCGTCCATCCTGTGGAGTACGAGGGATGGCAGGCACAGCAGATGGCGAACGAGTGGGTGCAACTCACCTTCGTTCCTCAGTTGGGTGGGCGTTTGCTGCAGGTCTCTTTCAATGGGCATCCGTATCTGTTTGTAAACCCTGTCTACAAAGGCAAATACATCTCTCCCGCGGAAGCGGCCGGCCGCTGGATTAACTACGGCGGTGACAAAATCTGGCCTCTCCCCGAAGGCAACGACGATGAACAGGACTGGCAGGGAGCCTCGACTCCGCTGGACGACGGCAATTATGCGTTTTCTGTTTTATCTCAGGGCGAGAAGTGTACCGTGCGCCTCGAGGGTCCACCCGATCCGCCCACAGGTCTGCAATACACAAGAGAGATCAGCATTGGCAGCGATTCTCCCCAGATCTCCTTCCATGCCATCACCAGGAACTTCACCGGTCACTCTATTACCTGGTCGGTGCAGTCTGTTTCGCAGTACAACCTCGCCGATGCCAAAGATCCCACTCAGTACAATCACGATTTCTGGGCCATCACTCCCCTGAACCCCCATTCCGCTTATCTGCTCGGCTATCACGTGAGAGACGGCCTGGCCAACGATCCTTCTTTTGATGTCAAAGACGGGCTGTTCCGGCTGAACTGGAAATATCTCGAGAACGAGGTGTGGTTGGATTCCACCGCGGGTTGGATCGCATTAGTTGACGGCGCCACTCAATATGCCATGGTAGAGAGAAACAAAATCATTCCGGGCGGCGACTATCCCAGCAAGGCCACAACCATCTTCTATAAGAACGGACCCACGCTCGAGTTGGACAAAAAGGGTATGCCTTTTCTTCCTCCTCTGAACATCGAACGGGACCCCTATTACATGGAAGCGGAGCTGAACAGCCCCATGGAAGTGCTGGGTCCGGGCGAGAGCTACGCCTTCGATACCAACTGGTTTCCCTCGCGGCTCAGCGGCGAGCTCAGCACGGTGACCGAAGCGGGCCTGGTGAGTAAGCCTCTCGCTGCCCGGCGCAAGGACGATCGGATCGAGCTCTCCGGCTCCTTCGGTGTGTTCTTTCCTGGAGAGCTCAAGGCTTACCTTTATAACCGCGGTGGATTCGGAGTGAGTCAGGTATCGCTGCAGACCGTCAAACCCCAGGAACCTGTGGAACTGCGCCAGTCCATTCAAGCGGCGAAAAACATAGCTCGGGTCTCCATTCACCTTGTCGATAGCAACGGCGTCGATCGTGGAGCCTTGGGCGAAGTATTCGTTACCATGAACGGTGAAGGTCACTGATCGCATGAAGCTGGTTCGGCTGTGGGTGTTGGTTTTCTGCACATGTGCCTATGCCTCGGCACAGATTACGGACAATTGGCCCTCCTACAACGGAGACTACACAGGCAGGCGCTTCAGCGGTCTCACCCAGATCACCCCTCAGAACGTCGGCCGGTTGCAGGCGCAATGGGTCTTTCACACCAGAACGCCCGGCGTGTTGGAAGCCACGCCCGTCGTGATCGACGGGATCATGTACTTTACTGGATCGAACGATGCGTTTGCTTTGAACGCCCAGACCGGCGAGACTCTTTGGCATTATTCGCGGCCGGTTTCAGGTGGGCTCATTGACGATGCTTCGGGCCATATCAATCGCGGCGTCGCCATATTAGGTAACCGCCTGTACATGGAAACAGACAATGCGCATCTCCTCTGCCTCGATAAACGGTCGGGCAATCTGATGTGGGACGTTGCCTATGCTGACTGGAACAGGAATTATGGCGCGACGGGTGCTCCGCTGATCCTTAAGGACAAGGTATTGGTCGCAACTTCCGGCGGCGACGATGGAGTGCGCGGGTTCCTGGCTGCCTTCGATGCCACGACCGGCAAGTTAGCGTGGCGCTTATGGACGATTCCGGCCCCGGGCGAGCCGGGCTCTTCCAGTTGGCCTGGCGATACATACCTTCATGGTGGTGGTACTGCATGGATGCCCGGCACCTATGATCCGGAGTCGAATACTCTTTTCTGGGGCACCGGCAATGCTTCGCCGGACTACGACGGAACGGTGCGGCCGGGAGATGACCTGTACACCTCCTGTTTGCTGGCCATCGACCCCGACACCGGCAAAATGAAGTGGTACTTCCAGTTCACGCCCCATGATTTATACGACTATGACGCCGTGGAAACCCCGGTACTGGTCGACACGGAATATCGAGGCCGGCCGCGGAAGCTCATTGTCGAGGCGAACCGTAACGGTTACGTTTATGTGCTCGATCGCACCAACGGGAAATTCCTCTCGGCCACGCAATTCGTAAAGCAGCTGAATTGGGCCACGGGAGTCGACGCCAATGGCCGCCCCATGGTCGCCGATCTCAAGCCTGCCGCGGAAGGAACGCTCATTTGCCCCGGCGTCGAAGGTGCGACCAACTGGTATTCGCCTACGTACAACGAAACCACCCGTTTGTTTTATTTCATGTCCCTGGAGAGCTGTTCCGTATATTTCCGCAAGCCGGCGCCGTTTCAGGAGGGCAGGGAATATTACTCCACCGGGACCAAGCGCGATCCAAATGCAAAGAGCACGCAGGTGCTGCTCGCCTTTGATCCGCGAACCACGTCTTTCGTCTGGCGTTACCCGCAGGCGGGAGAGGCGCATGGATATGGTGGAGTCATGTCCACCAAGACCGGCGTAGTATTTTTCGCCGACAATCAGGGCTTCCTCGAAGCTGCGGACGCCAAAACCGGAAAATCCCTATGGCACTTCAACACCGGTCAAAGCCTGCATGCTTCGCCCATGAGCTTTGCCGCTGGTGGCAGGCAATACGTAGCCATCGCCTCCGGCAGCGATCTCTTCACCTTCGCCCTGCCCTAGCAGGTTAGGAAAAGCGCAGGATCTGTCAGCGAGCTAAATCCTGAATCCCACTTTCCCTACAGGCGAGCTTAGAACTACGCCACCGGAGAAGTCCTGAAGGGACGGCTGAGAATGGTCCAGGACGCAAGTCCTGGTTTGAAATGGAAGCTTACTCCAACACCAACGCAATCTGTCTCGCCTCTGCCTCCATCGGTGCAATGCGGAAACTGCGAATCTGCCCCGCGCTCAAGCCGTCAGGCTTAGTCGCCACGCTCGGACCGCCCTTCCAACGCGCTTGCAGCATCGAACTCAGCGAAGTCAAATCCACCTTCCCCGCCTCTACCGGTGCATCCCCTGCGGAACTCGCCGTGACGGCGCGATACAAGCCTTCGATCCCTTCGCCCAATTCCACCCTTGCCACACCATCCACAACGTCGAGAATGCGGCCGGTTACCACGCTGCCCACCGCGTGCTCGGCAAGGTATTCATCGATCGTCACCGATGTTCGCTGTTTCATGCTCAAACGCACCTGGCGTTTGAGCTTGTCCACTTCCAGCACCTGTGCCTTAACCAACTGGCCCAGGCGGAGCACGTCCTGCGGATGATGGATTCGTTTCTCCGCGCTGATCTCGCTGACATGCACCATCCCTTCGACCCCTTCAGCAAGCTGCACGAAAGCCCCGAATTTTGTAAAGCTGGTAACCGGTCCCTCGATCGCAGCACCTACCGGAAACTTCCGCTCCACCTCTGCCCAGGGATCGCCCAACGTCTGTTTCAACCCAAGCGAGAGGCGGCGCTCCCCCACGTTCACACCCAGGACCACAGCTTCGACGGTGTCTCGCTGCTTCAGCAAATCACTCGCCTTGCGAACCTTCTTGGCCCAGGACATCTCTGAAAGATGGATTAAACCCTCAACGCCAGGCTCGATTTCCACGAAAGCTCCGAAGTCCGCAACCCGGGTCACCACGCCCCGCACACGGTCTCCCGTCTTCAGCGCAATCGCATCCCACGGATGCGGCAAAAGCTGCTTCATCCCAACCGAGATTCGCCGCTTTTCGGCATCCACTTTGAGCACTTTTGCTTCGATTTGTTGGCCCACGGAAAGCACATCTTCCGGCTTGATCACGCGGCTCCAGGCGATGTCGCCTACATGCAGCAAAGCGTCCACGCCGCCGATATTCACGAAGGCCCCATATCCGGTGAGGCTACGAACTTCGCCTTGTACTAGGTCGCCTTCTTTGAGTTCTCCGTAGCGCCGCTCTTTGTTGGAGCGATCTTCCTCTTCCAGAAGTACGCGGCGGTCCACCACCACGTCTTCTTCTCCCACATCGAGCTTGATAATGCGGCAACGGATCTGCTGCCCCACCAGGCTTTCCAGTTCAGCGGCATCGCGTGCTCCGCTGCGGGAACCCGGCATAAAAGCGCGAACACCCACATCCACGCTCAACCCGCCCTTGACGATGCCCGTCACTGTGCCGGCGATGGGAGCCTTTTCTTCAAACGCTCGTTCCAGCGCAGCCCAATCCCTCGGCTGCTCGACTTTGAACCGCGACAGTTCGTAATAGCCTTCAGCATTGCGGCCTTTGACCGCCACCAGCAATTTGTCGCCCGGCTTCACCGCCTCATTCGCGCTTTGGAACAGGGCCAGCGGCAGAACGCCTTCTGTCTTGTAGCTGATATCCAGATAAACGGAGTCGGCGGAAACGGCCACCACCGTGCCTTCTATCTGTCTGCCGCCTTCTGTCTGCCGTGCATGGCTCTGCTCGTATTCAGAAAAAATTGCATCGAAGGATTGCGTGCTTTCCGGGTCCGTATTGTCAGGGCTGGAACTACCGCTGGTAGGCATGGATTCCGCTCAGAATACCACCTCCACCGCCTACCCCTCCTCTTCGCGCTCCCGCGGCACAATCATCATGTGCTTGAGTGCAGTACCCCGCAGGACACTGATGTTTTGCGGTTTACCCGCGCGCTCCGTGGTCAGCAGGCGATGCAGATCATCGATGCCGGCTACCGGCTGCGCCGCAAACCCGATGATCACGTCGCCTTCCTCCATGCCAGCCTCAAACGCGGGTCCCTTGGGCGCCACGACTGTGGCCATTACGCCCGTACCCATGGGCAATTTGTATTCATAAGCCAGCCGCCGCGGAACCGGTACATTCTGCGCTGCAATGCCAATCGAGCTGCGGCGCACCCGCCCATGCTGCAGAATCTGCGCTACCACATACTTTGCCGTATCGATCCCGACCGCGAAGGAAAGTCCCTGGGCGCCGAGAATCGTAGCCGTATTCACACCGACGACCTTGCCGCCGGAGTCCAGCAGCGGCCCTCCGGAATTGCCCGGATTCAGCGGCGCATCCGTTTGAATGATCTCCTCCATCATCCGTCCGGAAGCACCCCGCATACTGCGGCCAAGGGCGCTCACAACGCCGGCAGTCACGGAAAACTGAAAGCCAAATGGATTGCCGACCGCGATGGCAATCTGCCCGATGCGCAACTTCTTCGAGCTTCCCAGCAGAGCTGGAGAGAACACGGCATGCTCGGTTCTGAGCACAGCGATATCCGTGTCCCCATCCTCACCGATGAGCACCGCTCCACTGCGGCTGCCGTCTGTGAAGCTGAGGCCAATTTTTGTTGCTTGGTGTACCACGTGACTATTGGTCAGTACCAGGCCGTCTGGAGTAAACACGAAACCGGATCCCGAACCTTCCTGGCCAGGCCGATTCCCGCGGCGGGCGCCTTGAACGTCGATTTTTACCAGCGATCCGCTGACGCGCTCAACTGCCTGCGTGACTGCGCGAGAGTAATTGTCCAGCAGGTCTGCGTCCTCCAGCCTGCTGGAATGGAGGCCGGCTTCGCCGGAAAGTACAGATTTGTGTTCCATGAATCCCTCTCTAAATCGCGACCACGCCGCGCGTCATTCCAATTGTCACCGCTTCTGTTCGTGTTCGGGCGCCGAGCTTGGCTAGAACGGAGCTCACATGGAATTTGGCGGTGTGCTCCGAAATGTTGAGCCGGGCAGCTACCTGCTTATTGGTCTGGCCGCGCGCCATTAGCCGCAGAACCTCCACTTCCCGCGCCGTAAGTTCTTCCCTCACGCGAATCGCCTCGCTGGGTGTCGGACGGCGCGGAAGAGTGACGGCAAAACCATCTGCCGTGGCAGAGAGCGCGGTCACTAATTGATGCGCGGTGACCTGCAAAGGAAGCACCGAGAAAATGTTCAAACGGGCCGCGCTCCGCGCGATGGCTGCGGTTGCCTGCGTGGCAAGCAGCACCGTCGGTGTGCCGGCAAACACTTCCTGCAGCGCGCTTCGGTTCCCGGCCCTGCTCAAAAATGCCTCTCCTTCGGCAATCACAATCGCATCCGGGCCGTCCGTTTGCACCCGAAACAGCAGCGTGGAAGGCAATGCGGGTGGCAGAAAGTCCAGCTCGCGTGCCGCGCCAAACGCCGGGAATCGGCTGGCCTGGACCATCGAGTCAATACAGGGCAACACAACCAACTGATCGCGCAACCGTCCCGGCCCTGGCGATGCCCGGGCCGGTCCTTCGCTTTGGTCGTCCTCAGCCACGGTCCGCCAGTAGGACGCTCAGATCCATCTTTGCGCCGCCTCGTAGAATCGCCACAGCAACCGGGTCTCCTACCTTTCTTCCGGATAGCTGATGCTGGACGTCGTGTACGTTATGGACCGAATGGCCATCGAGCGCCAGCATCAGATCCCCAACCTGAATTCCTGCGGCAGCAGCCGGGGCATTTGCTTCTACATGAAGTACCAGCAGCGCCTCATCCACGCCCTCACCGAAGTGCGAGCGCGAAGCCTCAGGCACGGGAACCGCCTGCATCGCAGCGCCCAGAAAAGGACGAGGCACGTGGCCGCGCTCGAGGATAGCTTCCACAACGCGATGAACCGTTGTGCTGGGTATCGTGATAACTGCATTTCGTGCCAGTGCAACGCTGTTGATCCCCAACACGCGACGCTCTACGTCCACCAGTGCGCTTCCCGATTGGCCAATGTAAAGGCGCACATCCGGACGTACAAGCGTATCCATCTGCCCGCCGCGCCAGGTGCGCCAGGCGCCACCCAGCCGTGCGATGATTCCGGCACTCGCCGATATGTCGCCCAACGCCGAGCGGCCCACTGCCAGCACTACCTCTCCCACTCGGGTCGACTGGAGGTCCGCGGTTTTGGCGGGTTGACCGAAACCTGCGTCCACCCGGAGCACGGCGATATCGGTTCCTGCGTCGGTCCCGGCCAGCTTGGCGGGAACCGGCTCCCCGCCCAGAGCCAGCTGCAGTGAGTCGCCTCGGCGCAGCCCTTGCCGGGTGGTCACAACAACTCCCGGACCCCATACCACACCGCTCGAGGTCGAGCGGCCGCTTCCCTGCACCGTCACGATGCTGTCTTGCACTGCTTCAATTGTTTCTGCGATTTGCTTGGAGAGCCCGCTCCAAACTCCTGTGTTCTGCGTGGATGCTTCCATGGTCTTCTCCCCTTGAGGACAAGTCCATGGTGACATCGGAACGGATAACGCACATCGCCCGGATGGCTAGGTTGGATTCTTAATCTTTCTGGTGGAAGATGGCATTGTTGATGTCCGGCCACACTTCCTTGAACGCGAATACGCAGCTGTCGATGGCAAGATTCTCGATCCACCGCTGGTAGGTCTTGGTAAACGTGCGTTCCTGGCTCGGATAGTAGAGATTGGCAATTCCCGAGAAAGCGCCTGCTCCTACGAACTCGCTGAAGTTAAACGTCTCCTTGCCTGAGTCTTGGCGCGTGATGGCCACCCGGCTGAACGCGTACCCCAGCCGCTTAGCGTAGCTCCCCTTGCCCAGCGTGTAATACCGGGTGTCCTGGTGCAGAACCGACGGGATGATGAACTCAACCCAGGTGTTTTCATTGATCGCATCCGCGAGCGTGTGCCAGTAATATCTGCCGTAACCTGCGGCGCCTTGACGAAACTCCGGATAGGAATTGTTTGCCTGCGCCACAGCCGCTTGGCCCGCTACAAAGATGAAGCTCGAATAATCGAAGCTGTCCAGCATGGCGGTCTTGAATTTCTCTTTAACCGTTTGCGGCGGCAAATGTTGGTCGGCGCTGACCGCGCGGAAATTCGGCACTACAAAAAGAATGCGCTTGGTTTGTCTTCCCTGCGCCAGCGGATCCTGGTCCTTACTCGCGCTGCCCTCCGGTGCCGGGGCTCCGGAAGCCACTTGCGTCTCCTGCTGATCGCCGTTGCCGGGGTCGTCGGGCAGGTCCGAATCCGCTTCGGGCGCAAAAGAAAAAGCTGTCAGGTAGGCTACGCTTACGTTCCGGACCGGCGCCTGAACATCCAGCGCGAAGTTTGCAACGGGAGTTTCTTCCGCGCTTGCTCTTCCTCCCGGGAAAGCAAAACCTCCCAACAGGAAAGCAAAAACAAGCACAACGCCTCTCTTGGAAAGTTTCATAAGCCCTTTGATTCCGGTGGTCTGAGTTTAGGTGCAAATCGCTCTTATTTTGTGGATTCTTGGTTCCCCGGAGCCATTTTGATGGCGATTTCGTGCACTACCGGACGGAGCTCAATTGCGCTCACTGACAATGACATTTCTCACCAGAAGACGGTCTCATATTTGACGCGGAAATCGAAGCGGAAGTGTGCAGGGTAGGCCAATAAAGTTCCTTCCAAGGAACTCCCAAGCCTACAACCTTCAGGGTATCAGGTATTTCTTCAACGCTGCCAAGCCCTCTTCAATCGTCCGGAGGTCGGTAGCATAACCGAAGCGCACGTGGCCTTCCCCCTGGCCGCCGAAGACCACTCCAGGAACGGTGGCCACATGGGCTTTGCTCAACAGCAATCGGGCTGCGGTACGGCTGTCTTTGTTAATTTTGGTCACTCGGGGAAACGCATAAAAAGCCCCCTGCGGCATCTCGCATGACAGGCCCACTTCGTTGAGTCCATTCACCAGCAGATCGCGTCTATGCCGGTACTGTTCGCGCCGCGCATCAATTTCGCTGCGCGGAATGTGCAGTGCTTCCAGCGCAGCCCACTGCGTCATCGTCGAAACTCCATTCGCTGTGTATAGGACCAGCTTGCGCAGCCCGGTCATGAACGGCTCCTGGGCAACGGCATATCCGATGCGCCATCCCGTCATGCCATAGGTTTTGGAAAAGGTATAGGTGGAGATCGTTCGCTGCGCCATTGCGGGTAACGACGCAATGGAAAAGTGCTCTCCCTCGTAAACCAAATCCTCGTAAGCCTCGTCGGCGATGACCACGAGATTATGTTGCGTCGCGAATGCCGCGACCTCCTCCGCTTCCTTCCTCGTAAAAACGGTGCCGCTGGGGTTCTGGGGTGTGTTGTAGTAGATTGCCCGGGTGTGGGGCGTCGTGAAGTCTTCGAGCGTCTTGCTCAAGCCCGCGCTGCGCGCTGTTGCCGTCGGTACCAGCAGGGCCCGTGCCTGGCACGAGGTGATCATCTCCCGGATCGGTGTCCAGTACGGAGAGAACAACAGCACATCGTCGCCCGGGTCCAGAACGGCCTGGAAGGCAACATAGAGTGCGTGCGCGCCTCCGCTTGTAACAATGACATTTTCGGCGGACACATCCAGCCGATTTCGTTCCTTCAACTTCGCGGCGATCGCCTCCCGTAGTGGCTCGATGCCCGATGAAGGCGCATACCGCGTCCGGTGTTCGACCGCCGCGCTGATCAGCGCATATTTGATCTGGTTGGGAGTTTCAAAGAAAGGCTCGCCGCCGTGAAACGCGTGCACCTTTTGCCCGCCTGCGCGCATTTCCATGACCTTGTTCCGAACCTGGACAATATCCGAGAACCCCACCTCATCCAGGCGTTTGGCCAATCTCATCGCATTCGGCGTCATGATTGCCCTCTTCCCGCAGCATTGCTAACGTTTAAGCAATGGTGTCCCGATTCTTCTTCCTTGCAGCGTCCGTCGCCTTCCTGGTGTATGCGGTCGTAGAACTCCGGCCGCCGCACAACTTTACCGCTGCTGCTCTTGATGCGGCAGCGGGCGCCATCTTTCTCTTCCTCGCGGTCGGCCCGCGAAAGCGACGCTAGATTTTGATGAAGATCTTCTTCCGGTACAGGAAAAGGACCGGCACGAAGCACACAAGCACGAAGACCAGAGCATAAAGCAGCGATCCGAACGACGGGTTGATCACCGGAAAAAACCAGTGCATGTAGATGTATTGCTGCAGGTCCGTCATCCTGGCGCCATCGTGCAGCCGGATCGTGAACAGCGCGGCAGCCAAAAATTCCGAGAAAACGTAAGCGGTAATGGCGTTAGACCCGAATACCAGCCACGGAAAGGTCCATCCCCGCGTCCATTGCCTGATCTCCACCGCGTAAAAACAAATGGCAAGCAGCAGCAAGGTGCAGCCCGCGGCGAACAGCACGTAGGAGCTGGTCCACAGCTTCTTGTTGATGGGGAACCACATGTTCCAGACGCTTCCCAACAGCAACCCCGCGATCGCACCCACCATGAGCCCTGACACTTTGGCGGTCAACGTTTTCGGCCGCCGCA
>DATJNV010000187.1:0-16579 GCA_035507705.1 Acidobacteriaceae bacterium
CAGTCGACAAGCTCGACTCCGTTCTGAACCGCGTGGATAGTGGCGAGGGTACCATTGGGCAACTGATGCGCAACCCTTCGCTCTACAACAATCTCGATCAGGGGCTGACGGAAACGCGCGGCCTGATCGCAGCCATCCGCGAAAATCCCAAGAAGTATCTGACCTTCCATGTGAAGATCTTTTGAGGTCTATGAAGGTAGTCTGTCTCCTCACCGCTCTGTGGCTGAGCGGCTGGCTCGTCCAGGCACAAACGAATGCCGTGCCGGCCGAGCCAAAAGCCCCGAAGAGCTTCGATTTAAAGGCCATCGATAAAACCGCCGACCCTTGCAGCGACTTTTATCAGTACGCCTGCGGCAATTGGCAGAAGAACAATCCGATTCCGCCGGACCAGGTGAAATGGGACCAGTTTACGCAATTGCGTGACAGGAACAATTGGCTACTGTACCGGGAACTCGAGGCAGCCGCCATTCCCAGTCCCACGCGAACGTCTCTGCAACAGAAATACGGTGACTTCTACGCCGCATGCATGGATACGCAGGTGGTCGACCAGAAGGGCGCGGCGCCGCTCCAGCCCACATTGGCGACTATCGACGCTCTCGGCGATAAGAAACAATTGGCTGCGTTGCTGGCGACACTGGAAATCAAGGACGGCGTAAGCGGAGTGTTTGCATTTGGCGTAGGCCAGGACGAAAAGGATTCTCAGAAGCAGATTGCGCAAGCGGGCCAGGCAGGTATCAGTCTGCCCGATCGCGATTATTACCTGCTCGATAGCCCGCGGATGCAGAAGATCCGCCAGGACTATGTCGCGCATATGAGCAGGATGTTCCAACTTCTGGGAGACGCGCCGGAAAAGGCCGCCGACGAAGCGAACGCCGTCATGGCAATCGAGACTGCGTTGGCAAAGGAATCGATGAGCCGAACGGATAGCCGGGATCCGGCCAAGCGCTACCACATTTTGACTTTGACAGACTTTGAAAAGCTAACCCCGGACTTCGATTGGCAGTCTTATTTGCACGGCATCGATATGGGCGCATTTCAGACGCTGGATGTGACCCATCCGGAGTTCTTCCAAGCTCTGAACACCCAGATCGAAAGCCGAAGTCTGGCGGATTGGAAAAGCTATCTCCGCTGGCGGGCGGTGCACGACGCGGCCCGCTGGCTGTCGGATCCATTTGTGGAGGAGAATTTCAAATTCTTCGACACCGAATTGCTGGGACAGGAACAGATGGCAGCGCGTTGGAAGCGATGCACCCGGGCTACGGACAACGCACTGGGAGAAGCCGTCGGCCAGGATTGGGTAAAGAAATACTTCAGCCCGGAGAAGAAGGAGAGCATGCTCAAGCTGGTCGCCGCGCTGGAAGCGGCGCTGCATCAGGACATTGAGCAACTGCCCTGGATGTCGGAGGACACGAAAGAGAAGGCGCTTCAAAAACTGGCGCTGATTCGTAACAAGATTGGTTATCCGGAGCACTGGCGCGACTACTCCACGTTGGAGATAAAGCGCGATGATCTGCTGGGGAACATAGCCCGGGCGAACATTTTTGAAGACCGGCGCAATTTGAACAAGCTGGGCAAGCCCGTGGACGAGGGCGAGTGGTTCATGACTCCGCCAACAGTGAACGCGTACTACTCGCAGTCGTTCAATGACATCAACTTTCCAGCCGGCATTCTGCAACCTCCCTTCTATGACTACAGCAAAGACGCTGCAGTCAATTTCGGAGGTATTGGCGTGGTGATCGGGCACGAAATGACCCACGGGTTCGACGATCAGGGCAGTAAATTCGATGGGCACGGCAACTTTGCGGAATGGCAGACTCCACAGGATCGCAAGGCATTCACCGAACGAACGGACTGCGAAGTTAAGGAGTACGGAAACTTCGAGGCAGTCCCGGGGGTAAAACTGAACGGCGAGCTTACGCTGGGTGAGAACACGGCGGACAATGGCGGGCTGCGCCTTGCCTACATGGCCCTGATGGATACGCTTGCCAAGGAGGCGCCTCCACCCGAGATTGATGGTTATACGCCGGCCCAGCGATTCTTTCTCGCCTTCGGCCAGGTATGGTGTTCGAACATACGCGAGCAGGCAGCGCGCAATTATGTTCTGACAGATCCGCACTCACCGGGCAAGTGGCGGGTGAATGGAGCGGTGCAAAATTTCGATGAGTTCGGTAAGGCTTTCCAGTGCAAAAAAGGGGCTCCGATGTACCCGCAGAACTCCTGCCGCGTGTGGTGATTTTGCAATCAAGCACGAGGACTGCGGCAACACAGACGTCGGGATACATCGACTCCGGTTTTGCATTTGGCGACCTGCTCGTTGCTTGCTCGCGTTTTTCGGCGGCCTGTATAGCCGAAAGTGACTCTAGCTTTTACAATTAGCGACAGGACTCATTTTTAAACAGTTTAGCTGGACAGGCAGGCCTGGACCGCTACAGCGACCGGATGAAGGAAACGCATGAAGTTTAGCAAATTCGGCCGGATCACTCTGGCATTGGTAGTATCCCTTGGAACGGGATTCGGAGTGACCTCCTGCAGTACCGATCACACAGTCGGCTATTTTTATGTTACCGGCACTCAGTACAGCCAAATCTCCGGCTACAGAATCGACAACAACCTCGGAAACCTCTATCCGGTGCAAAATTCACCCTTCGGCTCCGGCGGCTACGATCCCATCAAGGCCTTGGTCGCGACCGCAGGTAAGTTTCTTTACGTGCTCAACGCGGGCTGTGGACAGACAGGGCAGACAGCTTGCCCATCGGGTACCAACCCGACCAACGCCGGAGCGAACATCTCGCTGTTTACCATTGGCGGTCAAGGCGGACTAAGTTTCCAGGCTGCGTACACCAGCCAAGGCAATCTTCCCATTTCCATGGCCGTGGACTCATCCGGCAGCCACCTTTTTGTTTTGGATTCGACGGCTCCCGATCCCACGACCTGCGCCAGCTATGGGCAGTCCGGCTTCGTTGCCTGCGGAGACATCACCGCCTTCAACATCGACCCCAATACCGGCAGGCTTTCTCTCATCACCAATCAGACGGTGCAGAAAAACGGCACGAATCTTACCTATTTCCCGGTCGGGAGCGGACCCATCAACCTCGCTCTCACAGCGAGTAACGGGTACGTCTACGTCATTGAAAAGGGCGTGGCCGGCAGCACCAGCGATCCGCCGCAAGCGGTGTTCGTATACGCCAACAGCAGCGGCCAGTTGACTCTTTCCCAGAACACGCCGATCGCTACGAACGCCATTCAGCTTAGCTATATCTATGCAAGTGCCAAATACATTTACCTGATCGACGCGCAGGATGGAACCACCCCAGGCTATATTCTGCCCTACACCACAGGTACGAATGGCGCGCTGCAATCTCTTGTTGGAGGCCAGGTAGAGAACTCGGGAACAGTCGCCAACCCTGGACCCATGATCGTCGATCATCAGGGCAAATTCCTGTACCTCGCGGATCAGGGACCGAACCTGACGCCGAGCAGCGAAGCCAGTTCTGTAAGCGCATTCTTCATTGATCCGACGACGGGAAGATTGACACCTCTGGCGACCAGCGTGCCCTTTGGTTCCGGATCCTCTCCACAGTGCATCCTGGAAGATCCCTCGAACCAGTATCTGTACACAGCCAACTTCGCCGACAGCACCGTTACCGGCGCTATCATCAACTCGGCCACCGGAACGCTGACGAATCTGCGGAAGGCCACATCTTTCCCTGCGGCCGGACAGCCAACCTGGTGCGCCGCCAGCGGTACGTTGTTCTGATGTTCTTTTACAATGCAAATGGCTTAAGGAGACTGTCTTCGCATGGCTCTGCCGCGAACTACAGCCCCGCTTGGCCGGTTCGCTCGAACAGGATGAAGGAAGCGCATGAAGTTGAGTAGATTCGGCCGGACCGCCCTGGCCTCGGTGGTATCTCTCGGTTTGGGATTCGGCGTCGTTGCGTGCGGGCCCGCCAATACGATCGATTTTCTATACGTCACCTCGTCCAAGCAAAACCCTGGGCAGATCAATGTCTACAAGGTGGACAGCCAGGTTGGTGCGCTGCTTCCGCTCAACACATCTCCATACTCCTCTGGAGGTGCGGACCCGGTTGCCGATGCGGCGTCCCCTAACGGCAAGAATCTCTACGTCGTCAATCACGACAGCAGCACAATTGTCGTTTTTGCCATCAGCACCGACGGCACGATCACGCAGCAGCAATCCTGCAGCGTCCCGGGCAGCTTGCCAACCCAGGTGGCGATCAATAAGGCTGGAACCTACCTCTACGTCGTAGAAACTTACCAGCCAAACTATAGTGCCAATACTCCGGGGCCTGGCGCAGTGGTGGTCTACCCCATCAATGACACCGGTCAGTTGGGCGCCTCATCCAATTCGTGCACACCAGTCGCGAATGGCTCCAACAGCTTCTTCCCGGCGGGCAACAATCCGGTGGCTGTCAATGTGACGGCAAATGGGAACTACGTCTATGCCGTCAACGAAAGCGATGCGACTATCTCAGCATTCCAGGTAGGTTCGAGCGGAGCCCTGACCTCTAATGGCACTTTTCCTGTAGGCGTGGCGCCCAATGCGATCGCCAGCGATCCGACGAGTAAATTCCTCTACATCACTGATGGCGCGGCAAATCAGTTAATCGGGTTCCTCATTCAAACCAACGGGACACTGATCGCCATGCAAACCCCATTTAAGACGGACATCCTTCCTAATTCCGTCCAGGTCGACACCAGAGGGATATACGTCTACGTGGCGAACTACGGCGCCAACGATGTGAGCGCCTATACGATTGATCGCGCCACTGGAAACGCCACTCAGATCGCAGGGACCACGACATATTCTGTGGATGCGGGACCAACGTGCATCCTGATCGAGCCCGCGGAGGCGCGTTATGTATACACTACGAACTTCCTCGGCAGCACGGTTTCCGGTCTGTCGTTGAATCCGGCTACCGGTGCGCTCGCGCCTGTGCAGAACACACCCTTCAGGGCTACCGGGCAACCTACTTGCAGTGCTGCCATTGCTCACGGCAACCATGCCATCGAGATCATACAGCCCTGATGCCAGGTATCGAGGGTTCCTGCGACAGTCCGAAGCGGGGAAAGGCTAACAGCGCGGCCGGTTGAAAGTGAATTAGGAGCGCGCGCATGCTTCGTTTCGTCGGTTCCCTTCGGCTGCTATCTGCACCGGGCGTGGCGCGCTCGCCGGCGCCGAACGACGGGACAATGCCGGTTCCGGAGAGGTAGATGTGGATGGCTGGAGCAGGTAGCTGAAAGATGTGCAAGCTTTTACAATGCAGATGGGAATAACGAAAATATTTTGCCTCGATCGCTCTGCTGCGAGCTGCAGCCCTGCTCCATTTCGCTGGGCCAGGATGAAGGAAGCGCATGAAGTTGAGTAAATTCGGCCGGATTACCCTGGCCTCGGTAGTATCCCTTGGTCTCGGATTCGGCATCACAGCGTGCGCGCGCAGCAACACGATTGATTTTTTGTACGTCACAGCATCCAAGCAAAACCCAGGGCAGATCAGCGTATATAAGATCGATGGCGAGGCAGGTCTGTTGTATCAGATCACGGATTCGCCGTATCCTTCGGGCGGCCGCAATCCCGTTGCGGATGTTTCGTCCCCGAACGGCAAGAATCTGTACGTCATCAACCATGATGACAACACCATCGTCGAGTTTGCCATCGGCACGGACGGCAAGCTCTATCCTCAGCAGACCTGCAATATGCCCGGCAGCTACCCTCTCCAGTTGGCCGTCAATAGCGCCGGAACTTACCTCTATGTGGTTGAGACATACCAACCAAACTACAGCATCAGTGTTCCCGGCCCAGGAGCCCTTGTAGTCTTTCCCATCAATTCGAACGGCCAGTTGGGTGCAATCGGCAGCCTCTGCCAGACGGTTCCGGACGGCACAAACGCTTATTATCCATTGGGAAACAACCCAGTCTCGGTGAATGTGCTGGCCGGCGGAGGCTTCGTTTACGCGGTGAACAAAACCGATGCCACAGTCTCCGCCTTACAGGTTGGATCGAACGGCGTGCTGAACTCCATCGGCACTTCCAGTGTGGGAACGGCTCCCAATGCGATCACCAGCTCTCCAAACGGTAAATTTGTGTATGTCACCGACGGCGGTTCGAATCAACTGTATTCTTTTCAGGTGCAGAGCAACGGATCTCTGGTGGAGGCAGGCAGTCCCGTTCAGACCGATAACCTTCCCGATGCCGTTGCCGTCGATCCCCGCGGGCTCTATGTGTATGTTGCTAACTACAACGCGAACGATGTAAACGCATATACCATCGATCAAACCAGCGGCACCGCCACGCCAATTCCGGGTTCGATCACTTATGGAGTGGGTACCGGCCCAACTTGTCTGCTGGTTGAGCCGTCAGAAGGCCGCTATATTTACACTTCGAATTTTCTGAGCAGCACCGTCTCGGGTCTATACCTCAATCCTGCAAATGGCGTGCTCTCGGCCGTACAGAGAACGCCCTTCCCTGCAGCCAGCCAGCCTACGTGCACCGCTGCGATTGTGCATAACCGCCCCGCCAACCTGGCCCCTTGATCCGTCACGGCTGAGTTCGCAATGCGCGAGAGGCGCGATTCGGTCCACCTTTGAGGATTGTTGATTTCCGATCGCGTAAGGCCGGGAGTCCCGTACCCTCACGGGATTGGACTTTCGATAGAGGGGCCCTCCTTCCTGCCAGAAGATCGCCCGACGAGGATCAACGCTCTGCAGGAGTCACGCGGCGCGAGCGGCGCTCGGCTGAAGACGCCGAGTGATCCAGCCCCTTGCCGGCCGTTCGATCAGCCGTTTGGTAAGGAGGGCGGCAACGATCAGAAACAGGTACGAAATCCAGGGATCAAAGACGATCAAGCCGCTCCTCTCCAGAAAATGCGAATCGTGAATCAGGGTCCATAGATTGAAGTGCAGCAGATAGAGACAGTAGCTGGCTTCGCCGATGGCGATAAATGGTAAAAGCCCAAAGAACCGGGCGACTGGATTTCTGCCCGCCAGGCATAGGATGACACCCGCAAACAGCGGCATGAGCAGGCCATCGTGCATCAACACGTAGGGCAGGCGATCACCGACGCAAAGAATCAGGTAGAGGGCAACGAACGCAAAGAGCCCGGCCGCGAGCCGCTTCCGGCTCTCGGGACGAATCTTTTCGTTGAGGAAGCCTAATGCCATGCCAAACAGAAAAGATGGCAGATGCTGCAGGGGCATGAACTTTATGGCTCGGATCCAGATCCCCGTCGAATAACGATCGGGGTGCGCATCACCATCCGGATTGAAATGCATGTACAGGCCAGGAAGCACCAGGCCAGAAAGCCACAGAGCAAACAGGACAAGCATTATTGTCCAGGCCTGGCGCGGACGCCGGCGAGTAATGAGCCACGGGAACAAGAGATAGAAGAACGCCTCGGTGGACATCGTCCACGCAGGGGTGTTCCAGAACGTAGACAATACCGGATGCCAGCCCTGCAACAGAAGCGGGGTGAGGACCACACCCAATCCAAAATCCAGTTTTGTGTGAGCCTGCACCTCCTGCGCCAACATGCCCGCGGAGAGCAGCAGACTGAAGATATACACGGGATACAGGCGGGAGAAGCGGGCAGACCAGAAGCTTCGCGCCGTAAGCGCGCCGCTCTGCGCGCGGTCGGCGTAGTTGTAGGTAAGGATGAATCCGGAAAGGAGCAGGAAGAAACTTACAGACACGTATCCGCCATTCACGATGGGACCGAACGGTCCGAAGGAATGCGGATCAGAAAAATGGAAAAAGACCAGATTGAGTGCGGCAAAACAACGAATGCCCGTCAGCGCCGGTAGCTGGGATCGACGAGGAGCTGAAACCTTAACTGGCTTCACCAGCGTCGGGCCAGCAGAGGGCGGCGTCTGGATTACCGGGGCCGAGCTTTCTGAGGCCTGAGATGCCGGGGCGAGTTCCGCGACTGTACTCAGTGGGGTCAGGCGGTCACCAGGGAACCGACCTTCTCTCCGCTTACCACGCGCAGGATATTTCCGGGCCGGTTCATGTTGAAAATAATCATGGGCAAATTATTGTCCTTACACAGGCTCACGGCGGTGCTGTCCATTACCTTTAGACCGAGCCGGAGAATTTCCATGTAGGTAATTTGCTCAAATTTAACTGCATCTTTCGTAATAACAGGATCGGCATCGTAAATCCCTTCCACTTTTGTGGCCTTGAGCAGCACATCCGCCTTGATTTCCATCGCACGCAACGAGGCGGCCGTGTCGGTCGAGAAGTACGGGTTACCCAAACCGGCGGCGAAGATCACGACACGCCCCTTCTCTAGATGCCGGACGGCACGCCTGCGGATGTAGGGTTCCGCTACCTGATTCATTTCGATCGCCGACATGACCCGGGTTTGAACTTCGCACTTCTCCAGCGCATCCTGCAGAGCGAGCGAATTGATGACCGTGGCCAGCATCCCCATATGGTCTGCAGAGACACGGTCCATCATGCGAGCCTGATCGGCGACGCCGCGGAAAAAATTGCCGCCACCGACCACGATAGCGACTTGTACGCCAAGATCCCGAACCGCCAGGATCTCCCGGGAGATCTCATGTAGCTTAGCCACGTCAACGCCGAAGCCGCGGTCAGCCGCCAGTGCTTCTCCCGATAGTTTGAGCAGGACTCTCTTGTACATTCATGCAAAGTATCGCACATCCGGTTCAGCCTTCCCGCCTCTTGGAGGGGGCGATTCAGCTCCCGTTGCGACGATTTGCAAGCACGTTACTAAAGTGGTGCTGAGGAACTCGAAATTATCTTGGAGAACAGACCTCAGGGACTATTGATACCCGCAAAAACAATGTCCGGGTGTCCCAGTGGCTCTTATGTCGATCTCAAAAAAGATTTGTATCAGCACCCCGGTAGAAAGCGGAAACCACTTTTCTCTGCTGTCTATGGACGGCGGCCCGAGCGGAAAGGGATACAAAAGACAAAAAAGAAGAGCCGGGGATCCCCGGCTCTTCCTGTAACTACAATGGGTAAAGCGCTATTCGGCGACTGTGGCTTTGATCTGCGCTACCGTCCACACAGGATCTCCTACCTTGAAACGAGCGAAGCGGCGCACGCTCAGGTTCTCGCCCAACTTGCCAATCTTCTGGGCGATCAAATCCTTGATCGCAAACGATTGATCCTTGATGAAAGGCTGCTCGAGCAGGCAAACTTCCTCGTAAAACTTGCTCATTTTGCCTTCCACGATTTGTTCGATCACCTTGGCCGGTTTGCCCGTGGCTGCGGCCTGGGCGCGATAAATATCCTTCTCTCGCTCCAGGTCCTCGTTGGTTACATCCTCTCTCCGGATGTAGCGCGGATCTGTCGCAGCGATATGCATGGATACGTCCTTGAGCAGCTCCTGGAAATCTTCCGTGCGGGCGACGAAGTCGCTCTCGCAGTTGATCTCAATCAGCACGCCAATCTTGCCGCCGGCGTGGATATAGGTCCCCACGGCGCCTTCGGAAGTGCTGCGCGAAGCCTTTTTGGCAGCAGAAGCCATGCCCCTTTTCCTCAAAACAACAACCGCCTGCTCAAGGTCGCCTTTCGCCTCCTGGAGCGCATTGCGGCAGTCCATCATAGGCGCGCCCGTCTTCTCGCGAAGCTCCTTCACCTGGGCGGCAGAAATGTTCTCAGTCACACTTGACATCCTCTTGCAGTTCCTTTGCTGGCCTGTTAACAGGTCCTGATCAGAGCCTATGCTCTGCAACTTCGGGTTCGTCGATGGCTGCGATGGCGCCGGGCGCCTTGCGAATGCCTCCACCAAGTACGGCATCGAGATCGACCATTTCGCCGTCACCAGAGGGCTCATCCGCGCCGGCTTCGAGACCGGCAACCTCCACCGGAGTCGCTTCCAGTTGCTCGTCGGCCGAGACACCGCCATCGGTGGCTCTCTTGTCACCCGCCATCTGTACGCCTTCTACGATCGAGTCAGAAACTTTCGAGGTAAACAGACGGATAGCGCGCAGAGCATCGTCGTTTCCTGGGATTACATAGTCGACGACCGTCGGGTCACAGTTGGTGTCGACCACGGCGACAACTGGAATGCCCAACTTGCGTGCTTCCTTAACGGCGATCGCCTCATTGTTCGAATCCACCACGAAAAGCGCGTCCGGCAAGCGGCGCATGTTCTTGATGCCGGCCAAATTCGCCTGGAGATGCTTGCGCTCGCGCTCGAGTCGGATAACTTCCTTCTTGGTCAGCAAGTCATACCGGCCGTCCGTGGCCATTTCATCGAGTTCCTGGAGACGCTTTACGGACTTTTGTACGGTGATCCAATTGGTCAGCAGTCCACCCAGCCAGCGCTGGTTGATGTAGAACATGCCGCAGCGGTTGGCCTCTTCAGCAATGGCATCCTGAGCCTGGCGCTTCGTGCCGACAAACAAAATGACCTTGCCCTGGGCAGTCAGATCGGTAACAAACTTGCTGGCTTCCTTAAACATCTTCAAGGTCTTTTGCAGATCGATGATGTAAATGCCGTTCCGCTCGCCGAAGATATATTCCTTCATGCGCGGGTTCCAACGCTTGGTCTGATGCCCGAAGTGAACACCTGCTTCGAGCAACTCCTTCATCGTGATAGTGGCCAAACTACCTCCTTGTGATTTGCATTCCGGCAGAACCGGAATTGATTTCCCTCACCCGCCTGGGCGGGGAAGATTTACTTACAAAATAAGCGGGGCCTAAAGCCCACGGATATTGCTTTCAAGATGTCCGGGCTAAAGCCCGGACCTGCCCAGCTACCGCTTGCTGAATTGGAAGCGCTTGCGAGCGCCCTTCTGCCCGTATTTCTTACGTTCCTTGATGCGTGCATCGCGCGACAACAAGCCGTCGGATTTCAAAGTCTTTCGCAATTCAACATTGAACTGAAGCAGGGCGCGGGCTACACCCATTTTGACCGCATCGGCCTGGGCGCTCACTCCCCCGCCCTTGACCGTGGCCAGAACGTCAAAGTTGGCTGCTCCCTCGATCAGCTCGAGCGGCCGCCGGGCGGAAACCCGTTGCTGGTGGGTGACGAAATACGTTTCGAAAGGCTTCTGATTAACGACGAAGTTTCCGCTACCGGGCCGCAAAAAGACTCGGGCCACACTGGCCTTGCGCCGCCCCGTTCCGTAGTACTGCACCAAATCTGCCATGACCATCCTATTCTTCGCTACGCTTGCTTACCGGGCCGCCAGTTCCAAAACTTCCGGCTTCTGTGCCTCGTGGGGGTGCTTGTCGCCCCGATAGACCTTGAGCTTGGTCGCCATCTGGCGTCCCATCTTGGTCTTGGGCAGCATGCCCTTGATTGCTTCCTCAACGACCTTTTCCGGCCGGCGCGCCATCAGCCGGACAAAAGACTCTTCCCGCAATCCCCCGGGAAAGCCGGTGTAGCGGCGGTAGACCTTCTTTTGAGCCTTCAGGCCCGTCAGAACCACCTTCTCCGCATTCACTACGATCACGTGATCTCCCACATCGATGAAGGGGGTATATTTCGGGTTCTTTTTGCCACTCAGGGTACTGGCCGCTTCTGTCGCCAGACGCCCCAGCGTCTTGCCGCTGGCGTCGACTACAAACCATCTGCGGTTGATATCGTGCGAGCTCGGAAAATACGTAGACATCGTTACCAGTTCTCCAGGAACCTCTTATTCGGACGCTACCGCACACCGCAAAAACCTTGCGGCCG
Organism: Acidobacteriaceae bacterium; assembly: GCA_035507705.1. Classification (GTDB taxonomy): domain Bacteria; phylum Acidobacteriota; class Terriglobia; order Terriglobales; family Acidobacteriaceae; genus PALSA-350. The sequence goes on from DATJNV010000187.1 coordinate 11,673, forward strand.
GCAATTACATTTCCGCAAACGAAGGTTCGAAATCGCTTGGGTGGCGAAGAATTGATTTAAAGCGTTTCTTCGGGTTCGCTTCCTGGCAGGCTACCTGGGCTTGCTCAATCTTCTGATCGGCTTCCCGTGAAGCGGCTTCCCGGACTTCACAGCCTTCACCTAAAGCAACAACCAGAGAAGGCCGGAAGCTGCACTGCGCAAGACACTCAGAGTAACGCAATTGGGCAACACAGTCAACCTCGGCAGGGTAACTGCTTGTGCACAAAAGGGGCATTTCCACTTCATTTCAAACGACATACGCTCATGTTGAAAGATAGCTGAGGTCTCCCCCATGACACAACGTGCCTCTGAATCGCTGGTAGCTGTACTCATACGAGTCGGATTGTTGCTGGCCTTAGCCATTATGCTCATGGCCGAAAATGCGCAGGCTCAGCCGACATCCCACTTCTACCGGACCGGCATTTTTACAAGCTCGCAGCTGAAGACCCAGGCTGCCGGCACTCCAACCTACGGGAAATAGCGGGGTAGTGGAGTCAAGGAGACCTATGAAGTTTGAGAAACAGCTCTTGTCCCTGGCCGCCGCGATCCTCTGCGGAACCTTTGCGTCTTTTGCGACCGCCCAGACGGCGCCTGCGAGCACCGAGCTCCCTGCCCAATCCCTTGTTGTCGATGCCGCTTCCCTAAAGGCGACGACTCCTCTTACCGAGGATGATCTGCGTGCTCGTTTTGTAGGAAAACTGATCTTCCTGCGCGGCTCCTATATGGGCGACAACCTGGAATTCGACATGAACGGCAAGGTGAACGGCTCGCCTGCGGTGACTTCCTTCACCCTCTCCGCATTCGAGGTGAGGAAAGTAAAGCTTTCCAAGCACAAACTGGAGTTTGAAGCAGACCGCTATGGCCTGCACTTCCTGGGCGCACTACCCTATGAGGACGATACCAAGTCATTTGACAAGGTGAAGATTTCCAAGAAGCCGGTCCACATCGCGATTGAGCGTGAAGTGATTGTGATCCCCAAGGTAAAGAAGGAAAAGAAGAAAGAGCCGACGCCGCAAGAAATTGCTGCTGCCCAGACACTGAAGACCCGGGATGCGGCGGGTACGACGGAAGCGCCGAAACCAACGACGTCCGCGGCCACCGTAGAAACCGATAAGGCTCTGGCGGCAGTTTCGCCCGAGCATAGCGCCATGGTCATGAATAAGGCGCTCGACTCCATTTTCTCCACCGACATCGATCCGCGCATGATGGCTCAACTGCCCGATTACTGGCAGGAGTACTTCAACAGCAAGAGTCAGCACCGCCAATTCATGCCTGCCGATCCGAACATCAAGGTAGTGGGAGAGGGCATGACGGCTCCCAAGGTGCTAAACAGCATCGATCCAAGCTCGAACGAGTACGCGCAGAAGTATGGGATTGCCGGTATGGAGCTCCTGCGCACGGTGGTCGATGCCAATGGGGTTCCGCGGCAGATGGCGATCGCCCGCCCGATCGGGTTCGGCCTGGATGAAAAGGCTGTAGAGGCTATCAAGAACTCTCACTTCAGACCTGCAACCCTCAACGGCAAGCCAGTCCCCGTCGTGGTGGATCTCGTGGTCACGTTCAGAATCTACTCCAACCGGACACGCCCCGGATCAGTGCAGAAGGGAGCAAAAGACCCAGTTCTAGCCGCGTCGGTAGCCGACACAGATGCTAATCTGGGTCGGTGAGCCAGCGTTTCTTTAACCTGATCCGCATTGGCGCAACAGCCGAAGTTGCCGCCGCGACGGAAGAGGAGCCATCGCTTGTTGCCAGCAGAGACGCCCAGGGCGTCTCTGCTTTTTTGTGGAGTATCTATCAGCAGCAGCCTCTGATCCGGGATTTTCTGCTCGGCCGCTTGAGTGCTCTGGATATTTTCGAGGCGTCAGCTCTGGGAGATTGCGGCCGTATCGAGCCTCTGTTGCGCGAAGAACCAATGCTTGTACACGAAAGCTCGGCCGACGGCTGGTCCGCTCTTCACTTGGCGGCGGCATTTGGCGGCCCGGAGGCAACAGCCCTGTTGCTGACCCACGGGGCTCACCTGCACCGGTTTTCCCGGAACGCTCTGCATAACCAGCCGCTCCACGCCTGCGTTGCAATCAGCCGGAACATGGAGACGGCGCGCATCCTGATCGCCCAGGGGGCAGACGTCAACATGGAGCAAGCGGGAGGGTATACGCCTTTACATCAGGCCGCAGCGGCAGGGTTGGAAGACCTCACGAGGCTACTGCTTGAGGCCGGAGCAAATCCCGCAAGCCGTTGTAACCAGGGCAAGACGCCGGCCGACTACGCCCGCGAACGCAACCACGAGAGTGTGTTGCAACAGCTGTCTGGGTCACGGGTCTAGCGACCGGTCTCCCCAAGCTGCCGAACTGACCAGCCCCGCGCACCGAACTCCTACTCGTACGCCAGAGCTTCGATTGGGTCCTTGCTCGCAGCCTTGAGAGCGGGGTAAGTGGCGCCCACCAGTGCGCCGCAGAACGCGATTAGGATGGCAGTTATGAGCCAGCGCGGGGTCACGGGAAAAAGGAGCGTGGGAAAGCGCTGATTCATAAACGCCTTCAGCAAAAATGTCATCGCAATTCCCAGCGCTATACCAACGATGGCCAGCAACGCGGTTTCCCGAAGCACAAGATTCACAACGTAAATTCTCGAGGCGCCCAGCGATTTGAGAATGCCAATCTCACGGGTTCGCTCCAGTACTGCCGTGTACATCGCCTGGAAAATCACAATGAAGCCCACGATAGTAGCAATCCCAATAACTACGTTCAGGGAGGTGTTAAAAGCCGGCAAGTGCGCCGGGGTCATTTGGGAAAGCGTCTCAGCCAGAGTCTGAATCTGGTAATCGGCCATCCCGGGCTGGGCGTGGATTTCCTGCTCAATGAGGCCTTCATTCTTGGGATCATCACTCTTCACAAAGATGAGTGAGGCATTGTTTTCAGAGCCGATTAGGCCACCCAGGGTCTTGATCGGTAAATACTTCCGCCCACCCTTGCCATGCTCAACGATGCCGCAGATTCGAAATTTGTGATTCAGGATCGTGATCATGTCTCCGACCTTATAGCCGGGCCGGCTGCGGGCGAAGACATCGTCGACCAGGACATCGTCAGGCCCCTCAAAGGGACCTCCGGACAAGAAAACAAAGGGCTTCAACGCATTGAAGCTGTGATAGTCGATGCCCCATATCGTTTCCACCGCAGACTGGACGGAGATCTGTTGGATTGCCGGCGACGCTACGGCAACATGCGGAAGACGGGCTATGATATCGGCGACCTTTGCCGGGATGGGAGCGCCGCTGACCCCGGTGAGGAACGTTGCATTGGGGGGACGGACGATTAAATCCGCGCCAATGCCGCTCTGACTGCGCCGGGAACCTTCGATCATGCCGACCATGATTCCTACGATCGACAGGATCATGGCAACCTCGATGGCTACCGCGATGATGCTGATTGACGAGCGCAAGGGCCGGTGGAGGAGATTGCCGATGACTAACCTATTCATGTTATTCGCCCAACTGAGCCGAGTGTAGCAAAATCAAGGCGACGGCTTGATCCTGGCTCGTTGACCGGTAGACCAGTTCAATCCAGCAACTCAAAAGGTGTGGTAGCGGGGATACAAAACCGGCTACCGCGATTCGCTTTTGATCTGGAAATAGCTCGGTTTCATGGTTGAGAATGTCGGCAGGGCCCAGCCGATGGGTGCAATCTATGGGGAATTTTGGCGACACTTTGCGACAGGAGCGGGAGTTTCGCGGGATCAGCCTGGACGCCATAACCCGGGTCACGAAGATCAGCAACCGGCACCTCGTCGCGCTGGAACAAGAGCACTTCGACGTCCTTCCGGGCGGGGTATTCAACCGGAGCATGGTGCGCGAGTATGCCCGGGTTGTGGGCCTGGATCAGGACGAGTGGGTTGGCCGTTACCTTTCCGCGCACCGGTCCGCCGCGGTTGACGACGAAGAGGGTTGGATCCGTTTTGCCGAGAACGCCAGTAAGACCAGGGTTGAAAATGGGCGCAGGAACGGCCCCGACCAGCGGTTACGCTGGACAGGGATCGGCATTCTGTTGCTGCTGGTCGCCGGGCTCGGCTGGTTCGTCTGGAGCTATGTACACAAGAAAATCTCCCTGAACGCTCTTCCCCATGTGACCCAAACTGCTGCGGTCATTACTCCCAGCACCGCGACAGCTATAACAGGTAACTTCCCCCCAGCCTCGGAAGGTGACATTCGATTTTTGCGTGGCTGATCCTTCCTCTGATACGGTCGTACAAGGTCCCACGAGCAGCGAAACGCCGTGAATGCCGCCGGCCGTAGACACAGGAGGAAGCTTTGCCGCAACACGATAGATTTTTATTCACATCGGAGTCGGTGACCGAAGGACACCCCGATAAGATCGCCGATCAGATTTCTGACGCCATTCTGGATGCTTGCCTGCAGCAGGATCCCTTTAGCCGCGTCGCCTGCGAAACGCTGACTGCGACCGGCCTGGTGGTCATCGCAGGCGAAATCACCACCAAAGCCTACGTGGATTTTCAATCGCTGGTGCGTGGCGTGGTGGCTTCGATCGGCTATGACAACGCGCTCTACGGATTCGACTCCAACACATGCGCGGTCATTTCCAGCATCAACAAGCAATCCGGCGACATTGCCATGGGCGTGGATACCGGCGGCGCCGGCGATCAGGGCATGATGTTCGGCTACGCAACCAACGAAAACGAGGAACTGCTGCCAACACCCATCTTCCTGGCCCACAAGCTTTGCCGGCAGTTGACGACGGTGCGCAAAAGCGGAAAGCTGCCCTACCTTCGGCCCGACGGCAAGAGCCAGGTGACGGTGGAGTACGGAGAAGACGGCAAGCCCGCCCGCGTCGATGCCGTCGTCATCTCCAGCCAGC
>DATJNV010000188.1:0-38528 GCA_035507705.1 Acidobacteriaceae bacterium
CGAGCGCAGCATAGACTCGGTGTTGCCGGCGCAATCCTGAAATTCGAGCCAGACCAATACGGGTTTCTTCTTCTGGCTGAGCGCATTAGCGACGACTTCGGCGTAGCCGGAAGGGAGGGCAAGGGTGGTGGTGACGGCAGCACAGAATTCCAGGAACCGGCGGCGTGATATGCCACGCCTAAGGCATGTTTCGAGCAAAGACTCTTCTGGTTCGCCCATGTCGCTCCTCTGGCGGATACCGTTGAATCGCTTTATAGGCCACATGTATCATCGGCATTTCCAGCCGGTCTGTGACGAATGTCACAAATGATGAGAGCAAGCGGACCTAACCGAGGAAAATCGTGGCCAGTTTGGGACCCTTCTGGAGGGCGGTATTTTCCGATGCAATATCGTGCCCATCGGCCAACTCCCCGGCGGAATGGTTTTGCACCATGTCGGAACACCGAGGAAGCCGCGGATTCGGGTAGGATCGTTGCGGCATGCGCAACCCTGACCCGGTTGCGCGCCCATCATTAAAATAGTTGATTGTGGTTCAGATTCAGCACGCGTGATTAAGATCACAGCTCTCCTTTACTTAAACCGTCAATCTTGAACAGTGCCGGGATCGCGCGACGGCTCAGTTAAAGAAGAGAGGGAAGGGTGATGCTGCAAATTCAAAAACTAATCCGCAATCGACATTCTGAACGGGGCGCGTTCGACACTACTCGGACCGTCGCGAAGCCGGAACTTGAGCTTATTCTTGAAGCCGCGCGTTGGGCACCGACCCCCAACAACATGCAAAATTTTGAGATCGTAGTTGTCGACGATAGACGGGAACTGGAAGCAATCGGAAAGATTCCCGCTTACATGTCGGAACCGTACCTTCGCGAAAATTATGCGCAACTTTCCTTCTCGGAGGCGGAGCTTGAGACGAAAAAAGTCGGAATGCCGGCAAGTGCGTTTCCGGCCGCGTGGACAAACCCCGAAGCCTGGAGCCAGGACTCCGACTACCGGTCTCAGCTAACCTTTCTGGACCGGACTGTGCGCGACCCCTCGCTGCTACTGGTTGTTCTCTACGACGGGAGCAAACGGGCTCCGGGGTCCGACGGCGATGTACTTGGCCACATGGGCCTCGGTTGTGTTCTGGAGAACATGTGGCTGATGAGCGAGGCCCTCGGAATCGGCTTCCATGTGCTGACAATTTTTAATGACACCCTGGTTGACCGAGAGGTCAAAAAGATCATTCATGCAGAGCCACCGATGAAAATCGCTTTTGCATGCGCCCTCGGATATCCCGTCACTCCTTCTGCGGCGGATTCGCGCGTGCGTCGCAACCTGGAGGATTTTGTTCATCACAACCAGTTCGGCCGGAAGGACGTGCGGTGGAAAGAACACCGGCACTGAAAATTGACTTCAGCTTTGAACGGGAAGTTCTTTCAGGTAGTGGCGCAGCTCAGCAGCGTTATAGCAGTGCGAGAAGGCGGTGTCGCGCGCCACTTTTCCTGAAGAAACAAGCTGGGCAAGAGACTGTTCCATGGTCAACATGCCATCCGCGCGTCCGGTAGAAATGTGCGAGCGAATCTGGTGGTCCTGGCCGGTCCGGATCAGATTTCGAATGGCAGGCGTGGCCATCATTATTTCGACGGCCGGATAGCGGCCGCCGCCATCCGCAGCCGGCACCAGTTGTTGCGTGATGATTGCCAGAAGGGCGAGGGATAATTGCTGTCGCATCTGCAACTGATGGCCGGTGGGGAAAACGTCCAGAATTCGCGAGATGGTCTGGGAGGTGTCGTTGGTATGCAACGATGAAAGTACCAAATGCCCGGTCTCGGCCGCGGTGAGCGCGGCTGACATGGTATCGGCGTCGCGCATTTCTCCAACCAGGATCACATCGGGGTCCTGGCGTAAGGCCGCCCTGACCGCATCCGCGAAGGAAAAGGTGTCTCGGCCTACCTCGATCTGCTCGACGATCGAATCATGGTTCGCATGCTCATACTCGATTGGATCTTCGATGGTGATTACGTGATCGCGACGGTGGAGGTTGATCAGACCCAGCAGCGCCGCGAGTGTCGACGTCTTACCGCATCCCGTGGGCCCCGTCAGGAGCACCAGCCCCTGGCGGCGCTCCGCCAATTGTGCCAGGCCGGCAGGCAGGTTCAACGACTCCAGGGTCGGGATTTGGGCAGGGAGCAGACGAATTGAGGCCGCCAGAGTGCCACGCTGATAATGAAGGTTGGCCCTGAATCTGCCGATCTGGCCACGAACGAAGCAGAAGTCGAGCGATTTCTTTCTTTCCAGCTCCTGCGCTTGCGCGGCCGACAACAAAGGATGGAGGAGGCTTCGCAAGTCATCCGAAGAAAATGGTTTGCCGGAAGCTGTCGCCAAATGCCCCTTGACTCGCAAAGCCATTGGGGATCCAGCAACCAGGAGGATATCGGAGGCAGCACGCTGGACAGCGATAGCTAACAGGCGATCGATCGAAGCATTTTCACTACTGGTGACAACTGGCCGCGTCGAGCGATTCAACTCCTCCACGAGCCGTGAAAGCTCACTGTCGAGATCGGCCATCGGATCCTTCCTGCACGCGCTGGTCTATTTTAACAACGCGTCCAAACCAGGTTCCTTGCAGGCTTTCCAGCTTCGTTTTGCGGCTATCAGGAACTTCGCGGAGGCCCGGGAGACGTCGGACTGCCTCCGAGGGCGAGAAGCGCTGTCAGACGAGATCCGTCTTTCTCTTCGAGGGATCGTGTGTGAGGACTGGCGCCATGGTCTCGAATATGCCGTCATTCCTTATCAACTTATGACCGAGAATTGCCGCGACATGCATCAGGATGAAGGCGAAAAAGGCAAAGGCCAGGAAGTAATGCGCATGCCATAAAAGCGTGTGGAGCCTTGGGTTCAGAGGCAGGATCGATGGCAGATGCACGCCGCCGAAAAGCACCACCGGGTAGGACGCCGCGGACAACATCGCCCAGCCGATCAGCGGCATGGCGATCATCAGCGCGTAAAAGATGTACTGTGAGGAAATGGCGGCCAATTTGATGGGCTCGGGAAGGTCCGCCGGCAACGCAGGCGCGCCGTAGAAAATGCGCAGCCCCAGGCGGATAAGCGCAAGCACCAGTATGGCGATGCCGAGCGGTTTGTGAATCTGCACCAGGGTCAGATATTTCGGAGCGACGGTCGAGACCATACCCACGCCGATGAACAACATGGAAAGAATGCAAATGGCCATGAGCCAGTGAAGCAGTCTCTGCGGCGCGGCGAAGCGTGTGCGAATCGTGGTCATTACTTTGCTCCTGTCGCGGTACGTGGATAGTAGGATTCCTCGGCTGTGCGAGCGTTGTACGACCGTGAATAGGCCGCCGAGCGGGCGGCGGGGAACGGGTCCTCTGAGGTTGTGATTCCCGCAGGCAGGACGGTGGGATCGAAATTGATGTCGCGGCAGGGGCCGTCGCGCTCCTGCTCAATCTGGTTCACCGTGAGTGTGCCAACATCGACCGTACGGCGATCTGGCGGCCACGCCTTGTTGGGATCTGCGATCGGGTCGCCAGGATTGGCGACCGTGACCACCAGGCTCCAGGTTTGTGAGCTGGCGGCGACGCGCTGGGTGATCTCCTGCTCCAGAAAATCGGGACCGCGTTTTGCCAATTCCTCGGGTGAAATAGGCACAGGTGTCGCCGCTGGAATCAACGACCAGCGAATCGGATGCCTGACGCCGGATTCGTCGACAAAGAGAAACGAGTTGAGGCTGTTGTAGCGTTCTTCCGCATAGCTTCCAGTCCAGGGCGCACTCTTGGCCCAACCGGCGAAGGCCAGGAACCCTGGGTTCGCGGCGATGAACTTCTTCATCGCGTCGGGGTCCTTGCTTTGAGAGGCCGTCAGAAGCGCATAGAAGGCCTGCGGCGTTGAAACAGGAAAGATGGGCGCGTCGATCATGGCGCTGCGCCATTCCTGCCCGTCAGGCGTCGTGATGCTGATGCCGATGCCGCGAACGCGAACCATGGCGTCCGCAGCATTCGGGTCTGCGGTCGCGAGATTGAACCGCCCCAGAACCGGATATTGGCCACGGACAAAAACCTCCGCCTTAGAGAGCGCCGAACCGTTGCCGTTTGCTTCGAAGGTTCCGGTAAAGCAGATTCCCTTGGCGTGATTGCGGCGATGGCCCAACGCTGGGCCACCCGGCGGCGCCAGTGCCGCTACCAGCTTTTCGGGGGTCAGCCTGCGCGGTGAGAGCCACCCGGCGGTATATGCGAAAGCAATCGCCGCTACGAAAATCACCGCAGCAATGGTAAGCACCGAACTAAGCCGAATAGGCTTCGGTGATACAGGTGACTGGGCCATTGGAGCCTCGTTTCTTGCCGTTATCGGATCTCAAACCAATAAGGTCACAGTCTATTGGCAACCTGTCGCGCCTTCTGCATTCTGGGATTGTGCGCGATTAACAAAACTTGGATTCACGCGCTTGCGATACTGCCTCACGATTGACAACGATTTTTCAGGGGTCGGCCTGTTGGGAGAGTGATCCAGCCGGTTTCCCGGCGTCGAAACCAAAAGTAGAGCTTCGCCTGCCTTTGTCAACCAGGTACGCTGAGCGCGAACCGGGAGCACCCGTTCGCTTTTAAAACTGGATATTCTTCGCGATAGCTAGACTGCGAGTGACGATGCGAATTTCGGAAAGGGCTTCATGGAAGGAGATTCGCCCATTTTTCTTCCTTCCATCTTCCAGATCAGGTGAATTTCACGAAGCGGAGAGCCAACGAATTCATGCAATAGCGAAGCCCGGTTGGCCTGGGACCATCATCGAAAAGGTGCCCGAGATGCGCGTCACATAGCCGGCAAGAGATCGCGGTGCGCATCACGTTGAGAGAATAGTCGCTGCTTTCATGGACATTTTCCTTTGCAATCGGCTCCCAAAAGCTGGGCCACCCTGTCCCCGACTCGAATTTGGTGTCAGAGCTGAACAGCGCCGTAGCGCAGCAGATACAGCGGTAGAGGCCTTTGTCGTGATTATTCCAGTATTCCCCGGAAAAGGGTCGTTCTGTGGCGGCATGACGGGTCACTTCGAACGAAGCGGGTGACAGTTGCTGCTTCCACTCCGCATCTGTTTTGACGATGAGGGGCAGGGTCGCGACTCCACTGCGCTCTCCGCCGTCGGAGAACTGCACGATTTTTACTTCCTTCGGGACCTTTTCCTTGGCATCGACAGCCTGAACGCCTCTGCGAAGGCCGAGCACAAGCGCGGCAATCGCAGCACTTCCCCCGATCACCACCGTTCTCCGGCTCATTCGCCTTGCATCGCCATTCGATTTCTGAACCATTACTTCCTCCAGTGATCCGTTCTTCCGAAGGTGAAAGAGAAGGTCCGCGCTCCCGGCTAGCCCTGGGCACCTATGTGCACACCATGATTCTCTCCGGGAGCATAGCCGTCAATGGTCGCCCGAATCGGACTGGCTTCCGACGTAACAATGCGCGACTATGCTTGAGTTCTCTTGAAACGCTATAAAGATACAGTGAGGTTGAGGCCTTGTCGGACATCCTTCCCGTAGACGCTGACGAAGAGCGACGGGTTACAGAACTTCGCGTGGCGCAAAGCAAGGCTGAGCGGCTGTTTCGGGAAATTGAACAACGCAGCCTGATTCGCGCCGGTCTCACCGAAAGCCGGCTGAACTCGGATATTTACGACCTGGCCAGGGGAATGTTTGGCATCACCACCTATTGGCACAAGCGTATTGTCCGTGCCGGCAGGAACACCCTGGCGCCTTATGCGGAAAACCCACCTGACCTAACCATCGGCGACGACGATATTCTCTTTCTCGACCTGGGCCCGGTGTTTGAAGATTGGGAGGCGGATTTCGGTCGAACCTTCGTTATTGGCTCCGACGCACGAAAGCTCAAATTACGGAATGACGTGGGCGCAGCGTTTGCCGAGGGAAAGCGATACTTCCATGAGACACCCGACATCACGGCCTGCCAGCTTTTCAGGTACACCGTATCGCTTGCGCACAGGTTTGGCTGGGAATTCGGTGGGCCCATCGCCGGCCATCTGATCGGGCAGTTCCCACACGAGAAGATTTCAGGGGATAAGGTGACTCTGTACATTCACCCGGAGAGTCCTTTGCGGATGCGGTCGCTCAACGCGAAGGGCCAGCCGCGCCATTGGATTCTGGAGATCCACTTCGTTGATCGGGAACGGCAGATTGGCGGCTTCTTCGAAGAACTTTTGACTGTGTAGGTTGTGTGGGATTGTTTCTTATTGCTCGCGGAGAATGCTGGCGGGGTCGAGGCGCAAGGCGCGGCGGACTGGATTGACGATGGAGACCAGCGCGGTCACCAACATAGTGCACGCTGCAGCGATAAGCACGACCGGATCCTGCGCGGATGCCTGATAGACAACCGCAGATAGAAGATGGCTGGCTGCGGCTCCGAGCACGAGCCCGACGCTCGAGCCGATACCGAGAAGCAGGAGCATACGTCCGAGAGCTACGACGAAAATTTGTTTTGCCCGCGCCCCCAGTGCGACCCGAATGGTCAATTCACGAAGACGCTTCGTCACCGAATAGGAAGCAAGACCAAAGGTGCCGGTGAGCGAAAGCAGAACTCCGAAGGCACCGAACAGGCCGAGAGCCACGGTTGCCATCCGGGCTGGAAGGAGCTGAAGGCCAAGCTGAGTGCTCCAGAGGCTGCATTCCTGTATGGGAACGGCGGGATCGAGACCGGCAATGGTCTTGCGAAGTCCGGCGGCCATTTCTCGCGCGGCTGCGCCCGTGGGATCAGGATAGGTGCGGACCACCAACACGGTCGAGGTGTTTCCCTGCTGCGTGATGGGAAAGAATATGGCTGGGCTCGGTTCTTCGTTGAGGGTGGTGTATCTGCCGTTGGCTACAACGCCAACGATTTGCGTCGGCTGACCCGGCCGATTTCTGAAGTAGCGGCCAACAACATTGTCAGAGCGGAACAGGCGACGCGCGAATTCCTGGTTGACGATGGCAACCGGAGGGGCCTTCGCGTCATCAGCGAAGCTCACGTCCCGGCCTTGTAGGAGGGGGGTGCCCGCGGCTGCAAAATAGCCGGGTGAGACGCTGTAGAACGGAGCGACAAAGGCGACATTTGCCGGACGCATGTCTGTGGTCTCGGCGTGGAACACACCAATTTCGGATTCGTCTACGGAAAGTGGGGTGGAGTTTGCATAGCCGATAGCTTGAACACCAGGCAACTGGGACGCCGCAACCAGCAATCGGCGCTGGAAGGAAGCAGCGTCTTCATTCGAGTAACCGGCCTGGGTGAGCTCGAATTGCACGCGCACCACGTCCGCCGGGCTGAACCCGAGTTCCATACTGAGCGATCGACCCAGGCCGCGGATCGCGACAAAAGCAGCGGTGATGGTTATGCAACAAAGACCGATCTGGAAAGCAAGAAGGATGTCGCGCAAAGGCCACTTTCGCCCGGCGCCCGATTGAGCGGCGCCGCTTTTTATTACCTCACTCGGATCGGCCTTCAGGATCTGGCGCAGCGGTATCAGCCCGAATAGCGCAGCCGCAACACAGGAGAAAACCGCGGCCGCAAGAACTAACGAAGGCTGCGGCGCAACAGCGAAGTGGATGGGGAGGGCTGTTCGAGCAGGGCTCCAGGCGGCGAGGCCGGCGAGTACGGTCCAGCCGAGCACGGAAGCGCAGAGGCCTGAGAGCACTGCAATGAGAAACGCTTCCGTCACCAGCTGGCGAAAGATGCGCCCACGGCTGGATCCGATCGCCATGCGGATTGCCAGTTCACGAGCTCGATCCGCTGTGCGGGCAGCGAAGAGCCCGCCGAGATTCGCGCAGGCCGCGAACAGAACGATCACGGCTAGAGTCATGATGCCCAAAAGAAACGCTCGGACCGGCGGTCCCAAAACATTACCGAGCAGTCCGGGGCGCATAATTCTGATCGAGAGGCCCTCTTCCTCCTTGGGAAACTGCTTCCTGATCTGCGACGCTACAGCATCGAGACCGGCTTGCACTTGGGGCAGAGTGAGGCCGTCCCTGACTCGAGCAATCGCCCAGATATTCTGCGTGTAACGGGCGTTGAGCCAGTTATGGTCTTCGATCTGCACTTCGTTGGACATAGGAACGAAGATCTCCGGCTGAATAAACTTTTCCGTGCCGTAAAAGCCTCGAGGAGTGACACCGATGATGGTGTAGGGGTGCTTGTTGACGCGGACGGTCTTGCCCACGATGGCAGGATCGCTGCTGAAATAATTCTTCCACGCCTGCCATGAGAGGACCGCAACCTGGGCAACGCGATCGTCGTCATCGCGATGGATCAGGCGTCCGAGCAAAGGCGTGACGTTCAGAACCTCGAAGTATCCCCCACTGACTTCATATCCCCAGACAGAGCGGCTTACCCCATTGGCATCAAGCCCGAAATCCATAACCCTGTCGGCGGCAACGGCGGAAAGTACAGTGTTGCGATCGCGAATATCGCGGACGTCAGGATAGGAGAAGTTTGCACTATTGTTGCCGCGCCCAAGAGAGATGACTTTGTCGGCGTCGGGTACGTCGAGTGGACGCAATACAAGTGCCTGGACGATGCCGAAGACGATCAAGTTGGCGGTAATGCCCAGGGTCAGTGTGAGCAGAGCAGTGAAGGCAAAGCCTGGGGACCGCCGAAGCTGGCGGCCTGCGAAATATAAGTCCCTCAGGATGGTTTCGACGGTAAACGCGACCGCTTCGTGGCTTTGCTCCCTCGCCCTTGTCTGATTGCCAAACTGCTTCATGGCAGCATGATGTGCCTCCTGAGGCGAGAGGCCGGATGCAATTAAGTCTTTCTCTGCCTGTAATCGATGAAATTCCATCTCCTCATCGAGCTCGCTGAGGAAGCGCCTTCGGTTCAGAAAGATGGCCAGCTTCTTGAGCGGTCGAAACAGGGTCATTTAGGCCTCCCGTGGATCTCGCAGCACGCGAGCGATGGCGGCAATCATCTGTTCGTATTGAGACAATTCGATACCCAGTTGTTTGCGTCCCGCCGCGGTGAGGGTATAAAAACGGGCTCTGCGTTTGGTCTCCGTCATTTTCCACTCTGCCTTTACCCAGCCCTGCAGCAGAAGGCGCTGCAGCGCGGGATAGAGCGAGCCTTCTTCAACGGTGAGCACATCTTCGGAGAGCCGCTTGATGGAAAGCGCGATGCCATACCCGTGAAGCGACCCCCTGGCTAGCGTCTTCAGGATCAGCATGTCGAGTGTTCCAGGCAGAAGCTCAGGTTTTGTGGCCATGGTGGCTAACCATAGATTATCTATGGGTAGCGTGTCAATGGGTTCTGCCTTTGGGCCGGCGGACCGGCTGTTGACACGAAACAGGCTATAGCGAGAAAATCCGGTTGTAGCCGGTTCCTGCCGGCTGCCGTAAGCGTTCCCGTCAGCCAACGCACTTTTCATCTGCGGACTGGTTTCAACCAGTTTGCGAGAAGGTGCGCCCATGGCCAAGAAAGTCTTCATGACGGGAACAACCGGCTTCGCCCCTACTGTTACTGTTTCCGATCCGATTCATTCTCGCCATGGCTTTCTTGGTCTAACGCGGAGGGAAAGTTCTAGCAGCGGTTCCCTGCCCCACGCCGCCTCTGTTCCTACAGGCGACTTAGGCAGAGGTTCGAGGACACCACAGGACCATCGCGCACTCCCTATCTATCAGCGGCCCGGATACACCGACCGCACTCACCGTCCGAACAAGAGGAGCTTTCTATGAATGCACTCAACTCACCGCATATTGTCGAACTATTGGATCGCCTCTTTGGCGAGGCGAATGCCAGCGAGCCAGCCCTGGAAACAGTCGCGCACTCGGATGCTTCGCGCCTGCTCACAAGCAGAACCGGTTATCGTGAGTTCTACGGCCTGCTGAAGGACATCCCGATACCGGTCTCTCGCGAGACAGGGGCGCTGCTCTATATGCTGACGCGCGCAACCGGCGCGAAAGCTATCCTCGAGTTTGGAACCTCATTCGGGGTTTCGACGATTTACATGGCCGCAGCTCTTCGTGACAATGGCGGTGGCCGAATTATCTCCACCGAATTCGAGTCCTCGAAAGTGTCGCGAGCCCGCGAGCACCTGACCCAGGCTGGCCTGCTCGATCTTGTCGAGATCCGCGAGGGCGATGCGCTGGAGACGCTGGCACACGATCTTCCCAGCACCCTGGATCTCGTGCTGCTGGACGGCGCAAAGCCGCTCTATGCCGACATTCTTCGTCTCATCGAGGGACGTCTGCGGCCGGGCGCGCTTGTACTTGCCGATGACGCGGACCGGTCCCCTGAGTTTGTGAGCTGGATTCGCTCCGATTCGAACCGATACCTGTCCGTTCCGCTGACCGGCGACCTGGAAATATCGATGCGGGTTTCCTGATTCTCGAGGCGCTGGAGTCAAAGGACCGTGCGGACACCATCGCGGTTGAGAGTGACCTGGGCCCCGTCGAGGTATTCGAGCAGCGGAATAGCATGCTTTCGGGTGAGGCCGGTGAGGTTCTTAAAACGGCCTACATCGAAGGTTTGTCCGCGGTGCTGGGCGAGGTCCGCTTTAATCTTGGCCAGGGCGTCGGCATGGACCAGTAGATTGTCTGATCCCATGCGAACGAGTTTGCCAGAGCGTAGCAGCAGCGTGAGGTGGCGCGTGAGGTTTTTCGCGTCCATCTGAAGAGTGGAGGCTACCTCACTGACGATGGGAGAACCCAGCCCCGCTGAGCGATAGAGGTCTTCGATCCTGGCCAGAAGCAGCGATTCATTTTCGTCGTCCGCGGTCGCGATCGAGATTTGCGCGCCCGTCACGCTCACCGGCCTGGTGCGAAGCAGAAGGTCAAGCGCCAGGTCGAAAACCCAGTCGCGTACCCGCGTGCGCGAAAGCAACTCGGCACGAGAGGACGAGCGGGACGGTTTACGCATCAGCTCAGTGAAAAGTAGCCTGGCAGCACTGGATAAGGCGTCCGCCTCGACGAACCCGTCACCAAGCGGCCGGCCTGTGCTGGTGGAGACGATTTGCCTCTGTTTTGTGAGGGCCGTTGTGATGTTCAGGACTGCCTCAGGATGAAGGCCGGTCTCCCGCACAAGCTCAGCAAGCGTGATGCCGGTTGTTCCCCGCCGATGCACACGCGCACGGATCTGTTGGGCAGGCGTGGCGTTACGGACCTGCGCGAGCCATTGGCGTGCAGTTGCTTTGCGCAGGCGTGGAAGCGGGTTCGCATCAATAACGCGGCCGCCCCCAAGGATCTGCTTCGAGGAGCGGATAACGAAGCGATCACCGGGTATGAGCACCATAGGCTTGCTGAGACGCAGGCGAGCTAGACGGGTCGGTACCTCGGACGACGAGTCTGTTTCGTATAAGAGCACAGTAGCCATGGCGTCCGATGTGAAGGCGTGCATTTGCACCTGCGCCCGGTGCCTGAGCGGAGGTGTACTGGAAAGCATGCGCAGCTCCACGTCCACGGTTGCTGCCGGCGACAGAGATCCTGGGGGCACGATGAAATCGCCGCGGCGTATCTCACCAACTTCAACGCCAGCGAGGTTGACGGCGACACGCGTG
Organism: Acidobacteriaceae bacterium; assembly: GCA_035507705.1. Taxonomy (GTDB): domain Bacteria; phylum Acidobacteriota; class Terriglobia; order Terriglobales; family Acidobacteriaceae; genus PALSA-350. The sequence continues at coordinate 11,516 of DATJNV010000188.1, forward strand.
GGCGCATTCGCTTCCTCGCGCGGAAGCTGATGCACCTGCACACCACGCACGCGTACGAGCCGGCCCTGGGGTTGCAACTCGACATTTTCGCCCGCGCGTACGCTACCACTAAGGAGTGTTCCAGTAGCCACAGTGCCGAAGCCGGAAACGGAAAATGCCCGGTCCAGAGGCAAGCGCGGGATGATATCGCTGCCATGCTCGGGGACACCGAGAGCGACTTCCACAAGCGCCTCCCTGAGCTCTTTGATTCCCTCTCCGGTGAAGGCGGAGACGGCGAGCACAGGCGCGGTCTCCAGAAATGTGTGCCGGACAAGGTTACGAATCTCGCTGCGCGCCTCTTCGATCCTGGCGGCGGTGACTGCATCGCACTTGGTCAGAGCGACAAGGCCGTGGCAAACGCCCAGCAAGTCGCAAATGGCGAGGTGCTCAACGGTCTGTGCTTTCACCCCCTCATCGGCGGCAACGACCAGCAGCACAGCTTCAATTCCACCCGCGCCGGCGAGCATGTTGTGGATGAACGCATGATGGCCAGGGACATCCACCAGGCTGAGGTCGACCGATCGTCCCTGGGGGGTGTTCAAATGCAGGGCCGCAAATCCGAGGTCGATGGTAATGCCCCGCTTTTTCTCTTCAGGCAGGCGATCGGTGTCGGTTCCGGTGAGCGCCCGAACCAGGGCGGTCTTGCCATGGTCGATGTGGCCTGCTGTGCCCATGACCAGAGAGCGCGCGCCAGGAACCGTTCCCTGTCGGAGAATTTGAAGCGGAGTCTTCACGATTGTTCCTGCAGTTCAGGACTCCTGCCAACGCCCGCTATCGCCTGTTGCAGGAGCCGCGTCAAGGTCGAATCCAGGTGTGGCGGCACGGTGCGCAGGTCGAGAACCAGCCGGGCCTGGTGCGATCGAGCAATCACAGGTGGGTCCAACGTCCGCAGACGCGCGGCAAGCCAGGCCTCGGACACCACTGCGTGTTGCAGGGCAAGAGCGAAGCTCGGCAGCGTCGCTCCCGGAGTTGTGCCTCCGCCTACGACACTTTCGGTTTCGATGACTTCTGTGGCCACATCAAACGGTGACAGCGCACGCGCCATGGCGAAGCAACGCTCCCTGATTTCGTCTGATGGCGCGCGCATCATGGCGATTGAAGGGAGCGTATCTTCCGACTGGGTAAGATAGGCCAGCAGCGTGGCTTGAAGCGCCGCATAGGTGAGTTTGTCGATGCGCATGGCGCGAAAGAGCGGATTCGAACGGATGCGCTGAATCAGCGCTGCCGAACCAACCAGAATGCCGCATTGGGGACCGCCGAGCAGCTTGTCTCCACTGCATGCAACCAGTGCGATGCCGCCTGCGACCGTTTGCACCCACGAGGACTCACCTGTGATGCCCGCTTCCCGCAAATCGACGATGCAGCCTGTCCCCTGATCCTCGAATACCGGAATGGCAGTGCGCTCCCCGAGGTCATGCAGTTCCTCGAGCGTAGGCCGTTCCGTAAATCCCTCGATGCGAAAGTTGGAACGATGCACACGCAGGATCAGCCGGGTCTGCGGCGTGATGGCGGATTCGTAATCGGAAATCCTGGTGCGGTTGGTTGTGCCCACTTCGCGCAGGATGGCGCCGGACTTACGCAGGATGTCCGGGACGCGGAAGCCGCCGCCAATCTCGACGAGCTCCCCGCGCGAGACGATAACTTCACTACCTTCGGCCAGCGAGTTCAACGCAAGGAAACAGGCCGCCGCGCAGTTGTTCACGACGGCTGCGGCTTTGTTACGAACAGCATCGCGGTTCAGACTACCGCGGCCGACCAGCACGTCGAGGATCAGTTGCTCGACATGAGTCTCTCTATAGGAACGCTCGCCCGTCTCGAGGTCCATTTCGAGATTGCAGTAGCCGCGTGCGATCTCAGCGATCTGGGCGATGGCTGCTTCGGAGAGCGCGGCGCGACCCAGATTCGTCTGCAGGATGACGCCGGTGGCGTTGATCACCGGGCGCAAGGAGGGTCGTAGTTTCTTCTGTAGGCTCCGCTCGGCGGCTCCGCCCAAATTGCTTAGCTCCAACTCGAGAGAGGCCGCTGTGTGACGGCCGTGCTTCAACGCCTCGCGCAGATCGTCGAGTACGATCCGCAGGTGTTCGGCGACAAGCGCTCGCGTGTAGGTTTCCTGAAGGATGAGGAAGTCGGAGCGCTTCAGCAGTTCCCCGACCTGCGGGAGTTTGCGGAAGAGATGGTCCTGATGTTCGGGCATCTTCGCTACCCTGCTGAGACCAGATTGACCGCGGGATCGGACGGAGTCTTCATTTTACGTATCATAACTAGTCAGATACAAAGACGTAGCGCGTGGAAGCGCTTGGGATCCGGTGATCCTCCCGGTCTTCAAAACCGGCGGTCGTCCGTTTCGGGCAACGGTGTGTTCGACTCACACGCGCTTCCGCCAGTCCCCGGCTTCGATTGGTCGCGAATTTGGACTTGGGCGCTGATAATAGAGGGCACTCTGCGGATACGGCACGATTAAAGAATCCGCTTTATCTGCTCTCGGCGGACTCAGCGTACCCCATCGCGGTTCTCACCAGGGAAGCGAGCTGGCAGATCTTGGTGTGCGACGATATATGGTAAGCATACTGGTCTGACAGGCTGGCAACCCGCTCTTCTGAAGTCACGGCGTCTGGGCCGTGAGTGAGCCGAAGGTTCGGACCCAGGAAACAACGCTAGCGCGGGGGCGGGTAGGATGTGGCGGGCTGAGCTGGGCCCCAGAAGGGCTCCCCTGTCTTGCTGGGGGCGTTTTTGCTGGCCAGGCCCGCATCGAGCGCGGACTCCTGTCCCGCGTAGGTGATGGACCACTTGAGGGCTACGCCGCCGAGCAACGTGAGCAGCGGAGCTACGCCGTGCCGCAAAATCCTCGATCGGCTCCGGCGCAGGATTGCGGGCACGATCAGTCCAATACCGAAAGCCCCAACCATGAAGAGGGTCGACTGTTTGCCTTTGAAGAGGGGCTTGGTTGCTTCGCCCGCCGTCCCCACGTACAACGCGAGCGAAGTCAGTTCTCCGGCGGAGGACAAATCTTCGAAGCGGGTGAGCGCGGAATGAAGCGCGTGGTCCTTTGAGCCGTAGTTGAGCAGCGCAAGGGCTGCGGCTCCGTTGCTCAGCGAACTGGATGCGAATAGCGGGCCAAGGAAGTTGGTGTGCGACCAGACCGGATTGGCCGTAGTCGAGAGCAGCACTCCGGGATAACTGATCATGGTCAGGGCGAAAGGCATGCCGAGTACCGAGAGCAAGCGCTCAGGCATGATCCATTGGAATGCGCGCAGAAGAACCCGCAGAATCGTGGACGGCAGCGCTTTTGCAGGCCATGCCAGCACTGCGAGAGTCGACGCAAAGATTCCATAACCTGTCAGTGCCCATGCGCCGTGGTTCATCGGCGAGGTCTTCTTGAAGATGCGCAGCATGTGGTGAAATCGCTCGGGGCGGCCAAGATCCGCGATGAGCAGCGGCGGGCAGAAAAGCATGCTCACAAACGAAAGGTATCGTCCGCGGCGAATGCTTTCGTCAAATTGCATCCGGTCACGCAAACCGGCGACCGTGCACAGCACATAGCTGCCGGCACTGATGCCCTCAAAGAAGAAGTACATCGCGATTTCCCACTTCCAGAAGGGGCGTTTCAGAATGGGGAGACCGTAATAGCCGGATTCTTTGACCCTGTCGGGGGTCGCGGCACGCTGGATGTCATAGGCGGGCGTCAGCGTGGTGAAAACGTCGCCCGAATCTTTGATTTCCTGAATCTCAGCCATGATTGTCGCCTTTAAAGAGCAGAACGGAGGCAGCAGTGAGCGCGATTGAGGCGGCAAAGCTGAATAGGTAGTTGCGCTTCAGGTGCGCAGCGGCGCGCCGCGGCCGTTCCGGCAGGTTATAGACAGCGGCATTGTCCTTCAGCAGAAAAAAGGAATTCAGCGCGCTGTATTCGCCGGATGCCTCCGCGCCGTATAAATAGGCATCGGTCTCGCCCCGAGCATGCAGTTCTTCCACGCGCTTTTTCGCGTGTTCGCGCAGCTCGCTCACCTTGCCGAACTTGATCGACTCGGTGGGACAGCTCTTGGCACATGCGGGCACGAGGCCGTCCTTCTGGCGGTCGTAGCAGAGCGTGCACTTGTGTGCGCGGCCATCGGCCTTGTTGCGGCTGATCACACCGAAGGGACAGCCCACGACACAATTGGCGCAGCCATTGCAAACGTCCTGCTGGACGTAGACGTTGCCGAACTCGTTGTAGATGAGAGCGCCGGTGGGGCAGACCTCCACGCAGGGCGCGTGCTGGCAGTGCTTGCACACGTCGCTCATCATGAGCCAGCGCCCGAGGTGTGACTCAGAATCGAACTGCTCGACGAAGGCAACGTGCCGCCACGTCGTATCCGACAGCGCGACGGTGTTGTCGTAGCTGTTGCCCGTCCAATTAAAGCCATCGGCTGGAAGCTGGTTCCACTGCTTGCACGCGACTTCACAAGCTTTGCAGCCAATGCAGACGGTAGTGTCGGTGAAGAAACCGGTTTCCTCTTCGGGCTCCGGTGGTTGGGGACGGATCCACGTGTCCTGTAGATCGGTGAGGATTTGCACCAAATTTACGCTCACATGATTCGTGCTCATATGGCCTGCCCTTCCGGCTGGGCCGACTGTGGAGTGTCCGGCGCTTCTTCGCGCGTGGGCCACGGCGCCGGGTTGAGCGGCTCGATCTCGGCACTGTGATCGAGCCGGCCGGCGCGTACATTCACCGTGAACGCTTTCGCCTCGTGCATACTCACATTGGGGTCGGCGCTGACGGCGGTTAGATCGTTGGCAATGGCGCCGACGGTTTCGCCGGCAAAGCCCCAGTGGAACGGCATGCCTATCTGATGCAGCGTGCGCCCATTGACGAAGAGAGGCTGAACACGAGGGGTGACCAAGGCGCGCGCTTCAATGGATGCGCGCCGGTTCCAGGCGACCATCCAGTCCCCATTGCCGATTCCCTTCTCGGCCGCGAGCTCGGGGCTGATCTCGATAAACATGCCAGGCTGCAGCTCATTGAGCCAGCTATCGAAACGGCTCATGGGGCCGCTCAGGTAATGTTCCGTGAGGCGGTAGTTTGTCGCCACAATCGGAAATTCGGAATCAGGAGGATTGTAGGGATTGAGGGGAACATCGTAGCGCTCGACGGTTGGGTTTTCCCGCTGCCCGGGATAGAGCAGGTTCGGAACAGGCGACTCCATCGGTTCGTAGTGTGTGGGTAGCGGACCGTCCTTGGCGCCCATCGGAGCGAAGAGCCAGCCGCGACCGTCCGCTTTCATGATGAAAGGCGCGTCACCCGCGATCGCCTCCATACCGCGAGAGCCGGGCGCCGGACGATACTGAGGCGGCTTGCTGGGCTCAAAGTCGGGAACATCGGGACCGGTCCAGCGCTTTTTCTCCTCATCCCAATACATGTACTTCTTTCGCTCGGACCACGGCTTGCCGTCAGGGTCTGCGGACGCGCGGTTGTAAAGCATGCGGCGATTCAGCGGCCACGCGAAACCCCACTCCGGACTGGTGTAGACACCGGGGGTACGCTTCCGGGAACGCGCGCGATTATTGCCTTCCGCGGGGTAGACGCCGCTATAAATCCAGCACCCGCATGCTGTGCTGCCATCGTCTTTAAGGGCACTGAAATCCTTCACCTGCTTACGGTCGGCGACGGTGTAGCCGTTTACCTCCATCAGGACCTTCGCGGTGCTCGGCTCTCCGCTGATCGTGCTCACCGTGCCCTCGGGGAGGATCTCCGGATGGTCGTGGTCATAGTCCCAGGTGAGGTTCAGCAGGCCCTGGTCGCGTCTGCGGGTAGAGCCGGCGTAGAGCTTCTTCATGCGTTTGCCGAGGTCATACATAAACCACAGGTCCGAGCGGCAGTCGCCCGGCGGATCAAGGGCCTTGTCATGCCACTGCAGCAGACGCTGGGTGTTGGTAAAACAACCATCCTTCTCACTGTTGGAGGCCGCAGGGAGGAAGAATATCTCGGTGCCGATCGTCCCGGGATCGGGGTTCTCCGGCCCCTTGTACCAGAAGGCTGCAGTGTCGATCTCGAAATAGTCGCGAACCACCAGCCACTTCAACTTCTTCAGGCCGTCGCGCGCGAGTTTCGCGTTCGGAGCGCCTGCGGCGGGGTTCTGGCCGAAAAGGAACATTCCCGTCATCTTGCCTTCCGCCATGCGAACGCTGCAGGAGAGATGCGAGTAGTCGTCGTCAAACTTCGGCACCCAATCGAAGCCCCAGTCATTTTCTTTTGTGGCCGCTTCGCCGTACCAGGCCTTCAGAAGGCTGACCACATACTTCGGAGTGTTGACCCAGAAGCCTGTCTTGGGCGTTTCCTTCTCAAGGTATGCGGAGAAGTCCTTGTGGTGACGAATCGTCGAGGGTTGCGCGATATAGCCGGGCAGCAGTTCGTAGAGCGTGGGCACGTCTGTCGAGCCCTGGATGCTGGCGTGGCCGCGCATGGCCATGATTCCGCCACCCGGCCGTCCGATGTTCCCCAATAAGAGCTGGACCAATGTGGCGGCGCGGATCATCTGAACACCGATCGAGTGCTGCGTCCAGCCGACAGCGTAGACGAGACAGGTGGTACGCTCGCGTCCGGAGTTGGCACAGATAGTTTCGGCGACGCGCAGGAACTCTTCCTCTCTGCAACCGCAGATTTGGGTCACCATATCGGGCGTGTAGCGGGCATAGTGTTTACGCAGCAGGTTGAGCACACAACGCGGATTCTTGAGCGTAGGATCTTTTTCCGTGACCGGATTCTCGAGGGAACCGGCACGCTCGGTAAACGACTCGGCCTTCATGTGGTGGCTGGATTGAGTGTGACCGCCGCCGCCTTCCTTCGCGTATTGCCAGGTCTCGTGCGCCTCGTCGTACTGGCGCTTCTCGGGGTCGTAGCCGGCAAAGAGTCCACCCAGATCCTCTGGATCTTTGTAGTCATCATTGATGATCGTGGTGGCGTTGGTGTACGCCGTAACGTACTCGTGAAACCAATTGTCGTTCTCGAGGATGTAGTTGATCAGCCCGCCGAGAAAAGCAATGTCCGTTCCGGTGCGGATATTCACGTACTGCTGGCACATCGCGGAGGTGCGCGAGAAATGCGGGTCCACGTGAATCAGTGTTGCGCCGCGCTCGCGCGCCTTCATGGGAAAGCGAAATCCGACAGGATGGGCTTCGGCCATATTAGAGCCCATGATGAGAACGCAGTCAGCGTTCGCGATGTCTTCCTGAAAGCTGGTGGCCGCTCCGCGGCCGAACGAGGTGCCCAGACCGGGCACCGAAGCGCTATGTCATATTCGGGCCTGATTTTCGATGGGAATAATTCCCAGACCGCCATTGAAGAGCTTCTTGATGAGATAGTTCTCTTCGATATCCATGGTCGCGCCACCGAGAGAGAAGATATTCGTCACATGATTGACCGGTATACCGTCGTGCTCCTCGACGAAGCCCTCCTCACGGGCTTCTTTCGTCAGGTGGGCGATGCGGTCCATGGCCCAGTCAAGCGAGCGGAACTCCCAGTGATCGGAATACGGGGCACGATACATGACCTTCTGGATGCGGTGCGGATTCACGCTGAGCTGAAAGGTGTTGGAGCCCTTGGGACAAAGCGTTCCGCCGTTGATCGGGCTTTCCGGGTTGCCCTCGATGTCGATGACTTTGCCGCCCTTGACATACACGAGCTGGCTGCAGCCAACCGCACAGTAAGGGCAAACGCTGTGGACCTCAGTCGCGCCTTTGATCCGCGAGTGTTTGTTGACAGAGTTCATGCTGAAGGGCTGGTTTTCTGTGGCGCGTTCAGAATCGCGAGGAACAATGGTGTTACGAGTCATCGAGACCTCCAGGCCGAAGAGCACTGACAAGAGCTTGGATGCTCCTCTCAGCACACTCGCTTATTGTGCCACTCGGCGAGATGACATGTCTTCCGATGAGCATGGCTCGAGCGTCCAACCCAAAGGGGTTTTGATGAGACTTAACGGGGCTATTGGGAACTGCGATCAGAGATGAAGTGACTGGAGTTGCCGAAGCATCCGCTACTCCGTACGCAGGGCCTCCATTGGTTCGATGAAGGCGGCTCGCCGCGCTGGTAAAAGAGCAGCGAGCAATCCGACCGCCGACAGGACAAGAGCTACAGCTATATAGGTAGCGAGGTCCAGGGGCTGCACTTCATATAAGAAGCTTTTGATCAAGCGCCCGGTTCCGAGAGCCAGAAGCAAACCCACACCAAGGCCACTTCCAATCAGGATCGAACCTTGCCTGAGGATGAGCTCCGCCACACTCTGCCGGGTGGCGCCCAAAGCCATGCGCACGCCGATTTCCCGGCGGCGATAACCGACTAGTTGGCTTAGCACGCCGTAGAGACCGGCGACTACCATCGCGACGGCCAAGCCGGCGAAGGAGCCAACGAGATACAAGCCCAGCCGCTGGTTAAAGGTGTTGTGCTCGACCGCCTCCTGCATGGTTTGGAAATTATCAAGCGCGAAGCCAGGCGCGGTTTGATGGAAAACCGAGCGCATCTCCGCAGCAACGGGAATATCACCGCGCGTTTTCACCACGAAGCTGACTACCGTTTCCAGGAGCGCCTGGTAGAAAAGAGACGTGGTTGGAATCTGCTGCTGGGAAATCAGGATAAATGGCTGGACCGCACCCCCAACATTGCTGTCCACCTGGTCGGCGAGCACCCCAACTATCGTGTAGGGCTTGATCATGCCTGTGTGTTTGCCGCCGAGATCGATTTGCTGTTGCAGCGGATCTTTGCCGGCAAAGTATTTCCTGGCCAGAGTTGCGTTGATCACCGCAACAAAGGGACTGGCCGCGACGTCGCCATCTTCGATCATGCGGCCACGGAGGAGCGGTGTGCCCATAGTGCGAGCGTAGTCGCCGCTCACGGCCGAAATCCTAGCCTGCAGCCTATTCGACGGATCCTTCGGCTGACCGACAACCTCAAAACTAGTCCGCATATCCATACCCGATAAGGGCGGACTGGTGGCCAGCGCTGCGCTTTGCACGCCTGGAACCTGCCTTATGCGTTCGAGGACTGGCTGATAAATCTGAGTAGCCACAGACGGGCGCGCATCTTTCGTCGCATCTGAAACTGCCATCTGACTGAAGCCTGCGGAGTCTGCGGGCATGGCACTGAAGCTGGTGATCCGGGCCGTCTCAAACCCAAGGCGCGACCGCTCTAGATTCCACAAGGTGTGAAACAGGAGTCCGGTTCCCACAAGCAGCACCGTAGAAAGAGCTACCTCACCCGCGACCAGCCAGCCGCTCATCTTTCCGCTTACCGACCGCGAGCCGAGGCTTCGGGAAACCGCCTGCAACGCGGCTTGCGGTTGGGAACGAGCAACCAGCAGCGCGGGCAATAGTGAGGATAAGACGGTAGTAAGAATGGCGATCGCGGCGAGGACCACCACCACCGTCCAATGAATGGCAATGGAATCGGCTCGCGGGATGGTTCCCTCCGGTAATTTCTTCACCGCAGCCATCGCTAGCTGGGTGAGTAAAATTCCCAGACCGCATCCCCCGAGGCTCAAGATCAAGCCCTCGGCGATGAGCTGCTGAACCAGGCGCAATCGCCCTGCGCCGATCGCCGCCCGTACGGCAAACTCCTGTTGACGTCCGAGGCAGCGCGCGATCAGCAGGTTAGAGACATTGGCACATGCGATCAACAACACCAACGCCAGCGCCGCGAAAAGCGCGTAGAGGACCGGACGTACTGGTCCGGTCAGTACATCCTGGTAAGGTGTGGCGATGAAGGCAATGGCGCCGTCCGATGCGGATTTGGGGAGGTGCGCCGCGATCGAATCGAGTTCAAGTTGCGCCTGTGTCAGGCTGACGCCCTGTCGGAGTTGGCCCACGACATTGAAGAAGTGGTAGCCGCGCTCCTTGGCCATCTCTCCCGTAGGCTGCAAGGGTAGCCATATGCCTTTTCTGACGTCGGGCCCCAATTGTTCCGGAAAACGAAATGAGCCCGGCATGACACCGACAACCGTGTATGGCTTGCCACTGATCGTGACCGCTTGTCCAATGACTCCCGGGTCAGAATGGAAGCTCTGCCGCCAAAGCCCCTCGGATAAAAGCACGGCTGCGGGGCCACCCGTTTGACCTTCTGCGTCCGTAAAGGTCCGGCCCAGCAGCGGTTGAACCCCGAGCATTGGGATGAGATTCGACGTGATGCGCGGAGCGACTACGCTCTGCGAGCTATCCTTATTTTCAAGTACCGCAACATCCTCAGAGTAGCCTGCCACAGCCTGGAAGAGCCGCGACTGGTCGCGGATATCCCGGTAGTTCAGCCACGAGGTAGACGCGAAGCCCGGCTGACCCGCCGGCCCGATAAACAGTAAGCGATCCCCATGCCTGTACGGCAGTGGCCGCAATAAAACGCTCTGAACTACAGTAAAGATAGCCGTGTTGGCGCCGACGCCCAGCGCAAGGGTCAGCATGGCGAGCAATGCCAATCCAGGGGTCTTTCGCAACAGCCGGACGGCGTAGCGTAGGTCGTATAGCAAGCTCAGCATTGCGAACCCTCTCGGCATGATGCTGTTTTCCATTACCAGCATGTCAGTCTCCAAATAGATAGACGGGGATCAACGCTTGTGACGCATTTTGTACAAGCGCAGACCCATCGCACCTGTCCGGATTTGGAATGCAGATGTTCGTATACGAACATCTGCGGTTCTCGCAGATCTGGAGATAGAGCACATAGCCCGGCTCCGAACTGTAGCACGGGTGAAGCCCAATTTGTCCTGCGGAATCCTTCAGCTGACCCGGCTTAGAAGGGTTTTGGTCGCTGAGCACTGATCATTTCCCTACCACCGTCACGACAGAATCATCCGGTGCGCTCCAGGCCTGAGTTCCCTCATGCTTAAATTGCTGCGCCGCATCATCCCAGGTCAGCGTGGTCAGGGAGCCGCCGTTCTTCTCGTAAGCGTAGGTCGTTCCGTCATCATGGAAAAGCGTGAAAGTGCCGTTGGCTCCAGGGTATACGCGAACGGATGCGATGGTCTGCGTCTCCTGCGCGCTGAGCACTTCCGAGCCAAGCGGTACGATGCTGCCCGCCTTGACAAACAATGGCAATGTATCGATCGGAGCTTTGACTTCCACGGTTTGCCCGCCGTGCAGGCGCTCATTGGTCCAGTAGTTGTACCAGTCACAGCCCGCCGGAAGGTAGACGGATCGTTGGGTTGCCCCTTGCTCGGTGACCGGCGCTACCAGAAAGGCCGGCCCGTACATGTATTCGTCGGGGATGTTGAAAGCGTTGGGGTCGCCGGGAAAATCCATAAACAGCGCCCGCATATAGGGAGCGCCGGTTTGATAACTGCGATAGGCAACCGAATAGGTGTAGGGGAGAAGCTGATAGCGCAGCCTCAAATACTTGGCAAGGATGGGCTCCGCCTGCTTGCCGTAGGCCCACACCTCGTTGTGCTCTCTTTCTCCATGGGCGCGCATCACTGGTTGAAATGTGCCCCACTCGAACCAACGCACAAACAGCTCGGGATAATCTGCGTAATTCCCGATGTTGGCGCGCACATCCGAGCCATCGATCAATGGCGTGTGCGCTGGACGGTAATCCGGCGGAAGCACGGGTGAAAAGAAACCCGCAATGTCCGTATCCCAGTAGGGCAAACCGGTCGCGGTAAAGTTCAATCCTGCCGGGATCGAGCGCCTGAGCATGTCCCAGGTGGAGATAATATCGCTGGACCAAAAGACTGTGCCGTTTCGTTGCGCTCCCAGATAGGCGGCCCGTGCCAGGATCATGACTCTGCGGCTGTCTCCAAAATCGCGCCGAAAGCCTTCGTATACGGACGCCGTGTGGAATAGCGGATACACGTTGTAGAAGCGCGTGCCGGAACCGACCCAGAAGACATCTTTCGCCGGGTCGATGTCGGGTTCGGTTTCGTCGAGCCAGACATAGTCGAAGCCGTATGGCTTGATATAGCGGTCGCGAATCTGCTCCCAGAACCATTTGGCAGCCTCTGGATTGGTCGTGTCGATGTTGGGGCCGATGGTGTCTTTGAATCCTCCAAAGTCCGGCTTTCCATCGGGACCATGGATCAGCCAGCCTTTGCTCTGCAGCATGTCATAGAACTGCGTGCCAGGCGCGAAATGCGGCCACACGCTCAGGAGCGTCCGTATGTGCATCGCGTGCAGTTGTCCGTTCATGGCTGCGGGATTCGGCCATCGTTTTGGGTCCAGATCCAGCTCACCCTGCCTGGTCATATTCAGGAAGTCCACGACCAGAACATCGAGGGGCAGATTCCTTTCACGATACCCTTTGGCCACATCGAGAAGCTGTTCTTGCGTGGGGTAGATCGCCTTACTCTGGATATATCCGTAGACGGCACGCGGCAGCATGTGGGTCACCCCTGTCAGCAGACGGTAACCTTCATAGATCTCATCGCTGTTCCTGCCGGCGATCACAAAGTATGAGATACGGTCCCCAACTTCGGAGGACCAGACGTTTCTGTCATTGAAGCCAAGATCTACTGTGGTTTTCGAAGGATTATCCCAAACCAGACCGTAGCCGCGGCTCGACACCATAAAAGGCACGCATACGTCCTGACCGCCGATTGCTCCATAGTCGTGCCAGCAGCGAATCTGGTGATCGCGCAGATCCATCCAGCCCTTCTGCTGCTGCCCCAGGCCGTAGTAGTGCTCGTCTGGAGGTGAATCGAAGGTCGAGGTGACTCTATAGCCGCTGTGGGCAGTATCCGTTTGTGCTGCTTCGCCGCGCTCCGGGGTCATGGCCCAGGTGCGCATTTGCAGCAGCATCTTGCCGTCCGCCGTTGTTACTTGCACGCCATCGTTGTGCGGGCCGTGGCCCTGTCCACCAAAGTACCGTTCACGAAGCTGGCGATTCAGCTCATCCAAAGGCATTCGCTGAGGGAGCTGGTTCTGGGGAAGGTTGGCGGGTGCAATACGTACTACCATGCGCGATGAGCGCAACACTTCGTAGCCCTCCGCATCGCGCTCCTGCTTCCAGCCATCGCTGGAGGGCTTACCGATGAAACCGTATCCTGGCGCGGCGCTGGCAGCAGCACGTTCCGTGCTCATGGTTATGCGGATAATGTTCGGCGCATAGGGTTCGAGGGAGATGACTCCGCCATTTCGCTCGAGAACAATCGGGCCGGTTTGGGCCATGGCGAAGCCGCTGAGTGACATAACAACGAGCAGCGCACAGAGGTGACGTGTGCGCAATAGGAACTGGCTGAATGTCAGGGCCGAATTATGTGTCGATGCAGGTCTCAAGAGTCCTCTCTTCTGCTCTGCTGTTCGGGGATCCTGAAGCACCCGCAGATAATTTTTGGCGGGCTTCACGGAGATTGCTGTTCTACGAGCTTGAATGTCTTTCTCTCGGCTTCCAGTTGGCGTGATGTTTGCTTGATTGCGGAGAGCTGCTTTACCAGGGCCGGAACTTCATCCTGGCCTGTTGCTCCCGAATGCCGCAGCGCAATGATCAGGTGATACATTGCACTCTGATCGGAGGGCGACTCCTTCAGTACAAGGCGGCACTGGATTGCCGCAAGGTCATATTTCTGCTGATCGAGATAAATACTGGCGAGCAGGTCTCTGGCCTCAACCATGCCGGGGTTCAACTTCAGCGCCGCGTCGCCGGCCTGAACGGCCTCCTCTGCTGAGCCGCCTCGATTCCACAGCAGTTTCGCCAACAGGTAGTGCAGCGAGGCGCTGTCGGGATGGGCCTTGAGCTGCGCACGCACGTCGGAAAGCGCTTTCTCCGGATTGTTCCTGGAGATTTCTGCGAGGTCGCTGAAATAGGCGCTCACGCTCTGCCTTGCATCCAGATGATCGGCGCGGTGAAAGTCGGCTTCCGCTTTGTCATACTGCGCTAGTTGGGCATACAGCAATCCGCGAGAAAGATAGAGCGATGGATCCTCGGGAATCCGCGCAAGACCGGCGTTGATCATATCGATGCCGACCTGGTATGAGTCGTGATCGAGGCTGATCGCAGCGAACGCTACATAGTAGCCGGGTATCTGTGGATTGAGGACAATGGCCTGCCGGAGAAGGGCAACGGCCTTAGGTGTATCTCCCGCAGCCTCGTAGGCTTCGGAGGCGAGACTCAGGACATCGGGGTCAGGAGGATCTGCGGCAATTAAGGGCTCCAAAACCTTGAGCGCTTCGCTGTTCTGTTTGGATTCGAGCAGTGCCACGGCAAGATCGTATTTCGGATAGGTCTCCTCTGGGAACAGCGCGGCGAGACGCTCGAAGACCGGAACGGCTTCGCCGGGTTGTTTGGTCTCCATCAGGCAATATCCATAGGCTTTGAGCGACTCAGGATGCGTGCCAGCCGTGGTTTCATTGAGGAGAAAATGTTCATTGGCGTCGCGGCAATCGCCTTGTTTGGCCTCAAGCAACCCGAGCATTTCGTTCGCCGTTTGATCCCTGGGATCAGCGCTCAATATCTGTTTCAATACCGGAATCGTCCGTGAATCCTGGGATTCATAGAGGATTTCCGCTTCACCCCTGAGAGCCGCGGGGTTTTGCGGAGAGACCTTGAGCACCCTTTGGAATAGGACCAACGCCTGCGGTTTCTTTCCTTCGAGGGAAAGAACAATACCTTGCAGCGTCAAGAGCTGAATATCGCCCGGGTTGGCACGCAGGCCGAAGTTTATGGCATCCAGCGCCTCCCCATATTCGTGGGACCGAATCAAGTCCTCAATCGAACCGATGGACGGATGCCTCGCTTGCGCCGAAGCGACACCAGCGAAGCAGAGAGTCAGACATGCGATCCACGCTACCGGGAGTATGGGGAGCCGTAGGGTCGCCGAATCTCTCAACGGCATCCACAGCCTTCTACGGCAACATCGCTCAGAAGCTGGCACGCAAGTGAACCTGCAGGTAGCGTGCCGGAAACTGATTGGTGGAATGCCCAAACAGGGTGGGGTTCGACAAGTCGGAGTTCATACCCCACAGGTTGGCCCGATTGAAAAGATTTGTCACCTCGCCCTTGGCCTCAATCTCCATCTTTTCACCAAAGAACCATGGAGTGTGGAACAGCTTCTCAAAGGTAAAGTTCAGATTGTTATAGCCCGGCCCGTCGTATGTGTTTCGGCCCAGGTTACCTTCGGCGCCCGGGTTCGGTATGGGAAAGGCGGATGCAGGAAAGAGTCCGTTCAGAAAGGCTTTTCGTGGCTGTCCTGACAAATGCCGTCCGAAGCTCGGTTCATTGGGCATATCAAAGTCGGAACCGTCGGCGTTATAGTCCCCGCCGGTGTTGCCCACCACGTTTCCTGATGCATCGAAGACCGGGTTGAATGCCGCGGTGGTGTAGACGGTGAAAGGAAGGCCAGTTTGCAGCAGCCACACACCGCCGAATTGCCAGCCACCCAAGACTGCTCTCTTCCAGCGGTCGCCGTAAGAATCAGGTACAGTCCAGGTCCCGTCTGCGGAAAATTGCTGGCGAATATCAAAATCAGCCCGGCCGCGCTGCGCAGCGTAGTCACCATTGGTGTAAATGGGACCGCTGGACTGATTCCCATTTGTATTGGAGGTGACAGCCCCGCCATCGAGCGAACCCGCGGTACTGAGGATATCAAGTGCTTTGCCCCAGGTGTAAATACCCCGCAACGCGAGTCCGCGGATGAACCGCCGCGCGAGCGTGGCCGACCCGTAGTTGCCGATCGAATTGGCATCGGAGGTTGCGTATTGAATCGCGTTGAAGTTCGGGTTCAAACGGGTCAGGGTGCCTCGATTGACAACCAGGTCCCCGGCAAAACGATTCAGGTCCTGATTGTAAATGGGGAGATGCCGCGCAGCGGAGGCGGAATAATTGAGCTGAAAGATCAGGTTGTACTTCAGTTCCTGTTCAATACTCAAGGTCCAGGCTTCGACGTTGGTGAGTTTGTAGTTGGAAGAATATCCCCCCAGACTCGCCCTCTGGCCAACCACGCCCCCGGCAGGATTCAAAACGACATTGCTCGTGTCGACGATGGGACAAGTCTCAGTGAATCCCGACGGCGGGCTGCATAGCTGAAAAACGGGCGGAGTTCCCTGCCGCACATCGAGCGAGGGCGTGTAGAAGTTCGGCAGGTTGCCGGCGGTGATGTCCGTAATGTGCAGGTAAGCCGGCTGATCGGAGAACAGGCCGAAGCCGCCCCGTAAAGACGTTTTGCCGTTGCCGAAAACGTCCCAGGCGAAGCCTATTCGTGGGCCCAGGCCCCAGATGCTGTGGTTCAAAACGTGACTGCTCGGCGAGAGCGCGGTGACGGCATTCGCGATCTGTTCGTCGTACGTGGAGCCTGAACCGAGCGTGAATTTGGTCAGCTGCGGGCTCAGGATCGAGAAAAAGTTCGTCATCATGTCATAGCGAAGCCCGGCATTGAAGGTGAAACGGGGCAGCACCTTCCAGCTGTCCTGAATGAAAATGCCGGTGTACAGTCCGCGATAACGTCTTTCATAGGGCGCCTGCAGATGGTTGTTGAGATTGACCGGGGTGGCCGATTCGGTCAGGGCTTTGTCCTGAACAAAGTCAATGAGGTTGTTGAAGTTGTACGTGGGGCGCCCGAAAGCGCCGCTTTGCTGATCGTTTTCCCTGATATTGAATTGCTCAAAACCAAATTTAAGCGTGTGGTTCCTGATCGTGGTGTTCAGCATGTCACGCCAGCCCAGCGTCTGTTGCGTAAAGTTGCCCGGTCCCCAGTTCGAAAAGCCCTGGAGGCCGGTGACGTTGACATAGGGTATGGCCATCGAAGGCGCGGCCAGGTCCGAGCCATAGGGGCGAATCAGATTCGCACCCGCCTCGTTCAGTAGCCGGGGTGAAAAAGTGTGTGTCCAGTCCACGTTGATGAAGTCGGAGCTGTTGGCCAGGTTGTCATTCAGGGCGGGACGAGGCGTTGCGTCCTCCGATGTGTCGTAAGTCCGCAGACCGAGGACCGCGATTCGGTCGTTTTGCCCAAGATAGTAGTCGCCTCGGACGCTCCACTGATAACCGTTCTTCGGTATTGAATAACTGATGTTGGCAGTGCCAACGGCATCGAGCGAGGGAGGCAGATTGGCAGGAGGAGTAAAGTAGCCCGAGGATGCGATCTGCGACACCGTCAGAATATTACTGGTGGGGAAATTCAAAGGCGGTGCCGTGGTGAGCACCTGGGTGGCTACATTATTCGGCAGATTGGCTTTGGCCCAATTGTCGAAATCCTGTGTTTCGACTGTGTACTGGCCGGCGCTGGTCGTGCTGGAGCGCAACACATCGATCGCGCCAAAGAAGAAGAACTTGTTTTTAATGACGGGACCGCCGAAGGCCGCACCCACCTCATTTCTGGTGAATGTTGGAACGGTGTTCTCGAACTCGGTGCGGGCCGACAGCGAATTATTCAAAAAATAGTAGTCAATGCTGCCGTGGAAGTCGTTAGTCCCTGACTTGGTGATGATGTCGACGGTTGCGCCGCCATTACGGCCCTTCTGCGCGTCGAAGTCGTTGGTCCGGATGTCCATAGACTCCACGATCGCCGGGTTGGGCGAAATCGAGGTACCGCCGCCCCGGGACGGCGTATTGGTGTAGGCGCCGTCAATCTGATATCCGTTCTGTTCCTGCCTCAGGCCGGCGGCATTGATATTGATCGCATATTCATTGGTGTAATTGTCGCCCGAGGTGACGGCGTTGCCGGTCATCCCCGGGGTCAGGGCCGACAGCCCGTAGACGTTTTGGCCGGCGAGTGGGGTGTTCTGGATGGTGGTCGACCCAATCACCGAGGAAGTATTCGGAGTCACCAGGTCGAGGGCCGCACCCGCAGCCGAGACTGTAACGCTGGTGGTCGTGGCACCCACGGTCAGCGTGGGAGATATGGTGCGGATCTCGCCGGGTTGCAGATTCAGGTCCTTCTGGTCCCAGCCGGTGAAGCCGTTGGCCTCAACATGCACGGTGTAGTTGGAAGCGGCGATGCTGTCGAAGCGGAAGAACCCGGCTTGGCTCGTAGTGGTGGTTCGGGAAACTCCGAGGCGGGTATCTGTGATGGTGACGGTCGCTCCGGGAATGGCCGCCCCGGTGCTGTCCTGCACGGTGCCTTCAATTCCGCTCAAAAACTGTGCGTGAGCCGCCACTGCTACAGAGAGCAGCAGCAACACGAAAACGTTTACCAATCGCTTCATCGTCACATCCCTCCGAAAGTTCCCTTCACTACAAACGTCGCTCTTCCTCATTTGCACGCCTCCTGTAGCGAAGGTCGTGTGCCTGCTTCCTTTTGGGCCTGGAGCTGCTGCGGAAAAACTCCACAGCCTCCGAGCAGATCCCTCGGGCGAGGAAGTTTCAAGTAATGGACGGTAATTTACCGTAAAACCGCACGTTTACGACCCGTCAAATCCAGGAGCCCTCGATTAGAGTCCAGCCCTCCAGCGCCGGAAGGATCCGGTCTCAACCCGCATGCCCAAGACACGAATAGGCAAGAAGCCAACTGTAAGACTCTGCTCGCTCTCCGCCCGTTGGGAGACGCCTTCTTCAGCGCTGATATAAAATTGCGCCGCGGCCTTATGAGTGTCCCGTTGACATCCAAAGATGCGAGGAACGCAGTTCCAGCAGGACACGATAGGCCAGGCTCCGAACCAACGGAGTATTTAGAGGATGCACACAAAACTGTCATCCTCCAGGATCTGGAAAGTGTTCTGAAGAGCCGCTTTTTCTGCAACTCTGAGCGCGGAAAACAATTTCTTACTTATGTAGTCTCCAATTTTCTGGAGGGTCGGACAGACGTGCTCAAAGAGCGCGTTATCGGTGCGCAGGTCTTCGGAAAACCGGGAAATTATTCAACCGGCGACGATCCCGTGGTGCGGGTGCAAGCGGGCGAAGTTCGCAAGCGTCTGGAACAGTACTACCATTCTCAGCCCGAAGGGCTCCGCGTTCAGATCGAGTTACCGACCGGTTCCTACACGCCCAAGTTCCGCTGGCTATCAGAAAGCTCGACGTCCTCGTTCATACCGAAAGCCCAGCTTGTGCCTCAGGTTGTACCCGAACCAGTTGCTGAAACCGATGCGCGGGCGCACCATCGGCACTTTCTTCCGTGGATTGTTGCGGCGGCGACCACCATGCTGGCGCTTTTTCTCGCAGCATACGTTGTCTGGCCCGGCATGTTTCGCCGCCATACGGAACTTGACCGCTTCTGGTCGCCAGGATTCTCGTCTCCGCAACCGATGCTGATCTGCGTCGCAGTGCCGGCCGTCTATATCCCCACTGGTGATTTTTTCGATAGATATGCTTTGGAACATCCTGGGCAGTTTCGCAGCCCCCTTGACAGGCTCACCGAGGTTCCCCTGCTTAAGCCGGATGACAAACTCAAATGGAAGGATATGTATCAGGTAACAGATTTGGGCCTGGCCATGGGGGATGTCTATGCTGCCGTCCAGCTAACAAGCTTTTTCGACAGCCACGAAAAGAAGAGCCGGATGAGGATTGGCCCGAACTATACGTTTGAGGATTTGCGGACATTTCCTTCTGTGCTGATTGGCGCCTACAACAACAAGTGGACGATGCAACTCACGTCCAATCTGCGCTTCCGGTTCCAGAACGATGATCCTGCGAATCAGAACATCTACGACGCGACCCCTGGTGGCCGTCATTGGCGGCAGACCTCCAATGACCAGGGCCAGGTTGTGCGTGATTTTGGATTGGTCACTCGGCTCCTGGACTCGAAAACAGGACAATTCACGATCACGGTGGGAGGCATCGCCGCGGGGGGCACCCAGGCTGCCGCCGAATTAATTTACAACCCGGACTATTTCCGGGAAGCACTCCGCAATGCTCCCAAGGATTGGGAGACAAGGAACATGGAGATTGTTGTCGAAACCACGGTCACGGACGCCATCGGAAGTCCGCCGCGTGTGGTGGCAACTTACTATTGGTGATTTCTGGAATTGCGCCGCGGGGCGTCGCGGGGAGAAAACAGAAAACCAGTTAAAACTGCTCGATTGTAAGCATGACGGTTACATGCGGATGCTGCCTCATGTATCGATACAACAAGACCGTGCCACCGCGCTCCGCGGCGGAACAGGTGCTCATCTGCAACTCCACCGGACACAGTTTCGCGGGTCTGCCTTCCTACATCACATCAGCCACGACACTCGGCGTGGTCGCAATGACAGGCAAGTGCTGTGACGTTCTTGGAGTCCTGGCAAATCTGGCTGCAGTATTTTTGCTTATCCGGTGCGGGACAGTTACACGCTGGATGCGCGCATTTCTTGGTTCCGGCCATACTAGCCCCTCCTCGCCTTCAGGCATGCCGGCGCCGCCTCAAATTGGAGCCGGTTGATTTAGAGACGCTGCTGGCGGTCTCCGGGGTTTCCTTGAAGGATAAATTTCCGGGTGAAAGTACCGTGGACCGACAATTCATAAATTCTTCACAATTATCGGGGCTGCGACTTCTTTTGTTTCCGTTCCAGGTCGTCACCGGAAAGTCGCCAGGAGCAACCGCGATCGAGCCTTGCTGAGACTCCCTCGACTTCGCTTGGGACAGGCTCTCGGATCTCGCGCTGTAAATTCTTTGTTGTGCGATAGATCTGCGAGGCACTTCCGCTCGAATCCATGTTGGTCAACAATTTTTGGGTGACATCCCATTGTGATCTGGGTATAGTGTTGCCCGTGACGAGCAGCGCCGATGAGGCTGGCGTTTGTTATCAATTTGCGTTATGCTTCGACTGCTGTTACTTTAAGCCCCCCTGAACGGACCGTTTGCGACGTCAACTGGAAAGTTGCTGTCGCCCTCGTTGCTCGTGTTATCTGCGGGTAACTTTTCGACGGTTTTTTGCTGACAAGCCGATTTCCGGCCTATCAGCCGGGCCCCTGACAATTTGCTAAACAGCACGCCCGCGGGTATGACGCCGCGAGATCCGGCATTTTTTGTGCGCGCGGCACGTTGCCCCTCGCTCGGAACTCCGGTATGTCAGCAACCTGTTAGTGGCGGATTTTGAACACGTGCACGCCCGGGCCATGACGTTGTTTTCCATTCACGCAGGGTGACAAATGAAAGCATTCTCTTCGCTGGTTGTTCTTTGTTTTTTTGCTGCGGGCTGCGCTTCGGATCCCGGTGCAGGCAGGCTCGCGCAAGGCAGCCACTTCGCACGTTCGGCGGTTAACGCCCCTTATGTGGAGTTCATCGGAGACGCGCAATCTATTGGTTTGCTGAACTACGCGCAGGATCCGTCATGGCAATGTACGATTTGCCAGCCGTCCGCTACCTCGACACAGTTGCTCGCAGCGCTGCCGGCCGTGCTGGCAAAAAAGCCGGACGCCATCCACATACTGACGGGCGCTTACGAATTGAACGGTTCCTTGTCTAATCCGCTGGCGAGCCGCGGGCAGGTACCGCGGGAAAATATTCAAACCATGGTGACTATGATTCAGGCGGCCAAAATTCCGGTCGTGGTCGGACTGTTACCGCCCGCTCTCTCGTACACACCGTATTACCTCAACCTGGGGCTTCAGGACGTCTACTTCGACGCGCCCGGCCCCCTTCAGAACACGATACCGCCGCTGATCGACTACTATGATGCGGTATATGCCGTGGATCCGCAGCCGGCAAGTCTCACAGCCAAGGACTACGCTGTCATGCTCCCCTTGACGCAGGCGGCAATCAATAACCTGCATGCGGCTGAGCCTCAGTGACCGGCCATGAACCAAGACCGCCCTCAACAACTATCCTCGGACGTTCGATGATGAAAGAGCGCCTTCCAGGCCTGAGTCACCTCATTTGGTGAAGGTAGTCAACGAGCATGCCTGGCCAGCTTAAACCCGAACGCGCCCGGCATCCGGCCATTGACCGCCAATTCAATCCAGAATCCAGCAAGGTGCTCCAGGTGGGTGGCGTTCTTCAGGGGACCGACGTCAATTGGGGTCATCGTCGTGTCCTCGATGAGGCAGCGAGCGGTTTGCTTCGCATCCGCATCATCGCCGCAGTAGAACATATCAAAGGCGGGGTCGCCGAATAGCGCCGCGCCTATGGTATTGAAGGCCTTTACCACGCGCGCGCCTCTCGCCCATTGGGCAACCTGTTCTCCTGCGCTGCCCGCATCTGCAGTGATCACAGTCAAATCCTTTGCCAAAGGGTTGGTCGCGTCTATCAGAATTTTCCCTTCGAGTGCGCCTAGCGATGCCAGCGTACCTTCCACGGCCTGCCACGGCACCGCAAGAACGGTCACGTCCGCTTCCCTGACTGCAGCAGCGGGTGTTGCCGCAGAAATACCCAGCTTCTTTGCTGTTTCGGTTCCTCTGCCTCCTTCTCGCAATCCCGCGATAACGCTATGCCCCTTATCGGCCCACAGCCGTCCCAGTTGCGCGCCCACGTTTCCAAATCCCACAATCGCGATTCTCATACCGGTATCGTGGGCCCATCGCTAAAGGGTTGGCAATAAGGCACAAAAAGGTTCCTGCTTTGGAGACGGCAGCGTGCATGAAAAGTTGGGGCCACGGTAGTCAGCCGGTCTTCTGCAACATCGTCTCCCTGCGATAGAGAATCACCCAAGCACCGCCCCAGGCGCCCCGCAAACTAAAGCAGCTTGATGAGGCTGCCGATTAACAATCGAGCGGTTGCGCGACGACATTTCGATCTGTGCGTACCGTTAGAGTTTGAGCGAGCATTGAGCGAAGTCACCCATTGCGTTCCCACCAGCGCAACCGTATTTTTCCGGGAGATGCACCATTTTCAGTTTCTTGCCCAGACGGTTGTTTCCGATTTGCGAGCCGGCGCTTCCATCGGGCGCGCAAAACATGTCCGTATCTGGAGTGCGGCCTGCTCGACCGGAGAGGAACCGTATTCCATCGCTATCTCGTTGCTCGAGGCCTTCGGCGATGCTGCCTCTTCGCAGCCGATCTGCTACCAGCCGGGCGGCTGGCGTATCCAGGTGATCGCTTCCGACAGTGATAGAACGACGCTGGCTGCCGCTATGGAGCGTATTTATCAGGAGGAATCCCTGCGCGAAGCGCCGGCGCAGGTGAAAGAGCGATACTTTCTACGGGGAAGAGGAAATATGGCCGGTCGTGTGCGCGTAAAACAAGGCGTAGCAGAACTGGTCCACTTCCAACCGTTTCATTTGCAAGACAGCCATTGGCCCATCGAGGGCCCCTTCGATGTTATCTTCTTCCGCGACACCCTCGGCGTTCTTCCCCGCACGGCCCGGGAACGCATCCTCCGCGAGATGTTGTGCTACCTGGTACCGCATGGATATCTGATTCTTGGCTCGTCCGAACAGGTACCGTGGCTGAAGGACGCCGTCGTGTCCCTGGGAAAAGGCGTCCACCAATTACGCCCACGCGGTAAGGCAAAATACACAGGCAACGAGCGCAGAAACCACCCCCGCAAAGTGCGATCGTTCGAGTAGCGTCGCCCTTCTGAGAAGCACGAGAACAAGCCCCAAGGTTCGTTCTTGCCGGCGAAAACCGATGAGTATGTTGGCAGTATCTCGCGTTCCAGCTCAGTCCCCATAAGATAGAGCGATGCTGACTGATGAGCAACGGGCCCGAGTTACTGTCGTTCTGGTGCGGGCAAGAAACCCGAATAACATTGGAGCCATTGCCCGAGCCATGCATGGCTTCGGGTTTAGTGACCTTCGCCTGGTCAATGACTACTCGGTTTCTCTCGAGCAAGCGCGCTCCGCTATCGATGCCTCGGCAATTCTGGCCACCGCGCAGCGGTTCGCAACTGTCGCCGATGCAATAAAGGATTGCAATCTGGTTGTGGGTACCACCGCGGTCGGCGAACGAAAGCTGGAGATTCCCTTGTATACCCTCGTTCAATGCGGCGAGTTCATTCGTCCTGCGTTAAGCACAGGCCGTGTTGCCCTGCTCTTTGGATCAGAAAAAACGGGCTTGAGTAACGAGACCCTAAGTTACTGTAACTGGCTCCTGACAATTCCCATGCATGTAACGCCGGGCATGCGCCACGCGTCGATGAACCTGGGCCAGGCGGCAGCGGTCTGCCTCTACGAATTGATCCGAGACGCAAAGAGAGCGCCTGTTCCTGACCCCGAGCCGATGGCCCAGGCGGAGGATCTGGAGCGCGCGACGGCCTTAACAGGAGAAGTTCTGGAACAGATCGGCTATACGGAACATCGGCCGTCCAGCGCCGATCCGCCTGCCTTGAGGCGGATGGTGCGCCGGCTGAATCTAAGTCAGTCCGATGCGAGGCGATGGATTGGCATCCTTCGCCGGCTCTTGTGGAAGCTTAACGAGTGATGATTACTTCGTAGAGATTGTCTTTCGCCAGATAAAACTTGGTGCTGGAATAGGTCTCGAACAGTTTCTCAATAGTGCGATTGGTGTAAACCCGCTGCACTTGGTAGCCGGTTGTTTCCTGGGTTTCGATGGAGTCGTTATCGGTGACGTGATAGCGGCAAAACGAGGTGTCCGGCCCGGTGTTTCGAGTATGAAAGAAGGTGAGCACCCGGCCCCCTGGACGCATGGAGGAGCGAAGCCGCTTGATCAGTGGGGCAACAAGATCCTGGGGCACGTAGTCCAGCGTAGTCCAGAGCAGAATGACGTCGAATTCCCTGCCCGCAAAATCGAGGTTGTTGTCGAGAAAGCCTTCCACGTCAAAGTGGGTCACGCCGTTCTCATCCGGCGCGCTCATCCAGTTGCCGTGCAGCGACTCATTCACCACGTCAGCCATGTAAACGCCGTGGCCCAGGGTGGTCAGGAAGTTGATGTTCGTCGGAGAGGTGGGACCGATGTCGAGAATGCGCAAGCCCTGTTCCGTCTTCAGATACTTGAGCAGATCTTTCCAGGCGCTGGAGTGCCTCGGAACACGTGGGCCCGTCAGGACCGTGGGGCTTCCCGAATTCTGGGCTGCGTTTTGTGATCTGCCGAATAGATTGCGCATCACGTCGTCGGTTTTGGAACGCAGACCCGTATTGCCTGCGGGGAATATGCTCATCATATCCGGAGCCCTCCAGCGTTGGTTAATGTTTAGCTGGAGAGGTTGTCACCGGAACTTCGGCGCCCTTCGCCGGTGAACCGCCAGCTGCTTTATCGGCATTTAAAGGCTCTACTTTGCCGCGAAAAGCAGCGCTCTCCTCAATAGACAGGCGTGCCGCGGAGATATCTCCGACCAAATTGCAGCCGTCACGTAATTCCACCCGCCCAGTGGCGGAAATATTGCCATTCAGATGGCCCAGCAGGATGACATCCCTGGCCGACACATTTGCAGATACATGAGCGTTGGGGCCAATGGTCAGGCGGCTCTCGGACAGCGTGATGGTGCCCTCGACGTGGCCATCCACCATGAGGTCTTCGCTTCCTTTTACCTCGCCGCGGATCTGCACCGACTTGCCGATCACGGCCACTGAGCTATCTGCTACATTCATCGGCAAGCCTCCCTGCAGTTGCAGGCTCTCTGCCGGAACTATACGCAAGGAGAGAAGGCAACCGCAACCGTCAAAACGGCTTTTGGGCCTTAAAGGCGCTCAGATGTAAACTAGCAGGTATTGCTTTAGATCTTACTAGGTAACCTTATGCGATTTCTGCGTCATCCTCGAAGGTCCCCGGGCCTCGTTCCGGCCTGTACGCTGGTTGCCGTCCTGGCTCTGAGCGTCCACCCGGGAGCTTTTTCCGAGGACCAGAATCCGACCATCAACCCACAGAAAATCGTACGTGACGCGAGTTGGAACGAACTGCATTCCAAGTCTCCCGGCCGGTCCTTTATCTACCGTCAACGCAAAGAGGATGCCAAAGGGGTTATCGTCAAGGAGATCGTGGAAACCAAGGACGGAGACGTAGCCCGACTGATCGCCAAGGATGGGAAACGCCTTCCGCCAGAACAAGAACAGGCGGAACTGGACCGGTTGAATAATCTCCTCGCCCATCCTGAACTCCAGGAGCATCGCCATAAGAAGGAGCAGGAAGATAACGCCCGGGGCGATGAGATGGTGAGAATGCTGCCGGACGCATTTCTGTTCACCTACGACGGCATGGTGGAGGGCCCTAACGGGCCATGCTATCGCCTCCGGTTCAAACCAAATCCAGCCTTTACTCCCCCGGATCGCGAGGGTGAGGTTTACCACGGCATGGTGGGTGAGCTGTGGGTGGACCAGGCCCAACAGCGGCTGGCCAAAATCGATGCCCATTTGATTTCCGACGTGAACTTCGGTTGGGGTGTCCTGGGTAAGCTCTATAAGGGCGGCAGCATCCTGGTGCAGAACCAGGACGTCGGTCTCCATCATTGGGAAACCGTTCACATGAAGCTGCGGCTACAGGGCAAGGTGCTCATGATGAAGAGCGTAGATTTCTCGACCACCGAGGACTTCAGCGACTTCCGCATGCAGCCCCAGGAGCTGGGCTACCAGGAAGCCATCCGCCTGCTGCAACAAACACCTACACAGGTCGCTGAAAAGTAGGGTTCGTCCGACAAGTCCGTCGCCCGGTCCTCGCCACAGCGCGGTCATCCTGCCTGCCCCGGCGTCCCGTGGGACCGCAAGGCCTCGCAAATCTCGAATGACGACGGACCTGGAGGAGGAACTCCCCGCATTGATGTGGGGGAGCGGCTGGCTCGACCACCTGTATGAAGACCCGCTCGTCTAGGCGAAGTCGTCGTTGCCCGAGTCGTCGAACGATGAATCGTCATACGAGGCATCGTCGAGATTGCCCTGATCGCTTCCGTCGTCTCTGAGATCGTCTCCGGCTGCCTGCAGGTCTGCCGCGTCGTTTCCGCTATCACCGACACCCGTGTCCGCGGCGCTATCGCGTTGGTTGCCGGAGTCGTCGTAGTAGTTGTTGATGACGGTTTCTTCGGGCCGCTCAGCGCCACCGAAGAAGCCGCCGCCCGCGAGTCCGGCCTGATTCCCGCCAAAGCCGTGCAATAACGATTCGACACCCTGAAAGGCGAGCGCGCCGGCAGCGACGCCTGCCGCGGTTGTGGCTGCGCTGCGCAAAAAACTGGATCCACCTCCCTGCGGAGGAGGTGGAGCGTAGGCCTGGCCCTGATAAGCAGGGCCTTGGTTCCAGGGTTGGGCGTAGGGCGACGTCCCATATCCGGGTTGCGGCGGTGGAGGGGGTGGCGGCGGCGCG
>DATJNV010000189.1:0-16956 GCA_035507705.1 Acidobacteriaceae bacterium
TTAGAGTGCCCACAGCAATTCGCCTGATAAACAATCCGACTTTAATAAAAGATACTTCGCTCGTTACGTTAACTCGGGCACATTCGTCCCGATGGACCTGCAGTCTTGAGAGTTTTCTGCCAGAGTGACACGGGCGATCCACCCATCGGCAGCCAATCGGCAAAGGTATTTGGTGAGGTGTAAGCGGGACCGGCATTCACACTAAACGCCATGATATTGGTCTGGCAAGGCTCCGGATTCGCTAAACCATTGGTGACAATTCCATAAGAGGTAACAAAGTTTACGTATCCCGCGACCGGCAGGGACGTGGGAGGCCAGCCCATAGATAAATCCACTCGAGGCGCCTCGGTAGCCGCGGTGAATCCCACAGGACCGGCAGCCACCACCCGCGTGTCCTGCGCACTCACATCCGCTTGCACGTTGATGGCCCCGATGGGCCTGGTCGCGCCATCGGCAAGAGCGAAGCCGGCGCTACCGCCGTACTTGATGAGCTTGTGCCCTTCCACCACGCTGTTTCGCGAAGTGAAGGCCGGGATGAAGCTGAATCCCAGCGAAATTCTCAAATCAAGAGGGATAGCCCCAAGGAGGATGGGAACGTGGTAAGCAGCGCGGGACAGTGGCGCACTCTTGAGCAATTCGGCCGGCCAGGAGGTGATCCTGGCGACTGACCCGGCTTTCATGGCGTTGTTTGCTACCGCGAACCACTTTAATTCCACCTGGCCATTCATTCCGGTATTGGTGAAGCTGAGATTGGTCACCTGACCATCCTTGATTTGCATCCTCACCCCGGAAAAGAAATTGCTGAGATAGCCCACCCCTTCATACGCCAGGGCGCCTTGGTCGCCGGCGAATTTGATGATGGCTTGAATACCGATGCGGTCCTGGCCCGGGGTGAATTTAACGTGGTAGTCGTAGCCCTGGAAATCCACATCGAAGTCCTGCAGCCCCCTCTGCTGCATCCTGCTGAAGTCGATTTTGTAGAAACCCTCCAGACGGCCGTCTTTGATTGCGTCTGTAATTTTGGCTGGTGTTGTTTTCAGGGTATACCCGTTACTGGTCTCTTCCACGTCATCCACGGTGCATAATGCCAAGCCGGAGAGCAGGAGAACGTCCCCGGCCTTCAGATTGGCGATCTGCGTGGCTCCGTCATTGAACGTGTAAGTGCCATCGCGCTGAATACTGATCAGATGGTGCATGGTTTCCTCTCTGCTGAGGACCGTGACACCATCCTGATACGTCACGTTGTACAGGGTCGTGCCGTTCTGCATGGGAGAACCCCGCGGTATATATATGGGACCGCGGAAATGATTGCCGTGAAATCCGGCCGCCGGCACCACCAGATCCGGATCCTGCGGCCCGCGCGGAGGGGCATCGTCCGTTTTGTGCCTGTTACACGATGAAAGCAATAACGCAGCGGCAACCGAGCCGGTTACCAATAGGCTTGTTCGCATCGGCTCCTCGAAGTGGGCACGGAGTCTCTCGAATGGTACCGCCTCGGAGAGGATCAGGAAAGGCGCCGGGAAGCGAGTTACAAACGACGCATGGCTACGCAGACTGGCCGTGACGAGGAGGGAGCCCGACTGTCCTCGGCGAATCGCGACCCGTTGCCCGAGAACCGCGGGCGATTCACGCTCGGAGGTCGCGAGTGCTAACCGCCGGGTCGCTGAACGAGGAGCTCCCGGAGAACAATCATAGATGCTTCCTACCGAGCCACGCCGGTGCTTTGCAGGAGGCGCGATTCATTCCTTCGTCTTGAGCAGATGAGCATTCTCCTGCATGAACTTTTCGATCTCATCCTTCATCCCCAGCACTTTGGCCCATTGTTCTTTGTAAAGCGTTACCGGGAAGCGGCCGACGCCATACAACGATAACGCACCCTTTTCACTTACTCTTAAACTCAGACCACGCACACTTTTGTTCTTAAGCTGATCATTTTCCGCGCGGAGCCTTTCGAGTTCCGCCTTTAAATCCTCTTCGGACATGTGCACCCTCCCAAACAGGTACAAGTCTGACCAGTCTAGAGCATTTTCGTCTTGTGGTCGCACCTGGAAGATAACCGCTCGATTTTGTAGGATCGCCGTGAAGCGCGGCAAGGAAGGACTGGGTGACGTCTGGTAGCGGCCTTGGGGACCTCGTTTCGTCTGAAAAGTTTTTGCCTGCCGCGAAAGAGATTTACTATGCCCTAATGCCTGGTTGCGAAACGATTATTCAGAATGTACGGGTGCTCGATGGCACCGGCGCCGAGGAGCAAACCGCCAATGTGGCCATCGACAATGGATTGGTCTGTGAAATCGGAGACCTTGCGGAGTACAAAGCCCGGAAGCTCATCGATGGTAAAGGGCGAGTGCTCTCACCCGGGTTCATTGACGTGCACACGCACGACGACACGAACGTTATCCGGGACCCGCAGATGCTTTTCAAGCTGTCCCAGGGCGTCACCACGGTGATTGCAGGCAACTGTGGCATCAGCGCAGCGCCGGTGCAACTCGCTGGACCGCCTCCTGACCCCTTGAATCTGCTCGGCGAGGCGGATGCTTTCCGATATCCAACGTTTGCGTCGTATGTGGCGGCGGTGGGGGAAGCGAGGCCGTCGGTCAATGTGGCTGCATTGGCAGGCCATACTGCCATACGCAGCAACCACATGGACGTCCTTGACCGGCCAGCCACCCCGGCCGAAATCAGGGCCATGCGGACACAACTGGAGGAGGCTCTGGAGCACGGCGCACTTGGGCTCAGTACCGGTCTGGCCTACGCGAATGCCCGATCTGCCCCAGCGGAGGAAGTTTTATCGCTCGCTGAGCTCCTGGCAGCGGCGGGAGCTATTTATGCCTCACACATGCGCACTGAGGGCGAAGAGATCCTGTCAGCGATGCAAGAGGCGTTTGATACAGGACGGAAAGCCCGCGTGCCGGTGGTCATCTCGCATCTGAAATGCGCAGGCATCGCAAACTGGGGCAGGAGCGGAGAGGTTCTCAACGCGCTGGACGAGGCCCGGGCCCATCAGCCGGTGCAGTGTGACTGTTATCCCTACTCGGCGTCGTCCAGCACGCTTGATCTTCTCCAGATCGATGAACGCGTTCGCATCGTGATCACCTGGTCAAAGCCGCATCCAGAGATGGGCGGCAAAACCCTGCAGGAGATTGCCCAGGCATGGCGTGTAGATCAAAAAGAAGCAGGAGCGCGACTGCAGCCTGCCGGGGCAATCTACCACGCCATGTCAGAAGACGATGTGCGCCGCATCCTGCGTCACCCGGCGACGATGATCGGTTCCGATGGGCTGCCGAACGACCCACGGCCGCATCCGCGCTTGTGGGGAACATTTCCTCGCGTGTTGGGGCATTACAGTCGCGACGAAGGCATTTTCCCCTTGGCAGAAGCCGTTCGTAAGATGACGGGGTTGCCGGCGGGACGGTTCGGGCTGGTAGGGCGGGGTGTCATCCGCGAAGGGTCCGTGGCCGATCTGGTGCTCTTCGATCCGACGACCATCAGAGACACCGCTACTTTCAGCGATCCGATCCGTGCCGCGGAAGGAATAGCGGCGGTGTGGGTGAACGGAGTGTTGTCCTACCAAGATGGCAAGGCCACCGGAGAACGGGGTGGACGCTTCCTGGCACGGCCCGCATGAGCCCAGTTCCAGCGCTGGACAGTCACGGGATCTTTCTGCTGTTCGCCGCCGCCAGCTCGGTGATCGGGCTGATTCTGCTCATTGCGGTGGGCAAGCTGAACCCCTTCCTTTCACTGATGGTGGTTTCGCTGGCCCTGGCGGCTGCGGCGGGAATGCCTCTGAGCACCATCGTTTCCTCATTCGAGACGGGAACAGGCAATACTCTCGGCCATATCGCGATCATCGTTGGACTGGGCACCATGCTGGGCAAGATGATGGCGGAATCCGGAGCCTCGGAACGGATCGCGCAGACTTTGATTCAGCTCTTCGGGGAGAGAAACATTCCCTGGTCAATGATGTGCGCTGGGCTGATCGTGGGTTTGCCGGTTTTCTTCGAGGTGGGGTTCGTCCTGTTGGTGCCGATTGCATTCACCGTAGCCCGGCGCAGCAACAACTCGCTGATCATGATCGGCCTGCCGATGGTGGCCGGGCTTTCCGTTGTCCACGGCCTGGTGCCGCCGCATCCGGCAGCGATGCTGGCGGTGACAATTTTTCACGCTGATGTCGGGCGCACGATTATGTATGCGCTTTTGGTTGGCATTCCGAGCGCCGTGATTGCAGGTCCCCTCTATGCCAAGCTGATCGCTCCGCGGATCAAGCTCGATGCTCACAATCCGATGGCCGAAGAGTTTGCCGAGCATGATGAAAACCGGGCTTTGCCAGGATTCTTCGTTTCCCTGCTCACGGTTCTGCTGCCTGTTCTGCTCATGTTGTTGGGTAGCTGGGCCGGCTTTCTAACAGCCAAAGGAAGCCTCGCCAACCGCATTCTATTGTTGCTGGGAAGCGCGGATATGGCGTTGCTGGTCGCCGTGCTGGTGAGTTTCGTGACCCTGGGTACGATGCGCGGGTTCAACCGCGCGACGATCCTGAAATTTTGTAACGACTCGCTGGCGCCTACGGCCGGAATCACGCTGGTGATCGGAGCGGGCGGTGGATTTGGGCGCATCCTTCAGGACAGCGGGGTATCCCAGGCAATTGTTTCGCTCGCACTGCACGCCCACGTATCGCTGCTTCTTCTGGGTTGGCTGGTAGCCGCGCTGATTCGCCTGGCCACGGGATCGGCCACGGTCTCACTGGCTACCGCGGCGGGCATCGTCGCTCCCATCCTTGCGCATAGCCCGGGGGTACGCCCGGAGCTTCTGGCCATTGCCACCGGAGCCGGGTCGGTTGTGTTCTCTCACGTCAATGATGGCGGCTTCTGGCTGGTGAAGGAGTACTTCAATATGAGCGTGGCCGACACCATGAAGACCTGGTCGATCAGCGAAACCCTGATCTCGATCATTGCCCTGGTGCTGGTGTTGGGTTTGTCCGTAGTGCTTTGATCTGTCACTTTCCCTGTAACAAACGGAGCTACTTACGGCGCCGTGAAGCAGAAGTGGCCGGTGCAGTTGCCGGTGTTGTCGCCCGCGGGGCGGCACGAGGTGGACCTGCCGGTTCCGTACTTCCGGGACCGCCGACCTGCTCGAGCATGGGGAGACGCTGCGCGACCGGCGGCAGCGGTGGAAACGGCGCGTGGGGCTCGGTCTGATACCAGTAGGCTACGGAATAGTAATTGTCGGAGCGATGATTTGCGTTGCCGTGCTCAATGGTCGCCTTAAAGGAGGACTGAAACACGATCGGCGAATCCAGATGGAAGCGGTAGACGCTTGACCGGGAGCCGGCTCTTGCCTTGCCGACAATCGGCGCGCCATACATCTGATAAGAAAACGGGTGGTCTTTGAATCCCCAGGCTCCGAGGAAGTAATCTTCCGCACCGGTGCCGGCAATGGTCGGCTTCTTCGCGCCATCCACAAAGAACATGTCGTCGCCCTCGCCCCACCAGTCGTCCTGGTTTTGCAAGACCGACATGGTGACACCGACGTATTGGCCCGTGCCTCTCGCATCCAGCCATACATAATTGTCCTGGCCGGTCAGGTTGGTCTTTTTGTTCACCAGGGGCTCGGAGTTTTTCTTCCACTTATTTGTCCAGCCATGGTTCGGTTGCGCCTGACGATACTGGGCGTGGAAATAGAGCGTGCCTGGGGCAAGTGTGGTTTCGTCCGTCCGATAGTCGATGTTGTAGTAAAGCGCCTTGACCAGTTGGCGGCCTTCATTGGTGACGGTAATTCGCGCGTGGCGCGCAAATGGCATGGGAAAGAAACAGTTCAGGTCCTTCACACTTCCCACAGACAGCATTTCTGATTGCCAGGGATGGTAGTACCCGAGACCCAGACCGAAAAAATCGCCGATGGGCGCCTCGACACTCGGGGTTTCTTCCCCATCCCAATAGATCCGGAGCACGATGCGCTTGAGATGATACGGCTCAGAGCTGGCGATGGTGAACCACATATGGGAGATGAGGCCCGGACCGTTCACGTCCAGCACGGTATATGTTTCTCCCGGAGCAACTTTACGGCTGTCGACATTGGCTCCGGTGGGGTCTGCGCTCGAGGCGCGATGCGATGTGTAGGTTTGCTGATGAGTGAGGTTCGGTTGCCAGGCAGCACTTTGACCCATCGCCGTGAGCGACAGGCTCGCAGCGAGGCAGACGAGCACAACCGGTCGGCTCACAGGCAAACTTCCTCAGTTCCGCAGAAACGATTTCGTTTTGATTATTGCACTGAGTCTAAAGCATTTCACGGCAAAGCGACGACCGCCACGCTGTCAGGCCCGAGCCTGACGTTCGCGCCGCTGAGCGCAATGGATGGATCCGAGGCCAGGAGGAGCTGGGCGGGATCGCCGATTTCGATTTCAACCGGCTGTTGCCCCAGGTTGCAAGCGATGCGCAACCGTCCCCGTTGCAACACCAGCCATTGAGCTTCTTCATCGAAGCGCACATGAACTGCATTGAGGTCTCCATCTGTCAACTCTCTGCGGCTTCGACGTAGTTGGATCAGGTCTTTGTGCCACTGCAGCAACGAGGCATGGGGTTCGCTTGCCAATTCGTCCCAGTTGAGCCTGGACTGATTAAAGGTTTTCTCATCCTGAGGATCCGGGATCTCTTCGGGAGCCCATCCGAAGGCCGCGAATTCCCTCTTGCGGCCTTCCGAAATAAGCCGTCCCAATTCGGGATCCTCATAGTCAGTGAAGTAGAGGAAAGGTGCAGACGCACCAAACTCCTCTCCCTGAAACAGCATGGGGATGAACGGCGCGGTCAGTACAAGTGCGGCGGCAACCTTCGCTCTGCCCAAGCCGGTCTCATGGCTAATCCGTTCGCCCTGGGCACGGTTGCCGACCTGATCGTGGTTCTGCACAAAGCCAATAAAGCGATGGCCTGATAATCCAACAACCTTACGGCCGTGGATTCTCTTGCGATATTCGGAGTAGATACCGTCGTAGACAAAGACATGGCGCAACGATTTGGCCAACTGAGCCAGGCTTCCGAAATCCGCGTAGTAGCCGGCTCTTTCGCCGGAGATGACCGCAAACAGAGCGTGATGAAAATCATCGCTCCATTGGGCATCGAGGCCGTACCCCCCCGCTTCTTCCGCTTTGACGATCCGGGGATCGTTCAGATCGCTCTCCGCGATCAGGTAAAAGTGCTTGCCCATCTGAGCTTCGAGCTGCCTGACCTCGTTGCTGAGTTGTTCGAGAAAATGAATTGCCGAGCGGTCAGCGAATGCGTGCACCGCATCCAGGCGCAATCCATCCATGTGGTAATCGCGGAACCACATCAGGGCGTTGTCGATCAAATAGCGGCGGACTTCAGTCGAACCGGCCTCCTCGAAATTGACAGCTCCACCCCAGGGCGTGGAATGGCTTGAAGTGAAGTAGGGCCCGAATTTTTCCAGGTAGTTCCCTTCCGGCCCAAGGTGGTTGTAAACCACATCCAGGACCACGGCCAGACCTTTGCTGTGGCATCTATCCACGAAGTGCTTCAGGTCATCGGGCTGGCCATAACTGTTGTAGATTGCATACAGATCCACGCCGTCGTAACCCCATCCGCGCTTGCCAGGAAAATTTGCAATGGGCATCAGCTCGAGGTGGGTTACACCCAGGTCCTTCAGGTAGTCGAGGCGAGACTCGGCCGCCTTCAGCGTACTCTCCGGTGTAAAGGTGCCAAGATGAAGCTCGTAAAGAAGCCCGCTGGAGAGCGGAGGCGCCTGCCAGCCTGCGTCGCTCCAACGAAAGGCGGAGTGATCCACCAACCGGGACTCACTATGGACACTCCTGGGTTGCCATTGCGTGCGCGGATCAGGAAGAGCGGGCTCATGGCCGTCGATCACGAAGGCATAATCGGTACCGGGACCGGCTTCTTTCACTTCAGCGGCCCACCAACCCCTCTGTTTCGGCGCCAGGGGGTATTTCTTGTTTCCGATTTTCACTTCCAGGGTTTGGGCGCGCGGTGCCCAGACCTCAAATAAGTGCATGCTATTCCTCCTGGCGTAGCGAGCAATGAAGTAAGAGTGCGGTTTCGGGGTTGAATGCCTGCCGCCTACCTGGCAGAGGGTTCTGCCAGATGGACAGCAGCGTTCACCAGGGCGATGTGCGATAGAGCCTGAGGGAAGTTTCCTACCAGACGCTTTGCGCGCGTGTCGTACTCCTCAGAGAGCAATCCAACGTCGTTGGCCAGGGACACGATGCGTTCAAAGAGTTTCCTTGCGTCATTATCGCGCCCCTGCAGCTTCAAGGCGGAGACCATCCAGAAACTGCAGGCAAGAAAGACGCCTTCCCCCGGGGGCAGGCCGTCGGAAGACTTCTCGGTGTCGTAGCGCATGACGAACCCATCCACCATCAGATACTTTTCGATTGCCTTGAGCGTACCCTGGACACGCGAATCCTCCGGGGGGAGGAATCCGCTCATAGGCATGAGCAGCAAAGCGGCGTCGAGATGTTCTGACCCGTAACTCTGCATGAAAGCGTTCAACCTCTGGTTGTAGGCGTGGCTGCAAATCTCGTCGTGAATCTTTGCCCGAACCTTCTGCCACTCTTCGACTGGAGCGTTGGCATGCAACACACCCGCTACCTTAATGGCCCGGTCGAAGGCAACCCAAGCCATGAGCTTGGAGTAGGTGAAATTCTGCGCGCCACCACGGGTTTCCCAAATGCCTTCATCGGGCTGCTGCCAAATGGTTTCCAGATGCCCCATCAAACCGCGCAGCATGGAAAACGACAGATCGCCGTCCTTGCCCAGACGAGCGAGCGCGTGGTGGAACGTGGACATGACTTCTCCGAAAATGTCGAGCTGAAGCTGCTCTGAGGCAGCATTGCCAACGCGAACCGGTCTGGAGCCTTCATACCCGGAAAGCCAGTTCAATTCGCGTTCCGGCAGGTACCGCTGGCCGGCGATGCCGTACATAATCTGAGCCTGATCGGGATTGCCCGCAATGGCGCGCAACAGCCAGTGCTGCCAGGCCCTTGCTTCTTGGTAATAGCCGCCGGACATAAGGGCTTGCAAAGTGAAAGTCGCATCGCGGAGCCAGCAATACCGATAGTCCCAGTTTCTGGAGCCGCCCAACTGCTCGGGAAGTGAGGTGGTTGCCGCAGCGACTATGCCACCAGTTGGCCGATAGGTAAGGGCTTTGAGAGTGATCAAAGAGCGTTCCACAGCAGATCGATATTCGCCGCGGTAATTGCCCTGTGCCACCCAATTTTCCCAAAAGGCCTGGGTGTCCTGATGTGCTTTGTCTACGTTGATGGCGCGGGGTACATGAAGGTGGGAAGGACCATAGGTCATTACAAAATCAATGCTTTCTCCTGCGTTAACGGTGAATTCACTGACCGTGGTGAAATCCTTCCCGGCCAGGGGCACTTTGGTTCGGAGGACGATGAGGTCAGGACCTGCAATGGCGTGCAGTTCCTGGTCCGTGCTGGTGACCCACGGAATGGTGATTCCGTAGTTGTATCGAATGATCAGCTCCATTTTCATCGGGGCCGCTCCGCGAATCCCCTTCACGATACGTACAACGTCGGAATTGACGCCCCGAATCGGCATGAAGTCAATCAGCATCACCGCGAAGTCAGCACTCTCGAAAGTAGTCTCCAGAATGAGTGTGTGGTCGCGATACTTGCGTGTGGTCTTTTCCACTGCGACGGCGGGCGTGAGAAGCCAGCGGCCGTTGTCTTCCGTTCCAAGCAGCCGCGCGAAACACGCGTCAGAAGAAAAATCGGGCCAACACAACCAATCGATGGAGCCATCCAGGCCCACCAGTGCAGCTGTCTCGCAGTCGCCGATCAGGGCGTAGCTTTCAATGGGAGGGTGAGTATTATTTTTGGTTTCGCTCATTTCTATTGTCCCGCTTGTCATTCTCGATAATCATGAACTGCCTTGCAGCTGGGATTCCCGGTCACAGAAAATGCGTCCTTTGCCACCCCGACGCCTGATGTCCTAAGAAAGACATGCATCAACTGGCGTGGCTGGAAGAACGATAATAGCTGTGCTCTTCTCCGCCCTTAACCTGGCCGTACTCCAACAGAGTCACCAGCAGCACTCCACCACAGATGTTGCCCAGAGTGGCCGGGGCAAGCCAGGCGAAAAAGCGAGACGCAGGCAGCTGATGGTCGAGGATGGCCGCTAGGATTTCACCGCTGGTAGCGATGCAGTGAGCAAAGCCGCCAAGCCCGACCACAAAGGTCAACAGCCAAATCAGCATGACGGAACCGGTGATGGAGTGGCTGCCACTCACGAGCCACGCGACCAGGGCAATGATCCAACCACCGATGACGCCGCTCCAGAACACGCGGCTCCCCGTGCCGACTGCGGCTTCGACGCCAAGATGGGTCATGGCCATGACAAAGTCCGGACGGAGGGCGCCTGTTCGTACCGCAAGCAAGGCGAAGAAGAAGGCTCCGAGCACATTGCTGGGAAAAACGATTGCCCACAAGCGGAGTGTCCGCCACCCGTGACGCCGTTCGGCGAGCATGAGCGCCACCGGGTAAAGGGTGTTTTCGGTAAACAACTGAGCTCTGCCTACAATGACGGCAATGAATCCGAGCGGATACAGGAGGTCGGCAATAAATCTTGCGGCCGGCACGTGACCCAGCTGAACCAGGGCGATGGAGGTACTGAGGGCGGTCAAGCCCATGGTGATTCCGCCGGCCAATCCGGAGATGGCGAGGCCGATCGCCGGGCGATCCAACTCATGGCGCGCGTTACGCGAAACCTGCTCGTAAATCTCATTCGCGGTGGGACGCTCCAGGTCGGTCTGGGCTTGCTGTGTCCCAGCTGCAGGCGGCTCAGAGTGCGGATTTCTTACCAGCTTCCTAAGGGGCACAGAGCTAGGATGCCGGGCGGCGCGGCGGTGTCGCATGAAACCGGGACTGTGCAGTGGTACATTCGTTCTGTCAAAAGGCGGCGATTCACCGCCAATAGAGGAGACCTGTGCGGTTCCGGAAAACCTGCGTGACCCTTGTGCTGTGGGCATTCGTCGCCGTATTTCTTTACCCAACACCGATGGCGGCGGCCGACCCCAATGCGGCCATACTCAAACCCCAAGACTTGGTCAATCTGATACCGGCAACGGTGTTTTTTCGTGGTCAGGTGGCCAGTATCCAGACGCGAAATTCCGGAGGGATCAAGCTGGCCGACGGGATGCTAGTGCTCTGCGCCCTGGTGGACACCTCAGGCTACTCCACTGCGGTGCAGCAGAAATATCAGGCCTATTTCATTACCGAGGTCACGCTGAACGTCGGCGGGCAGACACTCAAACCGGGAGCCTACGGAGTGGGCTTCGTAGAAGGAAGTCGATTTGTGGTGATGGATCTTGGGGCACACGACCTAATGACAATCGAAGGCACACACGACGCCGCGTTGAAGCGCCCAACTCCCCTGCAGATCCTGGCCGACACCACGCCCAATCGCTACAGGCTTTATATCAATCGGAACTACATTGT
This sequence comes from Acidobacteriaceae bacterium, assembly GCA_035507705.1. Taxonomy (GTDB): domain Bacteria; phylum Acidobacteriota; class Terriglobia; order Terriglobales; family Acidobacteriaceae; genus PALSA-350. Next base: position 11,477 of record DATJNV010000189.1, read on the forward strand.
CTTTTACCCAGCCCCTGGATCGTGAGGCTGCACAAAAGGTGTAGATGGAACAGCGACTCTTTCCCGTTATTTGCGTCGATAATCTCAGGAACGGAAAGAGGTTGCGATGGTCTCCCCCGACCCTGTCAATCCGCCTGCCCCCGAGAACGGGGGATTATCGAGCGGCGCAAAAACAACTCAAGTGCTTCGCAGCTACGGTTTTCATGTGCTGGCCGTGCTCCTGGGGATTGCCTTGGCTTTCATGTAGGCCGGGCGACGCTCAAGAACTTCGGCGACGGCGGATCGGAGCCCTCCCGGGTTGCGCAAATCCACTTGGTAAGTGGCAGACGCCAGCTGCCGCTCCTCGCCGGAGCGGATCGCCAGGATACTGGTGCGGGGATGCAGTCGCTGAGCCTGAGCAATCAAGCTCCTGGCCGATTCTTCGTAGATAGTCTGACTGAAGATGAAGAGGTCATATTCCTGAGCACGCATCGCCTGCTCCGCATCACGCGAGCTTGAAGTCCTGATATGCCAATCACGCAGCAGTTGGGCGCGGGTATGCAGGAGAACCGGGTCGTCCCCTACGATCAAGATCCTGGCTTTCAAGCGCTACCCCTTTCCGGCGTGTAGCCCGGGATACCCCACGAAGAGACAGTTACACAGATTGACGTGCGACGGAGGCTCCTGTTTGCGGGAATCAAAGGATTTTTTATGGCCGTTGGAGGATAGCAAAAGGAATGGCCTATTTTTCACCCGCACCTACATAGGCTTCGTACTACACTCGTAGCACTTATGCGATGGACACCGGGAGGTCTGAGCAGCGACGTCGAGGACCGCCGCGGCCAGTCGGGGGGCGGTTTCGGCGGAGGCGGCCTGGGAATCGTAGGTTTCCTCATCCTTCTGGTCATCAGCCTGGTCACGGGACGCAACTACATCGGCGCTTATTTTTCGGGCGGCGGGGGCTCGCATGTGCAACAAAGTGCTCCCCGGCAGCCGTCTCCCGAGGAGGATCGCTCGGCCCAGCTTGCATCTTTCGTGCTGGGCGACGCTCAGGACACCTGGACACGCATCCTCGCCCAGGAGGGCATTCGCTACCCCAGAGCGAAGCTGGTATTGTTCACGGACTATACATCGTCCGGCTGCGGAGCAGCGCAATCGGCAACCGGGCCTTTTTACTGTCCCGCCGACCAGAAGGTCTATCTGGATCTAGGCTTTTGGAATGAACTGCGGAGATTCGGGGCGTCCGGTGAGTTCGCCCAAGCCTACGTCATTGCACATGAAATTGGGCACCATGTGCAGAATGTGCTGGGCATCGAACGTAAGGTGCGTGGACTGCAACAGCAGAACCCGGGAGCGCGCAACGCGCTTTCCGTCGCCATGGAGCTTCAGGCGGACTGTTTTGCGGGCGTTTGGGCACACTCGACTACGGACCGCAAAGTCACTGACCAGGCGGATATCAAAAACGGCCTGCAAGCCGCGGCGGCAGTTGGGGATGACCGCCTGCAACGGATGTCGCGCGGTTACGTCACGCCGGACTCCTTTACCCACGGGTCCTCGGAACAGCGAATGTCCTGGTTCAACCGCGGATATACGACCGGACAGGTGAACGCCTGCAATACCTTCTCGGGCGGCCAGTAGGGGGAAGCGCAAATCGTAAGCTTCAAATCAAACAAGCTGGTTGGCGGGCGATAGGCATCGACCGGGAAAATCTGCAGATTCCTCGGCTTCGCTCCTAATGAACAAATTCTCTGGGAGATGAGCAAACAGCAGGTCGCTCCGGTTCGGACGGGATGACAATTCTCGCTAATGTTCATTCCTCTCTTGACCTGCCGCATACACGCCGACAAGCTCCCGACGTGAAATGCTGCGGCCCGGCAAAGAGCCGGGCCGCAGAGCAAGCCGAAAGTGCCGCGACCTAGAGCCGGGCGGCAACCGCCTTGGTTTCGGTGTAGTGCTCCATGACTTCCTTGCCCATTTCTCGACCCCATCCGGACTGCTTGTAACCGCCGAATGGCCATGCCGGATCTCCGTAATTGTGGGCATTGATGCAGACCGTGCCTGCCCTGATTTTGCGCGCCATCATGTGGGCAGCCTTCAGGTTCTGCGTCCAGACGCTGGAGGATAGGCCGTATTCAGTATCGTTGGCGAACTTGGCCACCGAGTCCAGATCAGCATCGTCAAAGGACTGGACACAGACCACTGGACCGAAGATTTCCTCGCGCACCACTTTCATGCTGCGATCGGTACGAGCAAGGACGGTTGGTTCCACGAAGTAGCCCTGCTTGCCGACGACCTTGCCTCCCGTGACCACCTCCGCGCCCTCCTGCCGGCCTGATTCAAGGAAGCCGGTCACACGGTTGTGCTGCTCCTTGGAGACCAGGGGTCCGAGGTTCACCGAGCGGTCCAGGCCGTGGCCAATTTTCAGTTTGCCGGCCTCTTGAGTGACCCCTTCGACAATCTTGTCGAAGATGGATTTGTGCGCGAACAAACGCGAACCCGCGGTGCAGCACTGGCCCTGGTTGTAGAAGATGGCGCTGGCCGTGCCGGCAATCGCAAGATCGAGATCCGCATCGGGGAAGACGATGGCCGGGGATTTCCCGCCAAGTTCCAGGGAGACGCGCTTGAGGTTGCCGGCAGCTGCTTTCACAATGAGCTTGCCAACTTCGGTAGACCCGGTGAAGGCGACCTTATCGACGTCGGGGTGCTCTGCCAGGGATGCGCCCGCCGTTTCGCCATAGCCGGTGACGATGTTCACGACGCCATCGGGAAAACCGGCTTCGAGGATCAGCTCCCCCATTCGGATCGCCGAGAGCGGAGTCTGTTCGGCAGGCTTGAGCACGATGGTGCATCCTGCCGCCAGCGCAGGCGCGAGTTTCCAGGCTGCCATCATCAGCGGAAAATTCCACGGAATAATCTGGCCGACGACACCGACCGGCTCACGAACGGTGTAGACGTGCCAGTTGCCGGGAGTGGAAACCTGAATCTGTTCTCCGTTCAGGCGCGTCGCCCACCCAGCCATGTAGCGAAACATCTCGATGGAACCGCCGACATCGTCGCGGCGCGCATTCGTAAACGGTTTTCCATTGTCCAGGGCCTCGAGTTCGGCAAACTCGTCAGCATGCTTTTCCAGCAGGTCGCCGAGCGACCAGACAAGACGCTGCCGCGCCGCCGGCGAGATACGGGACCACGGCCCGCCCTCAAAGGCACGGCGAGCCGCCGCGACTGCAAGATCGATATCCGCCTTGTCGCCTGCGGGAACGTGAGCAATGATTTCTTCAGTCGCGGGATCTTCCACGGCAAAGGTCTTGCCGCTACGGGCATCCACCCACTTGCCGTCAATCAGCATCTGGTGTTTCTTGGCCAGGAAAGCGGCTGCAGCCGCACTGAGCTCCGGCCTGCGTATGGTGGCTGTCGTCTCTGTTTCGGTGATGGGCATTACACAACTCCTCGCAGTGGCAATATGTCCAGGGCCTAATGTTGGACCGCCTCGCGGCAGAGTGTCAATGCGCGGTGGTATGAAACACCGCCACAGCGTGCACTATGGGCTTGCATTGCAGGATGGAAACAAAGCTTAGAAAGAGGGGAACGAGAGCTATGCTCCATTTTCATAAGGCGGCGGTTCGACTTCGTTCCAGCTTTCGACAACATCGAGCAGGAACAAAGCCGCCAGATTGCCCTCCGAGTTGATCAGGGCAAGGTGGTCACCGTGTATTTCCGCCTTCGAGGCGATGACCTCTTGGCGACCCCGTTTTGGCGGGCGAAACACGACTAAGAATCTCTTGTCAGCCATAGGTAGCCACCCAAGGAGATTTGCGTTGCAATCTACCCCAGACTTTGTAAAAGAGTTGTGATTTACATCACCGGCCGATTTGGGTAGGCCATGGTAATGGAGGACGACAGCTAAGGAGAATTCGCGAGGCGACAACAATGCATGGAATGGCGCAAACGAGATCCTTTCTCGTCTACCTAACCGCCATTGAGCTGATCAGGCAAAATCGAGACAGATTTTATACTGTGCAATGGATGCGTGTCCCCACCGTGAGGTTGACCTGCCTTGCCGATTTTCTCTCCTAACTGTGTATTCATGAAGCTGAGCTGAGGGCTGACTTGAAGAATCCTTCGCTTTATCAAATCCACACGCGCGTGGCGCTCACTCATCTTACGGAGCAAGTCGGCAGGCACGCGGTCCTGGACGACATACCGGACGCGCAGTTGGATCAACTGGCAGCGTGGGGATTTGATTGGATCTGGTTTCTGGGTATCTGGCAGACAGGAGCAGCCGGACGCAATATTTCCAGGGACCATCCTGACTGGCAAGCCGAATTCCGGCAGATACTTCCCGATCTTCGACCTGAAGACATCAGCGGGTCCTGCTTTGCTGTTACGAGCTATGCTGCCCATTCCGACTTCGGCGCAAACGCGGCTCTCATTCGTTTGCGAGAGAGGCTGCATAAACGCGGGATGCGCCTGATGCTGGATTTTGTGCCCAATCACACAGCCCTCGATCATCCCTGGGTCCAGGAGCATCCGGAGTTTTACATGGCCGGGGACGAGCATAAGCTCGGCCGCGAACCGCAGAACTACGTTCGCATGGGAACTTCGCGCGGCTCGATGGTGCTGGCTCATGGCCGCGATCCTTACTTTCCAGGATGGCCGGACACACTGCAACTGAACTATGCGGAACCCACGCTGCAGGCCGCGATGCGACAGGAACTGCTCCGGGTGGCATCACTCTGCGACGGTGTGCGTTGCGACATGGTGATGCTGCTTCTACCGGAGGTTTTTGAGCGGACCTGGGGATTGCAAGCAACATCCTTCTGGCCGGACGCAATCCGTGCAGTGCGCGCGCAACATCCGGAATTCCTGTTCATGGCCGAGGTTTATTGGGGACTGGAATCTACGCTGCAACAGCAAGGCTTCGATTACACCTACGACAAGGAGCTTTACGACCGGCTGCGGGAAGGGTATGCGCGGCCCGTCAGGGAACACTTCGGAGCGGATCTCGGTTTTCAACAAAAATCCGTGAAGTTTTTGGAAAACCATGATGAGCCTCGCGCCGCGGCAATCTTTTCTTGGGAAGTACACCAGCCGGCTGCGGTACTGACTTACCTGTCTCCGGGCTTACGCTATTTTCATGATGGGCAACTTGAGGGCAGAACGAAGAAGCTCTCTGTGCATCTGGGCCGGGGCCCCAACGAACCTCCTCAACCTCAGGTGCAGGATTTCTATGACCGGCTGCTCCAATGCGCGTGCCGGCCTGAGGTACGCGACGGCTCCTGGCGTCTGTTGCATTGTTCGGCAGCATGGGACGGCAACTGGACCTGGGACAGTTTCATCTGCTTTTTGTGGCAAGCCCCGGACGAGCCGCCTCTTCTCGTGGCGGTTAACTATGCCCCCCACCCAAGCCAGTGCTACGTGCAAATTCCGGTGAGTGATCTTTGCGAAAAAATGGTCCGATGCCAGGAGTTGCTCAGTTCCGCTGTCTATCATTCCAGATGCGA